>CAZUED010000041.1:0-1610 GCA_964619545.1 uncultured Muribaculaceae bacterium | reverse complement strand
CCTTCTGGTCTCGGACACGGTCGCCAGGGTCATTCTTGCCCCGATCGAGATCCCTGTTGGGATCATCATGTACATCCTCGGCGGCCTCTTCTTCCTCTTTTTGATCACCAGAGGACACGGGAGGTACCTGGCATGAACATCTCGGTCTCGTCGGTGAGGCAGAAGTACGGCAGTCACGTGGTTCTGAAAGACATCAGCTTCGAGTCGAAATCGGGCGAGGTCCTCGCACTTCTCGGCCCGAACGGATCAGGAAAGTCCACGCTGATAAAAACCATTGCCGATATCCTTGCGCCTTCGTCCGGGTCGATCACGATCGACGGGACGGATGTTCAGAAGATCGACCCGATCGACCGTGCGAAGATGATCGGCTATGTCCCGCAGTACTTCCACTACACGCCCTTCACAACTGTTCTGGACACCGTTCTGATCGGCCGCCGTCCGTATATGAGCTGGTCAGTTTCGGACGAGGATCTTGCCGCGGTGGATGAGGCGATGGCGACGATGAACATCGCCGATCTCTCCGACCGGTTCGTGAACGAACTTTCCGGCGGTCAGCGGCAGCGGGTGTTTATCGCCCGGGCTCTGGAAACTGTCGCAACGATGCGGGAGATCGTGAGAAGGGAGAACTCCGGGATGATCATCGCTCTGCACGATCTGAATCTGGCGCTTCGATACACCGACAAGGTGCTGCTGCTGAAAGACGGGGAGATGTATGCTTACGGTACTCCGGAGGAGGTCCTCACGACCGAATCGGTCCGCGACGTGTACGGCGTCGATGCCGAGTTTGTCGAAAATGCAAAGGGGAGGTTCATTCTCTCCTATGCTCCATCATAGAGGTTTGTATGAAAAAACTGCTGATTGTGTCGGGTCTGATCCTGACTATGTTTTGTATCGTTTTCGCCGCCGGCTGTATCTCCGATGAGTCGCCGGGTTCGATCGTCATTATGAATTCGGACGGGTCGAACGTGACGCTGAACCATACGGCAGAGCGGATCGTTCTGCTGAACTCGAATGCGGGCGAGATCCTGTATCTCCTGGGCGATGCCGATAAAGTCGTGGGTATTTCCCAGTCGATCGCAAACAATGCCGAGCAGGTGAAGATGTATCCGAATGCGACGGTGGTCGGATCTTGGAACGAGCCGGATGTGGAGTATCTGATTTCGCTGGATGCCGATCTGGTGATCGGGTATGCGACGTCGAAGCCGAAGAATGCCGAGGTCATGGCGTCTGCAGGGATCCCGATCGTGTATATCGACTGCACGAAGCCGAATACGATGACTCAGGATATTGTTGAGATCGGCAAGATCTCGGGTAATACGGAAAAGGCTCAAAGAATCGCGGAGTATTATGACGAGGTCATTACCGATATCGAGTCACGGGTCGCCCCGATCTCTCTGACCCGCTCTGTCTTTGCGGAAAGCTATACAGCCTACTGGGGTCAGGGAACGGATACGGGGATGGGGCAACTGATTTCGATCGCCGGCGGGCAGAACATCATGACCGATGCCGGTTCCAGAAAGATCTCCGACGAGTGGGTGGTCTCATCGAGTCCGGAGATCATCGTGAAGCTCGTGAATAATATGAACGACCCACAGGCCGCGTATGGCGAG
>CAZUED010000040.1:0-1615 GCA_964619545.1 uncultured Muribaculaceae bacterium | reverse complement strand
ATAATCTAATATTCTAAATAATCTACGTACTCCTACAGCAGGCTTGTCTTTTGATGGCACAGACCCATCCTCTGCAACAGGAAACACGCGGACACTAAAATCAGAAAATGAAGGCCGAGTTAAATGACCCTGCTCTCTTGCACAAACTATAGCATCCCTAAAACGCTCTCTACTTTCTGCGTAGTCATATAGCTCAGTTCTATCATCGCCGTAATAAACTAATTCAATATCGCACTCTGCCGGATTAGTTCTATTAATCCATTTAATTCGTCGTTCACCTTCAGTTACACTGTCTGGCTTCTCTGGACCAAGACTTACAAACTCAATTGTTGGATAATCACTCTCTAACATAATTAATTCCTTTACACTTTAACGTTTTTACTGACCCCTCTAGAGTCTGTGTATGCAATCTCTAAATATTGCACACCTATAATATTTTTTAAAAACTGAAGCTTATCCTCAGGTAAACTCATAACACCTATCTTACAAGAATTAAACGCATCTAATTTCTTTTTAGTGTTTTTACCCGAAGCTCCGCAACAGCCACATCTAGACCTATTTAATAACTTTAATGTTTTATCTAATACAGCAAACGGTACAATTTCTTTAGTTACTGCTGGATTACTTGCTAAAGATTGCATTAGTGCTGGCGTTAATACATACGATTCCATTATTTATATTTAACCTAAATTACTAAGTTGTTAATTCGTGCTCTAAGTTATGTAGATATACTAAATTATCAACTTGAGTACAAACTTCCTGTAATAAAGAATCCAAAATTTCAGCGTTGGCTACAACTACATCAAAAAATGAAGACATATCCTCCTTATTATTTGATAAAACTTGAGCAGGAGACACAACACCAATAAAATTCTTACTATCCAGCAAAAAAATCTTATCTGTTGGAAAATCTAGTGCCTCAGCATACACATATGCCCTTTCATTTTTTTCTAATAATTTACTACCAACACTTGTATCTATTGTAGTATAAATATGTAATTTTAATAAAAAATTACCATATGTTACAGAAAAAGTATAGTAAGTCACAAAACTCTTTAAACGGTCGATTTCGTTCGATAGATGCGCAACACGAGAATCAACAGAATCATAAGCATAGTTTATTAAATTTGTTGAATCTGACCGTATAATCATCTTATTGTACCTACACATACGAAAAATATCTGAATTATCTACGCCGTCAAATGGATACAAAAGTAAATCTTCAGGACTACATACTGTTTTAAAATGAAAAGTACTCGTACTATAAGGATTTGGTTTACCTTTTTGATACAGAAATATACCTACAGGAGATGCAGTATCCTCCTCAGCTACAAAAGTAATGGTTTTTAATGGTAAATCGGTATTAGTAATTGTTACTGTTTTATTTAAATTAAACATTAATATTAATATCTATATCTTACCCGACCACTATAATTCATATTAGGACAATTGTCGGTTGGACACGTACCATAATTATACTGTCCTGAGTATACTGGAACAACTTGATAATTAGAACCAGGAACTGCTGGAATTCCATAAGTTTGCTTAAGCTTAGGGGCAGTTTGTTTTGGTGTTGCTTGTGTTGTTGTTGGTGATGTTGTAGTAGCTAGTGGAG
>CAZUED010000039.1:0-1723 GCA_964619545.1 uncultured Muribaculaceae bacterium | reverse complement strand
TTGAATTACAGCCGAGCCGAATTGACGGGCAGGTTAAACTGGCGCAATTTTAAGGATAAAACAATGAATAAATGCCAGCACTGCGGGTTTGAAACGCGCGCCAACCCTTTAATCTGCCCGTGGTGCAATAAGCCGTTCAAGAAAGAATTGACACGACTGCCCGATTCGGTATAAAATTATAAAAATGGAGAAAAATTATGAAATGTGAATTTTGCGGAACAAATTATTTAAGGGGTATTAAAGTTAAAAATAATAAAGGTAAAATAGTTTCATTAACTTTTTGCTGTTATGAATGCTATCTTGCTTTTTGGAAAAATGTTGAAGGATTTATTCCATTGTCAAACGCTGAATCTGTAATCGCATCAGAACCTATTAAGAAAAAGCGAATTCAATTAAAAAAACATATTAGCTACAATAAAAACGCATATTGTTTTTAATAACAAAGGTGGGAGAGATGAAAATATTTTATGGTATATCCAAAATAGATTTACATAGGATTAAACCTATTTTATTCAACGCTGGATTACCACTTATAGGGTATATTCCAAATAAAAGTCCGAGAAAAAATGGAAAATTTGTAGCTGAATACCCAGATAAACATAAGATTTACCTAAATGAAGATAAAAATATGTATCCAGATGGATTTTATTCTGTAAATGGACACATGTCGGTATTATATGAACTCCGCATGCAGGCGGCGAACCGAGAACCAATAGACATAAGGCGGATAATATGAAATACACAATCATAATAATAGGGATTTTATTCGTTTTCTTTCTTTCTGGGTATATTGTTGGTCTTTCTCGTAATTACCCTGCTAGAAGTTATTATTCTGGCGTATTAAAGGATAAACGAATCGCAAAACTGGAAAATACCATAAAGCATCGCGATCAATCGTATAAACTTGGGCAATGTGAAAATCTGTTATTAAAAACAAAGATAAAATAAAACCCCCTTTCGGGGGTCTTTTTTTGAGTGTTTAATAAGTAAAGGAAAGGAGAAAAAGACACTCAAACTTGGTGGCTATCTCTGGGTTAGAGAAGAGAGAATGTAGGAGGGAGTCTAACCACAGAGAATCGCCGTGAACTAAAATAATCTTTTCAACTGAAAATAACCAAGAATACCAATTCCAGCAATAGCAAGCCAGAATTTCCAAATCCAAGACTCAGTATTGCGCCGTTCGCTATCCAAGGTCTGTAAGCATACCCCTTCTTGAACTTTTACTTGTTCTTTCAAGGACTTATATTGCGCATTTACTGCGTCAGTCTTGCATTCTTTGGGTAATGTGGCGTATGATGCGTCAATTGCTGCATTTTGCGCCTGTGCGCCATTTGTGATGGATTGTGCGCCAATGTCGGTGCAACCAGCAAGCAACGCGCAAATTCCAATCAAGAATACGACTACGAACGCCCATATCACACACTCTATCACGTTTTTCTTATCAGATTTTAATTTTACCATTATTTTCTCCCTTTTAGGTTATTATAAACTAATTTTAGAAAAAATCAACCTTTTTTCTTTTCTTCCAAATCAAAGTGTAGAACAGCCAAAAGATTAAAACAGGCGTGGGCTATGTGTGAAATCCCAGATTCACTGTCAACTGGCTCGGTTTTAGACTGTAATAAATGCCGGCAAAGTGCGTTCATATACCGATTTTTAGCATCTGGAACTTTTTTCCAGTTATCTTTGGCATATTTTCGTGCGCCAAAATCCCAGACTTTGG
>CAZUED010000038.1:0-2011 GCA_964619545.1 uncultured Muribaculaceae bacterium | reverse complement strand
TGTCAATCAAATTGATGCGATGTTCGCGCCAAAAACAAGTCGTCGCAGCCGAAGTAATTGTAATTCCGCGCTCTTGCTCTTGGGCCATCCAGTCCATGGTCGCACCGCCATCATGCACTTCACCAATTTTGTATGTTTTACCAGTGTAAAAAAGTATGCGTTCAGAAGTAGTAGTTTTACCAGCATCAATATGGGCCATAATACCGATGTTTCTGTACATGTCCAAAGTTACATATTTTCCAACAGACATAATTTTTACCTTGTTTCTCTAATTTTTTATCTTACCAACGGAAATGAGCAAATGCCTTATTAGCCTCTGCCATTTTGTGAGTGTCAATCTTTTTCTTGAACGCGGCGCCCTGCCCGTTCAAAGCGTCACGCATTTCTGCAAATAAACGATCTTCCATCAAGCGTTCGCTGCGTTTACGCGAAAAACCAACCAACCAACGCAATGCCAAAGTCTGTTGACGATCCTTGCGAACTTCGACTGGAACTTGATAAGTTGCACCACCAACGCGGCGCCCTTTTACCTCAACAGCCGGCTTCAATGCATCAACAACTTCCAGAAATGCGGTCAGTTCGTTTTGGTCTTTGGCAATTTTTTTCAATTTTGCCAGTGCGCCATAAACGATATTTTCAGCAACTTCCTTTTTGCCATCCCACATAACGATATTGATAGCCTTGGCCACAACCAAATTATTGTATTTAGAATCTGGCAGAATTTCGCGTTTTGTTGCTCTATTACGTCTTGACATCTATTTTTCCTTTTTTCTTCACCCCTTTTCAGGGATTACTCATAAAGCCCGATGACCTTATGCTTTCTTTGTTTTTGCACCATACAATGAACGACTTTGCTTGCGCGCGTTCACGCCCTGAGTATCCAATACACCACGGATGATATGGTATTTCACACCTGGCAAGTCCTTTACACGACCGCCACGAATCATAACGACCGAGTGCTCTTGCAAATTATGACCTTCGCCTGGAATATAGGCAGTAACTTCACGTCCATTAGCCAATTTTACACGGGCAACTTTACGTTGAGCCGAGTTAGGCTTTTTAGGAGTAGTAGTATAAACACGAGTGCAAACGCCGCGTTTTTGCGGGCATTCTTTCATATCCGGCGACTTGGAGCGATTCGCGACTTTGGCGCGCGGCTTCCGAATCAGTTGGTTAATGGTCGGCATCAATAAATCTCTTTGTTTTTTCAACAATTTTGCACATAAGACCTGCCGCTCAGACTTATTTCAACGCAATTTTGCGCGATTATAAATCTGTCAAAAACCGCAGACTTCTGTGCTTTTTTGCTTATCCTTCTTTACACGGAAAGCTAGTACACTATAAAGGCAAACACACCATGTGTCAAGGAAAATGTAGGAAAAAAACGATTTTTTTACTGAATAAGGCGGATATTTAAATATGGACAAAAAAGAACCCGCCCAAATGGCGGGGAAAATTTCATATTATTTTTATTTATCTTGACTTACCCGCATTGATAAAACGAGCCATGCATTCTTTACATTTTACAATGTCTAAATCATATATCCCTGCCAGAAATTGTTCGTCTAAACGTTTTTGAGGCTCTTTACATGATTGACAACGGGCCGTACAAGGATTGCACTCTGTGCATTTGCATCCATTGTTATCCGTAATAACATTACAGCCGTAATAACCACACATTTCAAGATTTGTATTATTTTTTTCCATAATTTTTATGTTTTCTCTCTCCATAAAATTTGGTTGGGGCAGCTGGACTCGAACCAACATGGACGGAATCAGAATCCGGTATCCTACCATTAGATGATGCCCCAAAAGTGTTTGCGATTATAATCATTCCTTTCTTGTTTGCAAGCATAAATTAAAAAAAACCGCAGCTGTTCGCCGCGGTTTTTTCCCTGCTCTATCCCTAGAACATATATCTTGCGCCCAGCAAAAATGATAACGCTGGCGTATCATATTCTAACTGGGTATGTTCGTCCCATGCCAAATCTTGCATTGTATACTTTGCACC
>CAZUED010000037.1:0-2048 GCA_964619545.1 uncultured Muribaculaceae bacterium | reverse complement strand
AAATGAGCAGGGTTATATTGATTATGTGGTTGGTGCCAATATCGCCGGCTTTAAACGAGTAGCTGACAGCATGCTAACTCAGGGCTTAGTCTAAAGACAACTTGACCCTGAAGAATAAAGATGAATTTAGATCAATCCATAGACAGGGCTAATAAATATTCTCAAAGAATTAGAGCTAATTACTTTGGCCCATTGCTTCTATTGCTTGACCGACTAAATATTACGCCCAATATTTTATCGTTACTACGGGTACTGGCTGGCTTAACTTTCTTTTTACTGATTAAACAGTTCTTCTACCTAGCTCTAATTGTCCTAATCTTCGGCTTGCTGACTGATATAATTGATGGCCCACTAGCTAGATATCAAAAAACCGCCAGTGATCGCGGTAAATTTATTGATATATTCTCTGATGGCTTAATCTTTTGCTTCTTTCTTTTAGGATTGATACGAATCAGTTTTTTCTCCCAATCAATCTTGGCTTACACTCTCTTTATTATCTCCAGTCTTTATTTACTGGTGGCCATTAATAAAAACGAGAAATTGCCCAGCGACTGGCTTATTAGTCCGGTGGCCCGAGTTAGCTATTATAAGTTGGCTATTGAGATTTTATTTATAATAAAGCTATTATCAAATTTACCGGCTACTTATCTTGATAATTATCTACTATTAATAAATATCATAGCTACCATCCATGTTGGGCGACACTACTGGTCTTTTATTTTTAAAAGTCAGGCCTAATTATCCTAAAGTTTATTCTCTTTAAGGCCCAAAATATAGCCCAATAAATTCAATAATGGGTGTAATAAACCCAAGAATAGTATGGCCATCAGGCTGTCTAACCAGGAAATTGGCCTATAAAAACTCAAAAATAAGCTAGCGCCAATTATCCAATCTAGTTGATCAAAAGGTATCCAAGGATGACCTGGCTTAATATCAGCTTGTCGCTTAAAAAAACTTTTAAACGAATCACCAAACAGAGCACCAAAACCTAATAAAAATCCCAATAAAATAGGATTAGTTTTAGTATAATCAATAATTGAAAAACTATTCAATTGCTGATAAAACAATCTTTGCACAATAGCAGTTATTATAGCCGCTAGAATGCCAAATAAAAATCCTCTGAAAGTTTTATTGTTGCCGAGCAAGGCTTTTCCTCTAAATTTATAGCCGCAATCAAGCGGATAATTAACAAAGTTAACCGATCTTAAAAACCAGGCGGTTATATTGGCTATAGCCGCCGGTAAGAACAACCACAACAGCTTAAGTAGCACACTCCAGCTCTATTCTATAGATTCAATGAGGCCAATCACTTGCCCATCACCACCGGTTAAAGTTAAAACACCGCTCTCAGCGACGCTATAGCCTAGACCTTTTTGTATCAACTGAAAAAGAATAGACTCAATTTTCATTATATCTCCTTCACAAGCCATTTCTGTACTAGTTAGCGGTCCATCAGCTACTAAATTATTGCCATCAACTAATTTATAAGAAGCGCTAAATTGGTTACAAATCTTACCAGAAATTTGATTCTCCAAAAAATTAATCCTTAAATCATAATCAATAGCATCAACTATTTCTTGACCATCAACTAAAGAAACAATTTTCCAAGAATGACCAAGTAAAGGGTCATCAACTCCAATTAAAGCTGGCTTATCAGCTACTTCTCCAGCTATCTCTTGATTAATAATCTCTTCTACCTGATCGCCCAGAATGGCTGGTGATGATGTAGGTTGAAAAATTAACCAGGCATTTAAAATTAAAACAATTATTAATAAGCTCCCAAATAACCATAACAATTTTTTGCTCATAACACTAAAATTAATTAATTAACTATTATTTTTTAGATTTTTGAGTAATTAAGCGGAGCTGATCAGCTGTTTTATCTAAAACTCCTTTTTTCAAAGAATAAACCAGCCAACGACCCTGGCGTTCTTGTAGAATCAAGCCTGCTTGCATTAGAGTGGATAGGTGATGAGATAATGACGGAGCAGTGATATCAAAATGCTCCCCTAGTTCACTAGCCGCCAAATCTTTGCGGCTTAATAATT
>CAZUED010000036.1:0-2694 GCA_964619545.1 uncultured Muribaculaceae bacterium | reverse complement strand
ATTGCCTGAACCGAGCTTGTGAATCCTCTGCATTCAGGGCTTGTAATCTTCCGTTCCTTACCGGTGAAGGCGGGCGGGAAGGTTTGTTTGCTTGATTTGGGTGCAGGATAGCAAATATATTTGTTTCTGTCAAGAAAAATTCACAGAAGTGTGAAAATATTTTTTTATGCTTGACACGGTAAACGTAAAGTTATATAGTGGCCCCATGAATAAACAAGAACGCTTTAGAAAACTAATCAAAAGAAATCGCAAGAAATTATTGGAGAATGGTTTTAACCCATCTACCATATCTATGTATATCTCAGGAAAGCGAATACCGCAACCGGATAAAGCCGCTAATATTGCGACGATACTAGATATTAAAATGGACAAAATACCGTCGAGAAAATGGACAATTAAATGACCACCAAACCGAAAGAAATAAAGCGGAGGGGATTATTACATGAAAATAGATCGAGTTGATGTTGCATATGGTGAGTTGCGTAGCTCGGGATACCCATCCTTTAGCAATAAAAGGGTTGAAGTGACTTTAGGGGCAAAACTAGAGCAGGGGGACATAGCTACCGTTGTAGAAGAAAAATTATTCAGTCACGCCAAAATGATCGTAAAGAAGCGTTTCGGCGACACAGACGCCGAACAGTCAGAACTTGATATCCCATTTTAAGAAAATGGCTACCAGCCAGGGCGTGACAATCCGGGTGTGCTGCCTCCCGGCGCGTTGCGCTCTGTCACTTTGAAAAGGAGGATTAATGTCAGATAAAAAATCATACTGCGAATCAGGCAAATGCACGGCGAATTGCCTGGAAGAATTAAAAAGCTGCGCCGGCTACAATCCGTCAGCGTTTGATTTTATGCGAGGCTGCGTTTACTGTGGAAGATCGGGGAAGTGTTTGAGGCCGGAAAAATGAGCATGAGAGAACTTAAACCGTATTATGAAAAAGAATATACAGTTAAATTACAACATAAATTGATTAATGACCATTTTCAGAATTACAAACCATATTCGATACCTAAAGCGCAGTTGGTTATTGCAGACATACCCTACAATGTAGGCAAAAACGCCTACGGTTCAAACCCTAGTTGGTATGTCGGTGGAAATAACGCAAACGGGGAAAGCGAACTTGCAAATACTGAATTTTTCGACACTGACAAAAATTTCAGATTGTCGGAGTTTCTTCATTTTTGCTCAAAGATGTTAATAAAAGAGCCAAAAGAATCCGGGAAAGCCCCAGCAATGATAGTCTTTTGCGCGTTTGACCAACAATTTGAATTAATCGAAAAAGCAAAAGAGTTCGGGTTAAATAATTATATCAACCTCGTATTTAGAAAAAACTTTTCCGCGCAAGTGCTAAAAGCAAATATGCGGATTGTTGGAAACTGCGAATATGCCTTGCTTCTGTATCGGGATAAATTGCCTAAGTTCAATAATGAAGGGAAAATGATTTTTAACTGCATGGATTGGGTTAAAGATAGCAACGTTCCAAAGATACACCCTAACCAAAAACCACTTAATTTATTACAAAAAATTATCAATATTTTTACAGACAAAGGAGACGTAGTTATTGACCCTGTTGCCGGAAGTGGTTCAACGATAATAGCAGCAATCCGGTGTGATCGCAGTGCTTATGGATTCGAAATAAAAAAGAATTTTTACAAAGACGCGAGCAATTGGATTGGACAAGAACTAAGTCAACTAAGGTTAGCAATTTGAGGAGGCCTAATGAAAAAAGCAGCTGGAAACGCTGTAGTGCCGCAAATCGCATATCAGATTATGAAAGCAATTTTGGAGGTGCCAACATGACCTATAAAAAATATTCTCCCTGGACACGCTTAGGAATTTTAATCGGCCTGTTCCTGGCTGGCTGGTCTGTTTGCGTTCTCGCTGTTTTCGGTGCAGTGCAGCTTGCTAGATTGGCGGGGTGGCTGAATTGAAATCAGTCATAATCAAAGACATCTACGGGCGTATCCTATTTCATATTAAAAGCACCAAGACAGGCGCGACGGCAAGGAGGGGGGAAACATGAAAATAATTCTGCCCCTGTCCGTCGTTTTGCCGCGAAAAACTAAGAAAGATAAGGTGTTTCGCCCAAATCTAAATTTCTATAGGAACGCGCACCACATGATATTGTCTCAGGCAAAAATCGCCTGGAAAGAAAACCTACTGGCAACATGCCTGTCAAATCTTGATTGGTCTGCCTGCCCAAAACCGCCGTGTCACTTGATTTACACGATTTACCCGCAAAGTGGTCGGCGGTTTGACATTTCAAATGTCCTATCAGTGGTGGAAAAGTTTACCGACGATGTGCTTGCCGAGCATGGCTATTTACCTGATGATTCGTTTAAAATCATCCCCGCTATTGACTACCGTTTCGGGAAAATTGATAAAGAAAACCCACGCATAGAGTTAGAAGTTAAAGCGTTACCTGAAGATTATAACAATTTGCCATTTTAACAAATATGTCAATTTGTGGATTCTGCCGTTTACATAGATTTAATATGACATACCGCGAAGCACTGGCTAAAGGATGCTTCGATCAAAAGAAACAACGCGGTAAAGCAATTTGCAAACATTTTAATAAAATAGTCCATCCAATTTGGGAGCAAAAAGCTAGGAATCGCAAGAAAAAGAAATATTTTCAAGCGATTAAGAAAGAAAAATTAAATAAAATATTTGAATTAAATACTTAAAGGAAT
>CAZUED010000035.1:2419-2742 GCA_964619545.1 uncultured Muribaculaceae bacterium | reverse complement strand
AAGGATGCCTGCATCCAGAAAGCCGCAGCCTCTGCACGTCTTGCCGGCGTCCATGCCGATATCGCCGATGTGCCGCTTGGTTCTCCGCGTTCCTGGGTATGTTCGGCAAAAGAACAGGCAGAAACCCCTCTCGAGGAAAAAGCCGCGCAACTCCTTCTTCTCGAAGGGTCCGCAAAAATACCGGAGATCTGCAGCACCTCGGCACGATACTCCGAGCAGTATCAGGACGTCATCTTCGAAGACTGTAATGGTTATTCCTCCTCCTCTTCGGTCTGCCGCACGCTCTTCACCATCTCGGCGGTTGCAAACCGCGGAGCTGACAT
>CAZUED010000035.1:0-2409 GCA_964619545.1 uncultured Muribaculaceae bacterium | reverse complement strand
GGCGGTCGTAGGTCCCCTTTCATTAAAAGAGTATCTTCCTTACGGCGAGAAGTGTGCGAAACGCGCTGTTGAACTTCTGGATGCCTCCGCCGTTTCCGGAGGACGCATGCCTGCCGTTCTGGATCCGGCGATCGGCGGCGTATTTGCTCACGAGGCGGTCGGTCATGCAAGCGAAGGAGACGCCGTACGAGATGGTGTGTCCGTTCTTGCCGGCAAACTGGGCGAGCAGGTCGGCTCGTCTCTCGTCACCATCATCGACGATCCTTCTATGCATGGATACGGATACGAGCCGTTCGATGCTGAAGGTGTTGCCTGCGGTCCGACAGAACTGATCAAAAACGGGATCATGCACAAATATATGCATTCCCGCGAGACCCTGGCCGCCGTCGGTCTGGATACCGGTGACGCAGGTCATGCCAGAGCCGAACCTGGAATGCAGCCTCTGGTTCGTATGAGTAATACCTACATCAAAGAAGGCGACGCCTCCTATGATGAGATCATCGCCGAATGCAGAAAAGGCGTTCTCCTGATCGGTTCAAGGGGCGGGCAGGTCGATCCAGGCCGCGGGGCTTTCCAGTTCAATGCAAAGTATGGATATCTGATCGAAAATGGAGAAACTGCAAAAATGATTCGTGACGTGTCCCTCTCAGGGGATATTCTCTCGGTGCTGCATAACATCGCTTTGTGCGGGAAAGAACGCAAAATGTCTTCGGGAATGTGCGGGAAAGGTCAGTCGGTTCCGGTATCGGATGGAGCTCCCCACGTGTATCTTACCGAGGCGTTAGTTGGAGGCGGCGGAAATGTCTGAACTCGATATCGACCGGATCATCTCGTACGGTGAGAAGTTTGCCGATGAGATCGAGGTATTTATGCTGGATTATACCGACATATCCCTTGAACAGCGGGAGATGGCCGTCTCTTCGGTTTTCGAACATGCGGGCAGTTCCATTTATCTCCGGGTGGTGAAGGACAACCGCATTGGAATATCCGGAACCTCAGATGCCGCAAGGTGGAAAGACTGCGTTGATGTTGCCTTGTCATCAGCCAAACTTTCAGAACCGGTTCCCGGCTGGACTGGTTTCCCGGCAAAGGCCGCGCTGCCGGACGGCCGCGACCCATTCGATCCAGACATCACTGTGACGCCGGACCTTGCTGCCGAGTATCTGGAACGGATGAATGCCGGAGCCGCGAAGCACCCCGAGGCACGCGTGGTCACAGGAGGGGTCTCTCTTTCGACAGGAACAGCGGTTATTGCCAACTCGAACGATGTTCATTACACACGCCAGATTTCCGGTATTTCTCTTGGGATGGATGCCATCTGCGAGAACTCGACCGGGTATGACTATGACTCAAGCCCGTTCCTGGATCGTGTCGATCCGGAAAAGATTGGTGAAGAAACCACATTCTGGGCGACCGCCTCCCGAAACGGCGCGAATGTTGAGACAAAGAAATACGACGTTGTCTTCTCCGAACATGTGGTGGCATCACTTATTCTCGATCTCTTTACCGAGGCCGTGAATGGAAAGAACGTTCTTTCAGGAAAATCGGTTTTTGTAGGAAAACTGGGCGAGGATGTTCTGCATCCTTCGGTTTCGATCTCGGATGTTCCCATGGATCCGGCTGGTTCTGCATGGAAGCGGTTCGACTCTGAAGGAACGGTAACTTCCGACCTTTCGATCGTTCAAAACGGCGTGCTCTCCGCATTTATGTATGACGTAAAGACTGCATCGCAGGCAAAAACGACCTCGACAGGACATGCCCATAGGGCAGGAAACGGGGCGACATATATTCATCCGCATTGTCTGCGGATCGCGGCACCGGTATCTGATGTTATGGACAAACCATGTCTCTTCGTTCGCGAGGTTATCGGAGCGCATACGGCAAACTCCCTCACCGGCGAATTTTCCGTGGAAGTGGCCAACGCATTCTTTGCCGAGTCCGGGAAGTTTGTCAGTCCGGTGAAAAAAGCAATGATCTCAGGGAACGTTTTTGACATTCTCAGAAGCGGGGTGCACATCTCTGCCGAAACGAAGACGTTCGATGGTTCCGTAGTTCCGAAGATGCGCATAGATAGTATGCAGGTAATTGGCTAGATAGGGGTTAATTATATCCCTATTCATGCAGATAGTATCAATCACATAAATGCCAGATGATCATACAATCATTCGTGTTCCGACGTACATCCCCTCAGTCGATAAAATACTTGGCGGCGGCGTTCCAATCGGGTCAACGATATTATTATTCACGGAGCCCGGTGCGGGAGGACCCGAATTTCTCTTCACGTCTCTGGTCAATTACTGCCGGGAGGTCACTGGAGATATTCCACCGGTAAAAAATACCAATCGGCCCGATGCGATATATTATATTACGCCAAAAGCCATTTGTCAATTACGTCGCGAGGTTGACAAA
>CAZUED010000034.1:0-2755 GCA_964619545.1 uncultured Muribaculaceae bacterium | reverse complement strand
CTTTGGTTATGTTTGAAAATAATTGGGTTGAACGATGATGAGACTGCCAATCATGTTTTGTATAAATCAACGGTGATATAACCTCTCCGGTTTCCAACTCAATTTCATAGAAATTATCCATCAAACGGGTTTCATAATCAAAGGATAATTGATCAGTATTTAATAGCAAAAGCAAATCCCAATCAGAACACTTCTTTGCTGTACCGCGAGCACGGGAACCATATAGATATAGCTCTGAATTTGGCTCTGTCTGATTTATCATCTCGACAATCCTTCGTATTATTATATCGCGGTGTTTCATATCAAAATATAGAATTTTAATAGATAAAAAAGAAAAGTTGAGTTACAGCTTTTTGATTGCTAGACAGATATTGGCGAAAGTATCTGACCATACTGAAACCGATATTTTGCCCCTGAAATAATGTTTATTGCGTTTCGATTAGTTTATCCTGACAATGTTTAGATTTTTTCTGATTTTCATTTCTGAGAGTCTTTCCCGATGATTTCGAGGGCTCTTTGGAGGACTTCGTCAAGAGATCTTTTCCATTCACTTTCGCTTTTGGTTTCAGGAATTGCAGGTATTCTGTTCATTAATTCCTTGTCCCAATCATAGTTGCCTTCAGCAACGTATGGATGATGATATTTAAGAAACCCCCAAAGCTGACAGGTTGCAATCAATGATTTGATTTTTTCTTCAGGATATGGCTTTGTGATTTGTTCTGCATTTCCTGTTTCGGAAACAGCATGGACACTGCAGGGGATGCAAAGCAAAAGTGAAGCAAAGGTCAGTGCAAGAATTATTCGTTTCATCATTGTGAGTTTTTATCAGTATCTGGTTGTTTTAGTTTTTGCAAAAGTATAAACGCAAAGCATAAATCATCAAAAAGTGTCCGGATTTGTCCGTATTTGTCCGTGTTTGTCCGCGTTTGTCTTTTTTTGCAAAAGTAGTTCTGAGTATTAAGCAACTTCGTAAAGTGATAGGATTTGATATTTTTTGATAGTTTTTGATAGGAATTGATGCGTATATCTAAAAAACTGTCGTGCATCTTTTTACTAACTGTCGTGGAACAATTCATCAACTTAAGGGCACTTTTGATCAATTCATCGGGCTGAAATTTTAAACTCAAGGGTTTAAAATTTCCCTCGCGTATGCGCATGTGCTCGCGTGCGCTTGCGCGTAGCGCTCCCGCGCCTGATAAAATATCTCTAATTATCTTAATTTATTAAGATAATGAATTTATATTATTTATATGTGGTCTCTTATGTGACTTATAATTTTAACAATTGCTGTAACTGGCATAAATACAATGCGATACAAAGCCTCAAACTGGCTTATAAACGGTCTCAAAAAACATAAAATCCTTAAAAAATCACTGGCGTATCATGCCTGAAAATTATTAAAAATCAGTAGTATAACATACCGGCAAACAATCAAAAATTCTTTAGCCGATCAATAATAATTAAAGGACTTTTTGGTTTCGCCAAGACAAAATAAATACATATAAATAATAAAATAAATATAGGAATAACATAGTAGATGCTATAAATATTAAATAATAATATAAATATAGATGATATAATAAAATTAAAATAGTAATGATATAGTTAAAAATTCCGACTGGTATTTTTGATTCGAGTCAAGATTCTTCCAATAAAATACACAGTCAAACTGTTAAACTTTATTTAGATTCGCGGATTGGTTTCATCATTTGAATTGTAAGTTGTAATTTCACGACAATCTTATTTTTAAATCTTAACCACACGAAAATGAATCTATTCAGTATGGTCTTCAGGAGAAGCCTTTTATTTTTAGTTTTGCTTATTACATCATTGAGTTTAAATGCTCAAAATCCAAACGTAGTTAATGATCAGCCTGAGCAGGGACAAATCCCTCCGCATCCACCAAGACTGCCTGAAGGGGTGATTCCTGCATTTCCCGGAGCATGGGGAGCAGGAATGTTTACCACAGGAGGACGAGGCGGTAAAGTGATCGCCGTAACAAATCTGAATGACAACGGACCCGGAAGCCTGCGTGCTGCGCTCGAGACAAACGGCCCCCGCATCGTTATTTTTAAGGTCGCAGGAACAATCAAAATAAATGATGATCTGAATATCAACAATCCTGACATTACTGTCGCTGGACAATCTGCACCAGGTGACGGTATTTGCATTGCGGGAACTTTTAATATCAATACATATAATGTAATCTTAAGGCATATTCGTGTTCGCCGCGGTGTACCTGTAGGCGGGCAGGGTGACGACAATATCGGTGGAAACCCTGATCACCACATAATAATTGACCATTGCTCTGCAAGCTGGGGTATGGACGAAAATATGTCTTTGTACAGACATATGAGGCCTTCACTTGATAACACTACGCAAATCAAGGATCCTTCACGTAATATCACTATCCAGTGGTCGATTTCCAGTGAAGCACTTGATGCCCGCGGACATGCTTTCGGAGGCACATGGGGAGGCAATCCATCGACTTTTCATCATAATCTTTTTGCCTGCAATACTGCCCGCAATCCATCCATCGGTATGTCAGGAGCCTTTGATTTCAGGAATAACGTAATATTCAACTGGCGTCATCGTACAATGGATGGTGGTGATGAAACCTCTCTGATTAATGTTATAAACAATTACTACAAGCCGGGTCCTGCAACCAATGAAAATATGCGTGGGGTAATAGCCCGTATCGAAGAACGCAGTATGTATTCTCCGGGTAGTGCATGGGCTGAGGGCGGCTGGTATC
>CAZUED010000033.1:0-3040 GCA_964619545.1 uncultured Muribaculaceae bacterium | reverse complement strand
AGGTTCAGATATTTATAAATTGTTCTGATATCACGTTGTTCGCCACGGGCGATATGTTTGACACATGTTCCATTTTCATACATTTGTTTATATTTCCAACCAACTGCCAGGGCATGGATAAATATATCTGCATTTTCGCAGCGGGTTAAAATGCAGGTCTCAAATCCGCCGTTGCGATTTTTAATACATACCCCCCTTTGTTACAAAGATTTCTTTTTCTATCACTATTTGTTGCTGTTCATTCATAAAGTAATTATTCATCTGAGCCACTTTTTGATTTAGATAATTACTTGGCTGGAATCTATCCAGATATTTCAAATCATCAGTATTTATAAATATTGTGATTTTGTTATCCCCATAAATAACTTTATCAATCATTTCATGCAGCAGTTTTTCATTAAATTGCGTTTGTTTAAATGCCAGTCGTTTTTCTTCTGTCAGTTTATCGGTCATATCAGAATCCAAAAACAATTTGATTTCATCACTAATAATTTTATCCAAATCCCCAGCGGGAAGCGATATCCCGGCCGCCCGATAATAACGATAATGCTTGAATTGCTTATTGCCTTTCTTGTTCTTAAATGGCACCCCAGATGTTGTGAACATTTTGTTATGCAACAAGGTTTTAGACAAATTATATTTTGAATCTGGATGATTATTATTTTCTTTGATTTTCTTTTGAACGCTATCAAATAATTCTTTATCTATGATTGGCTCGTGCAGTCCATCAAAAACTTCACTGGTTGATTTATTCGGAATCTTGCCCAGATATATTTCTGACTTTAATATCCGTTCAACAACGTTTGGTGTGATTTGTGCGCCACCTTTGACCGTGCCATGTCTGGTTGTCCATTGCTTTTGCCGAATACCCATATCAATCAATTTATAACAACAATCATTAAAGCCGCGTGATTCCAAATATGTTTCAAAAACCTTGCGAACAATTGGAACCTCGGATTCATTGGGTACAAGCTTTCCAAACGCGATGTCATATCCAATTGGTGGAATACCGCCAATCCACATGCCCTTGGCCTTGGTTGCACGCATTTTATCTCGGACGCGTTCAGACGCGACTTCGCGTTCAAATTCTGCGAATGATAGTAACATGTTCAGGGTTAATTTACCCATGGCTGAACTGGTATCAAAACTCTGCGTAATACTGACCAAATTACAGTTATGTTTATCAAACTCTTTCATCATGCTTTTAAAGTCATAAATACTGCGCGATAATCGGTCAATTTTATACACCAAAACGCACCCAATTTTACCCGCACGGATATCGTTCAGCATTTCTTGTAACGCGGGCCGTGCCATTGTGCCGCCGGATATGGCAGCGTCGCTGTATGTTTTTGCGAATTGCCATCCTTGGAACGCCTGGGACGCGATGTAGGCCTTGCACGCTTGTTCCTGGTTGTCCAGACTGTTGAATTGCTGGTCCAGGCCCCGATCCGTCGATTTACGCACATAAATGGCACAGTTTATTGGTTGCATGATTTACCCCTTTGGCTGGTGTCATTAGTGCTTACAAAACGATAGAAGTCAACTTAATAAAGTGCTTGATTTATAAGGCGTTGTAAGCCTTAGTGTGTATGTAAAAAGGGGTAAAAAATGGATAATAAAACAAGTCGCGGATACGGCGAACGTTTGGCAAAATATCGCGAACAATGTCGTGAAACGGGTCAAAAAATAGAGCAGAAAAATATTACAAAATTGAATTTCTATGCACGTGATCCAGAAAATTGCATAGAACGTAGCAATAAAAATAAATATCGATTAAAACCAGGAACTCAGCTTATCAAGAAATTCAAGGGCAAGCAGTTAGTGGTAGATGTTATTTCAATGAACAAATTCGCATTCAATGGCAAAGTCTATGACGCCTTATCAACCATCAGCACCGAGGTTACAGGCTATAAAACCTCCGGCTATGATTTCTTTGGATTTAGCGGAAAACACTAAAAAAATATGCGTTTTTATGGTACAATTCAAATTAAATAAAGATTAACGGGTAACGATATGTCAAAGATAACAAAGTTTTCTAAAACTCAAGATATTTTGGATACGAATGATTGGGAAGGTTTGCGTATTATAAACGAAAAATCAAAGACAACAAAAGTAGTCACCGATAAACTTCGTGAAGTTGTAAAAAGGTTGCTTTCAAAATCAGAAGGTCAATATAATATAGATGATTTTGAATTTCTGGTTACGGATGAAAAAGATACAAATGCTTTTTATATTTCTGACAGCAAAACTAAAAATAATAAACATATTATTTCAGTTTCAAGTGGATTAATTAATTTTTGTAATAGCGAAGATGAGTTTGCGGGAGTTATTGGGCATGAGTTAGGACATTTTGTCTATGATAAACTATCAAAATCTGGAAAAAATACAGTTTTTCAGGAACGTGGCTCAGATTTACATTCTGTTGATTTGTTAATTGATGGTGGTTATGACCCACTTGCGTATGAAAACATAGCTGGAAGGATTTTCTTAAGAGACAAGAGTGGTATTCTGGGATCATTAGGTGTCCATGGGAATAATTTTGCACGTGTTGAAGATATTCGTTCTTATTTAACATACTTAAAAAAAGAAAAAGGCGAATTTAAACAATCAAAGAAATTTGATTCAAGTAATTGGAAGTTGTTTCAAAAAGAATTTAATGAGTCTTTTAGTTCAGATAGATTCCAGTCTTATTTGGATCAAAAAACAAGGATTTCAGACTTAACCCCCGAAAACTTAAATAATTTTTTGAAAATTGTTTTGGAAGAAATGAAGTCTGGAAATATTGAAATATCGTCCAGAGTTTCAGATTTGAGATCAAAACTAGATTTATTTCATAAAAATAATAGAGATTATATTCCAAATAAAGAAACAACAGATAAATTACAAAATATTGCAGAATTTATAATAAACAAAAATCCTGATAAGCAATTGCTTGAAGTTTTAGATAGATTATATTGGATAAATAATAAAAGCTTTTCTTTGTTCGGTGAATTTTTAGAAATAGCAAATGATATGCAAAAATTCATAGATGCAAAAGATA
>CAZUED010000032.1:0-3322 GCA_964619545.1 uncultured Muribaculaceae bacterium | reverse complement strand
CATCTAGTATTGTAAGTGTTTTAGTTGCTGCACAGAAAAATATATCCCGTTCTTTGGAAAAAATTACTGGGAAATACTACCAATTTTATATCGAGGATGTTTTAGATGAAGTTCGTAAAATTATGGGTGAAAATTGCGAAGACATTATTTCCAAAATACAAAAAAAGTTTTCCCAAAAATATGTTTCTAATACATCAGAGGTCGTTCTAAGCATTATTGGTAATAATAAAAATAATAAAACCGTTTTGTTGGTTCGCGCGCTGGACCAGATAAAACCAGCACATCAAAGACTAGAAGATGTTTGGCGTGTAAAATGTTTGTTTGATTTGATACCACAGGCCCGCACTTTTATAGAGCGTGTGTCAAAAATGTTTCCATTAAAAATACTCCGTCTGAGTGATAAGTTTTACGATCTGAAAAATCCCAGAAATTATCGTGACGCCAGGGTGATAATTAACATCAGCCCGGACGAAAATAAAGTTATTCCAATGGAGATTATGTGTCAAATAAGAACATTTTTTAATTTCGAAAAACATACTCATGGAACTTACGAGCACCAGCGCGTATTATCAGATAATTTAACATTAAAAGATATAGAACAAAAACAAAGTGAATTTCTAGAAGGTGGAATCAGAAAGTATAATACAATGATTTGTGAGTATGCCGGTGACTTAATGGAGCGAGTTGGTTGGAATATTCTGTATAATCGCAGTAATAATCGTGGATCTTTGTTTGAGGGCTTTCCAAAAAAAACCAAAAATTATTACCCAGAAAAAGTTATAGATGCCATTTTTGAAAAGTTGGATAACAGTGTTAAAAATGAAGTCTTCAAGGTCAGTGATTCTCCAAGAAACTTGGAAATCGGTGAAGAAATTGAAATTTTCAGATTCCTTGCATATTTTATAATAGTGTCATCGATGCCGTATCGGACCGAATTTTATAAAGTTCCTGGAAAATCTATAACAACAAAATTGTTTAACTTTATAATGGCTGAAATTTATCGGTATAATAAAAATTCATAACTTACATACTTTCCAGTCGTGCAATTCTGTCAGTTGTTTTCGGATGTGTTGCAAATGCTTCACTGAAAAATTCTTTTGGTGCCATTGGATTTGCAATACAAACTGCGGCCATTGATTTTCGATTATCTAAAACTTCTACACGACAATCAGTTGAAATTTTTTGTAGTGCGGACGCCAAAGCCTTTGGATTTCTAGTTATAAATGCGCCAGTTGCATCGGCAGCAAATTCACGTTTGCGCGATACCGCCATGCGCAGCAAAGGGGAAATTAAAAAGTTAAATACCATAAACGCCAGCCAAACCATAAACAATACGGCCGCCATGCTGCCTTTGTTCTTGTCATCGCTGTCGCTACCATTGGTTCCGGAACTTAATGCCATACGCAAAATTATATCAGCAGCAAAAACCGTAACACCAACACCGGTAATCATCAACATGTCTAAACGAATGTCGCGATTGCCAATGTGCGCCATTTCATGGGCGATTACGCCCTCCAGCTCCAGTCTGTCTAACTTGTTTATAATCCCGCGGGTCAGGGCTACCGATGCATCATTTGGATTGCGTCCAGTTGCAAATGCGTTCAGGCTGCCATCTTCGATAATATAAACCTTGGGGGTTGGCAGACCCGCGGCCAATGCTACATTTTCTACACTTCGGAAAATCTGACGATATTCTTTTTGATCATTATGAATTTCATGTGCGCCCGCAGATGACAACATCATAGAATCACCAAATGCCCAAGAAATCATCATCCACACCATACATGCGATAAAGGTTGGAATTGCAACCATAGCGGTTGTTTCCAATGCTTGTTGTAATGGGGCAACAATCCAAACGAATAAGAAAACAAGTACAATAAAAATCAAAGGGAACGCCACAACCAAAGCGGCAGTCTTCCAGTTGTTTTCTCTGATATGATCATAAACAGTTTTATTTTTCATGCTTAAAAATCAACCTTTGGGGCTTTTTTAACGGCTTCTTTTTCAGACTCGTCCAATTCAAAGAATTTTTCTGGTGTAAATTTGAACAGATTTGCAATTACGCTGCTGGGGAATTGCTGAATTGAGGTATTTAAATTCATTACAACCGAGTTATAAAATTGACGCGCAGCCTGAATTTTTGTTTCCGTGTCGGTCAATTCTTGTTGCAATTCTAAAAAGTTTTCATTTGCGCGCAAGGTTGGATAACTTTCTGCCAGTGCGAAAATACTTTTTAATGCACCTGTCAGCTGATTTTCTGCTGCGCTTTTATCTGCAACGCTGGTTGCGCTCATCGCGCTATTGCGCGCTGCGATAACGGATTCCAAAGTTTCTTTTTCGTGCTTAGCCGCGCCTTTGACAGCATTGACCAAGTTCGGAATTAAATCGTATCTGCGTTTTAATTGAGTATCAATGGTTGCCCAAGCCTCATGCGATTGAACGCGACGCGCGACCAGTCCATTATAAACCGCCACGACATAAAGAACCAAAATTGCTATTATTGCTATTGCTATCCACATAGTTTTTCCTTTTGTTTTTTTGTTATTTTATTTTTTTGCCACGAAAAATTCGTGCCTTTTCTTTGTCCCATTCCCGTTGTTTTATGGTCTGACGTTTATCGGTTCTGTTTTTACCAAATCCGATTCCCAACAAGACCTTTAACAATCCGCGTGAGTTAAAGTAAAGTTTTAATGGTACAATAGTTGCACCTTTTTCACTCAGCTTGCCCGACAGGCGGCGAATCTGGGCGGTATGCAGCAACAGCTGACGACCGCGGCGTTCATCAAAGCGAACAATCTTTGCGGCAGTAGGCAGCGGCTGAACAACAATATTTTTTAATAATAAATTTCCTTCTTTGTCAGCGGAAACAAAGCCATCGGTTATATTGACCAATCCAAAGCGAATAGATTTTACCTCGGCACCGGTTAAAGAAATTCCAGCCTCTATCGTGTCATCAATAGAGTATTCAAACCGCGCCTTGCGGTTTACAGCAACCTGTCCAGATTTTATAAGGCTTCGCATAGTTTTGGATATAACTTTTTTGTGTTATTGATAAGTATAGTTTCTAAATCGGATAATTCAATACCTTTTATAGTTGCCAAAACCTTTGCGGTTTCGACAACCATTGCTGGCTGGCACTGCTTGCCCCTATAGGGAATGGGCGAACAATACGGCGCGTCGGTTTCGATTACAATTCTATCGTTTGGAATTTTTGCAAAAGTTTCTCGCAATTCATCAGAGTTTCTGAAAGTAATAATCCCAGATGCGGAAAAATAAAATCCACGATCCAACATCTTTTTTGCCAAATCCCAAGAGCTGGTAA
>CAZUED010000031.1:4161-4525 GCA_964619545.1 uncultured Muribaculaceae bacterium | reverse complement strand
GCTTAAGCATGTTGCACCACCAGTTTGCATTGTATAATTGATTATTATTGATTTATATATTAATAAACAAATAACAAATTCAATTGCAGCTGCCTGATATGAAGAACTTGATCTAACATGTGCTACAAGATTGTCAAAGCTCACACAACCTCCCTGCATTAAATAAAAAATTACTTTAATTGTTACTTGTAAAATGTAATCTTTATTTAATACCAAGTAATCACTATCTATTACTTTTAAAACTTGACCAAGGATTAATTTATTAAGTGCACCCAATTCAACATCACTAGAAAACATACCTGAAACCTCTGATAGTGACACAGGTTTTTGTTTCAAATAAAATTCAGTGATAACATGTTGAATT
>CAZUED010000031.1:221-4151 GCA_964619545.1 uncultured Muribaculaceae bacterium | reverse complement strand
CTAAAGGTAATAGTTCATCTGATACCCATTTAGTATATGCAATACTTTTAATATTTTCTGTATGCATATTTTTAGGTAATGTATCTAAACTAACATCATTATCACGAAATGGAGCAGGAATATAATATAACCATAATGGAGCATATTTTTTAATATAGTTATATTTATTTGAACTGTGAATTGAGTCAAATAACAATAACAATCGTTTAAGTGCGTAACCAGACAATATTAATTTATTATCGATGTACTGATCACTTTGTTGATTATTATCTGCATTAATTTCCTCTTCGTCTGGTAAATCTGGTCCACTACGACTGATACCTTCAGAGTTTGTAGCAACACACGAAGCTAAAGTTGACACATAGTTCCATATACTCTGTGTTTCTTTACGAAATTCGGCATCTAATCCACGCCAAACTATGTACATATCGGCATCATTAATAGAATCATTTGATGAAAAAAATTGTAACATTATAATTCTCCTTTTGCTATAATGTAATTACTTATTGTTTTAAATTAACAAATTTATTTATAATTTTAATAATTATGATTTCCACAATAACTATCAACGATAGAATACCAGAACATATATCTAATAATTTAGGTAAGTATGCTGGTTTTTTTAAGGTATCTAGCGATGCAGATCAAAAACGTCCAAGTTTAATTCGCGCTGGAGCCGCCACAATTGGAAATACAGCACGTGCTGGGGCAATAGGTGGTGGTGCCTTAGGCGGCTATATTCTCGGTAATTATCTACAAGAAAGTATGTTTGGTACTCAAGATAATCCTCACGAATCCGAAAAAAGGCGCACAACACGATCCGTATTACCAATATTAATGACCCTTGGTGGTGCTTATGCAGGACACCGCGCAACTAGAGCACTTAAAGGTTTAAATCCACAAAATTAATTAATAGATACTACAAACTCACCGTTTGACTTAATTTCATTAGAATTATTAAAATCATAAATCATATTTACTTTTCCTCGAATTGATACATGGTTGGTTGACGCAGTTGCACAACCAACCAATGTAACAGTACTCAATAAAATTGTAATAATTAAATATCGATATTTCTTATACATATTTATCTTTAGTTTGTAAATTAATAGTGTTTAAATCTGGTTCATATTCCTTTTTATAATTTGTATATGTTCCGTTATTTTCTTCATCGTTTATCATTCTGAATTTTAATAATTCTTTATCTGTTATGCTCCATTCATCAATAAACATTGTACTATAGTCATTATCAATTAATAACCAACGTAAGCAAGTTTCCAGAAAAAATTGAGCAATATCATAATCTTTTAAAGGACGATCAAAATACCTTAAATCAGAACTACGATATAACCAAACTCTATCTTGACCCCACCTATCTTTTAAATGAACAATAACATGTTCAACATCTCCACACCCATTGTTACTACTTGCATTGTAGAATGTTGAGTAAATCACAGCGCCGTGATTACTCTTTCTTTTTACGGAAAACGACATTATGCTCCTCAAGATCTATATCTTGTTGTTTATTAAGTTCCTCAATAATTTGCGATCGAAGTTCTGGATTATCAACTAAACGCAGTAAATCATCTTTTATAAAAATATCATTTAATTTACTTGTTGTTTGTATATTTTTGTTTACAAAATTAATATGCATATCGTTTTCTGTTTTTCCAATAATGTCTGTAAACCCTATAAAATAGTTATCGTGATTTAACACAGCAACTTCGAACGCAACACATAGTCGATGTAACTTCGACGTATCCTTACATCGAAAAGGAAGAACCAGCGTACCTTTTGTTACTGGCACATATGTAGATTCATATACCCAAATAAAATCACCTATATCTTGAGTAAATTCAATATTATTTGCAGGTAACTCAAGTTGTATACTTTCAATCTGAACTGATGTAGCCATTGCTGGTTCTCCTTAAATAAATGTTTGTTAATTCTTGTTATTAAATAAATTTAAAATACTATTATTGTTTGTTTCTGTAATATTTTTATTTCTATCTTTTATAAATTTTAGTCGTTCTCTATTGAAGAATTTCTTTATATCTCTTCCGCTTCTAGAATTCTCAAAAAACATATTATTAAATTTATATTTTTCACATATTTCGGCTTTTGTTATAAATGTTTTACTATTTTTATTGTTTTTTACCCAGTCTTGTATAAACAATTTAGCCTTAGCTCGAATTGCTTCACCTTCAGTTCGCGAAATTTTATCAAGTATATGTTTCTTTGTTTTTTGTTTAGGAATAAACAAACTTTTTATAGTACTACTACATTTAGTATCAACTTTTGGTTCTTTATGCTCTTGAAGTTTAACAAGATCATTTGGTATGCTTTTTCCAGCCATTTTAATAATAATTTCAACCAGCTTATTATTAAAGCTATTATAGTTTTCAATTATTTCCATTAACGTCTTTGTGTCAGTAGGCATTAAATTCTCCTTAACGTATATTTCTCAATCCTATTGAAATATTATATTTTTCTTGTAGTGACTGCGAAATATCTAGTAAACTTTTCTTTGAATATACGGGATTATTTTGTAATACTTTTTTAATATTTGGCAAAGTTAACATCTGTTGCCAGTACCACGTAACGTTATGCAATCGGTTATGTGATTGTAATATATTACATATAATTCCAGCCATTGCGTCTAAATCCTTTATAGACGTAACTCTTGGGTGAACTGTAGTTCTGAACTCTAATTTTGCACTAGAATTCTCTTTTAAAAGCAAATTAACATTTGTATACCAGTCCGGCATACGATTTAATTTGTGTTTATCTTTCCATGTTTCATGGTGTTTGAAATCAATAGCGAAATAGTCTACAAAATCCCATACAGATTTTGTATCGTGAAACCCTGTTGTATCCAGTTTAATAGAGTACTTTTTAGTATGAATCTCCTTTAAAAATTTTACTAACTCAGTGCATCTATTGTCACCAGTTTCTTCAGTGGTCGTGTATAACGGATCGCCTCCCGTTACTACAACACCTTCCAGTAACTCTTTATTTTTATCTAAGAAACTATAAAAATTATAGATTTTATCACGTTCTTGCTTTTTACACCCTCCTACAGAAATTAAACGCTTGTCTATTCTTTGTAGTCTCTTATTATAGCAATACGGACAATTACAATTGCAGCCTTGTAGAAATACAACAGTTGCAATTTTACCCGGGTAGTCCACAGTACTAAATGGCACAAAATCTTCAAAATAGAGCATGATAACTCCTTAACAACAAAGTAAGTTTACACTCTTAGCTTTGCTGTGTACGATAATAGTTGGTTTAGTTTATATCTACAATAACATCAGTAGAACGACTACGAGACAATCTACTAACTAGCTCAATAATTGTTTTTACTAAACTGGTTACAAAAATTCTTGCGATTTGTAGACATAAGATTTTTAAATAAGAAAGTAACATAATAAACTCCTATTATCGTTAGTGTGAACAACCATAACTTGTTTACGCAAACTAACCTTATTTTATTTATCACCTCTTATACGTTAATCTGCAGTGTTAATGTGTGTATAATAATAAACGACAGTGATATCACTGTCGTTTATTAACCATATATCAATTTTAATTAAAAGATACAATAAAACATATCAAGTAAATTATCATCATCATCGTCACTGTCATCAATAATATGCTCTTTTAAAGCCTTTTCTATACAGTCTTCTTTAATTTCTTGAGTTTTTTCTTTCAGTAAAAACATTTGAATAGTATTAGCCGCAGAAACCATATACTCATAATAACTATCATTTACATTGTTTTCTTTGTTTGGCATATTATCAAAGAGGGAACCCGCTCGTGATGAGTAGGTTCCCTCTATCTTTTGATGTACCATCAGGGTCGTTAACGGCCCCGATGGAAGTGGACTTCTTCCTGTTCCTCCTCTCTGGGAGGTGTCTTAGCGGCTAT
>CAZUED010000031.1:0-211 GCA_964619545.1 uncultured Muribaculaceae bacterium | reverse complement strand
GCATATTATGTATAATGCCATCAATCAGTGACTTAAATGTATCTGAAAATTTTGATTTTTGTGTTGTACTGGGTTTCTCACTCTCTTGTGGTTTTGAGTATTTTTTCTCTGTTTTATCTGGCTTGGTTTTGTTATTGTGCTTTAACAATGTATCCAAAATACTAAAATTATATTTAGTTGTTTTGTCTTTATTTATTGCACCTTCTGTTTT
>CAZUED010000030.1:0-4637 GCA_964619545.1 uncultured Muribaculaceae bacterium | reverse complement strand
CGCTGGTAAATATATTGATGAATAAAACAATTTATCCCGAGTTGCTTGGAAACAAAGCAACAGCGGAAAATATAATTTGTGAAATTCATAAATTGGAAAATCCAGTTGTGCGCAAAAAAATGATTTCTGATTTAACCAAGTCAGATAAAATGTGGCATCGCGCCCGCCCTGCTGCCGAACTGATAGCCAAAGATATAATTGGAAAATAAAAATCGCGCCACCAGCGCGATTTTTATTTATTTTTTACTTTAATGGAGGATAGCATTCGCCGTCCGCAGGCGAGCAACATCCATAACCATTATAGCTTTCTATCCATTTCAGATTTTCTCCCGCGCAACATCCATCTTCGTCTGGCGCTGTTCCGCTGGTGCAAGAAGATGCACCCGTTTTTACACTCATTTCATTTGGATTGTTCGTCGAGGCAACTATTGCAGAGTTATTTTCAGGCGTTGGGGCTTGGTACATTGGTTCGACAACTGCTGGTTGTTCTTCAATCGGTAAAGCTTGCATAGTTGGCGCTGGTTCCGCTGGCATCGGCATTTCTGCTGCTGGTTGTTCAGCAAAAACTGGTTCGTCGTTAATCACAGGCATTTGTGTCTGTGCTGCAGAGTCTTGCGCAGGTAATGCCATTTCGGTAATTGGCGCAGGTTCTGGCTGCGTGATAACTTGAGGCCGTGGCTCTGCAACCGGTTCAGAAACTATGAATGCAGATTCTTCTGCATCTGGTGCAGGTGCTGTTTGTGCTTCTGATGCCGTTGGTGCGGTCAAATTTGGCGCAGATGAATTATCCATTTTTGATTGATAAAGCCATAAAGTCAAAACAGAAAGCCCTATCAAAAATATTAACATCAGATAATAAACCATTGTCGGTTTTTTTGTACTAGTCACCGTTTGCGCAACCGCGCTAGTCGGCCCAGTCACAGGCGAATAAGGTCGTTCTATTTGAGCAGTCGGTCCAGATTGAATTGGTTGTGGGATTGTTATGGGTTGAGGTATTACAGATGGAGATTCTTTTGCAGGAGTAGATGATTCCATAGGCATAGTTGCATTCACAACTGGCGTTACAACAATTGGACTCATCGGCATAGGTGGACGCAAAACAGCCTCGTCCTTGGTGTCTATCACAGGTTTATTTTCTACAACCTGTGGATTAATATCGGGTGTAAATTCTTGTGGAACAAACGATGGAGTTTCAAAGCCGATAGGCTGGAAGGCTATTTTGTCATCCAATATTTCAGGGTCTTTATTAAATAAAGGCTTTGGTTCTTCAGCCATTTCCGTTTCCTTTGGTTTTTTTTCTTGTTTAGTAGGCGTGGCCGCTTTCAGCGCTTTGCTTGCAGCGTCTGTATCTTTTTGTGCATCTTCCAATCGTTTTTTCGCGCGCCGCAATCTGGCCTTTGCGCGTTTTTCTTTTTCTATTGCAGTATCAGTTTGTGCCTGTATTTTCAGAATCTTTGCGGCAGATTCTTTTGTAGGTTTTTTTCCAATTTCACTGCGCGATTTACCCAGTTTTGCTTTCAAGGTCTTGATCTGTGTGTGTAATTTATCGATTGCATCTTCGGTTTTTTCAATTGTCGTGGTTGCTGTTTCAATTTCTCGCATTGCGGCATCTAATCGGGCCTGGGCCATTCGATGTCCTACCTCTGCTCGAAAACCGGTCAATTCATTCAATGCGCCATTCATATTGTTTCCTGTTTTATAGTCCGCAATCAGCTGGCCATAAATTGGTAATCCTTGATAATCGATGTCCAGTTTTTGGTATTTATTATTTTTCTTTGGGCGGATTTCTTCTAAATCCATTTTATAGTCATTGGCCAAAACATCATCCCATTTGCGCCCTTGCCTGTCCGCCATAACCAGTAAAGAATTCGGGGTATTTTCAGTCCGTGTATCATCCAGTATAAAAACCAGTCTGTGCGATGCGTCATAAAAAGCTGCAAACTTGTTGCCATCGATTTCAAATTGTTCCAGGACAAGTTTACCCGCCGCATCAGGTTCATTAAAAGAAAACACAGGCACGCTAGAATCCGGCGCGGTTGCAATTTTTGTTTTGGAAAAAGTCTCTCTCTCTTTTGCCATGGCTTTTATTGTTTTTTCGGAGGTGGCATTTGATACGCTGCGCGACAATGTTCGTAACAATAGGGTTTTCCTGGGAACACTTTTTCACCACAAAAATGAAAATTTTCCGAATCGGGATTTCCAATTGGCCAGCGACATTGGTCGGGGCGTAACATGGCCAGTTCAACTGCATGTTGAATCATGTGCTGATGCGCAACCAGATTTTTTTTGCCGCTTTTTTCTGGTTTTTCTGCTGGCTTGGTCACAGGCTTTGGCGCCGGCGCTGGTTTCTTTTCTTTTACAATTTGCGCGGGAGTCTTTTTTTCCGGTTTTTTTTTCTGTGGCTTTACCCTAATAACAATTTCTTTCTTTGCAGGTGTTTTTTTCGTTGTGTTGGTTACAGACTTGCTGTTCCAGCCCAGCCGATTCAATTTACCCACAACAGCGTTTTTCGACATGCCAATTTTTTTACCAATTTCGGCAGTGCTCATACCCTTTTCCAACAAGGCTTTCATTTTATTCAAATTTGCAGGTGTCCAGCCCAATTGCGATGCCATATTATTATTCTCTTTTATTATTCATTGAATTGTAGCATAATTAAAAAAAGAAAAACAAGGGGAAAAAATGACACTAATTTTTGTAATTTTGCTTGCTGCGGCAGCATTCTGTGCATTGATGATGTCTTTGATTGATTGGAAACGAAATATAATCCCAGATGTTTATTTGTTCCCCTTTTTGATAATTGGCTTGTTGGTCGTATCTTTTTTTCCGTGGTTTTTTGAAATAGGCGAATCCGCTATTGCTGCCGCGCTTGGGTATGGACTGGGTGTTGTTATGGGATTGGCGTTCAAGAAAAAATCCCCAGATGCCATAGGTTTGGGCGATGTAAAGTTATTGGCAGCAGGTGGAATATGGTTGGGGGTTTCGGGATTGGCTATTGCTTTGATTGTATCATGCATTCTGGGTGGTTTTTGGGGATTGGTAAAAAAACAGAAATTTATCCCATTTGCTCCATTCTTTTTTATTGGCGCAATTTGTTCTTTGACCGCCCTGCTCTTTCTGATATAATCTTGGCTGAGAGAATGAAGAAAACATCTGTATTTTTATTAATCTCTGGTTTTTGGTCTTTGGTTTCTGCGCCTGCAGCCCAGGCCGTTGATTTTCCGCTGTCTAAGTATGGTCAAATCCAGAACGTGCAAAGTTATTCTTCGAATCCTTTTTATAATCCTGACAGCCCCTACAACCAACGCTTGCCCACACCAATTTATGCCCAGGGAACCGAGTTAAATGCCGGTGAATGTCGCACTGTTGCGGATGCTTTGGTTGTCCAACAATGCGCCCAGCGAAATAATTGCACGGGATTAAGTTATTCTGATGTTCGACCCGCAGTTGTTATTGAAATGTCGAATTTAACTGATCATAATTATCTGACGTCTTGTGTTGGTTATATTCAGCCAGCATTTGAAGATTATATGAAGTCTGCAAATGTTGTGAAATTAAATGGGTTTCCATCTGCATTTCCAATGGGTGGCGAGACAACTGAAAAATCAGGCAGCAGTTTGGTATTAAGTAATCCGTTTGAGCGCAAGGATCCAAAATGGTCGGATGACCGCGATGAACGCAAGAAAGAAATGCTTGATTTGCAGCGTCAAAACGGATCTGAAAATGTGAAGCTGTCAGCAGAAACATTTCCAACAACTTATGCAGATATGTCTTTTGCGCAGCGTATGGAAAATGACAAGGCCGGATATGAGCAATGGAAGGATTCATCTGCTTACATCCCAATCAATATAGAATCGGATGAAGATAAACTTACGCGCGAAAAGGACCAGTCAGAGGCAGAGAAAGAATTAACCCAAAATGAAAAAGATTTATTAAAGATTAAAGACATGAAGGCATTTTGTAAAAAATACCCGCAAGAGTATGATTGCAAGTCACAAGAACAGACTTCTAATTCTGCAGGACAAAAACCGCAAGAAGAGAATAAAGCAAATTTTGTGCCAGCGGCAACAACTTCTGATGGTTCAAGTACTTCTTCAGCAAACTTTATTAATACTGGTGCAAAAATAGAAAATGTATCAAAGCAAATAAATGCAATCGCACCCATTGAAAAGCAAACTGGGAACTGCAAAATAGATCCGACTAAATTATTTAATGTTAAAACTAATGGTAGTACAAAGTTTGCAGATGGTTATCATTCTGGTCAGGGATATATGGGATTTAATACCAGCGTGCAAGTAAATATGAATCAAGCCTTATCCATTATGAGCCAAGCTGTAAGAATGACCGGTATCGGTGGACAGCAAGCAAAATGTGATACCAGTGTCAGTGAAGCATTGGCAAATGAATTTGGGGTTTCCGTATCTTGCGACGATATATGTTATATTAGATTTAATAAGACAGTGTACTATATGTGTTTTGATGATGTGACAGAATCTGATCAAGCTCTCGCGAAAATGAATTTTGATTATGCAAATGGTGTATTGCAAAACTTGTGTTCTAAATAAGAGTTTTTTTCGAAATAAGAAACCGCCCAAATGGGCGGTTTAATTTTTGGTGCGGGCGGCGGGAATCGAACC
>CAZUED010000029.1:0-4916 GCA_964619545.1 uncultured Muribaculaceae bacterium | reverse complement strand
GGATTGTCCGTGGTTTCCGCGGAGGCATGCCAAAGGTATCGCAATTCAACCCAACTAAAATCACAACTGGAAAAACCAAGACCACTTTTGCAGATGTCGCCGGAATCGAATCGGAAAAAAAGGAAGTTATGGAAATTGTGGATTTTTTAAGAAATCCGAAAAAATTCCAAGACTTGGGTGCACGGGTACCACGCGGAATTTTGCTGTCTGGCGAACCCGGAACTGGTAAAACATTGCTGGCGCGCGCAATTGCGGGCGAGGCAAATGTTCCTTTCTTTGCGGCATCAGGTTCTGACTTTTCCGGAATCATTGTTGGACTGGGTGTTGCGAAAATCAAAGAATTTTTCGAGATGGCAAAACGCAGCGCGCCATGCATTTTGTTTATTGATGAAATTGATGCAATTGGCCAACGTCGCAGCCAGCATGGTTTTAACGACCAAGATCGCGAACAAACATTGAATCAATTGCTGATAGAAATGGATGGTTTCCAAAATGAAAATGGAATCATTGTTATTGGTGCAACGAATCGTCCGGATATGCTGGACAGCGCGCTGCTGCGCCCTGGCCGCTTTGACAGACAGGTTTATATCGAGCTGCCTGACCTGGCGGGACGCAAAGCCATTTTAGATTTGTATGTAAAGAAAATTAAAATCTCGGACAAGGTTGACTTGCAAGACATCGCTCGTGGCACAACTGGCTTTTCTGGCGCAGATTTGGAAAACCTGCTGAACGAGGCCGCCCTGCATGCAGCAAATGCAAATCGCAAAGAAATTGAAAAACAAGACATTGAAGAGGCTCGGGATAAAACCCTGATGGGACCACGCAAAAACAGAAAGATGCGCGCCCAAGATATAAAGCTGACCGCATATCACGAAGCTGGACACGCCTTTGTTTCCATGCACTATCGTGATTTGACGGACCCGATTCACAAGGCAACAATTGTCCCGCGCGGACGGGCGCTGGGCATGGTTCAGCATTTGCCGATTGATGACAAGGTTTCATTAACCTTGGCTGAAATCCGTGCGAACATTTCAATCTTTTTATCGGGTCGTGCGGCCGAAGAAATTTTCTTTGGCGCGGATAAAATAACAACTGGCGCCGAAAGCGACATTGCGGCCGCAACCAGAATTGCGCGTCATTCAATTACTATTGCCGGCCTGTCCAAAAAAATTGGTCTGCCTGCAATTAATCAAGTAATGCCGTTTGGTTCCAAAACAGCGCTGGAAAACGCATCTGAAAAAACTGCCGAGGCAGTTGATACCGAGGTAAAGGCTTGGTTGGATGATGGACACAAAGATGCCTCTAAAATTTTGACCAAGAATAAAGCATTGGTTAAAAAGTTGGCAGAAGAATTATTAAAGCACGAAACACTTACTCGTGAAGAAATCGAGAAAATTGTTTTGGGCAATCGCGCCACAAAAAATAAAAAATAGCTCGGCGTTCGGTTCCCCTCCATTGGAGGGGTGGATTGCGAGCGTAGCGATGCAAGACGGGGTGGTTCAGAGAGTTCAAGAATTATCCACGCACAAAGAGTTTTTGTTTTATAATCTCTAACCACCCCGCCCCTGCGGGGCACCCCTCCAATGGAGGGGAGCACAAAAACGAATAATCATAAATCTAAAAAATGAAAGCAAAAATCGAAATCATCAAAATGATGCCGGAGTTTACTAATTCCGTTTTGATGACCAAAGATGATTTGGCTGTGATTTTTGACCCTTGGGGGCGCGGCGAAGATTGGTTGAATTTGCTGCATCAGCGCGGATTAAAACTGCATTCAATTTATTGTACTCATGGACACTTTGATCATATCTCGGCTGTGGCTGGGCTGCCAAATGTTTCATGGTACTTGCATCCGGATGATTTTGATTTGTTAAAGTGGAGCAATCAGATGTTGCAAGAATATGATGCCCCACCACTGGATTTAGAAAAAAATCCACCATTACCAATCAAGCCAGGCAAATTAGAAATTTTACCAAACACTTTTGCAATCGCAATTCATTGCCCGGGACACAGCGCGGGCGGTATGGCATTTTATTTTAGTGATGAAAAAACTTTACTGGTTGGCGATACCCTGTTCCAAGAAAGTGTTGGGCGATACGATTTACCAGGGGCAAGTGAAAAGCAATTAAACGAATCGGTTGCGAAAATATACAATATGAATTTACCAGATGATACGATCGTGATTCATGGACACGGACCAGAAACAATGATTGGTTGGTTAAAAGAAAATAATCGCTTTTTTAATAATATAGAATTATAATGGCGCCAGTGCAAAGCACAAAAAGGAGAAAAAATATGAAAAAACTTTTAATCGTCGCCGCGATTGTTGGATTGGCAGCTTGTGAAGCAAAGAAAGAAGAACCAAAAACATTACCTGAACAAACTGCAGAAACTGTTCAACAGGTTAAGACCGAGGTAAAAGAAACCAAGGAAGTTGTAAAAGCTGACGCTGTAAAGGCAAAAGAAGCTGTTAAAACATCCGTTACAAACACCAAAACTGCCGTATCGAATACATATAACAACACCAAAACCGAAGTAAAAGAAATAGTAAAATAATTAAAAATTCGATATTAAAAATCCGCCCATCGGGCGGATTTTTATTTTGCAGGGACACATTGTCAGTTTGTGGTGTTCACCTCCTGTGGAGCCCCCCCTTGATAAAGGGGGGCAAGAGTTTCTTAAGAGCATCGCGAATTAGAAACTCTGGGGGGATGTTTGGTTTATTCGTAGATTAAAAAATAATCCCCCCAGTTTTTGTAAAGCTTACTGCGTTCGCCAACAAAAACTTACCCCCCTCTAACGAGGGGGGGACACCCCACTTGATAAACCACTTGATAAAGGGGGGGGTAAAAATTATCTTTCTACAACTTCCCAATAATGCCCGATTGTCGTATCTCCACTTTGGCCTGGCAATTCTGGACCAGCTGTGAATGTGCCTGTGCCGGCATTTGTCAGGAATTGCCCAGACACCGTATCATACATACCAATTACATTATCTGAGTTACGTTTTGCAGGAACAAGATTTAATTTTAACACTCCACTTCTTGTTACCATAAAACTCCATAAATTTAATTTTGAAGTCATTGAAATACCAGTAGGAGCATTTCTTCTTCCAAATATTGTTAAGGTTGTAGTTTGGAACGAACCACTCCAAACTGGCGTCAATCTTTGTACACCATCAACAGAAAAATTTTGTTTGCTTACAGATATATGTATTTTATTATTTCTTTCATCATTGGTTGATGCAGCTGATGAAGAATAAGGGGAACCAAAACGAACATACCAAGTATTGGCTGTTCCATATTGCTCAACCCATAAACCACCTAATGAAGTATTTTGATGATATGTTCCAAAGAACATCTTATCACCAGTATCAGATGTCCCAATATGTTGTAAGTCTGCTTCAATAACATCATTTTCTGTTACAATGTGTCCCGTATCAATATACTGCGTTCCTGAACTTTGAATATACTCCAACGCCGTATAACCCGCTGGCAACAACTGCAACAATGGGGTAAATGTTCCAAACCTTAATACACAACTTTTATCGCTGTCCAGACACTCGGCCGTGGGCAACGGTATCGTCCCAGCATTCGGGGTCATCACAACATTCCAATTCGTGTCGTCATATACAAGCGTATAAGTGCCATCCCCCTGTAATAATCCCTCGGTAATTGGCGCATCATTAAAATAAATTGCTTTTGCACCAATACCATTCAGATTCAGTGTCGCACCCGCAGCGTTCGCCAAATGCATCTTTACAACAACCTTGGTCCCGGCATTAAGATTGGCCAAAGTTGATGTATAATTAGTTGTATCAGAAATAGTGTAAGCAGAACTCGTGCCGGCGGTTGTTACAATCGCACCGCCATAGGTCAGTATTCCGAGCTTTATAGCACTTGGGGACCACGTAGAAGATACGACACCTGACCCATCAAGAAGTTCGCTCACTGTACCTTTTCCAGATGCATTTATAAGATAATAAGAATCATCAGAAGAGTTGTATATCAATACTACTACAGAATTATTATACATCTGTCCCCCAGCAACCCCATATGAAGAATTCCTACGTATTATTTTCGCCCCAGTGCCATTTATATTTAATGTTGCATTCTCGGCATTTGCAACATGCACTTTCAGCATAACGCGCGCGCCATTTTCTAAAACAAAACCGGAGGGCAAGGTCGCAGTATAAGCACTGCCTGTTCCAGCGGTCGTTGCATATCCGCCAATGGCGGCGTTCATTGTTTGCGCGCTGGCCAATTTGTTCGTTGTATCTGTGCCAATTAAAATGTCCGAAGTTGTCAAACCGACTGGTGTTCCGGTCAAATCAGAATAACTGCCACTGGTTGCAACCGTCGCCAAATCTGCGCCCTGCAATTTCATTTCACCCGTCGCGCCATCTGCAACATACTTTGCTATTTGTCCCGCTGTCGCCATATTATCACCGGAAACTGCGGTTTTTGTATCAACATACGATTTAGATGTCAGTGCAGCGTTTGCAAAATTTGAAATAAATATTATAAAAACAAAGACAGAAAAAAATGCTGTTAAAAACTTAAATGTGTGTGTGTGTGTGTGTGTAGCTTTCTGCGGCTTTCCCAGGTTTTGAATAAAATTTAGATAAAAAAGCTAACACTTTTTCCCCTTCCTTTGAATCTGACGCTAGCAAATTATTCCGATTCGCCCAAGCAAAAAATACGCCCTATTTTATAATTTGTTCCCCCGTGTTAAAGAGGGGGACTATGCCCAGCGTTCGGTTCCCCTCCTGTGGAGGGGTGGATTGCGAGCGCAGCGATGCAAGACGGGGTGGTTCGGGGAATGTGCGTTCTTTTCTGAAAGTATCTGGGATGTTCGAAGATTACAAGAACCACCCCGCCCCCGTTGGGGGCACCCCTCCACAGGAGGGGAACACC
>CAZUED010000028.1:0-5835 GCA_964619545.1 uncultured Muribaculaceae bacterium | reverse complement strand
AATGATGGGCGGTGGGGATGTGGCGACCGGTCTTGCCAATAATGGGGGTCGGTTATAACCAAAGGAAACACAAATGAAAAAAAGTCTAAGCTTGGCTGTAATCGCCGCTGTATTTGCAGCGCCAGCGTTTGCCGCTAATTTGGAAAATCCATTGTACAGACCCAAAACCGGGGAATACTTCTCGAAAACAGGCGCTGGTGTTATGTTCAAGCAGGCCGACAATTCAACGGCCCACCATAAAAACGGACGCATGGGTCATTCTGAATGGCCAATATATCGTCTGACCGAAGATGCCGGATATGGTATCACCGACAGATTGGCGGTTATCGCTGGATTGGGTTGGACCCAGGACAACGATATTAATCGCGCTGGCTTGCATAATGGTCGTGTTGGTTTGAACTATCGCGTATTTGATGGCAATATGACCGATGGTATAGTTTGGGATTTATACTCGGACTTGCATCTGGGCGGGGTTATGCCGATGAAGGGTTCATATGATTTGACCAAGGGCTTTAAGTATGACAATTATACAAATGGCCGTTGGGGCGTTTATGCAGGAACCAAAGTCGGTAAAACCTGGGACAAATTCACCCTTATGGGATTCTTTGAATTTGAACAGACATTTGGAAATCATAATAATAAAATTGATACCACACCAGCACAAGCACAGGCTTTGGCAGCAATAGCCGCTTCGCCATTTGGTACTTTGGCCGGTGCTGTTACTGCATGTAATGGTGGATTGGGCAATGCTACTGCATGCCAATTAGTTGGTTTGGCCAGCTTGACCGATGAATTGTCTGTTAACCTGAAATCTACATTGGAATGGAATGCTGGATTAAAGGCGTTCTATGAAATGAATGATGATTGGTCATTTGGTGGTGGATTTACATATCGTCATCGTGGGGATAACGGTATCAAAAGCGTTTATACAGCGCAAGATAACGCAATATCCACATCAGTTGCGAATGCATTGGCCACCAGTATGTATGATATGAACGATGGTTGGGATGAATATGCAATCTCTGCCAGCGTTTCCCATATGCTGACTGAAAGCGTCCAAGGGACACTTTATGCAGAATATGTATTTGATAACGCAAATACAATGTCTCAGAACGGAACTGACGTCAAGGCCGAAGCCGGTGTTCGCGTCAACGTGGCGTTCTAAAACAAAAAATAAACTTATATTGGACACAAACAAATCCGCGCTTGCGCGGGTTTGTTTTTATTGTATAATCTGCGGGAAAAGGTAAAACAATGCAGAACGAAAATATCAAAATCCGTGAAGAAAAATGGCAAAAAAAATGGCGTGATGCCAAAAGTTTTGTCCCATTAAATGATGGCAGCAAGCCTAGATTTTATTACTTGATAGAGTTTCCTTTCTTGTCGGGTGCCGGGCTGCATGCGGGGCATATGCTGACTTTTTCTGGAATTGATGTAATGGCTCGTTGGCGGCGCAGGATGGGCTTTGACGTACTGTTTCCGATAGGATACGACTCTATGGGAATCACGGCGGAGCACTACGCGACTAAGCTGGGGCGTCATCCGGCGGATATAGGCAAAGAGTTAATGGCCAGCTATACCGACGTGATAAGTAAGACGGGTTGGTCTGTAAATTTCGAAACTATTTTTTCAACCTCGGACCCCGAGTACGTGAAATGGACTCAGTGGATGTTCATACAATTTTTCAAGGCGGGTTTAGCGTTCAAAACAGATTCTCCGATGAATTGGTGTCCTGCGTGCAAAACGACTTTGACCAACGAAGAGTTAGAAGACGGCAAGTGTGAGCGTTGTCATGGACCTGTTGAAAAAAAGATGAAATCTCAATGGTCATTGGGAATGTCTAAATATGCGGACAGACTGATTGACGATTTAGCATTGGTGGATTATCAAGAGGAAATAAAGACCGCACAAATAAATTGGATTGGTCGCAGTCATGGGGCCGAGGTTGATTTTGAGGTTGGCGATGACAAGATGACCGTTTATACGACGCGCGTAGATACAATCTTTGGGGTGACTTTCTGTGCAATTGCGCCAGAACACAAACTGGTTCAGAAATGGTTGGACGAAGGCAAAATTGAAAATGCGGACCAGGTTCGGGTTTATATTACAAAGGCAAAGACCAAGGACGAGTTCGAGCGCACAGATGCAAGCAAAGAAAAAACAGGGGTGGAGTTAAAAGGCATTCATGTGGTCAATCCATACAATGGTAAAAAGACCCCGATTTTTGCAGCGGACTATGTCTTGGCGGATTATGGCTTTGGTGCAATTATGGCGGTGCCTGCACATGATCAGCGCGATTGGGAATTTGCGAAAAAATTCGGATTACAGATAATTCCAGTTTTGGATAACGGGGATGTTTCAGGGCAGGCTCAGGAAGGGGACGGCACCCACATCAACAGCGAGTATCTTAATGGATTAAACAAAGAAGATGCGATAAAGGTTGCGCTGGAACATGGTAATGGTTTTGCACGTGCAGCAACACAATACAGATTAAAGGATTGGGCATTTTCGCGTCAGATGTATTGGGGCGAGCCTATACCAATGGTATATTGTGAAAAGTGCGGATGGGTACCTGTGCCGGACGAGCAATTACCAGTGATTCAGCCATATATGCTGGACTATCGTCCGACCGAGCAAGGTGAAAGTCCATTAGTTCGTGCAACTGATTGGGTCAATACGACTTGCCCGAAATGCGGTGGACACGCAACTCGTGAAACAGATACTATGCCGGGTTGGGCTGGGTCTTCTTGGTATTATTTAAGATACCTGGATCCGCATAATGATAAAGAGTTTTGTTCAAAGCAGCAGATGAAGAATTGGATGCCTGTGAATCATTACAATGGCGGGCACGAGCATGATACAAGACATTTGCTGTATTCCAGATTTTGGCACAAAGCCTTGTATGATTTGGGTCTTGTAAATACGATAGAGCCTTATGCGCGGCGCACCGCCCAAGGTTTGCTGATGGGCAGCGACGGGTATAAAATGTCAAAGTCCAGAAACAATGGATTTATGGCTGCAGATTTAATTTCAGATGTTGGGGTAGATGCTGCCAGAATGGTGGTGCTGTCACTTGGACCTTGGACATCGAATACGGTATACAGCGCGGGTGCGCTGGCGGGGGTGCAAAGATTCTTGAAACGGGTTGAAAACTTATCTGATAATTTAACAGAAGAATCATTGAACGGCGAACAAGAATTTTTGATGAATGATTTGATAATGAAGGTTTCAAATCGTATCGAAAATATGCAATTTAATACTGCGATTTCGGCAATGATGGAATACATAAATCAGTTCGTTGGCGCAATGCCGTGCGCATGTTATGCGGCGTTGCTGCAATGCTTGAATCCATTTGCCCCACACCTGTCCGAAGAAATGTGGGAAAAGATTGGAAATAAAGAAATGCTGGTATTCCAACCATGGCCTGTTGCGGACGAATCCAAGCTGGCACGCACATCGCAAAACATTTCTGTTTCTGTAAATGGCAAACATCGTGGTGCAATCCAGGTTCCTGTTGCCGCAAGTGAAAACGAAATTTCGGACGCGGCAAAGAAAGTTGCAGAAAAGTTTTTAACAGGAGAAATAGTGAAAACAATTTTCGTTCCTGGGAAAATGATAAACTTTGTCATTAAAGGTTAAAAATGAAAAAAATATTTGCTATTTGTTCTTTGCTGTTTGCTGTTTGTTCTTGTGGTTTTGCTCCGATGTATTCAAATGAACTATCCGCAAAAACCAGCGAAATTTGGATTGCGCCGATTTCCGGTACAAATGGAATAGATTTACGCAACGCATTGCGTGCAAGATTTGGTGATAAAAACACAGAATCGACAGCAAAATATTCATTGAATATAGATTTGAAAGATCCCGATACAATTTTCAAGGGACTTCAAAAAACTGGTGATGCAACGTGGCAGGAAGTTCGTATGACAGCCAGCTATACGCTGAAAGAGAATGCAAGTGGCCATGTGTTGGTAAAGGGAACCGAGGTCGCATCAGAATCATATACTTTCGTGCGAGACTTGGTTGCTGCCCAGGCTTCACAAACAAATGCAGTCCAGAATACTTTGCGTCTGCTGTCGGATAAAATTGGAACTCGTGTTGCGGCGGCGGTGGCAAAGTGAAGTGGAAAGAATCAGATTTTAGCAATAGATTAAGCGCAGTTCGAGGGGTGCTAATTTACGGACCGGACGCTGGTCAGGTGGATGAGCTTTGTGATCGCGCTATGGAAAAATTACAGATCGAAAAAGACAATCTTTTCGCTGTTGATTCTGGAGATTTAAAAGAAAAACAAGATGCGATTTTTTCCGAGGCCTGTTGTCCTTCGATGTTCGGCGGAAACAAGATGGTTTTGATTGCAAATGCAGGCGATTCTGATGCTAAACTGATTGCCGAATTAATAGATCATCCAGGTTTGGGCGCATTTGTGATTATCACGGGAACTGATTTGCGTGCAGGCGGAGGATTGCGATCTTATTTCGAGAATGGGGATAAAGTCGCTGCATTGCCATGCTATACAGATGATTCAAGAACTCTTGCAGCGTTAATACAAAAAGATTTATTTGCGGCTGGGATAAAAAGAATTGATCCGGATGCTATGAATTATATGACATTGCATTTGGGATCGGATCGCGGTATCACACGCAGCTTTCTAAAAAAAATAGCGATTTATGTAGATGATAAAAAAATAGTTTCACTGGAAGATGTAGAAAAGTGTTTGCCCGATACTGGCGCAGCCGATACGGACGATTTTATGTTCTCGTTAACTGCTGGGCATATTAACCAGACTATGAAAGCATTAGACAGGTTGTTTTTTGATAATGCAGAACCAAATATGTTGGTTCGCATGCTGGATTCACATTTCAAGAAGTTGCTAGATGCAGTCGTTGCCGGACAAATGCCGCGTTTATTTTGGAAGGTCGCGGACAAATTCAACATTGCTGTCCGTATTTGGTCTGAATCAGAAATCATTGGTGTATTGGTGCGTTTAAATGAATTGGAAAAACAACTTCGCACGACTGGTATGCCTGGTGAAATTCTACTGCGCGATTTTTCATTAAAGCTGTCTGTGCGTGCGGCAAAGTTAGCGCTTAAAAACCGCAGCTGCTAAATAAAATTCATCGCTTTGGCTGAAAAAATTTGGTCGCCCGCAACCAGTAAATGATCATGCAATTCTATATCAAGATTTTTCAGAACGCTTTGCACGGCCTTTGTTATCATAATGTCATCTGATGAAAATATAGGCGATCCGCTGGGGTGATTGTGAAGCAAAATTACACGAACGGCATTTAATGCCAAAGCGCGTTTCAGAATTTCTCTGGGATACGCAACCGCATGATCAACAGTTCCAACAGAATGTGCATCATCAACAATCAGTTGATTATTTCTGTCTAAATAAATTACATGAAATTCTTCAATGGTTTTGCTGCTCAAATTCATTTTGCAATAATTTTCCAAAATTTCATATTTGTGAAATACGGGTGCATCCCTCATTTCTGAAATATAGCTGCGCAAGGTTCCAGTATATAAAGCCTTTATAAAAATTGCTATTCCTGACCCTATGTTTGGCAGACGCATAAGTTCTTCGGTTGGTGCTGCAATTATTTTGCTGAAAGAGCCAAATTTATCAATCAATTCCCGAACAATAGGCTTTACATCAATTCGTGGAACGGCATAGGTCAGCAGCAATTCCAACAGCTCGGCATCTGTTAGATGCGGCGACTCCAAGAATTTGTCGCGCAGCCTTTTTCGGTGTCCAGCGCGAAAATCTGGTTTTTCGTTTTGCAAATTTTTACTCTCCACGCTCCGTGAAAATCACGGCCCCATCTTCTGTAATTC
>CAZUED010000027.1:0-5954 GCA_964619545.1 uncultured Muribaculaceae bacterium | reverse complement strand
AGAGCCCTGAACCGATTTGCGATGCCAGTCGTATTCTTTGTGCTTCACCGCCCGACAAAGTTCCTGCCTTGCGATTCAGCGTCAGATAGCCCAAACCAACATTCTGCAAAAATTCCAAACGGGAAATAATCTCGCGCAAGATGACACGCGCTATATCATTTTCTTTCTGAGTCAACTTTTTTGGCAATCCATTAAACCATTCCAAAGCAGACGAAACCGATAAATCAGTTGCATCCGCAATGTCATAGCCCGCTATTTTTACACTTAATGCTTGGATGTTCAGACGCTTGCCATGGCAAGCCGGACAGGGCTTTTCCGTCAGGTATTTTCCCAATTCATCTTTTACATAATTTGATTCAGATTCGCGCCAACGACGTGTAATGTTTGGAATTACACCCTCGTAAGGCTTGTCATACTCAAACCCATTCCAATTGATATGAATTTCTTTGTCGCCGTTGCCATATAAAATCAGACTTTTTTGCTCTTCCGTCAATGAATACCAAGGTTTTGATAATGGAATTTTATATGCACGAGCTATCGCTTCCAACAAATGATCATACTGCGATAGCATTCCGCCCCGCGACCAGGGTGCAATCGCGCCATCACGAATGCTTTTTGACGGATCTGGAACGACCAAATCGGGCGACATGCTCAGCTGTACCCCCAAGCCATCACAGGCCTGACAAGCGCCAGTTGGTGCATTAAATGAAAATAATCTGGGTTCTATTTTCGGAATGGTAAACCCACTGACAGGGCATGCATAATTTTGAGAATACAGAATGTCTTCATTTGTATCTAATCTGCGAACCAAAACACTTCCAGGCACCAGTTGTAAAGATGATTCAAATGAAGAATATAATCTGGAACTGGTTTCCTCATCACTCTTGATTATCAATCTATCAACGACTACAAAAATATTATGCTTTTTGTTTTTATCCAATGTTGGTGCATTTTGCAATTCATAAATTTCGCCGTCAATCACTGCACGTTGATAGCCCTGCTTTATCAAAAAGGCGATTTCTTTTTTATATTCTCCCTTGCGTTCGCGTACCAGTGGTGCCATAACAAAAATCTTGATTCCGGACGGAATACGCATTGTCCATTCAACCATTTCAGCAATAGTTTGTGATTTTATCGGAAGTCCAGTAACAGGACTGTGTGGAACGCCCAGACGTGCCCAAAGCAGACGAAAATAATCGTAAATTTCGGTAACCGTTCCGGTTGTGCTGCGTGGATTTTTTGATGTAGTTTTTTGCTCTATCGAAATTGCAGGAGACAGGCCTTCTATAAAATCTACATCTGGTTTTTTCTGCATGTCCAAAAACTGACGTGCATAAGAAGACAAAGATTCAACATAGCGACGCTGACCCTCGGCATAAATAGTATTGAACGCCAATGACGATTTTCCGCTGCCTGAAACACCAGTAAAGACCACCAATTTGTTTTTTGGTATGTCCAGGTCTATATTCTTAAGATTATTTTCGCGCGCACCGCGGATTTTAATGGTATCCATAGCCGACTAAATATAATGCTAAATTATTGAAATTCAAGTAGGAAAAATTAAGCCGCGCTACATGCGCGGCTTGTATATTTATTACTTTTCAGTTTGCAGAGGCGTTTGGATCTTGGGCTCGGACATCAATGTTTCCGCTGTCATTACAACACCGGTTTTTCTGGTATGATTCGCACCTAATTTTGGCGCCAGCACCCCATTTACCCAAACATCAACTCCACCCGCATTACCAAATGTTCCCTTGGTATTGCCGGCAGGGACATAATAAACCTCGCCCGGGACCAAAACGCGTGAAAACATTGTTTCACCCTGGGCATCTTCTATTTTTACCCATGATTCTTGGGTAGCTTGCAAGGCAACTGTCGAAGCAGCACGATTTTCTGTTCCAAACTCTTCCTTTACAGGCAGGTTGAATTTCGGTGTAATAAATGCAGCCTGTTCGGTATCAGATTTAGTGCTGCGATGCGCGATTAATTCCGACACACCCCAAATTGCCAATGATATAACAATTATTGAAACAATAATTGCAGAAAGCCATTTCCAGTTCTTGCGTGTAAATTCGCGCGCCTTTACATATGTATCTTTCAACCATTGTTTTCTGTCTGTAAGTTCGGCATTATTGCCTATTTTTTCTTCTACATCTTCTTCAGCAATCAATCCCATTTCTTCTTTGATTTTTGCAACAATTTCAACAGGATCTAATTCTAATTCTATCGCATAGTTACGTGCAAAGCCTAAGACATAAACAACCTCTTGAATTTTATTATACTCACCATTTTCAATGGCATCTAAAAATTCTTCCTTTATGCACAACTGCTTTGCTATTGTGGCGAGTTCACGCTTGCGACGCCCTGTTGTGCGCGCATGCCGCAACATTTCACCAGCTGTTAAAACTTTTTCAGTCATCTGTATAACCTTTATTTTTTTCGGGCGTATTATAAACCTATATTAATGTCTTGCAACATAATTTTTTGCATGTTAAAATTCCCGTCATGCGTCAGATATTATTGATTTTCTCTTTAATTCTGTGCGGATGCGCGGCCAATATGGAAGCACGTATGGATAACGCAAGAAACGCATATTGGGCCAGTGATTATGCGGCTGTTGCAAATGCCAAAGAATTTTCCAAACAAAATAATCTGGAATTATTGATAACTGCGGACTCGCTGTTTCATGAAAACAAGTTTGATGAAAGTGATAAAGCATATGAAGAATTTAATCGCAGAAATATAGACCTGACTGGATTGGATGTTGGCCGTGAAGCCGGTGCTTTACTGGGGGGAAATCTGGCAAACAGCTATCGTCCATATATGATGGATGCATTGTTTGTATCATATTACCAGCTTTGGTGCGCATTGGCGATGGGACGTTTTGATAACGCGCGCGTAATTATTAATCAATCATATGCCAAACAGCAGAAAATGAGCGAAGAATATGCAAAACTGATCGCTTATAATCAACAATCTTACACTGCTGAAAATTCGGAATTGATGCAAAAAATAAATACTGAAAATTCTGGCTGGCTGGCGTTCAGCGACATTATGAATCCAGCATTGATGTATCTGTCTGGAATAACATTTTTGAACAATGGAAAATTTGCCGATGCAAAACTTTATCTGAAACGCGCCAATGGAATGATTCCGAATAATACAGATATAAAATCAGATTTGGCCGCTGCACAATCCGACACAACCCCGAATGGTATTGCATGGGTATTTATTGAAACTGGATTGGCACCCAGATTACATGAAGAAAGACTTGATATACCTTGGTTCATGGGAAATGGAATAAATGTTGTTTCTATTGCAATTTCCAGACCTGACTTTTTCTATGACCCTGTAAAAATAGATAATACTCAAATGGTTGCTGACGTAGATGCCATGTTCATAACAGAATACGGGGAATACAGAATTAATGAGGCTTTGCGTGCATGGAGTTCGGCCATTTCCAAGGCGGCCCTGCAAGCAGCAATGTATAATTCCGGCAATGATTATGCGGGATTGATGGGAATGGCCGCAACTATTTACTCAATTACCAGCACCAATGCAGAGGTTCGTTCCTGGGCAATTCTGCCGCAGCGCATTTGGACCATGCGGGTCAAGAAAAACAAAGATTTGATTTCTATCAAATCAAATGGTAATGTTTTGGCTGAAATAAAAGTTCCAAAAGCAGGGAATCATTTAGTTTATATTCGTTTAGGTGAAAAAGCTTTTGACAGCAAAGTAATAAAAATAAAATAAAAGGAGAGATAAAGTGAAAAAAATAGCAAATCTTACTATACTTCTTGCGCTTTGCGCATGTGGTGGAACCAAGGTTATTGATACAACCAATTCCGAACAAGTCGCATCCATGTCCAATACAATGCAACTGGAATACCGCGACTGGGAAAAAACTGCTGACAGCATGACCAAGTCCATGATTTCCAGTGGTGCTTTTGCAGAAATTAAAAAACCAGTTATCGCTATCGGAAGCATAGAAAATGACACAATGCAACGCTTTGATACTGACATTTTAGTAAAGAAAATCCGTACAACTCTGGTCAATTCTGGTAAAGCCCAGATAACCACAGGATTCCAAAACAAGACCACAATCGCAACTGGTTATGTTCCTGTATCAACAGAAATGCAAGCTGCAAGCATTTCTCCTATGCACGCTGCGGCTATGAATGCAAAAGCATCTGGCTATGCCGAAGTTGAATATGAAAAAAATATCGCCGAAGACGAAACAACTCACCAGGTTCGCAGGGCGCGTGGCAACAGCGAATACGATCAAAAAACTATCGCTGGCAAAGGAACCCTCGTTGCACCAAATATGTCGCTGACTGGAAAAATGATTCAACGTAATTTGAAAACAGATTCTTGCTGGTTCTGCGGCGGCGATGAGCGTGTAGAGTACTATCTGCAAATGACATTGACCGATGTGAAAACAGGTCTGTCGGTTTGGGAAGAAGAACAGCCAATCTTGAAACAAGGCAAGCATGCCCCAACATGGTAAAAAAAAATAAAAAATCCGCCGTTCGGCGGATTTTTATTTATTAAAAAAATCGGTTAGAATTTTATTCATTTCCTTTGCACTGGTAATTTGATTTACCCGGACTCGAAATGTCGCCGCGTCTTTAATTCCATTCGAATACCATGCCGCATGCTTGCGAAACATCGGAACGCCTGCCTTTTCGCTATAATACGAAACAAATAAATTAAAATGCTCTAGTATTAAATTTGATTTGTTATTTGCTATTTGCTCTTTGCTATTTGCTAATTCACCCAACAGCCAAGGATTCCCCAATAAGGCTCGTCCAACCATTGCGCCAGATGCACCCAGTTTTTCAACCGCTGCAACGTCTGCCAAGGTTTTTATATCTCCATTGAAAATTACTGGGATTTTCGCATTATGCGCCATTTCGGAAATTTTATTCCAATCCGCACTGCCCGCATATCCCTGGGCGCGGGTTCGTCCATGAACGGCGGCAAATGCGATGCCTGAATCAGCAGCCATATTTAATAATTCTGCGCTGTCCAGATGAGCATCGTCCCACCCCAATCTTGTTTTGATTGAAACTGGAATTTTAACGGCACTTACAACTGCATTGATTATTTGACCGGCCAGTTTATGGTCGCGCATTAAAAAAGCCCCTGCGCCTGCCCTTGTTGCGACTTTGGGCACAGGGCAGCCCATATTGATGTCTATCCAAGATGCGCCTTGGTCCTGTAAAATTTTTGCAGATTCGGCCATCAAATTTACATCTGCTCCGAAAATTTGAGCCCCAACTGGACCTTCGTCATCATATCGGTCAAAGTTTCTTTTGCATTTTTTCGCAGCCGCGACCAAGGAATGACAAGAAATCATTTCGGTCACTAATGCGGCATCAGGCGCACAGCGCCGTAGAATCAGGCGATAAGGCTTATCAGTAATCCCCGCCAGTGGTGCTGCAAAAATTTGATTAGGTTTCATCATTGTGTTATAATAACCGCCATGAAAGAGAAAATCAAAGAATTATTACAATTTATGGTAAATGGCTGGCGCGGTGGATTGCGCGGCAAGATAGGTGTAGTCTGTATGATTTTCGCATGCGTGATGTTCGTCAGATTATTTTGGGGGGAAGTCAGCCTTCAGAACTTTGTAATAAACTTTTGGCGCTTAGATCATGAGCAAACACAGCTGGCAATTGAGCAAAAAAAGCTGGCCCAGACCGACCATCATATAAAGCTGTTACAAGATTATTCCCCTGATTATGTGGAAGAATTATCGCAAAAATATATGAATATGGGTGCTCCAGAATTGCGTATACTTAAATAATTTGATTTTTTATAAAGAAATGTTATAATCGTCAAACTCGGGGCGTAGCTCAGTCTGGTAGAGTGCTTGCTTTGGGAGCAAGATGTCGCATGTTCGAATCATGTCGCCCCGACCAGAATAAGTCATTGTTTTTACTTAATTTTTT
>CAZUED010000026.1:0-6039 GCA_964619545.1 uncultured Muribaculaceae bacterium | reverse complement strand
TTTATTGCCAGGATTGGCACATTCTGCCGTGGGCAAAGGTATCGTCCCAGCATTCGGTGACATAATTATATCCCAATTCATTCCGTCATAAACAAAAGAATATGTTCCGCCAACCTGTAACAATCCAGCAGCAATCGGTGCATTATTAAAATAAATCGCCTTTGCACCAATACCATTCAGATTCAATGTAGCACCGGCGGCATTAGCCGTATGCAGATTTACAATAATCTTGGTTCCAGCATTCAAATAAGCAGCGTTGGATGTATAGTCTGTTACATTATTTATTGTATATGCCGCAGAGGTTCCACCAGTTAAAGCAACAGCGCCACCATAGGTAAGCATCGCGGATTTTAATGCGTTGCCGGAATAGCGACGGTAAGTCGCATTATCATAATTTCTAATATTATCACCAGCTCCAACATCCATAGCAGATCCCACAACCATCCATTTATCACTGGCGGAATCATAGATAAAATCCGCCATACTATTCATAACCAAATAGGCGAATGGCATATTACTGGTTCCATAGATAACTATATTCTTGGCGCCGGTGCCATTTATATTTAATGTGGCGTTGATCTGATTATTCGCATGCATTTTTAATCTGACACGGGCGCCGTCTTGTAATACAAATCCCGGAATTGTTGCAGTATATGCGCTGCCTGTTCCAGCAGTCGTTGCGTATCCGCCGGTGGCGGCGTTTATCGTCTGCGCGCTGGCCAATTTGTTCGTGGTATCGGTTCCGGTTAAAATGTCCGATACGCTTAATGCGCCGGCGATATCGCCAAGGGTTGTTCCCTCTAATTTCATCTCACCCGTTGCGCCGTCTGCAACATACTTTGCTATCTGACCAGCCGTCGCCATATTCGTGCCAGCGATCGCAGTTTTTGTATCAACATATGATTTAGATGTCAGTGCAGCGTTTGCCGGTACATTGAAAAGAAATATAAAAAAAGAAGAAACAAGTATAAAAAGTGGCATACGTAAGTTCAATGACGTATTAAATAATTTATGATAACGTAAAAGTCGCGGATTCCCAAGGCTTTTAATCATTTTACCACCTTCCTATTCACCTGATATGTTATCAAATTTTCGCATATCAATCAAAGAAAAAATTCCCTGTCACGGGAAAAACTTGTTAATACGCAATCCTCGCTCTCTTAAATAAGAACCGAACTTTGGATGCGCTGTTATATTGATGATTATTTTTTATACGACTTCCGTAACTGCGCGCAACGATCCATCGCGGGTCAGCTGGACCACCCTTAATTTATGTTTCATTTCTGCAATCAGCTCGCCCCGATCATACGCTGGTTGAGTATGCAAAATTCTGTCTGCAAATGCAGCGTAGGCTGCCTCGGCCGATTCAGCATGAATGGTTGTATAAAAATGGTCGTGCCCTGTTCCCATCATTTCCCACAGCACAGACGCATTATCAGTCGAAATTTCTCCACCTATAATTACATCAGGTGTCATACGAACAACCAAATCCAACAGGCGCGCATAGTTAAACTTATTACTTTGTTCGGTTCGACTCAGCACGAAATGCACTCGGTTTTTCTGCGGAACTTCTATTTCACGGGCATCTTCAACCGTTATAACTCGCGCGTTCTGGTCTATCAAAGTCAAAATGTGATTTAAAAAAGTTGTTTTTCCCGTGCTGGTTGCGCCCGAAATTAAAATCGGACTGCCATCGTTTATTGCGGCCATCACACGTTCATAGGGATCTTCGGGCTTTTTCTTTCCGCGGGGTTTTACAACCATTAACTTTTGTCCGCGCTTCAAATGATAATTTTCAAAACTGGCATCAGGTACGCCTCCGCCACGAATGTTCATAGCGACACCGCCAGTCAAATCACGATCGTCATACATCACGTTGGGACCAGCAATTGCAGAAAAACGATGATTGCCCGGCAAAGTCGCATATACGACGGGCATACCGCGAATTGGATCGAATGGACGTTCGTAAACATTCGCAACGGTATGAATCAAATCCAGCAAGTATTGCTTGGTCAATTTTTCAGATTGATACGCAACCCATGGAACGCGCGCTCCATGCAGACGCATCCAGACCTCGCCTTCGTGATTGATTGCAATTTCCTCGACAAAGGAAGGGGTAAAAAATTCCTCGAGCGGTTTTATTAAAGATTCTAAAACTACATCTGCCATGATTTGATTTTATCACAAATCAGCTCTTGAATCAAAAAGCATAATTTGTTAAACTTTCATTAAAGAGAGTTTGCTATGAAAAAATCTATACCTTGTGCTTTATGTCTTATGTTTTTACTTGGTGCTTGCACGCAAACACCAGACACTCCGTATGATACCCGTGACTTTTCCCAAGGCGGCGACAATGCCCCGTATTATAACGAGAAATCTGCCCAGACCATACAATCTGACAATCCGTATTCTAATATAGATTCACGGCGTCCAAAGATGGAACATGAAAAAGCCGAAATGGATGCAAAATGGAATACTTCGCGCAAGGAAACAACTTGGCAAGAATACCATGGAACCATGGTCAAAATAGAAGTTTTGCTGGGCTCAAGCGACCTGCGCGAGATGCGACTGCGTCTGGCCCAGAACGCAAATGGGATGGATGTCGACAGCGATGCGCGAAATGTATTGGACAAAGTTGCCGAATTCGAAATGAAACGTGTCTGCGGTCGGAATGCAAAATCTTTCATGGTCGTTTATGACAAGTCATCGTTTGATGTTCTGCGCCCAACACCATACTTTGATTTCCAAGTACAAGATGATGGCGTAACAATGCGTGAATATGGATTCAGATGTATTTATAACAACTAACAAATAACAAAGGACAGAAAAATGAAAAAATTATTAAGTGTATTTGCAATTGCCAGTGCGTTGTTTGTCGGTGCTTGCGACAGCGGCGCAAAGAAAGGCGACACAGTTGTAATAAACTTTGCCGGATTTTTGGATGGCGAACAATTCCCGGGCGGGACTGCTGAAAACTTTCCATTAAAACTGGGCAGCGGCCAGTTTGTTCCAGGGTTCGAAGAACAACTTATTGGCGCAAAGAAGGGTGAGGAACGAGAAGTAAAAATCCAATTTCCAAAACCTTATGTCCCTGGCCTGGAAGGTAAGAATGTTGTCTTTAAGGTAAAAATTGTTGATATAAAAAAATAAAAATGCGCCGCTCGGCGCGTTTTTATTTTATTTCTTAGCCATTGGATGCGCATTATTATAAATCGCAGAGATTTGCGACATGTCGACTTTCGTATAAAGCTGAGTTGTAGAAAGCGAGGCATGTCCCAACAATTCTTGCAGCGAACGCAAATCAACGCCCTGGGCCAGCAGCGCGGTAGCAAAAGTATGGCGCAATGCATGTGGTGTTACATAATCTGGTAATTGCAAAATGTTACGAATTTTCTCAACCTGTTTTTGCGCCATGCGTGGCGTCATGGGCAAACCACGAACACTTTTGAATAAATTGCCTTGCTTGCTGAACGGGCAAAACTCTAGATACTTGTCAATCGCGTCCCACACCGCTGGCAAAACGGGAATCAGACGCTCTTTGGATCCTTTACCCAAAATTCTCAAAACTTCGGGTCGCCCATCGATGTTATTTATTGTCAAGGATAAAGCCTCGGAAATTCGCAGACCGCATCCGAAAATCAAAACAACTAATGCCCAATCGCGTGCACCAATCCATGGCGCTTCGTCCATGTCATGAATGGCATCCGACATGCCATTTACATCGGCCGCTTCGATTGCCTTGGAAAGTTTGCGCGGAACCTTTGGTGATGAAATTAATCCTATGGCAGTATTTTTTATCCCGAATTCCCGTCCCAAAAACTTGTAAAATCCGCGCAACGAAGATAACGCTCTGGACGTTGACTTTGCCCCTAGTCCTCGCCGCGCTCTGTCCGCCAACCAAGCCCGCAAAGTCAAAGAATCTAAGCGCTCCAAATCTTTGCATTGGCACGAATTGCCGCAATAATTGCTGTAAAATTTTGTAAAATCTATCAGATCTAATTGATATGCAGATGCGGTATTTGCAGAATACTTTTTAGTATTCAAAAGATAATTTACAAAAGAATCAATTTCATTGTTCATCTGACATGATTAATTTAATCAGTTCTTCGGGGGTATCGCAAACAGCCATGTTATAGTCATCCATATCGGCGATAAATCCTGCATTTTCCATATTTGTAAATACTTGTCCGAAAAAGTCCCAATACTTGTTGGTATTCAGAAAATAAATAGGTTTTTTAGATTCGCCTATTTGCTGCATGGTTAAAACATCTGTCAGCTCGTTCAAAGTTCCCATTCCGCCTGGCAGAATGCAAAAAGCATCGGACAACTCGAACATTCTTTGCTTACGCTCGTTAACGCCGTCAACAACCTCTATCTTTGCCCCAGCATGAGCAGGTTCTTGCTTTGCAATAACATGATGAGTTGAAACACCAATAACATCCCCCCCATTTTCAAGCGCCGCACTGGCGACCGTCCCCATCAGGCCCACATTTCCGCCACCAAATACCATTCGGACTTTGTTTTTTGCCAAAAGCTGGCCCAATTTTTTCGCATCAACTGCAAAAGCCGGATCAGTTCCAAATTGATGGCCACAATAAACTGCTACTGATTTCATTTTTTTCCTTTATTTTCGCCAATTATACCATAAAATACAAAAATTATGAACTGCAAGTTTATTGAATTTATCCAAAAATACAAATCCACGCCGGTGGCGCTGGCTGTCAGCGGTGGCGTTGATTCTGTATCTTTATTGCATTGGTACGCGGCGGCGGGGCTGCCCGCGGTCGTTTTACATGTAAATCACAAACTGCGCCCGGAAAGCGAGGTCGAGGCCAAATATGTCAAAGCCACGGCTGAAAAACTTGGCCTGCCCTGCCATATTTTTGAATGGACGGGGGATAAACCCCATGCAGGGCTTGAAGCTGCGGCGCGTAGTGCAAGATACGGAATGATGCTGGATTGGTGCAAAAAAAATAATGTCGGGATTTTAATGACTGCGCACCAAGCAGACGATCAGATTGAAACTTTCTTGATGAATCTGGGACGCGGCAGTGGGGTCTATGGACTTGCGGGCATTCGCCCAGAATCCGAACATGATGGAATTATTATTGCGCGACCATTACTGAATGTATTCAGGTCTGAATTACAAGAATGGTGTGATTCGAATAACATCAAGTATTTCAAAGATCAGATGAACGATGATGAAAATTATACCAGGGTAAAAATCAGAAAAAATCGTCATCTGTTGCGGGACCGGCTGGGAATTTCAGACATGCGAATTTTATTGGCGACTGAAAACATGTCGCGCGCAAGGGACGCCTTGGAATCAATTATCAATTACCAATTATCTAATGTCAGATTTGATGATGGTCGCGCATTTTTTTCAGCGGGGATGTTTTTTGCTTTACCCGATGAATTGCAACTGAAATTCCTGGGGGAATTGATAAAGCGTGTGGCTGGTGCGGAATATTGTCCTCGATTGGTAAAAATTGAACGCTTGCGTGATGTGCTTTCGGATGATAACATTGCAACGCTTTATAATTGCACGATCAGACGTTTGGGGGATAAAATCCTTGTCGCGCAAAAGGGTAAATCTATTAGTTTCAGGAAGAAAAAATGAAAAAAGAAGTATTCAAAGAAAAATTTAGTCAAACAAAAGAAGCTGTTCAGAAAAAAAATCGTGATGGTTCGGTTGTATATCTTTTAATTTTTGCAACCTTGCTGGCGCTGATTATCGGACGCGCATTTATGACAAATAATCCTGGTGCCACGCGTGGTGAAGCACCCGTCATACAGCTTTCATTTTCCGATCTGATTAAAAGCGACATCGCAACAATGAACATTCGCGATACCCATGCAACGGGTCAGCTGAAAGATGGAACAAAGTACAAGGCAACCATTGCCTATGACCCCCAGCTGTTGGCAAAAATTTCTGAAAATGGCGCCGTTGTTCAGATAGATGATTCTAAATCTTGGACAGACATTTTGGGAACATGGGTTCCGATTTTAATGGGCGTAATTTTTATCTGGTGGATTGTC
>CAZUED010000025.1:0-8745 GCA_964619545.1 uncultured Muribaculaceae bacterium | reverse complement strand
CACGACCAACACGCTTAATGCTGTGGGTTGCGCCTTTATTATCCATCAGTGCATTCAATTTCATCTTTATTGCCTCTTTAATTATTCCACAACGACCAGGTGTTTTACCTTGGCCACCATTCCGCGAACAGAATCAGTATCAGGCAATTCAGCTATCTTGCCGATGCGTCCCAGCTTTAACGCTTTTACGATCTTGACCTGGGATTCTGGACGGCCAATGATGCTTTTAACTTGTTTAATTTTTATAGTTGCCATTTTTTTTACTCCGCTACTGCTTCTTCAGTCTTTTTTCCATCACGACCCGCGATAATTTCAGCGACAGATTTACCGCGGCGGGCTGCGACTGTTTTCGGAGAGTTCATTCTGCCGAACGCATTAAATGCCGCGCGAATCATGTTGTTTGGATTATTGCTACCCTGGGATTTTACAACAATATCTTGAACGCCCAAGCATTCAAATACTGCGCGCAAAGCGCCGCCCGCAATAATTCCAGTTCCCGGAACTGCGCTGCGAATGACCAATTTGCTGGCACCAAATTTAGATTCAATGTCATGATGCAAAGTGCGACCTTCTTTCAAAGGAACGCGAACCATTTTCGCCTTGGCTGCTTTGGTTGCTTTTTGTACGGCTGATTGAACTTCCAGCGCTTTACCCTTGCCAAAGCCGATTTTTCCAGCTTTGTCACCGACAACAACCAATGCGCTGAACGACATATTGCGTCCACCTTTGACGGTCTTGGACACACGATTGATGGATACCAATTTATCAACCAACCCCATATCTTTATCTTGCAAATTTTTCTTATCCTCGAAACGAGCCATAATTTACTCCTAATTAAATCTTTATTCCGCCCTTGCGGATGGATTCACACAAAGCCTTTACCCGACCATGATACAAGTATCCGCCGCGGTCAAAGTAGCAGTTTTCTGTCAAATTTGCTTTCTTGGCGCGTTCAGCAAAAATCGCACCAATCATTTCAGCGCCTTTCATATTCCAGCCCTGTCCTTTGAAATCTTTTTCTTTGCTGGAAGCGGCACACAATGTGTATCCTTTGACATCATCAATCGCTTGAATTTCAATATGACGACCTGAACGAGAAACCGATAAACGGATTTTGCCCGGGTTTTTACGCTTTGCAGCGCCACGATTTGCCAGGACTCTGCGTTCTTGTGTAGTAAAATGCTTTAACATTTCTTTTCCTTTTTCCCATCCCCGTAACAGCGGAGATTATTTTTTATTTCTTTTTGCCTTCTTTACGTCTGATCTTCTCAGTCTTATAGAATATGCCTTTGCCCTTGTACGGTTCTGGCTTGCGAACTTTACGAATTTTATCAGCAAACTGACCAACCAAGTTTTTATCAATTCCCTTGACCGCAAATTCCGTAGGGAGTGCGCCTGGTTCAATGGTCAAACCATCAGGAATTGGCATAACAACTTCATGCGAGTATCCTGCAATCAAGACTAAATCACGACCACGAACGGATGCCTTGAAACCAACACCTTTCATGCCCATTTCTTTGGCAAAGCCAGATGTCACACCAATAACAGCATTTTTGATGTTGCGTGTCATCGTGCCCCACATAACTCGAGATTCTTTATCTTTAGGATCTTTTGGTGTAACGACGACCTGATTGCCATCTATCTTGACATCAACAAGACCTGCATTTTTGGTATCCAATGCGACTTTCATTTCGCCTTTTGGTCCTTTGACAACAAGAGCATTGCCAGCAAAGGTAACGGATACACCATTTTCAATTTCAACCGGATATTTTCCTGCACGAGACATTTGACAACCTTTTATTAATTATACAACACGACACAGCACTTCGCCGCCGATGTTCATCAAACGGGCCTTGTGATCCGTCATGACACCTTGTGGAGTGCTTACAATCGCGATACCCAAGCCATTCATGACTTTCGGCATTTTGACGCTGCCGGAATAAACTCGGCGGCCCGGCTTTGACACTACCGAGATTTCCTGGATAGCGCCTTGTCCAGCGACATATTTCAACTCTATTAAAATATTCTTGCGATGAGCATCAATCTGCTCGTCACGAGCATCTTTGATAAATCCTTCATCTTTCAAGACGGCCAGCACGGCACTGCGCAGCTTGCTGTGAGGAACACGCACGAAATCCTTACCAGCGTTCTGCCCGTTGCGAATGCGGGTCAATAAATCTCCAATCGGATGGGTTAATGACATTTTGTTCTCCGTATAATTTTTTTACCAGGACGATTTTCTTACGCCAGGCAATTTACCTTCGGACGCCAACGTTCTAACCTGTTGACGACACAGCCCAAAATAGCTTAAAAATCCGCGAGAACGTCCAGTAACTGAACAGCGGTTATGCAAGCGTGTCTTGTTCGCGTTGCGCGGCATTTTTGCCATTTTTTTCATGGCTTCCATCCGTTCATCCGGGGTGGAATTCACCGACATTTTTGCTTTCAGCGCGTCGTGTTTCTTCGCATAAGTTGCGACCATCTTTTCACGCTTTGCCTGTTTGTTAATCAACGCTAATTTCGCCATATCTTTTTCTCTTTTTATTTAAGAACCAGCGGCATACCCAACTTAATCAGTAATGCCCTTGCTTCATCATCGGTTTTCGCGGTCGTTGCAATAACGATGTCCATTCCGATTATGTTTTCAATTTTATCAACGGAAATTTCCGGAAAAATTAAATGCTCTTTAATGCCGAACGCATAGTTTCCGCGTCCGTCAAATTTTGATTTGGATAATCCCTGAAAGTCCTTGATACGTGGCAATGCAACCGCAATCAGTTTATCCAAAAAGTCATACATACGTTTTCCGCGCAATGTAACTTTGGTACCAATGGGTTGGCCTTCGCGCAGACGATACGTCGCAATAGATTTCTTGGCTTTGGTCACGATTGGCTTTTGCGCTGCAATAGCCATTAAATCGGTAACTGCTGCATCCAATTTCTTTTTGTCTTGTGCCGCAGCACCAACGCCCATGTTCAAAACAATCTTTGTTAAACGTGGAACTGCCAATTTGTTCTTATAGCCAAATTCTTTTTCCAAGGCTGGAACAATTTCTTTTTCATAAACTTCGCGCAATCTACTTTGCATTTTTTCATCCTTTTGGATTTCCGTACCAGCGGAAATCAGGTTTGTATCTTAGTTCAATTTTTCGCCAGATTTTTTAGCGATGCGAACTTTCTTTCCGTCTTCCATTTTGTATCCAACGCGAGTTGCTTTTTTGGTTTTTGGATCCAGCAACGCAACATTAGAAACATGAATCGGGGCTTCGCGGTCTTCGATATGTCCCGGTTTTTCCTGTGTCGGCTTGATGTGCTTTTTGTGACGATTTACGCCCGCAACAACAATCGTGGACTCAGACGGATGAGACTCCAGTACCTTGCCTTTGACGCCCTTGTATTTTCCCGAAATTACGACTACTTCATCGCCTTTTTTAATTTTCATTTTTTGCTCGCTTTTATAATACTTCTGGTGCCAAGGATACGATTTTTTGAACATCGTATTTGCGGCGAACTTCGCGTGCGATTGGGCCAAAGATACGGGTACCAACCGGCTCGAAATTATTCTTGTTTATCAGAACACATGCATTGTCATCAAAGCGGATTATGCTGCCATCTTCACGTTTGACCGGGAATTTGGTACGCACAATGATTGCACGTTGAACGGTTCCTTTCTGAACTTTTCCGCGCGGAATTGCATCCTTGATAGCGACAACGATCTTGTCACCAACTGATGCATAGCGACGATGGCTGCCACCCAAAACTTTGATGCACATAGCCTTTTTTGCGCCGGAATTATCCGCAACTGTCATAACTGTTTCGACTTGAATCATAATTTACTCCACAACATCTGTGTCTTTTGCAATGCCGACACGACCTTTGACCACCCAGGTCTTGGTCTTGGAAATTGGACGATGTTCTTCAATCGCGACAATTTCGCCGACTTTGTATTCATTTTTTTCATCATGAGCTTTGTAATTTTTGTTCTGTTTAACGAACTTTCCATACAAAGGATGACGGAATTTACGCTCTACTTCCACCACGACAGTTTTGTCGTTAGCAGTACTTTTAATAGTTCCTTGCAATACGCGTCTTGGCATTTTAATTCCCTTTCTTGTTCAGTTGCGTTTTCACGCGTGCGACTTCGCGGCGCGTTTTGCGAATGACATGGGTCTTTTGCAGTTGACCAGCCGCCAATTGAAAACGTTGTTCCATGGCTTCTTTCTTCAAGTCTATCAGCCGGCTTTGCAACGCTTCTTTGGTCAAAGCTTCGTCTTTCTTAATAGTTTTAGTCGTTTTGACTTTTTTTTCTGCCATTTTAATTCGCCTTTCTCTCAACAATCTTTGTTTTTACCGGAAGCTTTGCAGCCGCCAAAGTCAATGCCTGGATAGCAACTTCTGGTTTCACACCATCCATTTCAAACATTATACGACCCGGCTTTACACGGCATACCCAGAATTCCACACTACCTTTACCTTTACCCATACGGACTTCGGCTGGTTTTTTAGTAACAGGTACATCTGGGAAAACACGAATCCAAAGTTTTCCAAGACGCTTCATGTGGCGTGTAATTGCACGACGCGCGGCTTCAATCTGGCGCGCAGTGACGCGTTCTGGCGACATAGCTTTCAACCCGAACGAGCCGAATGCTAAATCACTTCCACCCTTGGCAGCGCCATGAATGCGGCCTTTGTGCTGTTTTCTAAATTTTGTCTTCGTCGGCATCAACATTTTAGTAGACCTTTATTATTTACCAATTTTTTTTTCGCTGCTTCCCGCATATTCAGTCGGTCTTGCGCGATCGCTTGCCAGTTTTTCCTTGTTCACAACATCACCGGTATAAATCCAGACTTTTACGCCGATCACACCATAAGTTGTTTTTGCCTGAACAGATGCATAGTCAATGTCCGCGCGCAAGGTGTGCAATGGAATGCGGCCTTCGCGAATTTGTTCGCTACGCGCAATTTCTGCACCATTCAAACGTCCAGAAACCATTGCTTTGATTCCCAAAGCGCCTGATTTCTGAGCATTCTGAATTGCTTTTTTCATTGCACGCTTGAACGAAACACGACCTTCGATTTGCTGTGCAATGTTCTGTGCAACCAATTGAGCATTCAAGTCAGGACGGCGAACTTCGAATATATTCACAACTACCTGATCATTCTTGGTCAGCTTTTTAATTTCACCACGCAAAGCCTCTATATCGGCACCATTTTTACCGATAATCATACCAGGTCGGCTGGTGTGGATTGTAACCACTACTTTTTTAGCAAAGCGCTCTATAACTACTTTTGCTAAGCCAGCTTTTTTCAGCTTTTTCTCAACAAACTTGCGGATTTTTATATCCTCGGCCAGCAGACCCGCATAATCGCGAGAACCTGCAATCCAGCGGGAATCCGTGATTTTATTTATAAATGCGCGCAATGAAATTGGCGATACTTTCTGTCCCATATTTTGCTCTCTTCGTTCGCAAAATAATTAGCAAATAGCAATGAGCAAATAGCAATTATTGCCGTGCTCACGCCCTAATTATTTTATTTTTTTGTTTCTTTGCTCTTTGCTCTTTGTTCTTTGCTCTTTGGCGAAGCAGCAGGCTTTGCTTCACCACTTTCCAAAATGATTGTCAGATTGGAAAAAGGTTTCAGTATTGGACGTGCGCTTCCACGCGGTCCTGGGAAAATGCGCTTCATAGTCAGTGCTTTCCCACACCAGATTTCTTTAACATACATGTTATCTGCGGACATTTTATGATTATGCTCGCCATTTGCGATTGCAGACATCAATGTTTTCAGAACTTCATTCGCAACACGTTTTTTGGAAAACTTCAAAACGTCTATTGCGCGTGCAACCGGCAAACCGCGAACCAGATCTGTCACCAGCTGCAATTTCTGAGGGCTGACGCGAATCATTTTATTGAATGCGCGAACCTGGTTGTCTTTTAAGTTGTATCTTCTTTCGGCCATAACTTTTATACCTTATTTCTTTGTACCTTTAGCGGCGGCAGCTTTTTTATTTGCTGCATGCCCTTTGAACGTGCGAGTTGGTGCAAATTCACCCAGTTTGTGCCCAATCATATCTTCTACAACAGACACTGGAATAAACTTGTGCCCATTGTGCACCTCGAAAGTCAGACCGACCATTGGCGGAACAATAGTGCTTCCGCGGGCCCAAGTCTTAATTGGCTTGTGGTCATTTGCTTCATTTGCCTTTGCCGCCTTTTTCAAGACGCTGGGGTGAACAAAAGGACCCTTCCATACGCTGCGTGCCATAACTTATTCCTTATTATTTCTTCTTGTTCAGATGCCGCGAACGAATAATCATCCGGGTTGTGCGCTTGTTGCTGCGAGTACGGAAACCCTTGGCCGGAATTCCAGTACGTGATACTGGTTCGTGTCCTTTGGATTTTCCGTTTCCACCACCCATTGGATGGTCGACTGGGTTTTGTGCAACACCGCGAGTGCTGGGACGAATACCCAACCAACGCGCGCGCCCTGCCTTACCCAAATTCACATTCCGTTGGTCAGGGTTGGAAACACTTCCCACCGTGGCCAAACAATCAGAATGAACCTTGCGTAATTCACCGCTGTTCATTTTTATCTGGGCATAAACACCATCTTTACCCATCAACTGAGCATAGCAGCCCGCCGAACGAGCCAGCTGTCCACCAGCGCCCGGCTTTAATTCAACGTTATGCACGATTGTTCCAATCGGCATATTTTTCAATGGCATCGCATTTCCTGGCTTGATGTCTTGACGTTCGCCAGAAATTACTGTGTCACCAACATTCAGATTGCGAGGCGCCAAAATATATGCTTTTTCACCATCTTTGTATTCAACCAAGGCGATAAAACCTGTGCGGTTTGGATCATATTCCAAACGAACAACTGCTGCGGGCATATCAAACTTTCTGCGTTTGAAATCAATCAAACGATATTTTTTCTTGTGTCCGCCACCCTGATGCGGAACAACGCAATGACCAAAGTTATTACGTCCACCCTTGGAGGTTTTACCACGAGTCAAAGACTTTTCCGGTGCACCGCGATGCAATTCAGATCTGTCAACCAGAACAAGTCCGCGTGTTCCTGGTGTAATTGGTTTATATTGTTTCAGTGCCATTTCTTCTTACCTTTACTGAACTTTGACAATAGCATCACTATCGGATTATCTGCCAAAGTTGATTTTTACTATGCATTTGCGATTTCTATTTTATCGCCTTGTTTCAAAGTGATATACGCTTTTTTAATTGTTTTTTGCGTACCTTTCGCCTTTCCACGGAAAGTTTTCACCTTGCCCTTTTGATTAACTATGTTAATTTTTTCGGGCGTGACATTATAGATTGCTTTGACAGCATTTGCAACATCTTTCTTGCTTGCTTGCATATCAATCTCGAACGCCATAGCCCCAGTTTCTGCCAATTTGGCAGATTTTTCAGAAATAATCGGACGACGCAGAACATCATACATTCCAGCGCGCACAACTATCTTCTTTTCGGTTTTCTTTTCAATAGTTTTCTTTTCAGCCATTTTACGCCAACCTTTTTTCCACAGCCTGAACCGCGTCCGCCGTCAAGACCAAATTCTTGTGTTTTAATATATCCAAGACATTCAGACCTATTACTGGCAAGACATCAATGTTTGCAATGTTCGAGACAGATTTCTTGAAATTCACATCCAGTGCATCAGCGCCTACAAACAAAGCAGAATCCAAATTCAATTTTTTCAAATTTTTAACTGCATCCGAAGTTTTTGCTGCTTTCATTTTTTCGCTGTCGATAACTATCAAAGTGCCATCTTTCAATTTGGAAGACAAAGCCATTTTCAAGCCCAAGCTACGGACTTTTTTTGGCAAATCAATTTGATGATCGCGCAAAACTGGTCCATGAACAACACCACCGCCACGCATGTGAACATTGTATTTTTCACCCTGACGTGCATTTCCGGTTTTCTTTTGTTTAAAAGCCTTACGGCCGCTGCCAGCAACATCGGAAACGGTCTTCACCAAGTGAGTTCCTGCCCGAGCATTTGCACGCTGCCACATCACAACGCGATGCAGAATGTCTGCGCGCGGCTCTAACCCGAAAACCAATTCATTCAACTGGGTAGTTCCGGTTTTTTTGCCATCAAAATTTATAATGTCAATCTGCATGATTATTCCCCTTGCGCTTCTTCTTGGGCAACTTCAGCAACTTCTTCAGTTGCAGGCGCTTCTTCTTTTTTACTTTCCAATTTTGTTGGAACTGGCAAATCTTTATGCTCTTTCTTTACAGCGTCACTTACCAGAACAAATGTCCCGTTCGCACCAGGCACTGCACCTTCGACGAAAATCAAGTTTTCTTCCAAATCAATGTCAAATACTTTCAAGTTCTGGACAGATACGATTTCATTACCCATCTGACCAGCCATTTTTCTACCTTTGAATACGCGACCTGGCCATTCACGATTTCCAATAGAACCCAATGAACGATGAGCCTTTAAAACACCATGTGATGCTTCTTTACCGCCAAAGTTATGACGTTTCATCGCGCCTTGGAATCCCTTACCTTTACTGGTTCCCTGAACATCAACAAACTGACCAGCAACAAAGTGAGCAGCAGATAATTCTGTGCCGACAGGTATAATGCAATCTGGCGAAACACGGAATTCAACTATTTTACGATAAGGTTTTACCCCAGCTTTTTGTGCAGCAACCAATTGAGGTTTTGCTACATGTTTTGCCTTGGCTTCGCGCAAACCTAAAATATTTGCGACA
>CAZUED010000024.1:0-8914 GCA_964619545.1 uncultured Muribaculaceae bacterium | reverse complement strand
ATATCGCCCGTGGCGAACAACGTGATATCAGAACAATTTATAAATATCTGAACCTTGCATATCTGGCACCAAATATAATCAATAAAATTATGGACAGTAAGATTCCATCAAACCTGACCCTGCAAAAGCTCTTTACCCTTGCCAGCAAACACGACAAATTCGAAGAACAAGAAAAGGTTTTTTTTTAATTAAATTATGATATAATACCAATGATATTAAAGAATTTTAGTCAAAAGGACAAAAAATGAAAAACTATACAAAAGAAGAACTATTAAATCATTTCCAGAAAAGCAAAACATATTTTCCAGGAATGTTTAATAATGTATTAAAAAATTTATCACTTGGTGAATTCGCACAATTTGTTACTGAGTTAAAAACCATAACGAATAATGACAAAACTTTATGGGCCAACGTTTTGAGTGATATTGGATACACAACAACTAAAGACAATCTTGAATCTATAAGTCCTGCAGATATAGAAAAATTTAAAGATGCTTCTAAGTCAGATCGTGTATATCATCAAAAAGTTAAAATGATTGCACAATCAGCATACGGTATCGAATATGACCAAGATTTGGAAAAATTTTATGCTCCAAACGCATCTAAAAATTTAAATGACAAAGCTGCAAAATATATTCATGCAAAAAACAAATTAGATCCCAATAAGCATTTAACAACAGAACAAAAAATTATGATGCTCAAAAAGCTTCAAGTTGAGAACGTTTAAACATTATTATAATATTTACCATACTTAATTTATCGTGCAATTTTCTCGATTTTGCCGCATTACATTAGCATAGTTAGTGACTTGGGAAAATGGGGCGGATATGTAAAGTGATGGAAACTGGGATAATTGCCCGATATTCCCAGCCATACCAAAGTCACAAGTTGTGTGAGTCCCGCACACAGCGGGCATCATACAAAAAATGACGCCAAAACGGCGTCTTTTCTTATTTCTGGTCGGGTGGTAATAAATCTGCTGGTTTGGCTTACTTAGACACCTGTTTATCAGGGAATTAACAGGGAATTTTTACATTTTTTGACCGTTTTTTAGGATTTTCTCCGTCACGGCGCGTTCTACAACCCAATAAATCCGCCATACCCAGGACTTACCACGTCAAAATTCCCTATAAAAATAACAGGGAATTTATTTTCACCTAACAGGGAAATTTTTAAACCCATCACGGAAACAAATCGCAACGATCAGGGAATATCTCCTGATATGAATTGCGTCATTTCTTATTTCGTATCGTCGTTTCCAAACTGCGCAGCGCGGCCGCAGTGCCAAACCCGCCTGGCGAAGATAACGCCCGTGCGATTTCTTTCAATGATTGGTTTATTCCTTGTAATTCACGCAATATTCTGTCATCCATTTTATGCCCCCTTTGGTTATAATCTTTCATATGGCATTATATCACAACAATGCACGTCTTTTCCATTTGACTTGCCGGGCCATTGTATGCATTGCTGTATCAGATCGGAAAACAGCGGAAAATATGTACGGCAAACCACCAAATAATACAAAGTTCAAACCGGGCCAGTCTGGGAACCCGGCGGGCCGCCCGCGTCGATTAAACGAATCCGATATGGTTGAAATAATCCATAAAATAATGAAATTATACGCAGCCGCCAAATCTAATGATAAAGCCATCCGTCACCCCGCCCATCAAACAATTTTGAAGATGAAGGATATTTTATATAATTCTACCAATCTTGATAACTAAGAATGAATCTATTTAGCTCGTCTTTTAATGATCTCCACTTAGGCAGGTTTGTATCTAATATTTTCATGAATTTATCATTGTGCGAGCGTTCTATTAGATGGACTAATTCATGCACAACAACGTATTCAATACATAGAACTGGCTTTTTAGCGAGTTCCAAATTAAATAAAACCACTCTTTTTTTATCATTACATGTTCCCCAACGTGTCTTCATTTTTTTAATTTGCCATAATTCTGCTTTGACCTTTAATTTCTTTTCCCATGTGCTGACCAGCGCAACTATAATTGGCTTTAACTCTCCACGAAGCCAGTTGTTGAATACTTCGTCTTTCTTTGCGACTGATGCGTCAGGACGAACCTGCAGTATTATCTTGGTTTTACCTTTGATATAAACTCGCGGCACTTCATTTTTGTATATAATTTCCAGCTTGTATTTTTTACCAAGGAAATAAACGCTTTCGCCTGAGACATATTCGCGCTTTGTCTGACGCGCTTGGGATTTGTATTTTTTCTGTTGCTGTTTTATCCATGGCAGGCGCAATGCCAACATTGTTCGAATTGCATCTTCGTTCATATCCAACGGTACAGACACACGTACACGCCCATCCGGTGGCAACAACGTCAGGTGTAGATTCTTAATCGACTTATAAACAACCAGAACCTCTATACTGCCCAGCTGTAAAAATACATTAGAATTCGACATTCTGTGCTACTATCTCCAATATCTGATCTACGTTCGTAACACCACAATTTTGTATTACTTGTTTTACTGCACGGCGTTTCATTGGGTGACTCCGCCAATCCGCCTGTGCTGCTGATTTGACTGCCTCAAACACCATTATGGCCTTATCCGCGTCTAAGTCCAGTGCATCATACAACGCGCGTTTACCACGGGTATCAATGCCAGGAACACTGTTATTTGCGGACGGATCTTTGACCTGTTTTGCCAATTCTGCGATTTGTTTCAAATATTCGCGATATTCAATGTTTTTCTTATGACGCAGTTTGATAAGCTCGGTCAATAGAGTTGACATTTTGTCATAGTATTTAGGATTTGTCTGGTGCTCGTCGCTTATCATACGACGAACATTATTTTCAATCATCTCTGCGGCGGCATCGTCAAATCCGTCATTGGCATTAGCATCTTCATCTGAAATCAGTTTCAATAATCCATCATTATTAAAATTATTTAAAACTTCACTGTCTTTGGCCAAAATGTATTGATCAAATAGATTACGCATATCCTTGTCATACTTTTTAAGATCAATCCAGTCACCACTGGCGCGTTTAATTTCATTACTGACAATTTTGTAATGCTCAACTTCTGTTTTTATCTTTTCAATAGATTTTTCGTTATACCCGACCGCTTTCATGTCACCGGCAAGCTCTTCGTATTTACGAACAAGAGATGATACAGACTTATACAGCTTCTGGCGTTTTTGTTCATTTTCTTTTAATGAATAAACATTTTCGGTATCACCACAGAAATATCTGATATATTCCGCACTGCCGCGTGGGGCTGGCACTGGTTCGCATAATGCCTGTACAACTTCCAGCGCATTTTCAAGATCTTCTTTACCGACCTCATTCTTGTCTTTTAGCAAACCAATAACATCATCATGATCAAATCCGGCCAGCGCGTTTGATGTGTAATCGTTAACCGCGTTTTCTAATTTTTTGAATAAATCACGATAATCAACGACATATCCATAGTCTTTATTGAGGACGGATTCCTCTGACGCTTCATCAATATCTTTGTCATCAAGACGATTAACACGACACACTGCCTGGAACAATCCATGATTTTGCATATTTTTATCAATATATAAGTATGTTGCAGATGGGGCATCAAATCCGGTCAGTAATTTATCAACAACAATCAACAATTGCATTTGCCCCGGATATTTTTTGAATAATCGCTTTGCTTCTGATTCAAAATCTTCGGTAGATTTGCCATTCAACATTTCTTTATAGATTTTATATTCTGCGGATTCTGTATCCAGCGCATTAGGGTCATACGAAGTCACAACGGCACACTTGGTCAAGTATCCGCGATCTTGGAACAGTTTATAATATTGGCATGCCTCGTAAATACTGCTGGCAACTAACATGGCGTTTCCGCGACCACTGGCCAGACGTGGTTTGGTTTCAAAATCAGATTCAATGTCGATAACAATTTTTTCCATACGGGATTTTGATGACATCAGATTTTGCATTGTCCCCCATTTCTTTTTCAATTCTGCCTTGGCAACATCGGTCAGGTTCGCGGTTTTGCGTTCAAACCAGTCATCAATTTTGTCTTGGGACGAAATATCTTGTTCTACTGATCGTGCCTCGTATCGCAAGTCTAAAACAACGCCATCGATCACAGCCTGATTATATTTATATTGGTGAATATAATCACCCCAAACAGCCGCGCTGTTCTTTTTATCAATGGAAAGCAACGGTGTTCCCGTAAAGCCTATAAATACTGCATTTTCACCAAGTATTTCACGCATTGCATCATGTAATTTTCCGCTGTGCGAACGATGACACTCGTCCACGAATACGAATATCTTACCCTTTGGTGAAAAGCCAGCAGGAAGATTCTTTCTGATATCATCAATTTCAATACTATACTTTGTTTCACCATCAGCATTGCTGATATGACCAAATTTATGAACCAGTGAACACAATATCCGTTTTTCGGTTTTATTTAATTCTTCGAACAATTGTTTGGCACTTTTGGCATGAAAAGTATTTGTTTCACCAACATCAATAAATAAATCCCTTATATTTTCATCAAGCTCTACCCTGTCGGTAAGCGCAAGAATACGCGCGCCATCAATATTTTCCAATATCCATTTTGCCAACCATGCCATTGTGAGTGTTTTGCCAGACCCCTGGGTGTGCCAGATTATGCCCCCCTTGTCATTCGATATATATTCTTGTGCTGCTTTGATGCCAAAATATTGATTATGACGGCATGTTTTTTTGGTGCCTTTATCAAATATGATAAAGTCATACATAATGTCCAAAATACGTTTTTTATTACACAGGTTTGAAATTGCATTATCTAACTTGTTTTCATACATTATGGGCAAAATTTCTTCACGCCATTCCAACCAGTATTTTTCTGGCGTTTCGGTTGTGGCATAGCGTAATCCTTCGGTATCATTACCCGCCAGGATGATTTGCATTGTTGTAAAAAATTCTTGGATAAATTCTGGTTTTTGATTTCCTATGTTTTGTCGGATTCCTTCGGATACTGATACCGTACTGCGTTTCAATTCCAAAACGCCGATTGCAATACCATTTATGTACATCATGACATCTGGGCGTTTGTCAACATGTCCATGTACTGTGACTTCTTCGGCAATTGCGAAATTGTTTTTTTCAGGTTCAGTCCAATTGATAATTTGAACTGTTTTATCTTTCTGCCCTAATTCTTTAACATTCACACCATAACGCAACAGTGAGTAAAAATCACGATTAACCTCAAAAAAATTACGTCCCGCCAGTACCGCAGATTTTTGCAATATTGAAACCGCCTGTTTAATCTGTTTTTCTGTGTATTTGTCGGCCAAGTACTCACACAATAATTCGGGTTCAATATTACGATTATCGTCACGATCGGTCCAGTCGCCCAAATATGTCCACTCCAACGATTGAAACAATTTCACAATACGTGATTGTGTTTTCTTTTCTGTTTGGCCAACTTTGATAATTTCTGTCATTTTATACCTCTGCCTTTGGCTTTATCAATCGGATGCGACCGGAAAGAAGCTCTGCCGCAGCGCCATCCTTAATCGCCCTGTATTTGTTAATTTTTTTCGTAATTGCGTCAATCTCTGCATCAATATCATACAAAATATTCCCAATTGCCGCTTGTTCTTCTTTGTCGGTCGGATATTTAACTTTTAAACTACGAAACTTGGGTAACGTTATTACGTATCTAGTACCAGAACCTTCACACATGGTCTCAGCCTGTCCCAAGAAGAATCTAGTTTTGAATATATATGTTTTAAATTTCAAATCCCAATCCTTATGAATCCTTAGTCTGTTTGTATGATAACTATAAACCGCATTTGGAATATCTTCCATAGCAACGGCAGATAGCGCTATATCAAATGGAGTTTCTGAAGATGGGGTGAAAAACACATCACCTTGCTTTATTGCGCATTTTTCTAATTTATCATTTGGGGCCGTAACCCAATGTTGAAGTTCATCTGAATATATAAAATCACGTTTGTATACATCCATGTAATTCAAAAGTTTTACAGGAATTTCGTCATTGTTTTTTGTTTTGTCAACCCCAGAACCGGTAAAAGTTCCGAGTTCTTCAAGTGCAGATTCTTTCCATGGATTTTTAAAACCTGGCAGGCGACGTGCGGTTAATAATTCTTGCATCGCACCCGTTTTTATTAACTGTTTTTTATCCCTTAATTTTTCCAGCCCTTCAATCAGCCCATCTAAATCTGATAACACTTCTGCAATTGCTGTTTGTTCAGGATATTTTGGATAACCGACTGTAAAGTCTACAATACTACCTTTGTCTAAATTTAATTGCGATGATCCTTGACCTCGCACCTTGAAATATTTTTGATTCTTATTTATAAATAAACGCAAATATTCCGGAGAAACATTATTTATATTTTTTAAAGCACCAACTCGTTGATTTAATACATATTTATTATTTTCTGGTACAACAGCGGTTAACCCTAGAAGATACCCATGAGCAACGTCACTTAATATCATTATTAAATCATTTTTTGATAATGAATTATCAAAGCAATCAACTTTTAAGTGTTCTTTTTTTAGCGAGCCTAAAATATCAATACTGTTTAATGTTATCAGGTTGTATGCCCCGTGTTCTGTTACTTTATCTTCAAATGATTTTCCATTCCTGTACATAGACAATTCACCAAGTGTCTTCACGTCCCAATCGCTTGGGATTTTGCCGATTTCGGTTTGTTTCCAAGATGTTGTTCGAAACGCCATTGATCAAAATCCCATTGTTTTTAAATGTTTTGCAACACGTGATTCCAAAGCTTTTACATCAGATTCAATATCGGTCAATGTTCGGTCATATCTGTCCGCTGTCTGCTTCACTGTTGTTGTCAGGTTATTTGATAATTTATGCATCAATTCGGTGACCATGCCCCCAATATCATGCAACCATTTTTTATTTATCACAATGTCTTTGATTTGATCAACGGATAATTCTGGATATATTTTTTGAACCTTGCGTTCTAACACTTCTTCGATGTTTTTAATTTCTTTTTTAATATCGCTTTCGGCAATTAACAGAACGTTATAACGTTCAAATACAGCAATATCTTCACCTGTTGCGGTTTCAAATATTTTTGATAATTTCTTTTTATCAACATTACCCTTGTCATTCAAAATATCGTTCATTATACCGTCATCGCCACTATTTTCTTCCAAAATTTGTTCGCGATCACTTTCAATATTTTCCAATTCCGTACGCAATAACGATAATCGTTCTGCATCATCCGCAAAGAATGTTTTAATTAACAATGGAACTGGGATTATGGCACCTTCTAATCCAGCCAGTCCAGCAATTACAGTTTTCTTTGTATTGCCGTCTTTATCTTTTTTGCCCTCTTTGTAGCCGCGCACAAAAGTTTTTCCAATATCCCAACCATCGCCAGTTATTAGATAAACGTCATCTTGCATAACATCGTTCCAATAATTTAACAAAATTCCATAGATATCATATTTATTGATCAGTTTTGTACCATCAAATTGATTTAATAAATCGGTACTTAATTTTGCAATTACATTTTTTGGTTTATCGCCAACTTTTATATTCGCCAAATTATCCGACACAACCGCCGCCCAATCATTAAATATCTTGGTGACGCTATGCCCGAATTTATTAAACTCTGCATTTGCAGAAATAACATTACGAATATCGTCACTTTTAATCTTTAATTTTGAAAATCCTGGGCGAAGCGGCGTGAATAATTCGTTGCGCAACGTCGGGCATACATCCCAATATTTTTCCAATTTATCAATATCCGCATTTGGAATTCCGCCATTCAAATGTCCATCTATATCTTGGATAATATCCGTGTTTTCTTTTTCAATATAACGTGGAATATTCAAATTATGATCATTTTTTATAATTTCTGCATCTGGCACAAATCTTGAATAATGTGGAACATCAATCTGATTTATAAATGTATCAGTGATTTTTTTTATATCTTGTTCACGCAGACGATTTTTATTACCATCCTTTATAAATTCATTAGATGCGTCGATCATAAAGATACCTTTATGTTCTGCGGCTTTGGATTTATCCAGAATAATAATACATGCGGGAATTCCCGTACCATAGAAAAGATTGGCTGGCAAACCAATAATTCCAGTTATATATTTGATGATATTCTTACGAATTTCCGCCTCTGCATTACCACGGAACAATACACCGTGCGGCAAAATAACTGCACCCATACCACTGCGCGATTTCATAGATTTCAATATATGCAGCAAAAACGCATAATCACCATTTTTTTCTGGCGGAATACCATAGCCATCAAAGCGTTCAAATTGATCTTCGCTGGGGGTAAATCCAGATGTCCAACTCTTTAGTGAAAATGGGGGATTTGCAACAACATAATCAAATGTTTTCAGTCCACCTGTTTTCGGATCCAAAAACAGCGGATTTGATAATGTACTTTGATCGCCTTTTATGGTTGCCGTGGCCTTTCCGTGCATCCACATGTTTAAAACCGCAAGGGATTTTGTTGTATTATCTTTTTCTTGACCGTAAATCGAGATATTCGGCGCTTCGTCTGCGACTTTTAACAGCAAAGATCCACTGCCGCACGCGCCGCATCATCCGGCAGGCAGAGAAAAACCACATCCGCCTCATTGATTAATTCGCGGCGGCAGGCCTCGTCGCGGTGCGCTGTGGCTGCGATGGCCAGCAGTTCAATATCGCTGCGGCCGGAAAGCCGGTGGCGTAAATGTAAGCCGGTCGTGCCGGATTCGCCGTCAATAAATACCTTATAGGCCATAGACGCCTCCTGGAATACAATATTATTAATTATGCATATATATGAATAAAAGTCAAGTATTTTCAAGAAGTTTTTTATATTTTTTCCAAAATTATTTAATAAGCATAGCGAATCAGGATCAATTTATTATGGCAAATTGCCGTGGGCTTTGATACAATACTACAT
>CAZUED010000023.1:0-9175 GCA_964619545.1 uncultured Muribaculaceae bacterium | reverse complement strand
GGGTTGCCCCACTAGTACCTGAAACTAGCGCGTCTACCAATTCCGCCATATCCGCAAGCGAACGCAATCATACCCCATGTTTTTACGTTTTGCAACTACAAATTATAACCCGATTTTCACCAATATACATAATGTTATCATTAGTGAAATGTTATGTTGACGGGCTTTTATAAAATTCGCTACAATGAGTCCAAGGATGAGAAAGTTATTTGCCTTTTTAGCGATTTCTTGCGCAGCTTTTGCCGTGCCTGCAGTCAGCGCCGTGCGCGATGGTCGCGCGACGAGTCGACCTGCGACTGAAAGCTTGGTCAGAAATAATGAAAGCACCGTCCGTGCTGCAACTAATATTTCCAAGATTTCTGCGCGTTCGGCTATATCCAAACCCGCTCGCAACGTTTACCCAATGCGCAATAATGTTTCTATGCGCGCCGCAACTCCGGTCGTTTCAGCACGTGCAGCAGCAGAAACAACAGCGGTTACAACACGTACTGGCGCTGCCTATGACCAATGCAAGTCCGCTTACTTTGCATGTATGGATCAATTCTGCACTATAAAAAATCCCAACTATCAAAGATGCTCGTGCTCGGACAGAATTTTTGACATAACTGCCGCACAAAGCGTTATGCAAGACGCGGGTGCACAGCTTACCACTTTCACAGAATCTTTGGATGCGGTTGGGATGACCGCCGCCCAGGCCAGCGCCATGAAAAAAGCCAGTGAAGGTGAAAATGCCCTGACCGGTGATAAGTCCGCTTCGGCCGCACTTTTGCAGGCCATAATGAACTCTATCAAAGGTGAAAATGCAAGTGTAGGTGGCGTTTATGAAGGTATGAATGCTATCAGTATTAAAATGGATGATTCTGCAAGTTTTGGCTCTATCGATAATGGTCAGGCAATCGCTGCGTATAACGGAAAAAATCTTTACACTGCAATATACTCAAAATGTCGCGAGGCTGTACGCGATAGCTGTAATGACGCTTCTTTGCAACGTTCGGTTACCGCTTACCTGATGGCAATCGAGCAAGATTGCAACACCGTGCAAAAACAATTAGATGAAACCAAAAAAACTATGGCCGCGTCAGTTCGTGAAACTGGTGCTATGCTGGATTTGGCACGCGTCAAAGATCGCCAAGAACGTAATTCTTTGGATGCAACAGCATGCTTACGCGAAGTTGAAAAAGCAGTACTTTCCGAAGAAGTTTGTGGCGCAAATTATCGCAAATGTTTGGATAACGGAAAATATATTGATGTCGCGACCGGCAAACCATTAGAAGGGGTTGTTGAATTTTACAAGTTGCAAGAATTGCTGAATTTTTCACAAGAATTGTCTATCAGCGACCAAAGATTGGCCAAAAACCCATCAAATCGGGCATTTGTAACATCATTTGAAAATAAGGTTCGCCAATTTGCTCAACCTACTTTGGATAATTGCCAAGAAATATCTGACCAAGTTTGGGCCGATTATCTGGACAAGGCAATGATGGAAATATATTACTCGCAACGTGATAAGGTTGACGAGATTAAAACTGGATGTATGGACTTTGTTTCATCTTGTTATATGAATGGGTCCCAGGCCATAACCGCCGCTATGTCCGGAATCGTCAATGGCAATGTGGCACTGGCACCGGGAACTATAGAATTGTTGGACGCCACTTGCAAAAAATATGTCGCCGCATGCGACAATATGTTCGAGACTGCCGATGGTGTTGGAATTGTTGCGCAATACATTAAAACACGCAAGACCCAGGATTTAAATGATTCCTGCCGTGCAGTTGTAAAACAATGTTTTGACAGCTTTGGCGGAACAGCATACAGCAATTTCTATAATCCAGTAAGCGGTATATTTTCAACTGGGATGGCACTGGATTGGTTCTCTTTTGAAACATACGATTATTCTGGAACCTCTGGAACAGCTTCAGTTTTGTCTCCATGTGCCCAAAGGTTAATCGAGGTTAAAGCCTGCGATACAGGCGAAAATCATGCCTTTGCACGAGAGATTTTTGGTGGCTTTGACAGATCACGACTGAATGATACTGGTGATGTTTATTATGGTTTGCGCATGTCTGCCAATAATAATTATGTAGCTACTGGATATATTGATACTGCACAGATGCATCAGAAAGGTGTAGCAACTGAAATTTATAATCAGGTGGTAAACAGCTTGTCTGCTGATTGTCAGAACTATGGCGGCAAGTTTATTCAAAAGCGATTCTTGAACCTGACGCAGAGCTATTATCATTATTTTGATTCTGGGGAAATAGCGTTCTGCAAATCTGATTTTGACAGCAATCCTCAAAATGCACCAATTGTTAGCACATATGGTATATTAACAGGCGGTGAAAATATGTGCCCCTTGAACTACTGGAAAAAAGTAGATACTTTGTCTTGGGGTGCTTGCAACTGCTGGGAAAATGGTGGTCGGCGCAGTCTGGACGGAACATCACTGAAATGCGTTCCGGGAATATATACATATTCTGGAACCTTACCAACAAATGGTACAAATTGTACCGGGGGAATTTGTGACCGGGCAATTTTACTGAACCCCGCATCAACAGACTATAAAAATAAAATCTGCCCATTTGGAAAAACAACATCCGGGTCAAATGAAATTTGCCAAAGTACATATTCTTCTACTGACACTACATCATTTGATGTTTCAAAAATTCCAGAAGCAATAAAATAAATTATGGCTGTTTCACACAACATTTATATCCATGTTCCTTTTTGTGCCAGCAAATGCAACTATTGTGCATTTTATTCGCATGCTTGCACCGCGGTTGATTGGGATGATTATAAAAACAAAATAATTTCTGAGATTGATTATTGGGCTGCTCGGCTGGGACATACTGAAATTCCAACCATCTTTTTCGGAGGCGGAACCCCCAGTTTAATGCCGACAAAAGTTTTTTCAGAAATTATGGATAAATTACGCGCTTCTTTTCCCATTGCGCAAAATGCCGAAATCACGATAGAGACAAATCCCGGGACCTTGGACTCTACGCGCCTGGCAGAATTTATCGCGTCAGGCGTAAACAGAATTTCGATCGGAGTTCAATCTTTGCGTGATGAAGAATTAAAATTCTTGGGTCGAATTCATGATTCTGCTGCGGCAAGAAAATTGATAGAAACCGCTATTGGCAAAAATTTGAGAGTCTCTGCTGATTTTATTTATGGTTTGCCTAATCATACAGCAAAAGATGTAAAAGAATTATGCGAAAATATAAATTCGCTGGGTTTGGAACATGCATCGCTTTATGAATTATCTATTGAACCTGGAACAGCCCTGGCGCGTCAAAATTTACAAATGCCAGACAATGAATCTATGGCGCAAATGTATGAAGCAATTTCGGATACTTTGACACTGCCCCGTTATGAAGTTTCTAATTATGGCGTTCCGTGCCGTCATAATTCTAACGTTTGGGACGGACAGCCTTATATTGGGATTGGTGATGGTGCAGCTGGTCGTGTTTTAATTGATGGGCAATGGTATGAAACCACAAATAGTAAACAAACGTTATTACCAGATAGCGTCCGTGCGATTGAAATTTTAATGACGGGACTTCGCACGAAACGCGGGGTTTTGTTGACCCCACAAATTCGCGAAATTATTGACGCCGATTTCGCAAACGGAAATAATTTTATTATCGAAGACAATCGCCTGATTACCAAAAGCTTTTTGACTTTGGATAGTTTAATAGTAAAGTTATTAAAGTGATGAAAAATAAAACTTTGAACATTGTCGGAATACTGGCGGTGATTATCGCCGCTTTTTTCGCAGTGCATAAATACGAGGAAAGAATGATGAATGTTGGAATTGATAAAAGTAATATGGATATGTCCTTTCGCCCGGGGGATGATTTTTACAATTTTGCTGGCGCGGGTTGGCGGCGTAATAACCCTTTGACTGGCGAGTATGCACGCTATGGAGTTTTTGATAAATTGCGTCAAGACAACTTGGAAAAACTGCATAAAATTGTAAAGGATGCAGGCGACAAAAAAATTACTACGCTTTACAATCAGGCAATGGATGCGGATAAATTAAATGCTGATGGTATCGCACCAGTTATGCCCTTTCTTGACACAATAGATAAAATTCAGACCCGCGATGCTTTGTTTGAATTCCTGGGCGCAGGTCACCGCCATGAAAGTTTTTTCTGGTCAGATGGTGTTGAAGAAGACATAAAAGACAGCGAGCATTATATTTATTCAATAGGTCAAGGCGGTATAGACTTACCAGAGCGCGAATACTATTTTGACGATGATGTGCGCGGCCGAGAAATTCGGGAAAAATACAAAAAATATATGTTTGATGTTTTCACTATGTTCGGAATAAAAGGCAATACTGAAAATGTTTATAAAATAGAAGAAGTATTGGCACGAGCACATTACAAGAAAGAAAAACTTCGCGAGCCTGCGTCGAACTATCACAAAATGACTATGTCCGAATTTCAGAAAAAATTCACAGGATTGCAATGGGAAAAATATTTTGCCGCACGCGGTGTGAATCCAAAAAATATAAATGTTGCACAACCCGAAGCCTTTGCCGCAGCATTGGAAATTATAAAAACCACAACTTTGGATGATTTGAAAGCATATCTAAAATGGCAGATCGCAAATGGCGCAATGAAAAGCCTTGGCGATGCCCAGTACGAATTGCAATTTGATTTTTACAGCAAGACTTTATCAGGCAAAACCGAAAGACGTCCCAGATGGAAAGATTCTGTCGAAATCGCAGATTCTGTGTTGGGTGAAGCCGTAGGACAAGAATATGTAAAAAAATACTTTCCGCCCGAAGCCAAAGAAAAAATGCTGAAACTGGTCGATAACCTTCGCAAGGCCTATGCTGCTCGCATTGAAAACCTGGATTGGATGTCAGATGAAACAAAGAAAAAAGCATTGGAAAAACTGGGAACTTTCCGCGTTAAAATCGGATATCCAAACAAGTGGCGCGATTATTCAAAGTTGAAAATTTCTGATAAAGTTTCTTTATACGAAAACCTTCGCGCAGCCGAAGAATTTGAAGATGTATTTTGGATGGAAAAAGCAGATGTTCCTGTCGATAAAGATTACTGGTATATGAATCCGCAAACCGTCAATGCATACTATAATCCGACTACGAACGAAATCTGTTTCCCGGCTGGAATTTTACAACCTCCATTCTTTGATATGTCTGCCAGCGACGCATTTAACTATGGCGCAATAGGTAGTGTTATTGGGCATGAAATGACCCATGGATTTGATGATCAAGGACGCCAATTTGACAAGGATGGAAACTTGAAAGATTGGTGGACCGCACAGGATGCCAAAGCATTCGAATCCCGCACAAAAGTAATGGAAGATTTCTTTAATAAAATCGAAGTTGCCCCAGGCTTGAATGCAAACGGAAAATTTACCTTGGGGGAAAACTTGGCAGACCAAGGCGGAATAACCATTTCCTTTACCGCGTATAAAATGGCAAATCCAGATGAAAAAATTTCTGGTGAATGGACAACCGACCAAGTATTTTTCTTGGGCTACGCCGGAACCGAGGTTCAAAACATTCGCCCCGAACAAGTAACACGTTTAACCAAAACTGACCCACATTCTCTCAGCCAGTGGCGCGTTAATGGTATTTTGCCACATGTTGAGGCATGGTATCAGGCGTTTGGCATAGTACCCGGCGACAAGCTTTATATTGCCCCAGAAAATCGCGTAAAGATTTGGTAAAGCCAGTACTTGCAATCTGTAAATTTTTAATCTATAATTCGTCCGCTTTCCCGGGGCGGAGGGTTTGCACTCAGAATAACCCGCCAAGACCTCGCATTTGTTGCGATGGCAAGTCTTATATGATTTTTCATGAAAGATTTATCCAAAGAATTATTTAATCCCCTTGCAAACGAGAATTTTACCGAAATGTTTGACGCTGATTACGGCAAACAAGAAACCTTGCAAGGCTATGCCACCAAGGGAACGGTCAAAGACATTCGTAGCGATTTTGTTTTGGTTGATGTCGGTTTAAAATCCGAAGGCCGCGTTGCATTAAAAGAATTTGGCGCAAACCCTCCAAAGGTTGGCGACATTATTGACGTTTTCGTAGAACGCTATGAATCCCGCGAAGGCACCGCTATCTTGTCTTATACAAAAGCTCGCGCTGAAAAAGCGTGGAAAGAATTGGAAAAAGCAGTCGCAGATGGCGTTGATCCACTTGGCACAATTATGGAAGCCGTCCGCGGTGGATACACCGTTGATTTGGGCGGAGTCTTTGCATTTATGCCATCTTCTCAGGCCGATTCCAGACCAATCCGCGACGCGAAATCTTTAGTCGGCGTAACCGACAAATTCCGCGTTTTGAAAATGGACGCTTTGCGCACTAACGCTATCGTTTCTCGCCGCGCTATCCAATCTGACTCTATTGCTGCTGCACAAAAAGAAGCAATGAAAAACATCAGCTTGGGCGCAGTCTTGGACGGCGTTGTTAAAAATATCACCGATTACGGAGTCTTTGTTGACTTGGGCGGAATCGATGGTTTGCTGCACGTTACAGATTTGTCTTGGAAACGCGTCAATCACCCTCGTGAATTGGTTCACACCGGTCAGAAAATCAAAGTCAAAGTTATTCAGTTCGACCAAGAATCACATCGCGTCTCTTTGGGCATGAAACAGCTGGAAGAAGATCCATGGCACAATGCGTCTCGCGCATTCAACTTGGGCGACACCGTTACTGGTAAAGTTTCTTCTCTTACCGACTATGGTGCGTTCGTTGATTTAGGTGGCGGAATCGAAGGCCTGGTTCATATGTCTGAATTGTCTTGGACCAACAAAAACATTCACCCAAGCAAAGTCTTGCAAAATGGTCAAGAAATCAACGTTATCGTTTTGGGTATCGACCAAGACAAACGCCGTATCTCTTTGGGCTATAAACAATTGCAGGGTAACCCATGGGTTAAGTTTGCAGAAACTCACAATGTTGGCGACGTTATAACTGGCCCAATTAAAAACACTACTGAATTCGGCTTGTTCGTAGCATTGACCCCAGAACTGGACGGAATGGTTCATATTTCTGACTTGTCTTGGGATAAACTGGACGAAGAAGATTGAAGAAATTCGTTCGTGGTCAGGAAGTGACTGCAAAAATCTTGGACATCAATCCAGAAAAAGAACGCATCACTTTGGGTATCAAACAGATGACCGAAGGCAGCAGCGATGGCAAAGTATCTTTGAAGAAAGGCGCTGTCGTTTCTGGAACGATTTCAGAGATTACACCAGATGAACTGATTGTTGCTTTGCCGGGTGATGCTCGTGGTGTTATCCGCAAAACTGACTTGTCACGTGAAAAGGAAGGTCAGAACACCGCTAAATTCAAAGTTGGCGATACAATTGAAGCTTCTGTTGTTATGGTTGAAGGAAGCGAAGTCAAATTGTCTGTTCGCGCATTGCAAGTCGCAATGGAAAAGCAGGCGGTTAAAGATTACGCAAATCAAACCGACAGCGGTAGCGTTCTGGGAGACATCCTGGGTGCTGCAATCGAAAGCAGCAAAAAATAAAAAACGCGGGATTTTCCCGCGTTTTTCTTTTTCTTTATTTTCTGATAAAATAATTCCTATGCAAAACATTGTTATCATCATTGGTGGACCAGGAAGCGGCAAAGGTACTATTGCAGAATTATTGATGATTGGGCGCAAATTCAATTATATTTAAACTGGCGCCCTGTTCCGCAGTCTGGGCCCTGATTCCGATATAGCAAAAATTATGCGGTGTGGTGGATTAATTCCGGACGAAAAAATTTTCCCGGTTATAAAAGCACGCTGCACTGCAGATGAAAAATCCGACATTATTTTTGATGGGTTTCCACGCAATGTCCCACAGGCCAAATGGTTGTTGGAAAATTTCAATGGGCAAATCAGCGTCATATATCTGCAACTTTGCAAATCTGTTATGATTGAACGAATAAATAAAAGATTGTCACAGGGATCGAATCGGGCTGATGATGTAAATTTTAAAACTATTAGTTGCCGATTAGATGCGTTTGCAAATCAGACTTTGCCAGCCATAGAATTTTCTGCGTGACGCGCCCCGTGTTAAATTCTTGGAAATTGATGGTGCAGATACCCCAAAAAAAATTGTGGATAAAGTAAAGATTCACTTGGATTTATTTAGCCAAGCATAAATCCAATAGCCGCCAAGCAATGCCATAATAAACAGCAAAATAACTAAGGCTGTCCCTTGATGATTTGCAAAAGGCAAATCTACATTCATTCCGTAATAACCAACAACTATCGTCGGAGCAATCAAAATAATGTTCCACATGGTCAATCGGTTAATATATTTATTCGAATCCATGTTAATAACGCTTTCGAAAGTTTCTTTGATAGACACCAACATTTTACGATAGCTGGTTATAACTTCAATAGCCTGATTTAATTCAATTTTAGTATCTTCCAGCAATTCATCTGTATCTTCGTCCCGAGTAAATGAACGCATTTTTTCCAGCTTTTCAATAACCGACATATTACCCTTTAATCCGGCCATATAAAGCGTATAGCTGTTTTCAACATCCAACAAGGACAACAATTCTTTCTTGGTAATTTTTTTCTGCAAATTCTTTTTTGATGCAAAAACTTTTTTATTCAGCTCTTTTAATGATTTCAAATATGATTCTGCAATCTTAAATAAAATATTCAATATGAACATCTCGCGCGAATTTTTTTCGGAATCTTTTATTCTGTCCAACAAATCACAGCGCTTGCGACATACTGTTATAACATGCTTGTCTGAATAAATAATGGATAAAGGCTCGGTATGCCAAGTAGGCCCCATTTCGCGATTGACGATTGGGAAACGAACAATTATATTTTTATAATCGTCTTCGGTTTCAATACGTGACTGCTCGTCCGGGTCAAGAATGTCCAGAATAGTATCTTCATCAACCTTGTAATTAGATTGCAAATTTTCAAAATCTTCATGATCTGGATTACCGACATTCACCCAAGAGAATGATTTTAATTTTTCGGTATTAAACATATTCATCCTCCTTTTTATAAACATAATGTTCGAGGTGACAGAAATCAAACCTGCGAGTGCGTTTGCGCCCCATCAAGTCCCTGCCACAAAATCTAATTGGTCGGGGTGACAGGAATCGAACCTGCGACCCCTTGCACCCCATGCAAGTACTCTACCAGGCTGAGCTACACCCCGA
>CAZUED010000022.1:0-9386 GCA_964619545.1 uncultured Muribaculaceae bacterium | reverse complement strand
CAGCAAAAAAATTAGATTTCAAAAGCGGACAATTCGTCGTTTATCCGACCCAAGGCGTCGGCAAGGTTGTTCGTGTAGAAGAACAATCAATTGGCGGGCAGAAAGTATCGCTGTTGGTTATTGATTTCGAACGAAGCAAAATGACATTGCGCGTGCCGTTGGATCGTGCCGAAATTTCAGGGTTGCGTCCGCTGGTTACACAGAAAAAAATGAACGAGGCAATTGAAAGTGCCAAGGGTCGGGCCGGCGTAAAACGAATGATTTGGGCGCGCCGTGCCGCGGTTTATGAAGAAAATATAAATTCTGGCGATGTTATGAAGGTGGCCGAGGTCGTGCGCGACTTGCAACGTCGTGCCTCAACGGATCCTATGACTTTTTCTGCACGTGGATTATATATGCGGGCTTTGGAAAGAATGGCTCAAGAGTATTCAGTTTTGCACAAGTTGGATTTGGATGAGGCATCAGAAAAGATAGAAGAAATTATTGGTGTTCCGAAAGAGATAGACTTGAATGCCGCAGAATATGATGACGTCGAGGTTGTTGAAGATTCAGAATAAAAAAAACGCGCCATTGGCGCGTTTTTTTATTAATGCAATTTCATTAAAATGGAATGTCGTCCCCGATTTGTGCGACATTGATTTCATCACGAGGAGCGGTCGGTGCAGAATTTTGAGAAGATGCGTTGTAATCAGCTCCTTCTACAGATTTTGCGCCACCCAAGATAATCAATTGTCCTGAAAATTGGTTCAATACAACTTCGGTTGTAAATACATCTTGACCTTGCTGATTTTGCCATTTACGAGTTTTAAGTTGACCTTCGACGTAAAGTTTTGTTCCTTTTTGCAGCATGCGTTCAGCAACTTCTGCCAAGTTAGGATTAAAAATAACGACGCGATGCCATTCTGTTTGTTCTTTTTGTTCGCCAGTTTGACGATCTTTCCAGCGCTCGGATGTAGCCAACGAGAAACTTACGATTTTCTGTCCCCCCGCGGTCGTTCGAACCTGGGGGTCGCTGCCAATGTTACCAAGCAAGGTTACTTTATTTATACTGCCTGCCATTGCGTCTTCCTTTGTTTTAGTATGTGTTGATTTGACTATATTTTTTATAGAAAATCAACATTAAACTTACTATCAGAAAAATTACTATTTCTTTACAGCCCACCAAAGCGCGAAAAACCAGCCAATCCCAGTCCATCCCAACAGCCAGCTGCTGCAACGTACAATGCCTTGGTCCAGGCTGCCTTTTTTAGTTTGACGTGCAAACCAACAAGGAGTCATAAGTATCGCTATAACTAAAAGACCTGCAAAGATATATTTTAATGTTATCAAATTCCGTACTTTGCTTTATCTGCCAAAGACTCTTCAATTCTCATCAGCTGATTGTATTTTGCCATGCGGTCGGTGCGTGACATGCTGCCCGTTTTAATTTGTCCCGAATTTGTGGCGACGGCTAAATCCGCAATTGTTGTGTCCTCGGTTTCACCACTGCGATGTGAAATTATAACACCATAATCAGCATCTTTGGCGATTTTAATCGCTTCCAAGGTTTCTGTCAAAGTTCCAATTTGATTAGGCTTTATCAAAATTGCATTTGCAATTTCCGTTTCAATACCAATCTTTAATCTTTTCGGATTTGTTACAAATAAATCATCCCCGACCAGTTGAACTTTTTTGCCCAGACGCATGGTTAATTTTTTCCATCCATCCCAATCATCTTCGGCCAGACCATCTTCTATGGAAATAATTGGATAATCAGAAATTAAATTTTCATAAAACTCTATCATTTCGTCTGATGATAATTTTTGCCCCTCGAATTCATAAAATCCATCGCGATAAAATTCGGATGCGGCAACATCCATCCCAAATGCGACATCCACACCTGGTTCGTATCCAGCGGCTTTTATCGAGGCAATTATAGTGTCCAATGCTTCGCGTGTGGTTTTTATATTAGGTGCAAACCCGCCTTCGTCCCCAACGTTTGTGGAGTATCTAGATTTTTTCAGAATATTTTTCAGATTATGAAAAACCTCGGAACCTATTTTAATTGCTTGGGTCACGCTTTTTGCCAGTGGAATAATCATAAATTCTTGCGCGTCTAATCCATTGTCAGCATGTGCACCGCCATTGATTACGTTCATCATAGGTCTTGGCAGCAATGTTCCATTTCCCAAATACGCATATAAAGGTTTACCAGATTGTTTTGCCGCAGCACTAGCAATTGCCATTGATACCGACAGAATAGCGTTTGCCCCAAGTTTAGATTTATTTGCAGTTCCATCAATCTTAATCATTTTTTCATCAATGATTTTTTGTTCGCGCGCATCCATATCAATCAGTTCAGGAGCAATTATTTCATTAACATTTTTGACCGCATTTAATACGCCTTTGCCCATATAGTCCGAACCGCCATCGCGCAATTCCAATGCCTCGTGCGAGCCTGTTGATGCGCCAGATGGTACTGCTGCGCGTCCAATCATACCGCCCGAAAGCATAACGTCACACTCAATAGTAGGATTGCCTCGGCTGTCCATAATTTGTCGCGCATGGATTTTTTTTATATTAAACATTTCCATTCCTTGGATTTTTCTACATTTTGAAATTTTCGCCCAAATAAACGCGGCGCACCATTGGGTCTTTGATAATTTTGTCTGTCGTCCCATGAATCAATATTTTTCCATCATGCAGAACATAAGACCGATCGGTTACGCCCAAAGTTTCACGAACATTGTGGTCTGTGATAATAACCCCCAGTCCACGATTTTTCAGCTGCGAAACCAATGTGCGTATTTCATTCACAGCAATGGGGTCAATGCCCGCAAAAGGTTCATCTAAAAGAATAAACTTTGGATCGTTTGCAAGTGCGCGCGCAATTTCTACGCGTCTGCGCTCGCCACCGGATAAAGCTGTTGATGGCGACTGGCGCAAGTGCGCTATAGAAAATTCTTGCAGTAATTCATCTAATTTTTTTTCACGTTTTACGCGATCTGGTTGAACTATCTCTAAAATTGCCATAATGTTTTGCTCTACCGATAAGCCGTGGAATACGCTGTTTTCCTGGGGCAGATAGCCAATATGCAAACGCGCCCGTTGAAAAAATGGCAGATGAGTAATGTTTTGGCTGTTCAGAAAAATTTGTCCATTTGATGCCTTTATCTGACCAGTTATACAATAGAACGCAGTTGTTTTTCCCGCACCATTAGGCCCCAGCAGACCAACAGATTCGCCTTGGCGAACCTCCATAGAAATGTCACGCAGCACCGTGCGTTTGCCATAATTTTTGGAAAGATGTTCTATTTTTAAAATACTTTGTTTCATAACTTTATCACCAATTCTTCGGTTAAGAGCTTGTCTCCATTACTGGAATCAACATGCACGTTGCCAGTCAATGTTATACTCTTTTTAATTTTATCATATTTGCCGCTGTTTGCGCGAATGTTATCCGTTATTGTTTGTCCATCTGCGACACGGGACATTTTTGCACTGATGTTATCCAAGAAAATAAAATCAGGCGATTCATATTCTTGGCGCGCACTTTGTGCATGCATTGTAAATGGTTTGCCGTTTTTATCTACACCGGAAAAGGATGGATTTGTCATTTTGAATTGATTTCTCATGACATCCGACATGTTAATTCCAGAGATCGGCATCCATTGTAAATTCTTGGAAATCATGGATCCTGCGACAAGTGCAGCAATCAGCACCAGCCCCCAGCCGGTGAATACAAACTGCCACAAGCGCTGAACGCGCCTGTGGTTGCTGGAAATCAGAAAATTTCGCTTTGACCATTCCATCGCCATAATCCTATTGCAAAATAGTTTGATTTGCAACTGGTTTTCTGTTAGAATAAGCCCAAGAGAGAATATGAAAAAATTAATAATGTTTTTTTGCTGTGTGTCCGTCGCTCTTTGCCCTTTGTGCGAAGCACATGGTGCGATTGAAATTAAAAAGGCTGCACCAGCAACAGAACAAAAACAAGCATCATCAGGATTAATGGCTGGGAACAGCCTGGTACCGACAGCTTTGGGGCTGGTCGGGAATGTGATGGCGTTAAGTCAACAGCAAAAAGCGCTTACTAAAGAATGCGAACCAACCGATGCCGAGGTTGCATTTGTTAAAAACTTGATGCAAGAATGGGCAAGGGCAGGCGGCGCACAACCTGAATTTGTTAATCGCGCACCTTGTGATTCTGGAAATAATTATGCTAATAGTGTTCGTTATACATCCGAAGGAATTCAGCCCTGCTTTAATTTATTCAACGGATCACAAGACGCAGGTCAAATTTATGCAAATTATCCTTATCCTGGCAAAGGCTATCGATTAAAAGATTCTGCTGGTGAAAATTCTGAAAAAAACAGGGCAATAATGTCGGATATGTACGAGATGTTTAGCTTTATAGATTTTGAAGATTCAGACTATTTGCCAAGTGAAGTTTCTCAAATTGCCCGCTTAAAAGAAAAAGCTGTCAATTGTGCGCCAGAAAAATTAACTGCAAAACAACGCGAATTATGGGGTAAAATGTTGGTGCAAACAGTTGGGGGATTGGGCCAAAATCAAAATGCGGGAACCACTATGAGTCAGGTCGGTTATATCATGCAAAGTGGCGGCGCCAGTCCGCTGGGGACATTGGGTGGAACTATGAATGTTTTGACTGGATCGCTTCTGAGTCAATGATTTTTATTTCAAAGTAATTATTAAAAATCGGGCACGACCATAAGTTTTGTCTTTCAGAATTTTTAATTTTTCGGGCATAGCAGATATATTAAAATCTTTTTCCATTTCCCATACGATTATCGCGCCAGACTTTAGAATTGGAGCAATTTTTTTAATAAACTCGGTCCCAAGTTCAGCACCAGAATAGGGCGGATCAATAAAAATTAAATCCGATTTTGCACCAAATTTTTCAATTCCAGAAATTGCATCTTGCTGGGAAATTATTGCGTCTGATCCATCCAATATTGCCAGATTTTTTCGTATTGTTTTGATGGATGTCGAATCAGTGTCAGTAAAAATTATTTTTGAATTGGGCGCGCGCGATAACCATTCCAATCCAAATGCACCACTGCCCGCGAAAGCGTCCCAAACTATGCTTGGCAAAGTGCCATTCAGCATATTGAATAATGCCTGTCTGGCTTTGTTTTGGGTTGGGCGGGCATTTGGAGGCAAGTGTAATTTTTTGCCTCGCCAACGTCCCGAAATAATTTGCAAATTTGAATCCATGCTATAAACTATAAAACAAATGAATAAATTTATCAAAGAATCTTTAAGGCTTGCGCGCAAGGCTGCATCTCATGGGGATGTGCCAGTTGGCGCCGTGATTGTCCGCGATGAAAAAATAATTGCACGCGGTGAAAATCAGGTTCAGTTAAAGAAAAATCCAATACTTCACGCAGAAATCGTTGCAATAAATAAAGCGTGTAAAAAGCTGGGTGTAAAGTTTCTGGATAATTGCGAAATTTATGTAACTCTGGAACCCTGCTCAATGTGCGCAACAGCAATTTCTTTTGCGCGAATCGGTCGGGTCGTTTTTGCCGCAACCGATGAAAAAGGTGGCGGAATTTTGAATGGCGCTCGGGTTTATGAAAATCAAAAAAATTTATGGAAGCCAAGGGTTGCAGAGGCACCAGAATTTGCAAACGAATCGGCAGAATTGTTGAAAAGCTTTTTCAAGAAAATGCGCGATTAAATCAAACTTTTACCAGTCATTTCTTTTGGCTGGCGGATCCCCAAAATCTTTAACATTGTCGGCGCAATATCTGATAAGCAGCCAGTTTTTAATTTTATATTTTTTAACCCTGCTATAATCAATGGGACCTTGTTTGTAGTGTGCGCAGTCCATGGAGATTTTAATTTATCATTCCACATTTTTTCTGCGTTTCCGTGGTCTGCGGTTATTAAAATTGTTCCACCCAGTTTCAAAACTGCGGGGACTAATCGTGCCAGTTGCGTGTCCAAAAATTCCATAGAACAAATTGCTGCGGACTCGTTACCAGTGTGTCCTACCATATCTCCATTAGCATAATTCAGAATAACTACGTCATTCGTTTTCAGCCGCGGAATTAAAGAGTCTGTTATTTTCTTTGCCGACATTTCAGGGCGCAAATCAAACGTCGCAACCCGTGGCGAAGGCACAAGAATTTTTTCCTCGTGCGGAAAATCAATTGTTCTTTCTGCATCAAAAAAGTAAGTTACGTGATTGTATTTTTCAGTCTCGGCGATTCTTAATTGCTTTAAACCGGCCGCCGCCAAAATATCTCCTAAAGTGTTTTTTACAGCAACGTCAGGAATCAAGGCAGGAATTTTATCATCTAAATCTTCACCGTATTGTGAAAAAGCCAGCATTCGCGCGCCTGTGCGGGTCAAAATTCGCAAAATTTGACGCGCACGATCAGAGCGATAATTGCAAAAAAGTATTCCGTCTTTTTTCGTAATTGGACACTTTTCAATTATTGTTGGTCGAATAAATTCATCTGATTCACCACGAGCGTATGCCGCACGCACAGCGTCTTCAATAGTATTCGCGGACAAGTCTGATTTAGATTTTACAATTGCATCAAAAGCCAATTGGGTTCTGTCCAGATTTTGATTTCTGTCCATTGCGTAATAGCGGCCGGACAAGGTTGCAAACTGCCAAGAATTATTTCCATGTAACGCGCGCTTTATTTTTTTTATGTATTTTTCAGCGCTGCGTGGAGGAGCATCACGTCCATCAGCAAAAAAGTGAATACAGATTTTTAATTTGGCGTCCAGTAAACATCGCGCGATAACAATAATTTCATTTACATCTGCGTGAATTTTTCCGTCAGACATCAGTCCCATTAAATGAACGACCCCGCCGCGCTTTTTCATGTCGCGGATAAATTCAGTCAAAGGGCGATTTTTATCCCAATCTTGAATTTGGAATCTTTGCAGAAATTGATTGACTATGCGACCGCTGCCGATTGTTATGTGACCAACCTCGCTATTTCCCATAGTTCCAGCTGGCAGTCCAACTGCGGTACCACTGGCACGTAAGGTTGTAGTTGGCCAGTTGCGTTCCATTTTTCTGAAAAATGGCATCTTTGCCATTGCAACAGCATTGTGTTTTTTCTGGGGACTGATACCAACACCATCAAGTATGCAAAGAACGACAGGTTTTGTATTCATAACCTACATTATATCATATAAAGCAAGCTTTTAATTCATAGATTTTATCCATTTGAAAAATCAAAAATAATAAGTAATAATTTCATAAATGAAATGTTGACCCGAAAGGTTCTTAATATGAAAAAACTTGATATCGAATTAAAAGCCGAAGGAAAATATGTTTCTCATTCGTTTTTGGATGAATGCCCAGAAATCCCCGCTCAAATCGATATTATAAACGCCGGCAAAAGCCAATATTCAAAAGGTTGGGATAATTATGCACCTTTTGAAAGTGCAGATGGTGAAAATTGGAAAAGAACCAAGCCAGGAACTTTTGATGGTAATAAATTCAGTTTTATATCAAATTCTAAATTTATATCTTGGTATCCTCCATATCCTGTAGAAAACTTGAAAAAACTTAGTGCAGATACTGGTATTGATATAGAATTTAACAATATACCTGTGATTAAAATAGGAAATAAAAAAGGGCAAAACATTCTGATGCTTGCGCGTCAAAATCCAGGAGAATCAATAAGTTCATATTTTTTAGATAGTTTTATTCGTGAATTAGTTAAAGACCAAAAATTACTAGATGATTATTATTGGATTATTTATCCGATTGTAAATGTTTCAGGCTTGAATTTGGGAAATCATAGATTGAATTGTAATAATATTTATTTAAACAGAAAATGGAATTCAAATATTTCTCCAATAAGTGAAATAAAAAAATTAAACCCATCTTTGGTTTTGGATATTCATGGCGACGAAGTTTCTAAAATAAACACGATAATAACTCATAAACGCAAATTTTTTGAGCCTATTGCTCAAGACTCAGATTTTGTGGTTATTGAATCTGTATCAGGATTAAAAAGGTTTGTCAAATCAGTATTACGAAGCAAAAAAATAAATATAAATTTTGGGAAAACGGCTGAAAAGTACTTTAATGATAAAAATATACCATCTGCAACGATTGAGCTATCAGCCCATAAAAATAATTTGGAAGATTGCCAAAGACTGGGGAAAAAATTTATAAAATCTTTTGCAATTAAGAATAAATAAAAAGCTCAAAAATTAGGGTTTTAGATAATCTGTTATAAATCCACATTACTAGTGATTCTTTTATAAATATGCTTGATTGAATTTCATAATTTTTGTATAATCCGTCGGAAGGAAAATAATATGAAAAAAATTCTATCGTTATTGGGATTAATCGCAGTTGCTGCTTGCACTAATGGTAGCGGTTATAATGGCGACTATTACGATACACCAACTGTTGATTATGTAGAGAGTTTGGACCTGGGGACAGCGGAGCAGTCTGATTCTTTCTTGAATCAGCTGGCAATGAATTATAGGTCTTATGCTATTTTTAATGCACGCCAGTCGGGTTATCCGGATATAGGCGAAATGTTTGCGCAAAAAGCCATAGTTGCTTTTTCTGGCGAAACCCCACTACCAGAGCCTTTGGATAGTTGGAAAATCTATGATCAAAGTTTAGGTTTTGAATTATCTCGCGCTTGCCAAGATCTTGTAAATATGCTGAAAAATGACATGTCCGATTATTGCCCAATAGAGGCAGCCGAAGCCCAAGCCAAATTTGATTGCTGGTTGACTGCATCGGCAAGCGGGCAAGACTCTACCGCAAACGAGTGCCGTGCTAGATTTCATAGTGTTATGGAAGTTTTGCGAAACGGTGGCCCAAAAGGATGTGGCGCCAAACCATCTGTCCCATCTAAATCAGTAAGCCCTGTAAAGTCTGCGGTGGGTTCCGAAATTGTTTATTATCCGGATCCTGTTGGGGTTTTGCCAGCGCAAATGCGCGCACGTGAAGGCATAATTGTTGTGGTAAATCCGGAACCTGTGCCACCAATCGTTGTTAATCAGAATATTTATGGCGGCGATAAGACAATAACTGGAAATTCAGGAGAAGAATCTGTGTCTCGTCAAGAATTTATAGAGATGATGCAGATTATGCGCGAAGAAATTCGCGTCATTAATGATCGCTTGGATAAAGAAAAAGCAGAAAGAACAGTTTTAAAGGTTCAGCAGATTCCATTAGAACCAAAGCAACATGTAATGGAAGAAGTATTCGAGGTTCATTTTGACTTTAATAAGGCGATTATAAAACCAGAATACGAAGAAGTTATTCGCAAATTGGCCAAGACTACCCAGGAAAATCGCAATGTAAAGGTTTCTGTGGTTGGACATACTGATACGACTGGCTCGCAAGATTATAATTATGCATTGGGCGGCCGCAGGGCAAAGTC
>CAZUED010000021.1:5418-9544 GCA_964619545.1 uncultured Muribaculaceae bacterium | reverse complement strand
AGTTGGTTAGAGCGGAGCGCTCATAACGCTTTGGTCCGGGGTTCGAGTCCCTGCCATCCCACCACGAATTTTTCCTCGCTGATGCGAGGTTATTTTTTTGGAAAAATTATGTTCAGAAAAATTATTTGCAAAATACGAAAATAAATGTCAGAATTTCACCACAATAGTCGGGTTAAGCAGATGACTTTTTGTGTGATAAATGTGTAAGAAGTATGATGTAAATCGTTGCTTGAGTCTACACATTGTCTACACGAAAAAATTTTGGCCGAAAACTTATTGGGGCAAAGGTGCAGTAATCTGCGTTTTTAGATTCTGTGCTCAGAGTTCTCATAACGCTTTGGTCCGGGGTTCGAGTCCCTGCCGACCCACCAAAAATTAAATCGCCATTCGGCGATTTTATTTTTGTATGGAAAGGCGGACGAGAACCCGGGGTTCGCACATGAGTCAGCGCGCCGCAAGGCACGCGCAGTGAGCAACGCGAACGAGAACGAATGCCGCACAGCCACAAAGTGGCGAGCATGTCCCTGCCATAAAAACGACCCACCAACTTTCGGCTGGCAAGCCAAAAATTAAATCGCCATTCGGCGATTTTATTTTTGTATGGAAATGTAGACTGACGAAGTTTAGTTCAACAGGCAATTTTCAAAATATTTATCTATCAATCCTTTCTTTGCACATTCCGTGAACTTATATTGACCTACTTTTTTAACTTCTCCGCAATTTCCGGTCTCAAACCACATGTCTGTATTTCTGATATAGAAATTACCACTGCAGGTTATGCAAACATATCCGTCAAATAATTTTTGATAAACCAATCCATTCGCAAGCTTTTTTGTGCTGCATTCGATAATTGTATCCGATGCTGTGCCAGGAGTGTAATCAAATCCATAGCCGGGCGCGGGCTTATCATAACACTGTCCCTTGTATAATACCTTGGTGCCGTCAGTCCCGCATGGGTTTACAATGCTTACGCATCCGCTGTTATCGCTTTTCAGGGTGTATCCCTCTTTACAACTCCACAGCCAGCCAGTGCTGGTCATTTTTGCGGTCATGCCATCGGTAAGTTTTGTTACGGATTTTGATGGAGAACTGGGGTTTATCCAACTGCCTGCGCATGCCTCCCACTTGTCCTGGCCCAGGCTGCCGCTGATGTTATTGCAACGGCTGTAATTTGGAAAACTACATTTACGTTTTGTGCCACCCGAAGATTGCGTTCCGCCATCCCAATAATTGTATGTGCCATAACCCTTTTTATAAATTCTGTATCCGTCACTGGTTTCGCTGCAATCACAGCCCCATGCATTTCGGTTGTCGTATGGCGATTCCCAATTATATGTCCATTCATAACCATAGCAACTGGCAGTTGCAGGCCCCGCCGCACCAAGCGCAAGAATCAATAATGCAAAAAACTTTATGTATTTAATACTCATCTTGCGATCCAGCATTCTTTTTGCTCCTGCATCCATTTGGCATTACTTATGGTTTCACATACGGCTTTTGGAAAATTCGCGCTGTATACGCATTGGCTTCCGTCCCAACTGGCCAGCCCGATTCCACCCAATGCCATATTTTGGGCATTGCACTTTGCCCAATCGCCCCAGTAAAGACATACACCCCATCCAATAGACTTTGGCGTCGCAGTCTTAACCAATGCGCGCGATAAATCAATTTTTCCAGCTGCCTCTTGTAAAGTGGAACTATCTTTAATGTTTGAAAAAATCTTGTTGCTGACCAACAGGGATTCGGTTGCCAGAACTGGTTGTTTTTGGGTTGGATTGATAGTCAAATCACTTATTTGATTAACTTTTTCTGTTTGTAAATCTGCCTGTAAAATTGTTTTGGTTGCACGCGGGACTAAAGCACTGCGCGCCATACCTGCCGCAACTGGTGTTGCTGCAACCATATTATATGAAGAATCGACCGTATTCTTAAAGTTATCCAAGCCACCGAATACCGCAGTCAGGAAATCAGGCTCTAGTTCTACTTTAGACATACCGGTCAGTTCGGTAGGATCAGATACCCATTTCCCGTTCAATTCCTGACACTGCTGCTGCATCCGAGCAACAATTTGTTCTCTGGTTGATTCCATAACTTTATTCACAGAATTTTGAGTTTCCGTATCCAAAACCATATCTGCAGATCCCATACAGAATGTTTTTGCATATGTTTGCAAATTTCCCAAAAGCTTTTCAGGACTGGTTAATCGGCAACCATACGGAGACTCGTTAATAGTATCGCCTGCCGCGGGTGCACAAGTTTCAGAAATATAACCTTCCAGTGCTGAATCACAACCTTCGGCAATTTTTATATTATTTACGTTATTTACAAAATTCATCAGGTCGCGCAATCCGCATGTTCCAGCGTTTGTTATTTTATTATTAGTGTCAAACTTGCATGCAACGCCGCCCGCAGGAGTATAAAGAGCCGCACACGCTACAACTTTGTCCTTGCACATAGCTTCGCTGGCACGCGCAGATAAAGCACCTGTTCTTTGTGATGTTGTATCATCAAAGCTGTTTAATGCATCTGTTGTTGAATCATAACAATCTTTCATCGTCATAACACAGCTGTCTTTGACTTCTTGTAATTTCTTGTCTTGGGCCTGGGAAATTTCAATTAATGCCTGGTTTTTGAACGCATCCCAAACCGCAGTTGCGTCATCGCGACAGCTGTCAAGAGATGCTGTCGCACGATTCTTGAATGAATCCAGACCATTCAAAAATAATTTATTTTCTGCCGCATTTGTGTTTTCTAATTTTATCTGACTGGCCAGTTGAAACAGCCGCGGTGAGTATATTGGTTCGCCCGTAGATGAATCAATATATAAACCGGTAAAGTCCAAACAACGTTGGAAATTAGCGCCACATGCCGCATCATTCAATATATCATTGCGAACTTTTGTAATACACTCATTCATACTGGTGGTATTGTGCGAGCGATACTCGTCCAGACGAGCTTCACGTAACAGCTTGTTTGCATCACGAACCTTTTGTGCAACCTGCTCTTTCTGGGAATCTATACCTTTTGAATAAGTTTGGCAATCCTGGCTTATTAACAAACTATATGCGCTGCGAACCATCTGGGCCGTAGCCTTGGATTCACAAGATGAAGCCGATAACTGGCTGCACTGGTTATTAACCTCGTTATAAAGATCCTCTCCGGTCAAGGATGATAAATCTTGCACACTGGTGTCAAAAGCATTTGTGCCGGACCAAACATCATTCATGGCGGTATCAAAGTTCAGATTACTGAAATCCAATCTGTTTGATTGTTGCGCAGGTTTTGTTTTCCCCGACAATAAATCACTGATTTCTTCAAGCATTGCCGCTGCTGCAGATTTATCAGTTGTTGCAGCTAATTCGCCAGATGTTGCAGATCCCATAGCACTTACTTCGGCTGCAGTTAATCCGACATTCGTCAAATTATTATCGGCAAAGCTTTGCAGCATTGTTTTGGCACTGGATAGCGCGGCCTCCATATCAGCGAAATCCTTATATTTTTCAGAGCAAATACAACGTCTGTAAGTATCGTTTGCGCCAGCACAAAATTGATCCATGCACGTATTATAGGCCTCGCGACAAGTGTTGTATCCCGTACCCAGCTTTGAAACATCGGAAAAAACCGCCGCTGCACGTGGTGCAGCTGCGCTGCGCGAAACATTAGCACTGCGCGCGGATGTTACAGGCACACTCTTTTGGGGTTGGACGTTAACGGCGCGCCCAGGCAGCGCGCTACGCGATTGCTGAACTGGTGCAACAGCAGTTCTGGCTCCTAAAGTTCCCGCCCGAGTTCGAGACGTAGCCGCACGATTTACAGAATCTGATTGGTTTCTATCTGATCGCTGCATGCCAACAGATGGGTTGCGCGGATTCTGCGGCGATTCGCCGTGCGCAACACAAATGACAGACAATAAGCCAAAAATAGCAAAAATTGCTTTTCTCATTTCATTACATTTTATAGATTTTTGAAAATTTAGGCAAGCAGATAATTGCCCTGAATCCCAGAAACTTTTACATCAACGATTGTTCGCGATGGGATTTGTGCACCAAATACACGAACAGGAATGTCATCTGGCGTGCGACCTATATTATCTTGCTCCATCAAAAGCTGTGTTGTGCATCCGACC
>CAZUED010000021.1:1863-5408 GCA_964619545.1 uncultured Muribaculaceae bacterium | reverse complement strand
TGCCATTTCAATTGGTTTTACACCCTTGGTCATACCTCCTAGAGCCAATGCAGCTAAATTCACATCATTTTTATTTCCTTTAGTTTCTAAGGTTGATAACCCAAATTTCTGCAAGTATTCTATACTTCTATTTGGACCTAGATCATTAACAATTTTAACTCGACGCTTTGATTCAGTACGATCTACTTGATTTGGCATAGTTGCCGCCAGTGTTCCAGGACGCGGAGAAAATGGAAACGCATGGATATGAATTGGCTTTAATTCTTTTATTAGCTCGCAGGTTTCATTAAACAATTCTGGGGTTTCACCAGGGAAACCGCAAATAATATCCCAAGAAAAAGAAACAGGATTAGCCGCCAATTTTCTAACCATTTCCGCATTATGACGTCGCGCCATTGCGGTCAAGATTTTATCGCTGCCCGATTGCATCGAAAGATGCATGTGAGCCAACATTCTAGGCTGGCGTGCCATAAGTTCTATAATTTTTGCACACTGGGGACTTGCCGGATCGGTTGATGACAATCTTAAACGCTGCAAACATGGTACATCATTTAATAATTTTTCACATAAATCCGATAAAAACTCTCCATTTTCATAATACCCTGCTATATCCACACCTGTTAAAATGACCTCGGAAAATCCAGCATCTGTGGCACGGCGAACTTCACCCAAAATCTGCTGGTAAGGGAACGAGACGTTTTTGCCTCGCAATTTGCTGACTATGCAATAGGCACAGCTGTGATTGCATCCATTTTGAATTTGAACAAATGATTTGGATAGGTTTGTGTTTTTTAGATTGTATGATTCAGTATTTTTATTTGAACTCTGCGCTATAAAATTCGAAGATTTATAAGCATCAAGTTTCAGTTTATCATCATTTTTTACAACAGCCACAACGCCCGGGATTTTTTCATAATCTTGTGGTGCGCGCGTAGCGGCGCATCCCGTGATAAATAATGGAATACCTGGATTTTCACGGGACAACTTTCTGATTTCTTGTCTGGATTGACGTTCGGCCTCGGCCGTTACAGCGCAAGTATTTACAATAATTGCGGGTTTTTCACTGGCTGCAGACAGCATATTTGCAATTTTTTCAGCCTCGAGCGTATTCAGCCGACAGCCCATTGCGACAAATTTTATATTTTTTTCTTGCATTTTCCGAACTTTCGGGGCATTATAGCGTCGCTAAAAATTATTGCAATAAAGGATTTCACATGGCACGCACAACAAACAGCGATACTATTAAATATGTGGACAGCCGGTACGAGCTGGGAATGCTTGCCACGCAACGCGTCCGCGATCTGAATGGCGGGGCCGAACCAGTTGTCCCAGTAAAAAACGACAAACCAACAGTTATTGCATTACATGAAATCGCCAGCGGTAAATTGGACATCGGCAATTTGCGGCACGAGTTTGTGCAATCATATAAATCTGTGCCGGTCGCAGATGAATCCGAAGTCTCTATAGAATCTCAATCCGAAGATCCATTGTTGAAAGAATTGGATGCTGAATTGGAAGATGCGATTGTAGAAACTCCAATGACTGCCGAAGAAGTATCGGAAGAGCTGGAAGATTCATTACCAGAAAAGACCGAAGAATAATTTTTTGATATTCTTTACGAAGTAGTTTTCAGGAGATGTCGCATAGTGGCCTAGTGCGCTTGCTTGGAAAGCAAGTATACTCGCAAGGGTATCGAGAGTTCGAATCTCTCCATCTCCGCCAGGATTTAAATTTAAACGCCCTTTGTGCATTTTTGTTTTTTATTATACAATTCTGTCATGGACAAAAATAAAATCGTTTTTAATGATGTGCTTTTACAAGAAATTGCAGATGCATTTTTTAGAATTCAGGTTGGACATATAAATTTTAATGATGATTTATATGATTGGTTTGACTCTGTTAATGATTCAAGTCCATCACTTTTAATCAAAGAAATTGATCAATATTTTGGAACTGATTTATCAAATCAAAAAAAATTAGATTTAAATCCATTTACTCTTAATAACATAAAAAAAAATATACAAAAAACCAAATAAAAAAATCGCCATAACGCGGTTTTTTTATTTGGTTTTATCTTTTATTTCTTCTTCGCTGCGGGTTTGGCATCCTTTGCTGGCGCTGTGGCTTTCGCTGGGGCAGCTTTTGCACCCTTTGCTGGGGCTGATGCAGTTGAGGCTGATTTTGCAACATCCGCTTCTTCCGCCATCTTACCAACAATAATTACAAATGCTCTATCTGCCTGGCGCAATCCCAATTCAACACCTGTTGGCAACTTCAAATCGCTTCCGTGAATAACGTCGCCAATACCCAATGTCAATAAGTCTACAACTATTTTTTCTGGAATATCATTAACCTTGGCCACAATCGCTACCTTGCGCACCGCAAAGTTCAATGTTCCACCCATTTTCAGACCACGTGCTGTTTCCACATTCAATAATTCCAATGGAACTTCCACGCTGACTGGTTTTGCAACATCGATACGCTTGAAATCAACGTGAATTGGAGCATCAGACACAGGATGGTACTGAATATCCATCAACATTGCGCTTTCATCACCAGCTGGTGTTGCAATTTCAAACAATTTTGTACGAAGACCTGGTTTTTTAATCAATTCTACCCATTCTTTGGCATCCAATTCTATGGATACTGGGGCTTTTTTCTCGCCATATATAACGGCCGGGACTTTTTTATTTTTACGGACTGAACGTGCGGCCCCCTTGCCAGCAACATTTCGAATTCCTGCTTTCAATTTAATTGACATTTTTTATCCTTTTAATTTTATACGGCCTCCAAGGGTGCCGCGCGGGAACGATTATTGATTATTTTTCTTGAAAAAGCAAGTTTTTTATTGCTATGCTAGATTCATGAAAAAATCATTCTTTACTATTTGCTTATTGCTATTCGCTATTTGTGTTACAAATGCAAATGCATTTTCAACCTCTGCCCGCAGCGCTTTTCTGATTGACCTGCAATCAGGTTCAGAAATCGTCGCCAAAGAAGCCGATACTCTGATGGCACCCTCATCAATGTTAAAGCTGATGACACTGGCTGTAACATTTGATGAGATAAAGGCCGAAAACTTGAAAATGGATGATCGGATTATAGTTCCAGATGCAGCTGACTATAAAAATCCAGTTTGGAACGAGGCCAGCAAAATTTGTCTTTCTGCTGGGCAGAAAATCTCGGTCCGCGATGCTGTTTCGGGACTTATCGTAATGTCTGGCGGTGACGCGGGCGTTACTTTGGCAACGCAAATCGCAGGCGGTGAAGATGCAATGGTTCAGCGTATGACAGCCCGAGCGCGTGAAATCGGAATGCCTCAATCCAGTTTTGGGAATGTTTCTGGTTTACCCAATCCAAACAATTTAATGACAAGCCGAGAGCTGGCAATACTGGCAGATTATTTGATCGAGCAGCACTCTGATCTGTATCCTATGTTTTCAACAAAAAAATTTGAGTTTAATGGGTATCAAAGCGAATGGTGTGCTCAATGGGGAAGAACAAAGACTTTGAACTATAATAAGCTACTGTTTATTATGCCGGGT
>CAZUED010000021.1:0-1853 GCA_964619545.1 uncultured Muribaculaceae bacterium | reverse complement strand
GCAGATGGCGGGTATGGGATGGTTGCCAGTGCAAAGATTGGGGGACGCCGACTGATTGGCGTTATAAATGGATTTAAGGGGAAAAATCATGAAGCGTTAGCAGCCGAGATGAAACGCTTATTGAACTATGGATTTAATGAAACAACAAACAAAATTTTCTATCGACCAGGCGATAAAATAGCCGAGATTCCTGTTTGGTACGGACGGCATCCAACCGCAATTGCAACAATTGCAAAGCCATTTGCAGTTACTTTGTCACGTGGGGCCGATACAAAAGGATTACGAGTTCTCGCACGTTATGAAGAACCGTTGTCTGCGCCAGTCAAACAAGGTGAAAAAATTGGTGAAATTATTGCAGAAAAAGATGGTCAAGTTATCGCGCGTGCGCCATTGGTGGCAAAAGAACGCGTTGGTAAAATCCAATTCTTTGCTCGCATAGTAAAAAATTTACAGGTGATTTTTGGTGGCCGTTAAAAAACAGACTTCTTATAACTTTCCTGCACCAATTGACAATGATTTGTTGATTGGGCATGAATCTGTCCTGCGTGCATTTAATGATGCTTGGTCGCATCGCGATGAATACCCCCTGCACCCAGTCTGGATGTTGTCTGGAACACGCGGTATTGGAAAAGCAACTTTGGCACACAAAATCGCAAAGCAAGTTTATGGAAATGTTGGTGATTTTTATGTTCTTGATATAGAAAATGAACGTGCAATCGGACGCGATAGCAAAGGCAAAGATCATTCTAAAAGTCAAAAAATCTCAATTGAATTAGCAACACGGGTGATTGAAAAAATGCAGTTATCATCCATGTCGGGTGGATGGCGCGTAGTTCTGATTGACAGCCTGGACGAGCTGACGCGAAATGCCGCAAATGCAATGCTGAAAATGCTGGAAGAGCCACCAGAAAAAACATTATTTCTTTTAGTTGTGCATCAGCTGGGAAATGTTTTACCAACTATTCGATCCCGCGCACGCATTGAAAAATTAATGCCACTGACAATTTCACAACTTCGTGATTTATGTGCAGAATTTTTACCAAACGAAGAAGTTAATACTGCTACATTAAAATTGGCCAGCGGAAGCTTTGGAAAAATTGCAAATCTGAAAATAACCGGTGGTGATGAAATTTATCAGGAATTGATTTCTGTCCTAGAAAACCCATCCACTAATTCAGCAGATATGATGCGCACAGCACGCAAAATTGCTGCCGCGCCAGAACTGCATGGAATACTTTTAGATGCTATCGCACACTTTGGATTGGCTGATTTATATCCAGTCGCCACAAACGATTTGGCAAACATTGCAAATGTTTATTTGGAACCAGAAATTGCAATTTTCAAAATTATGAATGATATAAAAAAATGCTTATAGACACGCATTGCCACTTGACCGACAGATATACTGACGGCGCAGATGCAATAATTGCACGCGCGCTGGATGCTGGCGTTGGCGCTTTGATTTGCGCAACCGCAGAACCGGAAGATTTTGCACCTGCAATCGCACTGACTGAAAAATATAAAAATGTTTTTTGCACAATCGGGATTCATCCAGAACGATTAAATGAAAAACCCGATTATGAAAAATTGCTTTCACATCCACGCATTGTTGGTGTTGGTGAAATTGGTTTGGATTATCATTACAACAGAGACAATAAAAATCAGCAAATTGAACTTTTTCGCACGCAAATTGAAATCGCAAGACATGCAAAATTACCAATCGCTGTGCATACTCGCGAAGCCGAAGCTGACACAGCACAAATACTGGATGGTTCGGTCGGCGGAGTAATGCACTGCTTTACCAGCTCTTGGGATTTGGCAAAAAAGATGTTGGATCGTGGATTTTATTTTTC
>CAZUED010000020.1:0-9925 GCA_964619545.1 uncultured Muribaculaceae bacterium | reverse complement strand
AAAATCTAATTTTTTTGCTGCCATCAGCCACGCCCTTTGTGTTGGCATTCTCTCATACGAAGCATTATATCATAAAAAAATAGGAATTTCAAATACCCAGGCGCATAAAATGCCAATCCAAAATAAAAAAACCTAATTATATCTTTTTCAATGTCGCTCCGCGACGCGACGAGCCCTGATTCATGCTCTTTTTACCCACACTAATAGATCTGCCAGTCTTTTGGCTAGAGCATCCCCATTTACCATTTACCAAGACTGGGATTTGACCAGTCGCGCAACTTGCACTGCTGGGCGAACCCGCCCCCCATGAAAAGCAATCGCCACGTTGGGTGGATACAAACTGGGCGCTATCCTCACCACGTTTGGTGTATGCGCCATACTCAGGATTCCAAACGCCTGGTGTATCCCCAGCGCACCATTTGCGTTCACCAAAACACTCTATTGATTTACCGCCGACTGCTTCCAACAAAACAGGATTTGCAGTTGCTACATAGCCACTGGCGGCAATATTTCCGCTGCCCATTGATTTACCATTTTCCAAGTCACGACACCACAATTTTTCACATTTTACAGATGTTATACCTTCCAATTTTCCGTTATCTGCCATTACCCACCCTGGGCCACAATCTGCAAAAGTATCTGTTGCGCGAGATGGCACAATAAATATAGTTGATAAAATCAGAAATAACGCGAAAAAATTAAATTTCATGCCTAATTCTCCCCGATGAAGCAAGTGTAGAAAAAAATCATATTCCAATGCAAGAAAAATGTGATTTGGATTATTGCCCCAATCCGGCTGGTTTGAATCTTCCGACATTGTTAAATAGTTCTTCCAGTGCGTTCAGTTCGATAGCGGCCGGAATTTCGGTTTCACCATTTGCTAGTAAAACATCTGGTAAATCCGCATCACGTAAAATCTTGGTCTGAACAACTGCGCCATCATTAACCCATGCCAGCAAAACAATTTTATTATCATAGGTCAAAGACAATGGTCCATGATAATTTTCGTCCACCCCATAGTAAATCCAAACAGAATCGCCATTTATAGTCTTGGCTTGGGGGCTGCCGAACTTTTCTTGTAATGCAGCAGTGGTCTTTATCCCCGATGCTTGGGCATCTAAGTCATCAGGGAAAATGTATCCCCGATGCTTAGTCTGAAAAGTACAAGCACATGTTAAAAACAACAACAGATAAAAACCAACTCGTTTCATTTTACCCTTCCCCGTTCTTTTTCGGACTATTGCGCAAAAGAGCAAACGAAGCAATGTGTTTTTTCAGCTCTCGGCGATATTCATTGTCCGTGACAGCACTATCTACCAAGCATGCGAACTTAGTCGGATTCATTGCTTTGGCAGCTTTGAAACGACCCTCGGTATTCAAAAAGTCTTCCAAGCTTGCTGAACAGCTGGCACCTGAATCCATTATCAATGGATTCTTTCCCTGCTCTATCAACGATGGGTTAAACCGATACAATGGCCATGCACCTGAATCTACCAACATCTTTTGATGCGCTGGGCCATCTGACAAGTTATACCCATGCGCAATACACGGAGCATACGCCAAGATGATTGAAGGCCCATTAAACGCTTCGGCTTCTTTGATTGCCCGAATAGCTTGAACTTGATCTGCACCCATTGCAATCTGGGCGACATACGCACCCGTCATCATTGCAATCAATCCCAAATCTTTCTTTGCAATTTCTTTGCCGCTGACAGCAAACTTCATCGAAGCACCAAAAGGAGTAGCCTTTGACTGCTGACCACCAGTATTAGAATAGCCCTCGGTATCCATAACCAATACATTAACATTTTGTCCGCTATGCAAAACATGGTCCAGACCACCGTATCCAATGTCATACGCCCATCCATCACCACCGACTATCCAAACAGATTTGTCCACCAATGAATCAATTAGCGATTCGATTTGCTTGTCGCCTTTGGCCTTTGCACGAACCAACTCAACATTTTCGCGCTGTCTTGCAATGTCCTTTTCCGCAAACAAAGATTCAATTATTTTATCGTCTTTATCGCCAAATACTTTGAACAACAGGCCTTTTAACATTTCACGACGTTGATTCAGCGCCATGCGCATACCTAATCCGTATTCTGCATTGTCTTCAAATAATGAATTAGACCAAGCAGGTCCGCGACCATTTGAATCCGTTGTATAAGGAGTCGTTGGCAAGTTCGCACCATAAATAGACGAGCATCCAGTTGCATTTGCAACAACCATGCGATCTCCGAACAATTGAGTTACCAATTTGATGTATGGAGTTTCACCACAGCCCGCACATGCACCTGGGAATTCGAACATATGCTCGGACAACTCGATATGCTTTGGAATGTTAGTGTTTAATTTATCACGTGGCAATGGCGGCAATTTAGCCGCTGCATCAAACGCTTCCTGTGCACCGTCTTTTTTGGCTTGCTCGCTGGATGTCACGCTAAGTGCCTTTACCGGACAATTCTTTACACAAACTTGGCAACCAGTGCAATCAGCAGGAGAAATCGTCAGCAAGAATTCCATGTCTTCGCCCAACTCTGGGGTCTTCATTGGAACTCCGCCAATGTCTTTGCCTGCATTCATGCGAATCGCCGCATGAGGACACAGCATTGAACATCTTCCACACTGGATACATTTGCTTAAATCACAGGTTGCAACATTTTCACTGATACCACGCTTTTCATACTTGGACGTTCCAACTGGGAATTGACCATTGTTTGCCATTGCAGACACAGGCAAATCATCACCACGCATAGCAGCCATTTCACCCAAAGTCCCTGCAATGCACGCTGGTGCGTCCGCGCTCATCGCGGGCAACCAATCTGGTGCAAAGTTTGACGGGCTGGAAGGCAAAGTGAATTCATACAAAAACTCGGCCGCACGATCAACTGCCGCCCAGTTTGCTGCGACTACATCAGCGCCTTTTTTCTTGTAAGTTTTTTCAATTGCTTCTTTAGCCGATTTTGCCGCAACTGATGGCTGTATAACCTTGGTCAGGTTAAAGAAGTTCAACATTATGAAAGTATTGATTCGGTTGCCCAGCCCAAGTTCGCGAGCTGCACGATTTGCATCCAAGAAATAGACACGCGCGCGCATACGAATTAAATGCTCTTGCACTTCACGTGGCAAATCTGCAAAGGCTTCTTCCGGTGCGCGACCAGTGTTTATCATAACAACGCCGCCCGGCTTTAATCCGCGGAATACATCAAATCTTTGCGCAATGGTAAAGTTAGAAACAGAAATAAAGTCTGCGTACTCTACCAAGTATTGCGACCGAATATGATTTGGTGCAAATCGCAAATGCGAAGCGGTAAGTCCACCAGATTTCTTGGAATCATAAACCGCGTAAGATTGTGGATACAAATCAGAATTTTCCCCAACAATTTTGACTATGTTTTTAACCGCGCCAACCGTTCCGTCAGAACCAATCCCATACAGAATTGCAGATTGATAACCAGCGTCATCATTTGCAAACGCATGATCCGTTTTCAGCGATAATTTAGTTAAATCATCGGTAATACCAACCGTGAAATTATGATGCAATTTCCCAGTCATCATATTTTCAAAAACTGCTTTGACATCCCGGGGCTTGAACTCTTTAGATCCCAAACCATAGCGACCGCCAAAAATGTTTATCCCGCGATTTTGCAATGCGCTGACAACGTCTTGATATAATGGCTCGCCGATTGAACCCGGCTCTTTGCATCTGTCCAAAACCGCAATGTTTTTAACGCTGGCAGGCAATGCATTTATAAACGCATCTGTTGGGAAAGGACGATACAAATGCACCGCCAACAATCCAACGCCCTTTGGCAAATGAGCCAAAGTTTCAGTTATCGTTTCCGCCGCACTTCCCATTACTATAATAACGTGTTCGGCATTTTTATCGCCTGTGTATTCAACTAATCCATATTTGCGTCCAGTCAGTTTTCCAAACTGATCCATAACGTCTTGGACAATTCCTGGCACTTCATCATAAAAAGCATTTGCGGCTTCGCGTCCTTGGAAAAACACGTCAGGATTTTGCGCAGTGCCACGAACGGTCGGAGAATCTGGGCTCATTCCACGATTACGTGCGGACAGCATTAAATCGGTCGGTATTAATTCCTGTAAAACTTCGTCAGGAATATATTCAATTCTGGATTCTTCGTGGCTGGTACGAAAACCATCAAAGAAATGTAAAAATGGAACGCGCGAACGCAAAGTTGCCGCATGCGCAATAGCCGCCATATCATGAGCTTGCTGAACGTTATGCGATGACAATAAAGCAAACCCAGTTCCGCGAACCGACATAACGTCCGAATGATCACCAAAAATAGACAAAGCATGTGTCGCCAAAGCGCGCGCCGCTACATGCATAACAAATGGTGTTTGTTCACCTGCAATTTTGAACATATTTGGAATCATCAAAAGCAAACCCTGGGACGCCGTAAAAGTCGTTGCCATCGTGCCCATCTGCAAAGCGCCATGAACCGCGCCCGCTGCACCACCTTCGGATTGCATTTCAATTATTCCAGGTACTGCACCCCAAATGTTTTTTTTATGCTGATACGCCCATTCATCTGCTAACTCACCCATAGTACTGCTGGGTGTTATTGGATAAATTGCTGAAAATTCACTACATCGATAAGCTACATCGGCCGCAGCCCAATTACCATCAACTATCATCTTAGTCATATCCACTTCCTTTTGTTTAAGTCGCAAACGCGATTATACTCTTCTGACACATTTAAAACAACACTTATAACCAAACTTGACAAACAGCCCTTTCGGGCTGTTTGGAAAAATAAATTAAAACAGAGTTTATTTTTTCTTTTCTTCTGCGTTCATTTTCGCCATAGCGCGAACCATATCAATTGCTCGATGCAGTTGATAATCACGGGCTTCTTTTTCCTGGTCTGTCAATTTGGAATAATCTTCATCTTCTTTTTGCTTATCTGACTTTTTTTGTCCGTCCTCGTTTTTCAATGCATTTTTAAAGCTGGCTTCGGAAAAAATGTCATTTTTCTTTTCCAGCACTTCTACTTTGGATTGCAAAACTTCAACGTCTGGGGTAATTCCCTCGCCTTGAATTGACTTACCGGATGGGGTGTAATAGCGTGCAATAGTTAAATGAATTGCAGTTCCATCACCAAAAGGCTTTTGCTGTTGAACACTACCTTTGCCAAAAGATTGGCTGCCCATAATCAATCCGCGTTTGTTGTCCTGTAATGCGCCAGCAACAATTTCAGATGCAGATGCAGACCCATGATTTATCAAAACAACTATTGGCTTGCCATTTGCCAAATCGCCAGGTTTAGCCATGCTGCGATCAATGTCATCTGGGCCACGACCACGTGTAGAAACAATTTCACCACTTTCCAGAAATGCGTCGGACACATCAACAGCGGCGGCCAGGTAACCGCCTGGATTATTACGAACGTCCAAGACATAACCTATGACTTTTTTCTTTTCTAATTTTTCGACGGCAGTGGCCAGGTCTTTTGCGGTTTTTGCACCAAAATCCGAAACACGAATGTAGCCAATTTTTTTATCATCACCCTTGACGTCCGATTTGATGGATTGAACCTTTATAATTGCACGTGTCAAAGTTATTGTGCGCGGCTCTCCGCGTTCTTCTGGTACAATGGTCAGTTTTACCTTGGTACCGGGATGACCCTTCATTTTTTTCACAGCTTGATTCAAAGACATGTCAAAAACTTGCTGTCCATCAATATGGGTAATATAATCGCCAGCCTTTATTCCAGCGCGATATGCTGGGGTATCGTCTATGGGGGAAATAACCTTTACTGCGCCTTTATCAGATGTAATCTGAATTCCAATTCCGCCAAAGCTGCCCGAAGATTTATCATCAAAGTCTTTCAAATCATCAGCATTCAGGTATGAAGAATGAGGATCCAACTCCATCAACATTCCGTTCATTGCGGCCTCTAACATCTTTTTTTCATCGACTTCTTCGACAAAATTTTCGCGTGCTGATTCAAATACCAATGCGAACTTTTTCAGCTGTTCGTAAATTTCTTCATCAGTCAGGTGCTTTACAGGCTCTTTTTTCTCTGCAGCAACTGCACCAAACATAACCGATATAACAACTAAAAACGATATTAAAATCTTTTTCATTAAACTTCCCCTTTCCAACCAAAGAAAATTAGCAAAAAAAAATCCCGCGCGCAAGAGAGAAAACCCTAAAAGATTGTTGACAAATATAATTTTATGTACTAAATTATTTAAAAAGGTGAAATCATGCCCCAACTTCCTATTATCTATGAAACTATTGATGAAAATAACAAAAAAATCAAAGAATTGATAAAGCATGTTGATTATTACAATAAAAATCAACACTTGGGCTGGTTAAAAAATCAATTATTTAATGAGAATAATGCCCTGATAAGTGTGCCTATTGAAACCAGCTTTTATGAAATATCATTTAAGTTAAATTATAAATTTACACAAAACCAAAGAGATATTTTTGATAAATTGGTGATAAAACATCCGTTAAAAAAAATAGATATTGGTTCAATTCGTGATGTACACGCATATTTAACAAAGGGAACTATTATACCTGGTGGACAATACAGAGATACAAATAGCAAAATGTTTGGAGTTGATATAAAAATTCCAGAATATCAAATTATTCCAGATGAAATGATAAAAATAATAGATTATTTAAATTCACCAAATATACCGATTATTTCAAAAGCACTGAATGTTCACTATAAGATAATAGCAACTCAGCCTTTTGTAGATTATAATAAAAGAACTGCAAGAATGATTATGAATTCAATTTTATCTGCAAATGGTTTTACGCCTATTATATTTAATCATTCAGAAGATCGAACAAATTATCTTAATGCTTTAGAAAATTACAGAAAAAATCATAAAGAATATAAAAAATTCATGTTATCTAAAATGATTAGAACTCAGAATGACATTATAAGAATTCTAGAAAGACAAAATTATATTTAATCTTATGGTTCATTGAATAATTTTGCTGGATTAACCGCCTTGGTTCCGCGACGCAGTTCCAAATACATTTCAGCACGATCTTCTGGCATGCGACCTATTGGCTCGCCTGCCAACACTTCCTGCCCCACTAATACATCCGAGCTGGCCAACCCGGTCAAAACCGAATAATAAGAATTTTTATGCGAAAGTATTATAACGCGCCCATTCTTACGAAAATCATCTGCAAATTCCACACGACCATCCGCAGGCGCAGACACCAATGCGCCCGTGCGAGTTTTTATCAACCATCCGTCAGATACCAGCCCCAGCGGTGATTTTTCGCCAAATCGTCGCAACATTATTCCGGAAACTGGCGCGCGCATTTTGCGCCAGCTGAATGAGTCATCGGCAGAAACCTCGGTACGGGACAGACCAGCGGTCAACTCTGACAAGTTTTTCGCACGCGCAGAAAGGTCATGCAGTTTCTTTTGCAGCTCATACTGCTGGGACTTTAATTTTTCATTTTGCTGGGCACGCGTACGCATCAATTTATCTAAATAACTTTTATCTTCGGCATATTTTTTTGCTGTCTTATTCAGTTTTTCCTGCTGATTTTTTCGTGCTTCCAGAATTTTTTCCAGCTCTTCAATCTTTTTTTCTGCGGACTTCATCTCGGCATCAAATTGGTCAGAAACGCCCGCAAGCAAGGAAGAAGTCAAAATATATTCGCGTGTATCAACAACAGAAAATGAAGGATTACTTGAAATTACCACCAGACCAGCAGCTGCTTCGGCCAGACGATCTTTATTTGCAATAATGGATGCCGTCAAAGCATCTCGGCGGGCGTCCAAGCTTTTAATTTTATCTTTGATAGCCCCACGTTCATTTTCAATTTTATCCAATTTTGATGCTGCACCGACCAATTGTTTTTTTGTTTTTTCAACTTCACGATTAGATGTTTTTACTTGTTGTTCTATTTTTTTATTTTGTTGTTCAACCTGAGTAATTTGTTTTTTAACAGCAGCCAGCTCGCCAGGTGCGGCATGCGCCGCACCAAGAAAGCAAAAGCAAAGAGTTAAAAAACACAGATATTTTTTCATTTAATCAATACTTTCAGAAAAGTCTTTTTACCTTTTTGAATCATGATAGATTCTGCTGGCGAAACCATAAAATCTTTATCAGTAATTTTAACTCCATCCAGCTGGATACCGCCCTGCTCGATTGCACGCCGCGCTTCGGATTTAGACGGCACTATATCGGACTGGACCAAGAAATCAACGATACCAACTGGTGCAGGCATTGCCATTTCTTTTGTTGGCACAGCCGCTGCATCCGCACCACCACCGAACAAAGCATTTGCAGCCTCGGCAGCCGCAGTCGCGGCAGCCGTGCCATGCACAATCTCCGTTGCAGCAAAGGCTAAAATCTTTTTAGCTTCATTAATTTGAGCATCCTTTAATGCTGCCAATTTTGCAATCTCTGGCAAAGGAATTTCTGTGTATATTTTCAAGAATTTTTCAACGTCCGCATCGGCAACATTTCTGAATGCCTGATAATACTCGTACGGAGAAGTTTTATCTTCGTTTATCCAAACTGCATTTCCAGCAGACTTACCAACTTTATTTCCAGCCGCGTCCAGTATCAATGGGGTCGACAACACAAAGACTTCTTTACCAGTTTTTTTACGAATCAGCTCTATTCCCATAATAGAATTTCCCCACTGATCCGCGCCACAAATCTGCAACTGGCAATTATATTTTTTATACAATTCTAAATAATCAACTGCTTGGAAAGTCATGTAATTAAATTCCAAGAAAGTCATTCCTGTTTCCAAACGACGTTTTACACTTTCCATAGACAACATTCTGGGAATTGTAAAATCAGAACCAAAATCGCGCAGGAAATCCAAATGCCCATAACCCTTCATCCAATCATAGTTATCAACTTGAATAAAATTACCATTTCCCAAAATCTTTTCATAAGACCGACGCAAACCTGCAATGTTTTTTGCCAAAGTTTCTTCGGTCATCATTGGGCGACCAGAATCTCGACCAGATGGATCCCCAATACGACCAGTGGCACCACCCACCAGCATAATTGGTTTATGTCCGAATTTTTGGAACCAACGCATCATCATAATTGGAACGATATGCCCATAATGCAAAGAATCTGCCGTAGGATCAGCGCCGTAATACAAGGCAATTTTTTGATTATCCAATAAATCTTCCAAACCCTGCAAGTTGCTGGATTGATGAATAAATCCGCGCGCGGTCAATTCTTTCAGTAATTCGTTTTTCATTTTGATTCCCTTTGACTGCATTATAACAAAAAATCGCGCGGGTGCGCGATTTTTTTTAACTTAGTCGGATTTATTTTATTTCAGCATTTTTGCTACTTCATCCGCCAAATTATCATCGCGCTTTTCTATGCCTTCGCCCAACAAGTAATATGCAAATCCTGCCAGCTTTACGCCCGCATCTGACGCAACTTGTTTAATGATTTTAGATGGATCCATTACAAATGGTTGTTCTTCTAAAACTGACTCGCCATAGTATTTCTGAATGCGGCCTGCAATCATCTTTTCAACAACTGCTTCTGGTTTCCCATTCGTTGCGCCGGATTCAACAAAGATTTTCTTTTCGCGTTCAACAGACACAGGGTCAACATCAGCAATTGTCATGAACTCTGGTTTGTTTGCGGCAATGTGCATCGCGATTTTTGGACCAACTTCATCCGCGCCTGCTTTATCCCCGTCCAAAGCAACAACTACACCGATTTGTCCCATGCCAGGAACCAATGCATTGTGAACATAGGAATAAACGTGCTGACCAGAAATTTTTGCAATTCTGCGCAAATTCATGTTTTCGCCAATAGTTGCAATGGTTGCTGCAATGTCATCTTTGACCGCACTCATCGTTGCGTCAAAATCGCCGCCCAGCTCCAATGCTTTGTTTGCAACATCTGCAACCAATTTTTG
>CAZUED010000019.1:0-10448 GCA_964619545.1 uncultured Muribaculaceae bacterium | reverse complement strand
ATAAAAAAAGTTCCTGGAATTATTATGTCTGGTGTAAAAAATGAATGGGTCCAAGTTTCAGAGGGAAATAGCACAGCTTTTTATAAACAAAAATACTATAAAACATTCCAATCTCGTGACATTATATTACTTAACAATAATTCGTTCGTTACTTGTTCTTATGTAGTTGAGAATAACATGGTTGAAACTCATAATAATTATGGCAAAACCGAAGTGTCATTGGAAACATATTATCCATTTGATGAACCTTTAAATATAGGCGATACAATATACTTAAAGCAGGATATAAATACGGGAAAGTATGTTGGAGTTTGTGATTTACGTAAATGCAAAACAAGATAATAATTGCCGATTTTTTTAGCTTTATAATAAATCGCCAAACTATTTGGCATAAACGTTTTGTTGAAAATTTATCTGCGCCTTGGATAGATGATCCAGTCCTGGGCAGATTTCGTTTTTGCAATGTTTATCGGCAATTGGATTCAGGCACTATCGCCATTACAAAATATATTTGTGGCGGAAATTTATCGCCTGGGCAAAAACTATTCAACATTGTCGCGTATCGTTTTTTTAATAAAAAAGACACTATCGAATCCTTGTTTGGTGGACCATTAAACAACTATGATTTTGACTTTGCAAAACTGGAAAAACAATTCGACTGCGCAAAATTAAAAGAAAACATTTTTAATAATGCCTATTTGGTTTCTTCTCATAACTATGACCCAAATTATCGCCCACGAGAAAAGCATATTCAGATTTTAATGATGCTGCGCGACCTGTCCAAAAAAATGGATGAATTTACAAAAGAATTACAATCGTCATCACCAGATAATGCCATTTCAATAATAAATAAATTTGTTCCATTAAGCGGACCATTTTTGGCGGGTCAAATTTTGCTGGACGCCACGTATACCAAGGATTTGGTAAAATTCACAGATAATGATTTTTTGGTCGTTGGGCCTGGCGCAAAATGGGGATTGAATATAATTTTTAATCAAAATTTATCCGACATTGACGCAATAGAAAAATGCAAATACTTGCACTCTATCCAAAATGAATTTTTAGGTGATGAATGGATGAAAGTTCGTTGGCAAAATCCAGACTATTCCAATGCGCCATACCTTAGCCTGCACGACATACAAAATTCTTTGTGTGAATTCAGAAAATACTGGCGGCTGTCAAATGGAGAAAATGGTCGCAAACGTTATTATAAATCTTAATTCCCCATCGCAGGAATTATAGCAACTTCGTTATATTGCGACAAGTATCTTTTACCAGTTGCGCAATAGATTTTAGTCAGAGAATCTTTATATGCCTGAACCTCTGATACCCAGCGATTTTCAACGTCCGTTGTCGCGCCCTGATACGCGCTGAATCCGCCCAGGCCCGCGCCGACACCGGCACCAGTCAATGTCGCGTTTGTTCGCGCCTTGTTATTCAAATCAATGATTGCCCCGTCTGTCGCATCCTGGGTTAATGCGACGAAATCTCTGGCTGAAAAATCTGTTGATTTTTGACCTATTGTACCATCGTTATAACGAAATCTTATATCTGAATTTTTTGCATTTCTGCGCCATTGTTTGAAATCAGTATTTGTTTTTAATACGCTATTCCAGCCGACTATGACAGCGGCTTGCGGATTGCTTTGCTGTTGCGCGCTGGTTAATTCATAGAAAATCTCGCCCCCGTCACAGCCCAAAACAGCTGGCTTCATTTCAGAACCTGTCAAACAATACTTGGTTTTTGTACTTGCTGCCAAATTACGCTGAATTTCTTCTGGATTTTTATCTTGATCACCAATTCCGTCCAATAACCAATACTGGAACTGGACTGAACCACATGAATTAAAGTCACTGCCTGATTTATTACATTTTATCTGACGATTCATAGTGCCCAAGAATCCAGCCTGAGTTCCCTCTAACGGCGTATTCTTTGCAACATAACCATAAAGGCAATCTGTTCCTTCGCATTTTCGGGTCAGCAAAACCGCATCCCCAATTCCCGAAATGTTTCCAATCAGACCGCCGCCGATAGCATTGACGGTTGCACCCATAATAACATCACCACCAACTTTGCCTGATTGTGTCGATATGGCTGTCAAACCGCCCAAAGCCAATGCACCAATTGCGGTTTTGGTCATTTTATCGCTGCTGGTTCCCAGCGAGCCGCCCTTGCCTGGGTCATTCTGTCCAACAAAATTTCCACCCAGTCCGCCAATAATTGTCGCTGCCGCGATTTTCATTCCGGCGTTCTGTTTTTGCTCTTTATTCATCACCGCGATAACTTCATCCATTGTCGGCTCGCGATCCGCAGGGAAAGTTATCTTGCCCGCCTCTGTAGTATACTCTGATGAAGGAAACTCACTGATGTTGCACTTAATTACATCACCCGCAGCGACGCGCGCACTTGCCAGCACTATATCATCTGTCCCGCTTATCATTCGCATTTCAACATCTGCAACGCAACCGGTCACTGATTGATTACCAGAAGTAGGTGTATCCCAAGCAAAAGTGCCCGTCGGATAAATCGCAGCGCACGAATCCAGCTGGTTCCTGGTAATGCCCGCATTTGGATTGTTCGCAGCTATCTGCCGTGCCAAATCCATATCCGCTACTCGCACTGGCAATCCTAAATCTTTTGAGGTTTTTGCGGTCGCAATAATTTCTTGCTGAGAAATAGGGGTTTCTGTGACACCTTGACTTTGTAAAGCCGAATAAGTTCCGCCACGGCCAGTTCCGCTATTACCGACGCGCAAAGCTGCTTCGGCGCTACACACGCAACAAACACAAAGTAAAGAAACTATTGAAGTTTTCAAGATTCTCTCTCCCCGACCCCCCATTAGAACTGAATTCTCATCCTGATACCGGCATCAACGGTTGCAAGGTTACCACTTTCGAACCAATTAGTATAATGAAATACGCTATCAAGCGCTGAGTACTCTTCCGCACCATCCGTTCCGATCGGCGCTGCCCCAGTCGACAGCCACTCGGTCTGAGACACTACAATACTTCCAGATGATTGGGCCTTGCCCAAGCCAGCATAGCGAACGAAAAAGTCCAGCTTTATTCCACCCTCCAGCTCTGTTGTTAATCCGCCTTCTAGCATGTATGATAATTGTTCAGACGTACCGCCCGCATGATAAGCATATATGTCCGAAATCGCCGTCAAAGTCCCTACTGGATATGTAACGCCTTCCTCTATTCCAACCTCAGAATAAAAATTCTTGTCGTATACTAAGTAATCGGCAATCGTATTTACCGCAATACCCAAACCCAATCCAATATAAGGACGCAATGCACCACCAGCCATATAACCAGTATAAGAATCCAGGTTATAATATAAATTCAACATAGTCGCGGTGCTGGAAATAGAACCACCAGTCGATCTGACATCTGTATATCCGCCAACGCCGTCGCCGGTTTTTACGCTATCAGGATATGAAAGACCGCTGTATCTGGAATATGAAAAATCAACACGCACATCGCTGTTTATAGCTGCACCAATGGATAACTGCAGTGGAAGTACCGTATCGGTTTTAAAATCAGCAGTTTGAAATGCGCCAGGTGCAACAAAAGCCTTGTCTTCATTCTTATAGTCCGCTTCCATTCCGCCACTTATCGCCGTTGAGTATCCAACTGAAAGACCAATATAAAGTCCGCTGTCTGCCAATCTGTCATAATCTTCGGGTTGATAATATTGACGCCCCGCGGCCGCAGATGATGTTCCAACACGTGGCAAGGTTCCAGTTACGCGATTCGGATTTGCCGCCGTAGTCAAACGACCATTTCCGGTAACAGGGACATATTGCTGCTGAGTATATCCTTGGGTGGCTGCCGCAGCCCTTTGATACGGAATATATTGTGTTGTCGCGCCATAGGCCTGATAGGCCGCATAAGCGCTGGGAGTCGCCAGCATTGTGATGAATACGGCAAAAATTCCTGGTTTTTTCATTTTCCTTCCCAATACTTTATATTAAACATTTTATCATATTGGCAAATCTATTGCCAACGATTATTTTTTGCTTTATCATGCCGTTCGGATACGGAGAAAAAATGAATATCTTCATCATGATTTTGGTCTTTGTTTTGATGGCGGGATATTTTCTGATTGATGCCCCAAATCAACGTGTTCGCGATGACAGAATAGAATCTGCAATGCGGACGACCGAAATAAAATCTATTTTGTCTTGTATGGCACGTGCTCATGCTGACGCAATAGAATTGGATACCAACTCTCGCGCGGGGGCAAAAGAAATTTTGGGAATCAAATCCGAACCCTGTACCCAAAAATATAATGTTCAAAGCATAAAGCTGTGTGCAGATGAACGCCGAGAAGTAACAGTTTGCAAGCCCGACCGAGCAGGACAAACCATCGGGAACTTCATCGTAACCACTGCCAACATGCCGCAAGAAAAAGACACAAATCTGGTGCTGAAAACATTGTCCCAAGATTTTGACTCGGCATCAAATTTTGGAATTATAATTACTAGAAATGACGGCTCGCTTGCAATACTATCGGGCAACGGGCACAGGCGAAAAATTCCATCAAGTATAATAAATGCCGCCAGTCTTGAACAAGGACGACTGATTTATATTACTCAATACTCGGTTGCCGCTGATATAAACCTGGGAAATCCATCACAGCCAACGGCTGAAAATATATTCTGTATGACTGGCGAGCAAAAGGTTTTCCGATTTGGCAAATGGGAATGCTTGCCGCAAAACCCACCAGTGCTTTGTTCTGGCGATACTATTTGGAACTCGGTTGATGAGGTTTGCGAAATTGACCCTTCCAGACGTCCATTGTGTGCAACAGGTCAAGCCGCAGTAGAAATTGAAGATATGTGGCAATGCATAGATCCGTCACCAATTCGCGAATGCCCCGATGGCACGACCGCGCAATTGGACTATGTCAATATGGAATGGGTTTGTATTACAAAGGAAACAGAAAGCACTGAATCTAAATGCCCCAGCATGATGGTTGCCAAGGGGCGGGTTTTGGGCGGAACTTTACTGAAGCCCGCAAACCTTTGCAACGACTGCGAAAAAATGGTTACTAATGAAGAAACATGTGAAGTTTCATGTGTGCCGGACGAATCAAAGCTTAATTCAACCGCATGTTATCCGGGTGCTTCAGAATGCCGTGGAAGTTCACGCGCATTTTACTTTGGCTTTCCTGATGACCCAAAATACAAGGAAAATGTCCGCGTGAACATACCAGAACTGGCCGGCATTCAGATACCAATTGATGGAATGCATTCACAAAACAGAAAATTTAATTGTTTGGACTGCGGCGCAGGCGCGATTGCCCAGCAGCTTTCTCTTCCGCCTTTTGTAGCAGTTTGCGAGAGATAATGATCAAAGCACATATTTTAAAAAAAAAAGGATAATTTATGTTCTTGTATAAACTATTGGTAACAATTTTCTATCCAATAATCAGAATTTATTTAGGATTACGCAAATGCAAAGGTAAAGAGGATTCTCACCCTGATCGCTTTGCCGAACGGCTTGGTCGTCCAAGTTTGGCACGGCCGGACGGGGTTTTAATATGGTTGCATGGCGCCAGCGTTGGTGAAATAAATTCTATGCGTGGATTGATTGATAGGTTGCATCATGATTATCCACAGGTCCAAATTTTATTGACCAGTGGCACGACTGCGTCCGCAAAAATTGCTAAAAATTTTGATGTATTGCACCAATATGTGCCGATTGATGTGCCTTTTGTCGTTAATCGTTTTATGCGACATTGGCGGCCTGATTTGGCAATTCGCGTTGATTCCGATTTATGGCCAATTCAATTGGACGCGTTGGCACGTGCGGATGTTCCAAACTTTCTTATCAATGGTGCAATGAGTGAAAAATCTTTTTTACGCCATCAAAAAAATAAAAAATTTGTAAAAAGAATGATGCAATCGTTTAAAAAAATTATGGCAAAGTCCGCAACAGACGCTGCACGTTTCAGTGGATTGGGTGCAAAAAATGTCAGCATTATGGATAACTTGAAATACAGCGTTCCACCAGTTGCAGACAAACCAGAATTGCGTAAAAAATGGCTGGCCGCGGCGGGCAAGCGGCCCATTTGGCATGCCGCTGTTCTGGGCGAAGGTGAATCTGAAATTATTTTTGATGCGCATCGCGAAATTTTGAAAAAGATTCCAAACGCTTTGCTTTTGATTACTCCGCGCCATCCAAGTATGAAGGCAGAACTGGCGCGTACTGCCGGTAATTTAAAAATTGCATTCAGAACTGATAATGCAGTGCCAAATGGAAATGTTTACGTCGCAGACACTATGGGTGAAATGGGATTATTTTACAGATGTACAAATGTAGCCTTTATGGGTCGCTCTTTATTACCTGAATGCCGCGGATCCAGCCCTATCGAGGCCATGCAGCTGGACAATGTTGTAATAACTGGTCCACACACCAGCACATTTGATGAAGTTTATAACGAAATGACTGCAGATAAAGTACTGGAACGAGTTGCCGATAAAACACAGCTGGCTGAAATGATAATAAAGTTTCTGGGGGATGAAAAATTCTTCAACGCACGTCTCGCAGCAATCAAAAAATTCATTGCGAAAAAGTCAGACACCTTGGAAGAAGTGATAAAGGTTTTACGTCCTGCACTTCCCCCTAAAAAAGCTCGCTGACATTGCAGATTTTTTTCATTGCCTGACTGGATGAAACTTTCAATGCATTGCCATCTATTTTGTAAATAGTTTTGTTCGCCATGGTTGGTGTGGCCCAGCTTTCTTGCCAATCTCGACCTATTTTAATTACTTGAAAACTGGGGATAAAAACAAATCGCAACTTTTGCAATGCGCAATCTGCGCCTTCGGTTGTTCTGAATCCGTCCGGTGTTATGTCAATCAATTCATTGCCTGTATTCAACTGCACCTTGTAATCATAATAAAAATGAGCCGTCCCATTTTCATTTTTTGTGCGAGTAATTGTATCTGCCAATCCGTCGCTATTTATGTCTGGCTGGAAAACATCTATGCTGGCAACTCCTTCGCCGTACTCGTCCAGTGGCAATGTTTTTTGCGAAACAGGATTGCGAAGCCCATCATCAAATTCATAATTTTCATCCATTGACTCAGTTTCATTCGCGCCTTGAATTTGCTGTGCACTATACTGAGTTTCCGGCGTAATTGTACCTACTTTTTTAGTGGCTGGTCGCATCAATAAAAAGTAAGCCGCCACCGCAAACGCTGCCAAAATAATCGCCAATAAAATCCAAGGCAATGGAGAACGCGCCCCACTTGTCCTTGCTATTTCAATTTTCATTTCTGCTCCTTTGCATTATTCTATAATTTCTTTGCCTGGTATCCAACCTTCTATCTTCTTTATCACTTGTGCGACCCGCGTCAATTGGGCATCACTGAGCGAAGACATTGGTGTATTCAAAGAAAGACCTGTGCCCTGCTCTATCGAGCGCTGATATGCGGCCGTATTATTTTCATTTGGTGGCGCCCATCTGGCTATTGCACCGCCAACCGTCTTGCTTTGGTATTTTGGGTTTTTTAATTGCAAAACTATTGCGCGCGCACCGACACTTTCACCCGGAAATACCAAGAATCGTCCATTGCATGCGATAGAATCAAAAATTAATCCAGCACCGCAAGTTATATTACCGGGATTATTATTTCTCCATGCCAAACTGCCGCCAATTTTGGTATGCCGACGACCATCAATACCAATAAAGCTGACTTGCTTGCCAGATATACTGGCACTGCCCGTACCTTTGGGCACTGCCTTTACTGGTGTTATGCTGGGGGCCAATGAACTGGGGCCCGTTCCACTGGAAACTATTTTAGGCTCTTCAATCGGGCTGGTCGGAATTTGCACATCAATTTCACCCATGATGTTTGGCGTGGAACTGCTGATTGCGGAATCTTGAATATCGATTTTCTCAAATAAAGCGTCTTCTTCTTGGGTCTTTAATTTTAGCTTTGCAGAATCTATAATTGTATTAACTTGGGCAACCGGAACCTGAATCACTTTGCACCCCATGCCAAATAAGTCTCCGCCCCAGATAGCATTTACAATTGGACGTGATGCAGCCAGAACAGAAAATATTAAAAATAAATTTCGGATGTTTTTAATTATGTCGCCCTTGGCCCCGCGAATCAACGCCACCCCCCAACCAAACAACAAAACACCAGCAAAGGCAGTTATGACAATCCAGGCAATGTCAATAAAATCCGCCAAGCTGCGGATAAAACAAGTCGGATCTTCCAGCCGGATAAATACTCCATCCGACCCGACTATACGAAATCCGGAATTTTCAAGATAGCGAAGAATTGTTTCTGTGTTCATTCATTATCGAGTTGCGAAAAAACCTGGCGTAACGACTTCGTCTTCGTTTGCCGCGATACCAGCCCATCCGAACAAATCGCCCAGCACACCAGCATCATCTTTTTTCGCTTTCTTGAATGGCAGTATGTTTTTCAATTTCCCCATTCTGCCACTGCGTGAGGCGGGCTCGGGGTCCGACTCTTTCTGAGTTTCAACAAATTCTGCTGCCAGTTTTGTAAGTGTAGCATCATCGTCAAGGTTTTCGCCCGGCGAATCATCGCAGGCTGCACGTGCGCTTTCTATAATTTTTTCCTCTGGCAGTGGGGTTAAGTTTTCGAAAATTTCTTCTATGGTTTGCGGAGTTTTAGGTTCTGGGTCCGGCAAACATTCTTCTAAAACATCTGCAATTTCAGTAATAGAGACGACTTGGGGTAAAACATCAACTGAATCAAGCGTTTCTGCAGGTGTTTCGGATTTACCACCAGAAAGCACAGATAAAATTGGAATAACACGTTCGGGCTGCTTGGTTTCAGGCATTTCTTCTACTGCTGGTTCTTCTTGTATTATTTCTTCTTCAATTTCCAGCTTTTCTATTTTCGCTTTTCGGATTTTTCTGGGTTTTTCAACGGCAATTGGTGCAGTGCATTCACCTTCTTCATCCAATGGCACACCAAAAAGCAACGAATCTGAATCCAAGCCCAATGTTTGGCGAACTTCGTCAAATGCAGCCTTGATAGCTGCCTTGTCCAGGTCTGCACCACCAGAAATATAAATGATTTTATTCTTCACCATAAATCCCCCCGCACGATGCATAATCATAACACATTTTTAATGTTGAATGCATAAAAAAAATGTCTTACCATAAAGCTATGTTGGAAATAGCCAATCAAATCTTTAAAGAACTGGATGAATTAGAGGCCGCAGCGGCCAAGTTGCGCGCTAATGCATCCGGTGTTCAGACCCAAACCGATTTAGAAGTCGCAATTTGCTCGCGCCAGTTGGTCGACATGCGCGCCAAGAACATTCGCGCGACCCAATTGATAGATCAATCAATAAAGGAATTAAAGGCCCTTAAATGAGCGTTGTCGCAATTCCAATCTTGAACAAAAACTATGCTATGGGCTGCGAAGACGGCCAAGAAATGCGTCTGGTTGAAATTGGTCGGATGGTCGATAGCCGTGCCCGCGACATACAAAATAAAATTGGCGTTTTGCCTGAAAGCTCTTTATTGGCGACATTGTGCATTGTTCTGGCTGATGAAATTATGTCTAAAGATAAAGCAGACGCTGCCACCATGGAAGAAATTCTGAAACGAATCAAAGAAATTAAAAATAAGATGGAATAAATATGTTGCCGTCAGTATACGCACCAAAAGACTTTAAAAGATTGCGCGCATCTGGCGATATAGTTGCGCGATGCTTTGATTTTATTACCCCACAAATTCGCGCTGGGATTTCGACCGGCGACATTGATCGGATGGTTGCCCAGTTTTTGCAAGAAAATGGTGCGCGGTCATCAGACTTGGGCTATCAGGGCTTTCCAAAACATTGCTGCACCAGTCGTAATGATGTTATTGTTCATGGCATACCACGTGATGATGAATTTTTACAAGATGGCGACATAATAAACATTGATTTGACTTCGGAATACAAGGGATTTCATGGAGATGCTTCCCGTATGTTTTTAATTGGTAATGTAAAACAAAATTCCAGAAAATTGGTCCAGGTTTGTCAGGACGCATTAAACAGCGCAATCGCTGTTTGCGCCCCCGGAGTCCCCCTTTCCGAGATTGGGCAAACTATCGAAGCAGTTGTAAAACCACATGGATTTAGTATCTCGCAAGATTTCATTGGTCATGGAATTGGTAAGGTTATGCATGATGATCCCCAGATTTATCATTGGTACGATAAAGCATTTGATAAAGTGAAAATGGTTCCAGGACTTGTTTTCACCATAGAGCCAATTTTGTGCGAACATTCCAGCAAATGCAAAATTGATGAAGACGGCTGGACGGCCAGAACCCTTGATGGCGGAATGTCCGCTCAGTGGGAACACACTATTGGAATTACAGAAGATGGGGCCGTGATTTTCACGGAGCGTGGAGAGTAAAAATTTGGCAAATACAAAACCAGATTTTCGCGCCGGACATCG
>CAZUED010000018.1:0-11535 GCA_964619545.1 uncultured Muribaculaceae bacterium | reverse complement strand
TTCACCACCCAGAACTACGCGATGACCGACGCCGCCAATCTGAGTCAAGTCTATGAATGCATCACGCAGCATATTGATTACTTCGGTCAAAGCATCATCATGGTTGCGCATTAAAACATCCTTGCGCTGCTTTGTTCCATCGGGGTATTTCTGTGTCAGGAAAGAATCTTTCAGACCGATTTTTTCAACCAAGCCACCAATTATGGAAGTTTTAGTATCAACATCAAAAATTTGGTATTTAAGCGAGCTGCTGCCGCAATTCAACGCCAGAATATACATTTGTGAATCCTTTTTGCTTTTGTTTTTGACAGCGCCACGATAACAAATGATTTTATGAATTTCAATACCAAATTCTGAATTTAATCTTCCAGTTTGCATTTGTAATGTTTGTTGTTGTGCCGGTTGTTTTGTGGGACACCCAAAAGCTTTCCCCGGAAACCGCCAGTCGCGCGCGCAATCCATTCGCGTCCAAGAACAAATTAGGCCAGGGCTGGGTGCGATTTCCAATACCGAATGCGCTTGCGATTTCGCCGACAGCAAAGCCAGCCTCGGGCGTTTGGCATACCAGAACGCAATCTGCGCGTGCGGCTGAAATGTCGGTATTTTGTGCGACCGAGCCGAAAACAGATTCCAGATAGCTGACATTCCCAACAGATGATGGCGTGCTTTCCAGAAAATGAGTGGCCCGCAAATTGTAAGAAGAAAATAAAGCCGCCCAAAATGTGGCGGGAACAGATTCAATACTGAATGTTTCGCCGCTTTCGCCACCGGGTATTGTGCCGGAAACATTGGACAGATCTGCGCGCGCCAGGGCAAATCCACCCAGCGTGGTGCCATCATGAATGCGAATGGTTTTGGCATTTGTATCCATGGTGATTTCACCGGCCAGACCGGTGAAGTTATTGCTTTGTGCCGCGGTTCCGCGGCGAATTTGTAAAACTTTTGACATTGGGTATCCTTTTTGGAAATAAAAAAAAGCCGCCAAACGGCGACAAATTCATAAATGAATTATAACACAATTTACGAAAAAAATCAAGTATTGGGTATATTGGTTGAATTTTTCCCAAAAACAAACTATAATTACGGGGTAATAATTAAGAGTTTTTGATGACCGACATAAAAAAGTATCTTTCAGATTATAGCGGACAAATAAACTTATCGTTGATGAGTCCGGAACGCCGCGCAAGGCTTGAACAGCTGCGGGTTCTGGGTGTGGGCCTGAAAGAGCAAATTGGAACCCTGGATCCAACTACCGGAATATACAAAGGCGGCTGGAATCCGGATGCTGCATTGCCCGATGGTTCGCATACTGATCATGATATGAATGCCGAGGCATGGGAAAAGCTGTATATGCAGATACAGAAAACATTGCTGGCACTGAAAAACGATCCAAAATTACTTGCTGAAAATAGTGATGCCAAAAAATTAGTAGATGATTTTTACGGCGCGACAAAAATTATCAAAGCATACTCGCCGGTCGCAGCCGCATTGGACAAGTTGATAATTCGTGGCGCTCCAACCCCCGAGGCGCTTGCATGGGCCAATTATTTGGACGATCCAAATATAAAAGTTTTTTTGGAAGATTCTGTTGAGGGCGAAGATCAAGATAAAGTTATCTCTGCATTGAAAGATGGTTCGTTTGCCTCTGATTTATCTGTATGTAAAAAAATCAGACATGTTTCTGCGATTTTGTATAACGCTATTATTACGCCGACTACGCCACCAACTTTACCAACTAATCCTCCTGTACCAGCGTTTATAGATAGACCGCCATATTCATTCCTGATGGATATATACAACAATATAACCAAGCAGGAAAAGCCAACAGATGATGATCGTGATGCATTCCGTAATGCAGTTCAAACTAATGATCAGAAAAATAATATATTCCTTCGTTTGGTCCAAAAAGCAAAAGCTCTGGAAGCATTTGATGCAAAAGATGAAAATGGTGTAGCCAATGCCATAGCGATTGGACTGAAAGAAAAAAATTACAAGGAAGGTAAGTACGAACTGACCCCTATGGAGCAGCATTCTTATAATGCGTTCCAAAAGGCAGGGAATAAGATAAATCATATCAAAAATGATATGCTGGGTAAGTTGACCATGCGGCATAAACGTCATCCGTATTACATGGATGAAACGGCAAAGCCAATCATGGAATCGCTGCTGGTAAAAAGAAAGTTCGACATAACCAAGGGCTTGGACGAATTCTTAAAACAAACCGATGCAATTACTGGCGACTTAAAGGGTGGTGAGACTCCTGCGCCAAAGGCAGTTCCACATTTTGAATGGTTTACAAAAACACTGAAAGAAGTAAGCAAAGTTTTACCAAAAGAATTTGCAGGCGCATTAAAGGATACAAAAAACCTTAATGCTGTGGTTCAGGCGATAATAGAGCGTGGTGTTGATGATGGTAAAATAGAAGAGGCGCAAACTGCGCTGGAATGCCTTAGCCAGATGAGATATGGGTACACGACCTCTGGTACGAAAAATAAGTTAAAAGCAGTTCCTGTAAACATTTTGGGGGATAAAGGACTATCTTTTAATTCCAATCAGGCAATTCACATGATAACGAAAAGCCTGGACAAGACCATGCATGCGGGAATAATGCTGAGTGCGAATTTGGTAACGGTGGGTCGAGCAATTTATCAGAAAAAGAATCTGAAATTCAAATCTGGGACGGAATCTGTAAAGCGGATGATTCAGGCTGAAAAAGACGTGCGTGGATATACTGGAACTCCGGACGAGGAAGCCATGCTGGTTGCAGATGTTCAAGCAAAGAAAACGGCGTATGAAACTCTTGCGCGTGTAACACCACCAGCAAGTAAAAAAGATATAAAACAGGCCGAAGATAATTTGCAGTTGGCGGAAACGACTTTGTTGGCATTTCGTCAGACGGATTATACGATTCCATACACCCCCGGTGTAGACAGACGCCGTTCAGACAGCAATTTAACCAAAAAGCAAAATCTGATGGCGTTTTGGAATTATGTAAATGACCCCAGTTCCCAGGGATTAAAGCGCGATATGAATATATTTAATAATGACAGACGTGCCCAGGCAATGCAGAATAAATCCGATGGGGTAAACACTCAAAAAAATATAAATCTGGAAGCATGGAAGAATAGGTTTTATAACAATATGGCCGCGTAATAAATATAGTTTAATAAAACCCGATTTAATCGGGTTTTATTTTTGGTTTGCGTAGTTCTTGACAAATGATGATTTTGTTCTACAATTCTGTCAAAAGAGGTCAAAAATGCCAGAAGAAATAGTAGATTATAAGACTATTAGTGGATGTGTGACTAACGATAGTTGTAGTAAATGTAATATTTGTTCAACCTCTATACAGGAATCAAACGGAGCACTAGGGGATAAAGTTAGGGATTTGATTAAGCAAGGGTGGCAGCCTATTGGTGGTGTGTGTGTCTTGGCTGCTTGGGGTTGTCAAGCAATGGTTAAAACCAAATAAAAAAGCCGCGCAATCGCGCGGCTTTTTTTACGCAGGATTGAATTATTTATATTTCGTGTCAGACGTGAACATAAAAACAATCATTAAAACTGCGGCCAAACCAACAATGCTGTAAACTATGCGTGCCAGCTCTGGGTTTGGCAAAATGGCGGCGACCAAGTCAAAGTTGAAAAATCCAACCAGTCCCCAGTTCAACGCGCCAATTAAAACCAAAGGTTTTAAAACATATTTTTTTAATTCATGCATTTTAGTCTCCTTTTTAGAATGCTACAAAGTAATTATAGTATTTTTCGCATAGTTTCTGAACAGGAGTATATTCATATAAGAAAACCGCCAATCGGCGGTTTGTTTTATAATGTGGCCAAGTATTCTTCGTATCGTTGATTAAATATATTTTTGATAAGGACTTGACCTTTTTCATTCAAATGAATTCCATCAAGACATAGATAATCGCTGTACTTTGGGATGTTCAGCAGCTTTTCACGAATGTTGACGGTCGGCAATTTAAATGCTGCTGCCAGTTTTTCCAAAGCGGTTGCGTACATTTCTTGATGCCTGTAGATGTAGTTTTTTTCGCCCAAGAATTGCATCAGCTGTGTTTCTTTGCCAGGATTTTGACGAATGATCCAGTCAAAATAAAGTTCTGAATCAATAGGAGGCAAAGTTACGACAACGGGTTTTTTACCGGCACTGGTCAGCTTTTCGATAATAGCGGTCAGGTTCTGCTTAAATTTTTCAAAAGGCACATTTGGTTCGTGAGGCAGGTCAGGATTTTCGCAAACTTTTTGCCAATCAAAATCGCAGTCGTTTCCGCCATACTCCAACAACATCAATTCCGAGCCCTGGTCCTGTTGCAAAATATTTGGTAATTTTTCTAATGCCTTGTCGGTGGTATATCCGAACTTTGAATGATTATGCACAGGTATTTTGTTATCAATGCTGAACAAGCTGGCGGCATTATCATCAATCATTTTGTATTTTCCAACGGACTGGTCAAATACGACGCCGCGCAGGATAGAATCGCCCATAACGCCGATTGCTTTTACAATGTTCATTTTTAATTTCTCCATGTACCAAATAATTATAGTCACTTGGCATTATTATTCAAGGTTTTTAAACAAAAATGGAATGGCTGAACATTCTCTTGCTTTCCAGTATTTTTGTTGTAGAATCGAACCAGTTGATTTTATTCAATACCTATTTTCTACAAAATTTTCCTTCTATCTAAACATAAAAGCAAGATTTTCTAAAAATGTTTAAAGAAACAAAATCTGCGCTACTTCTGTAAGTTTTACAGGAGAATCTGTTAATAAAAGGAAAAAAAATGAACGGAAATGTAAAATGGTTTAACACCCAGAAAGGCTTTGGCTTTATCAAACCAGAAACAGGAAAAGAAGATGTATTTGTGCATATTTCAGATTTAGAAAAATCTGGATTAAAATCTTTGGCTGATAATCAAGCGGTTACGTTTGATATATCAGAAGACAAAGGACGCAAGTCTGCCAAGAACATCAAACTTGCATAAAGTTTAATTCTTAAATAAACCCGCCGAATGGCGGGTTTTTTAATAACTGGCTCGGGCAGCTGGGACATGCTCGGTGCGTTGCACATGCGCGACATTCGTTCCAGCGACGGTTTATAAAAAAAACGCCCCCAAGAGGGAGCATTAATTTATTCATAATCTTTATCAAAGAATGTTTTTATGAACTTTTTGTTTTCTTCTGGGGTAATAATTTTCCCGTCGCGTACTTTTTTTGCCATTTCATCGTATTGCTTCGCAGCGTTTTTATCAAGGATAATTGGCTTATACGGTGAATTTTTCATAAATTTCTTTTCGGCTAATAATGTTTCAGCATGAACTATATCTGATTTTTTACCATGTTTTACACCTAATTTTTCAACTCTTTCAACACTGGCTTTATATTTATTTTTGGATTGGAATTTTTGTTCTGCTTTTTCTTTTAATCCGGCATTATAGACATAGGCTAAAATGGCAGTAGCATTAAACCCTTTAATTAATTTTTCGTGTGCTTCATTTACTTTTTTATGTAAAGCATCACGTTGTTCACTTAAGCCTTCTTTGTTATCATATAATTCACCCAGTTCAGCAATATACTTTTTATGCTTTTTATTAAATATTGATTTCTTTGGTGTGGTAATAGAATTATGTTTTGTAATGGCATTTTCTGCATTTGCTAAATTTGAAGACAAACTAAGATATTCTTTTACAATTTTTCCATATGCCTCTAATGTATTCCAGTCTATCATTGGATTTTGATTATTAGAGTTTAATAATGAAAACAAATTCTTGTTAGCTTTGTATGGATAGTCGCCGTTACCAAAATCATTACCTTTTCTTTCTATTAAAGAATTCATTAAGTCTTTATCAGATTTTGCATTTGCAATAAGTGATCGGTCTAATAAGATTTTTAAATCATCAAGAGAATATGGTGTGTAATTAAAATTACTAATATAGTCAATATTTGGGTAATTTTTTTTATATTCTACAGGTACAGCATATAAAAAATCTTTATATTTTCCGTTTTCTAGTTTTCGTTTTTTTGTTTCAAAAACAATGCCTTTTGGTGCAAATTTATTTAAATCTGCCAATGTAAAATCTAATATTATTTCGGACACGAGATTACTCCTATGAGTTAGTATAATCAATATGTTATATCGGAACTATTATAGCATAAAATTATGATTTGTCAAAAAAAACGCCCCCAACGGGGGCGTGTTTTATAAATTGGCTCGGGCAGCTGGACTCGAACCAGCGACATACGGATTAACAGTCCGTTGTTCTACCGACTGAACTATGCCCGAATATAAATGCAAATGGTGGAGACAAAGGGATTCGAACCCTTGACCCAATGATTAAAAGTCATTTGCTCTACCGACTGAGCTATGTCTCCAAAGCGTGCGAAGTCTATACCATTTTTTTTCCCATTTCAAGCCTTTTTTTAATAAGTTGCATCATTTTCTTCCAAATGCTAGAATTTGCCTGTCCAATAAAATTAATAAAGGGAAAAATATGATAAAGCTTTTAGAAGGTAAAAAAATACTGATTTGCGGCGTTGCTAATGATATGTCTATGGCTTGGGCAATCGCCAAAAAGGCGCATGAAATGGGCGCAGAAATCGCTATGCCTTTCGGTCACGAGCGCATGGAAAAGCGCGTTCGTCCACTGGCAGAATCTATTGGCGCAGACAAATTTATTATGCCTTGCGATGTGCAAAACGACCAACAAATGGACGACTTGTTCGCCAAAATTGAAAAAGAATGGGGCCATTTGGACGGAATGCTGCACGCTATCGCTTTTTCAGATAAAGACGAATTGACTGGTCGCTATGCCGATACAACACGTGCAAATTTCAAGAATACCATGGACATCTCGGTGTATTCATTGGTCGATTTGACCCGCCGCGCAAGCGCATTGATGAAAAATGGCGGTAGCATTATAACTCTGACATATTTGGGCGGGGAAAAATCCATTCCTAATTACAATGTTATGGGCGTTGCGAAAAGCGCGCTGGACGCGTCGGTTCGTTATCTGGCGGCAGATCTGGGCAAAGATGGGGTTCGAGTAAATGCGATTTCCGCAGGTCCAATCAGAACATTGGCATCCAGCGGAGTTGGCGGATTTTCATCAATCTTGGATTTGAATGCAAAAATGACACCACTGCGCAGAAATATGACATTGGACGATGTCGCGGGCGCAGCAACATACTTGTTCAGCGACCTGTCCAGCGCGGTCACAGGCGAAGTCCACCATGTTGATTGTGGATACTCCAGCACAGGAATGATGCCGAACGACTTGAAAGAGGTTTTACTGAAAGGTCTGAATGCTGAGTAATAAAATTGATCTTTTTACAAAAACTGAATATGACGCGCTGATTAAAAAACTGCATGCGTGGGATACGGCGTATCATCAAAATGATGCGCCGGCCGTTGATGACGCGACCTATGACACTGCTAAACACCGCGCCAAGGATTTAGAGGCTCAGTTCCCAGAATTGGTTGGTAAAGACGGCGGCGCATCGCAAAGCGTGGGCGCAGCCCCCAGTAAAGAGTTCAAAAATTACGCGCATGCAATTCCTATGCTGTCTATCAGTGATGTGTTCAGCGAAGAAGAGGTTGCAGACTGGTTCAAAAAAACCCCAGGCGAAGTTTTTATAGAGCCCAAGGTAGATGGTCTTTCGTTTTCTGCGCGATATGAAAACGGAGTGCTGGTGCGTGCATTGACGCGCGGTAATGGCACAATTGGCGAAGACATTACGGCAAACATAAAAACTATTTCTGACATTCCGCAAACAATTCCTTTTGCGCGGGACATTGAAATTCGTGGCGAGGTATATTTGTCACGCGCAGACTTTTTCCGATTGAATGCGGAAGCAACAGCAAACGGAACAAAAGTTTTTGCAAATCCACGAAATGCTGCTGCGGGATCTTTACGCCAATTGGATCCGTCGGTTACGGCGCACCGCCGTTTACGCGCATTTGCTTACACTTGGGGCGAAGTATCCGGCCGCGACTGGGAAACGCAGAGCGAATTTTTCCATCTGCTTGAAAAATGGGGATTTAAGACCACAGGAAAATGGTGTGCGCAGGCAGAAAATTTGGATAAAATCCAGGCGCACTATAACCACATAATGGAAATCAGGACGGAAATTCCTTTTGACATTGATGGTTTGGTTATAAAAATAAACGATATAAAAACCCAGGAAAAATTAGGCGCAACCGCAAATTCTCCACGTTGGGAAATTGCGTATAAATTTCCCGCGGCGCGCGCGGTTACGACTTTGCGCGACATTACGATTCAGGTTGGACGCACCGGAGTTTTAACACCAGTTGCGGAATTAGAGCCGATAAACATTGGTGGGGTTTTGGTGTCGCGCGCGACTCTTCACAACGCAGATGAAATCATTCGCAAAGATTTTCGTGTTGGCGACAAAGTAATTGTTCAACGCGCAGGTGATGTAATTCCCCAAGTGGTCGAAGTTATCGAGCATGCAAAAAACAGCCAACCATTTCAGTTTCCAAATGTATGTCCCGTGTGTGGTGGCGCGGTGGTTCAGGAAGCGGACAAGGTCGCGCGTCGGTGCGTAAATTCTTTGTCTTGCCCGGCGCAGGTGGCGAAAGAGTTGGAACATTTTGTATCTCGCAAAGGCTTTGATATTGAAGGCTTGGGAACCAGACAAATTGAAAAGTTTGTAGAGCTGGGCTGGATAAAATCCCCAGCGGACATTTGGCGTTTAATAGAATTGCATGGCGATGAATTGCGCGCAATGGAAGGATACGGGGACAAGTCAGTTGCCAATCTGGATGCGGCAATACGAAACGGCGCAAACATCGAGCTGAACAGATTATTATTTGCATTGGGAATACCAGAGGTTGGCGAAGCAACGGCAAAAATCTTGGCGCGCCAGTTTGGTTCACTGGACACGTTGCGAGTGGCCGGGACAGAAAGGCTGCAAGAAATTTCTGGTATCGGCGAGGTAATGGCGAAAGAAATTGTTGAATTTTTTGCCGATAAAAGAACCGCCATGGCATTGGATGATTTGCTAAGTTATTTAACAATAAAAAATCCGATTGTTGTTGAAAATAAATCTTCGAACTTGTTGGATAAAAAAATAGTTTTAACTGGAACATTGCAAAAATATACTCGGGATGCGGCAAAAGAAATTTTGGAAAACATGGGAGCGAAAGTGCAATCCAGCGTCAGTGCTAAAACAGATATAGTTATCGCAGGGGCGGATGCTGGCAGTAAGTTGACCGATGCCATCCGATTGGGTGTCATGGTTTGGGATGAAGATGAATTTGAGAATGCAATCAAGAAATAAAGACGAAAAGCCGTCAGTTTCATGGAAGTGGCGACTGCTGGCGTGGTTTTTATGCGCTATTATTTTGATAATTGTCGCGATTGCATTTTATGTTTTGATTGTTTTTTTACAGATGCCTTCATTGGATTCGATGCTGCGTGAAACGCGTGCCCCCACGATAAGTTTTATTGATAAAAATGGTTATGAAATTCGCAGTATGAATAAAATTATGGGCGCACCGGTGTCTGTGGAAAGTTTGCCCCCATATGTGTGGCAGTCGATAATTGCGATAGAAGACAAAAGATTTTTTTATCACGGTGCGGTTGATTATCGGGGACTGACGCGTGCGATGATTACAAATTTACGTGCTGGTGGAATTGCGGCCGGCGGCAGCAGTCTGACCCAACAGGCGGCAAAGAATATATTCCTTTCGCCTCAGCGAACTATAAAGCGCAAGGTCCAGGAATTGTTGCTTTCATACTGGCTGGAAAATAAATTTTCCAAACAACAGATTTTAGATTTGTATATGAACCGAGTGTCCTTGGTCCGCGGAATGCGAGGCATTGACGCAGCCGCGAGAGAGTTGTTCCAAAAGCCTGCGAATGAATTGACGTTGGCGGAATCGGTGCAAATTGCAGCGATGTTAAAGGCTCCGACGGCGTATAGTCCTGTGAAAAATCCGGAAAAAAACATTGCCAGGGCGCGATTGATTCTGAAAGAAATGGTGCGGCAAAAGTATATCTCGTTGGAAGCAGCGCGCGATGCTGCGTCGCAATTGTATGGTGTGACACCTGCGCCTGACACAAATATATTTCGTTATTGGACGGACTTTGTCGCGGACGAAATAGCATCAAGACTGGGGGAAGAAATCGACAGCGACCTGTTGGTTTATACAACGCTTGATCAAGATATGCACGAATATGCAGCAGCTGTTCTGGGGCGTAATGTCGGGGATGCCCAAGGTGCCGTTGTTGTAATGCAGCGTGATGGCGCGATACGTGCAATGGTCGGCGGAACTGATTATCAAGAATCGCAGTTTAATCGTGCTTTGGCGCCGCGCCAGACGGGAAGTGCATTCAAGCCAGTGGTTTATTTAGTTGCATTGGAGAACGGCATGACCCCTGATGATATAGTAAATGACTCCAGGTTTGAGATTGGTGATTACAAGCCGAAAAATTACAATGAGAAATACTATGGCGATATAACTTTGACAACCGCTTTGGCAAAAAGCTTGAATTCCGTACCATTGAAACTGACCGAAGAATTTGGAATTGATTCAGTGCTGAAAATGGCGGGACGCTTAGGTGTCGGTGCAAAAATGCGGCGTGAATACTCGACGGTTCTGGGCGCATGTGAGATGTCTTTGTTGGATTTAACTGCAATGAATTTAGTTATTTGGAATGGCGGGCTTAGTGTCAGACCATACGCAATAGAAAAAATTATTACTCCATCGGGTAAATTGCTTTATCGACATGATCCGTCTGAGCCAGACCAATTGTTGGATTTTAATGTTGCAACCCAAATGCAGCAAATGCTGGGTGCGGTTATACAGCCGGGCGGTACGGGGGCCAGGGCGGCTGGGGATGGAGTTTTAGGTGGCAAGACTGGAACCAGCAATGACAATCGCGACGCTTGGTTTGTCGGTGCAACAGCTGAATATGTGATTGGTGTTTGGATTGGCAACGATGATAATTCGCCCATGAATAGCAAAATCACAGGGGGCACCATTCCAGCCGAGATTTTTAGGGATGTGGCAAAATAAACGACTTTGTCAGTTGTTTTATTTATGATATAATTTACCTTATGAAAACAAAAATCGCTTTTTACTCTTTGTTATTTGTTCTGTGCGGCTCTGTGGCGCACGCCAATTGGGAATACTCTGCCCCTGGGGGTTATTTCGGGGATGATGGCAGTCGTGCTACAATCAGTATTCGCGGCGGGGGTGCTTTTGTCTCGGCCAAAATCAGCAACGATTTAGGTACTTTGGTTCCAGAACCCTATTGGTATGATCCAACAATCGGTGTTATGACGGAAAGCTATTGTGGCGGTGCTGCTGCGTGTGCTACTGCTGGTTATCAAAATCTGGGACAGGTTGATATAGGTGACTTGCCAGCCAGCGAAAAATTTGGAAGTTTTTCATTTGCTGGTGGTGCAGGTGTCGGTTGGGTTTTGCCTTATACCCCGCAGTGGAGACTGGAAGCCGCATGGGATCATATTGCCAAGTCTGACTATAATCAATCGCCT
>CAZUED010000017.1:7971-11780 GCA_964619545.1 uncultured Muribaculaceae bacterium | reverse complement strand
TATCGTAGAAGACACTATCGCAATTATGAATGGAACATATAATCCAGATCATATGAAGATGGAATATTCGTTTTCTAAATAAATAAAAACCGCGCAAAGCGCGGTTTTTTAAATCCATTTTTATTTCAATAAATCACCAGCCTTGATGTATTCTGGCGAATCCTTGGCCAGACGCGATTGCGCAGCGCGGGCATATTTTTTCATTTCCTTTTCTTTTTTCAACATATTGTAATACTCGGCACGTGCCCAATCGGCGCGTGCGTCATCTCCATAGGCCATGACTAGAACCCAATAAGAAAGCGGCATAGGTTCGGTTAAAATTGAACGCTTTACCAATTCTATCGCTCTATCGGTATCGCCTGGTTTAGCGCGCTCGCACAGCACCAACGCCAACGCAGTTTGAATTTGCGGCGCATTTTTACTTATTTTCAGAGACTTCTCATATGCTTTGACGCTATCGTCATAATGCCCAAATTGATACTCTATGTCGCCCAATAATTCATAAAAATACGGATTTTCCGAATTTCTGTAAATTAATTTTTGTGCCCCTGCCCGGGCAATTTTCAGATTTCCACTGCGCATAAAACGGATTGTGCGCGCATAAATCGCATCATCGGATTTATTACGTGCGGGGTACGCAGCCTTTATTTGTGCCTCGGATTGTAAATAACCTGCTAACTTTGCACGTATTAAATTATATTCTGCAGCTTGTTCATTATCGACTGGAACTTCTTTATTGTTTTTCAGTCCTTTTATTTTTTCTTTAATGTTTTGGATTCTTTCGCTGGTCAACGGATGATTTACATTATGCGGATTTGTGCGTTCTTCCGCGGCACTGGTCAGCTCTTGCATTTGTTCCATAACTTCCAGCAAGCTGGCAGGATTCAGATTCGCTTTGACCAGCAGATTCACTGCGGTATCATCGGCCAGGCGCTCTTCATCACGCGTAAATGCCAGCACACTCTGCCTTGCAATTCCGCTGCTGCCTGCAATAACGCCAGCGCCAGCCATAGGATTTGCCGCCATCAATCCGACGCCCAGTGCCTGCATAATCAGTGTTCGCGTCATTTCCGCCTGCATTCGTGCGGACATATGGGCCATATGCCCACCAATCATGTGCCCCATTTCGTGAGCAACTACTGCCTGAAGCGCGGTTGATGATTTAATACGTGTCAACAGACCAGTATAAATATAAACATCTTCGCCGCCCGCGACAAAGGCATTAAATTCTTCATCAGCAACAATGTGAACACGAACCCTACCATCGGAAATTCCAGCAGCACTGGCAACTGGCGCAATAAGTTTGGTCAGTCCAGTTTCAATTTCTGTATCGCGAATTTCAGTTGCCCCCATTGCTGGAAAGCAGAATACGATAAACAAAAATATTGATAAAAATTCTCTCACGCTTGTAATTTACAAAAATCATATAATTTTTTCAATTATAAAAAATCCGCGCATGAAGCGCGGATTTTTCATCAGGTTTTTAACCAACAATCTTTTGCCAGATTGTTTTCTTTGGCGCGGGCTTTGGCGCATGTTTATTGCGTTTACGGCGCGGTGCATTTTGCGTGGTTTTTTTTGCCTCGATATGCTCGGCATTCTTCTTTTTTACATCCGTGCTGGGCGTATGAGCGTTCAAGATTTCATCTGTCTTTACCAGCTCGGGCTGGACACGTTGTATAGAATACTGATCAATACTCATCAAGCTGTCATCGCCGATTATTACAATCTCGGTTTCAAACTCTTGCTCCATAGCTGCTAAATCCGATTTTTTTGCATTCAACAAATAAATTGCAACATCAGTCGGAACGGTCATTATGATTTTCTGGGCCGCTTTGGCCAGCAACTTTTCTTGCAAGTGTCGAAACAAAATAATCGCCGCAGTCTGAATACTTGGCACTACACCCGCACCCATGCAATGTGGGCACTGCACATAGCTGCTTTCAATAAAGCTGCTGCGCAGACGCTGGCGCGACAACATCAAAACTCCAAAATTATTAATCTTGGCAACCTGGGTTCGTGCACGATCTTTCTTCATAACTTCGCGCATCTTTGTTTCCAGTTTGCGGTTATTACGCTCTTCTTCCATATCGATAAAGTCAATCGCTACAATTCCAGCTAAATCACGCAGACGCAGCTGTAATGCGATTTCCTCGGCCGCTTCCATGTTTGTATTTAATGCGGTTGCTTCTATGTCTTTTTCTTTTATAGCACGTGAAGAATTAACGTCAATCGTAACCATTGCCTCGGTAGAGTTAATTACCAAGCTACCACCGGATTTTAACTGGACATAAGGTCCATGCAAGCCTTCCAGCTGTTGCTCTACCCCAGCCTTTACGAATAATGGCACTGCTGAATCTTTATACTCGGTAACTTGTTTTTTAGGTGCGCGCGCATGCATCTGCTTGAAATAAGTCATTGCGGATTCATATGCCTCGCTGCCCTGCACTATCAGTGTATCCTCAGGTTCGCTGATGAAATCACGAACTACGCGACGCAATAAAGAATCTTCGGTATGAATTACTGCCGGCGCGACAGACTCAAGTGTAGTTTTCCGTATTTCATTCCATAAATTCACCAGATAATCATAGTCTTTTGCAATGTCTTCGCCAGATGTTCCAAATGCCGCAGTCCGCAATACAACAGTCATTCCACGTGGAATTTTCAATCCATGTAGAATTTCACGCAAACGTGCCCTTTCCGGCCGGTCACTGATTTTCTTGGAAATGCCATAGGAATTACGTTTACGGCTGTTCGGCATCAAAACAGCAAAACGCCCAGCCAACGACAAATAGGTCGTCATTGACGCGCCTTTTTGACCACGCTCTTCCTTGACACCCTGAATCAAAATAATCTGTTTAGGCTTTATTACATCTTGAATTCTGAATTCGCGGGCACGTTTTTGGAATTCTTTATTATCTTCGCCTGCTTCAAAATCGTCAAAGTCTGCGACCTCGGCATTTTCGTCTGGATCTTCGTCATCATCCACAATGGCGGCATGCGCCATTTCCAACAGCTTTTTTTTCTGCTCGGTTGTTACTTCATAATAATCCGGATGGATTTCAGAAAAAGGCAAAAATCCGTTTTTACCTGTGCCATAATCAACAAAAGCAGCCTGTAATGACGGCTCTACCCTGATCACTTTTGCTAGATAAATGTTGCCTTTGATCTGAGGTTTAGTGGTTGTTTCTACATCAAAATCAGAAACCCGCCCATTTGCGGAATCCACGACCACAACCCTTGTTTCTTCCGGGTGGGCCGCATCCACGAATATTTTCTTGCTCATTTATAAATCCTTTTTCGTTTGGGGCAAACATAAACATGGTTTCAACCTGTCCCCATGGGCCTGTGGCCATTCCAGGAGAGCGCGTAAACAAAACAACGCAAAGCGCGATGCAAATTGAAAAAATCAGAGTTAAAAATAACACTAATCCACCCAGTTTTAAGTTGCAGGTGAACTCTATCATCTAAAACTGAAGCAGGCAAGGGAATTATTTTTTCCGCGGAAGATGAGGCATTTTAGGTCTGGGAAGTTTTTGCGCCAATGCGGTCGCTTCGGCCAGCCATCTTTTCATTCGCGCGCGCAGCCAATTCTCGTAAATCACGAATAATCCGCCCGCCCCTATTAATGGTAATACATAATAAATTATTCTATATGCCAATAAAGCCCCAAATATACTGGCGCGATCAACATCCCCAGGCAGTGCAAGTAAGAAAATGCTCTCAAACACGCCTATTCCACCCGGAACTTGGCTGAAAACACCAGCAACTTGGGCGATAACAAACAGGCCAATAAATGTGGTGAATGG
>CAZUED010000017.1:0-7961 GCA_964619545.1 uncultured Muribaculaceae bacterium | reverse complement strand
AAAAGGAATCAGGCAGAAATACAAAACCATGCCCGCCAACACGCTGTCCATCATACCCAGCAGAGTCTGAAAAAAAGCCGCACTGGTGGTCGGAATCTGAAAATGCAAGCCCCAAATCATTATTGTTTTGTTTCTGAATAATTGAGTCATCGCAAAATATGCACCCAATGCAGCTACACAAAAGATAAGCAATCCATGAATACCTATACTGGCACCAACCGAATCCGCAAACAATGAATGCGGAACCAGAAAATAACCCAAAACCATAATCGCCGCACAACCCAAAAAATATGTAAAACCATTATAAGTCAGCATTTTGACTATATCACCAGCACGAATACGCCATCTGGTATAAAGTCTGTATCGTATTGCCCCACCCGACACAACTGCATGACCAGCATTGTTGCTGATTGCAAAGCCCAAAACCCCGGCCAGCATCCATTTCCACCAACTGACCATTTTTCCAATATATCGTAGCGCTAAATAATCATAAAAGCTGAGAGCCACATAGCCAGCAAAGCATGCAAGGCAAGCCCATATCAAATTGATAAAAGGGATACTCAATACTGCCCGTGCAATGTCATATAAAGAATAATGCCGCAGTTGCCAATAAAGCATTCCTATCGCGACAAGAAAAAATAAAATACCCGACCACGAAACTAGCTTTTTCAATAATCTTTTGGCTTTCGCTGACAATTTTTATCCTTTTAACAGGCCTGAAGCATAACTCGCTTAATAAAAAAAAGCAATTGCAATTTATTACGACTAACTTATAATCAAAAACAACAATAAAAGGATTCTTTATGCGACCAAGTTTGCGAAAAAACAACCAAATGCGCCCTATTTCTATTGAAACCGGAATTAACAAGTGGGCCGAAGGTAGCTGTCTTATTAAAATGGGCGGAACTCAAGTTATTTGCACCGCATCCGTCGATACAAATCAACCATTATGGAAGCGTCAACAAAATAAAACCGGCGGCTGGGTTTCAGCAGAATACAGTATGTTGCCGCGCGCGGTTAATAATCGTAAAAGCCGCGACGCATTGGCGAAAGATCATCGTTCTTCTGAAATTTCCCGCTTAATCGGAAGATCAATGCGCAGCGTTTGCGACATGGAAAAATTAGGCAAACACACAATAACTATTGATTGCGATGTAATCCAGGCAGATGGTGGAACGCGTTGCGCATCAATAACCGGCGGCTTTATCGCGCTGATGCAGGCAGTACGTTGGCTGATTGACCAGGGGCGAATTCGTGAAAATCCTATTTCGGAATTTGTTGCAGCGGTCAGTGTAGGTGTCCGCGGCGGCGAAATAATTCTGGATTTAGATTTCGAAGAAGATTGCGGCGCGGAATTGGACGCTAACTTCGTGGTTTCTGGCGATGGTAAATTTATCGAGATTCAGGCGACTGGGGAAGAGCATCCTTTTGATGCATCAAAAGTATCAGAAATGATGGCATTGGCCGCCGAAGGTTGTGCAAAGTTGATAGAATTGCAAAAACAAACTTTGGAATAAATAAAAAACAGATAAAAATACCCCCCTTTCGGGGGGATTCTTGTTTTATTTGATAAAGCCTTTATTATACAGATAATCTCGGAAAGATTGCACCGAATAACTTTTACCAAGTTTAACCTGTTCCAGACCACCAACATTACAGAAAGTGCTGGCGCCTTCTGCAAACCAATAACCCAGACCAGCTGCAGCACCGACACCTGTTCCTATCAACAATCCACGACCAACCGCTTTCTGGAAAAATCCACGCTTTTCGCCAAAGGTTTGCTCTATATCCGATCCCAAACCTTCATTTATGTTTGCAGCTGCCGAGGCATGAACATCGATAAAGTTAAGTGTAGAAAGAAAAGCTTCCAGGTTATCGTCCAAACCATTAAATTGCTGAAGTCCCGACAGAGCACCATAGGCTTCCATCAAAATGTTATTCGTGCGGCCGCCCGACATTGTGCCAGCGTCACCAACATAATCCTTGTCTGGCAGTAAAGCTTTTATAGCCGATTCACTGCACTGGCGCGGCGCGGTCATATTCAGAATAGTGCTGAACTTTGGACCAGTTACCAACACATAATTCAGAATTTTTGCATCTATTCCTGATGCATTTACTTTATCATGCTGAAAGTCATACTGCATTAAATTGCTTTGTAAATTTCTTCTGAATTCGCTGTTATAAATAGCATCTGTTTTTGCATTCTGGCGATAATTCAACAAAAACTCCATCCGCCACAAATCGGCTTGGACGGTTGCAAATTCATTTACTTCACCACTGCCTTGGCTGTCACGGAAATAGCAAGTTCCGTTCGGAATGTTTGATTCGTTATTGCTGTGGCCCCAGCTGAAATTTTCAGTCTTTGGGTTAGTGCTGTTTTCAGCAGGAGTATAGGTCGGGTTTATGTTCCGTGCGGTGCTGAACTGGCCCTTGTCGCAATCTGCCGTCTTGTCTGTAGTTGAATGCAAATTTTGGAACTGGCAATAAATGTAATCATTGTTGTCCGACAAGCAAGATCCCATGTTTTCAGAAATCTTTATACGCCCAAATTTTTTGTTTCCTTTGACATTTACCGACACCAACTCTTTAAACATATTTAATGCACAGGAATCAACCAACTCATTTGCTTCGACAATTTTATTTTTCAGCTGCTCGCTGTTGTTTAAGGTATCTTTTAATTTCTGTCTATCCGCATCCTGTGATAAATCATAATCCACACCCATAAATGTGATTTTATTCGGAACGCTGGCATTAAGTTCTTTATATAAACCATCATTTGCATCGGATTTTGCCGCCAATGCTGCCGCTTTTTTATCCTGATTGCTGTCAATAATCGCGCCAACGCCTGCACCAATGCCCGCGCCACCAGCAACAGTAAGTGGTACAACCCACTGGCTGGTTCGCCGCATTACATCAATTTGATCGAACAAATTCGCATCGCACCGCAGTGCAGTATTCATATTTACGAAACCACACACATCTGCGCCGTCTTTCTTGATTATTCCAGACCAGTTATGTGCACACACTGGAATTTTGCAGGTCAATGATACCTCATCAAAAACGCCGTTGTGGCCATCAGCCTTGATTCCTGCACATGCAGAACGCGCCACGCATATATCAACACCCAGTTGAGGAATTACTTCACCACATGGATTCGGGGTCGGTGTAGGAATTGGTGTCGGTGTAGGTTGGCAACCTGGGCAATTATTCACATCCAATCCGGGCATACGCGCCGCAGTTTGGGCATTTTGCAACAGCGCGCCCGTAACCGAACCCGGCCGCGTGCGGCTGTTCGGTGCCACTCCGGCTGCCAAAGCATCAGTTGCACAAAGAACCGAAATTATTGCTAGACTTGTCCTAATTCTCATTCGCACTCTCCACTATTGCCCTTTTATTATAACATTTTACAAATAAGATTGCACGGCTTTTTTATTTGTGCTAGAATACAGACAAATGAAAAAACTTATCGCTTTATGCTCCTTGTTATCTATTATTTGTGTCGCAAATGCGCGCGCTGATGAATGGCTGCCCAACTTCGAAGATATTCCAAAAATGGAAAAGACATATGTCGTGGAAGACGACGGGTTTGTATATTCGCAGCCAGATGGAAAAATTGCGCAAACGACCGTCGCAAGTGAGGAAGTCACCAGACGTCAATTCCAACGCTTTTACCGCGACGCGCTGGATGAATTGGGATGGAAAAACATTACCGATGAACGCAAGATGCAAATTTTCACTCGCGATGGAAACATTTTAAGAATTGAAATTGTGGAAACAGATCCACTGAATGCAAGATTTACCCTTGCCCCAAAATAAAAAACAAAGTTAAAAAAATCCCGCAACCGCGGGATTTTTTATTGTATTACTAACTCTTTCCCCTTGACATCAACATTGACCATGCCGCCGTCAGTAATTTGGCCCGCCAGAATTTTATCGGCAATTGGGTCTTCGACGCTGCTTGTAATCAAGCGTTTTAACGGGCGCGCCCCATAAGTTGCATCGTATCCATTTTCTGCCAGCCAAGCGATTGCTTTGTCCGAAATATGCAAAGTTATTCGGCGCGCAGCCAAACGCTTTTCCAGACCGCGCAACTGAATCTTTACTATCCCAGGCATTACATTTTTACCCAGCGAGTTAAACCAGATTATTTCATCAATTCTGTTTATGAACTCTGGGCGGAAATGTTTTTTCACGGCCGCATCATCTTTCAGATTGCTGGTCATGATAATTATTGTATTTGTGAAATTCACAACGCGACCCTGGCCATCCGTCAATCGTCCATCATCTAGTATTTGCAAAAATATGTTGAACACATCCGGATGAGCCTTTTCAATTTCATCAAATAAAATAACCTGATACGGACGACGGCGAATTGATTCAGTCAGCGCCCCGCCCTGTTCATAACCAACATATCCCGGGGGACTGCCGATTAAGCGCGATACGCTGTGCGGTTCCATATACTCACTCATATCTATCCGTGTCATCGCGGTTTCGTCATTGAATAATTGTTCAGCGATTGCCTTGACCAGTTCTGTTTTCCCAACGCCCGTTGGGCCCAGAAACATAAAACTGCCCGCTGGTCGATGTGGGTCAGACAAACCCGCACGCGAACGGCGAATTGCGCGCGCAACCGAACCAATTGCAGCGTCCTGACCGACCACTCGTTTTTGTAAATCGCTTTCTAAATTCAATAATTTTGATTGTTCATCACCCGTCATTTTTTCTGCTGGAACACCTGTCCAACGACTGACAACCGCGGCAATATGTTCGGGCAAGACCGTTTTATATTCTTTTTCCGCGCGGGCCTCCTGTATTTGCTTTTCCAACTCTGGAATTTTCCCGTACTGCAATGCGGACGCTTTTTCAAAATCGCCTGCACGGGTTGCGGAGGCAACCTCGGCCTTGGCAGCATCAAGCGCCGCCATGGCGTCAGACAGACCGCGCATCTTTTTTTGCTCGGCTTGCCATTCGCGCGTCAATGTTTCAGATTCCGCACTGACATCAGAAATCAATTTTTCCAAGTCAGTCAGACGCTTTTTACTATCTGCATCTTTTTCTTTTTTTAATGCTTGCTGTTCAATTTTTAACTGCATCAAGCGGCGATCAACTTCGTCCAATTTTTCAGGTTTGCTGGAAACCTCAATCCGGACGCGTGCGGCTGCCTCGTCCATTAAATCAATTGCTTTATCCGGCAAAAATCTGTCCGTTATGTAGCGGTCGGACAAACGAACAGCCGAAACGATTGCAGCGTCGGAAACACGAACTCCATGATGAGCTTCGTACTTTTCTTTCAGTCCACGCAAGATTGAAATAGTGTCATCAACTGATGGTTCATCAACAAAAACGGGTTGAAAACGACGCGCCAATGCGGGGTCTTTTTCAATATATTGTCTGTATTCATCCAGAGTGGTCGCGCCCATTGCATGTAATTCACCGCGCGCCAACATGGGCTTCATCAGATTCCCTGCGTCCATACTGCCCTCGCCCTTGCCTGCGCCAACCATCGTGTGCAGCTCGTCAATAAACAGAATTATTCCGCCATTTGCGTCTTTAACGGCTTTCAAAACAGCCTTTAGTCTATCTTCAAATTGACCGCGGAATGAAGCCCCAGCCATCAGCGAGCCCATATCCAAAGACAATAATTTTTTATGCAACAAATTTTCCGGCACATCACCTGCAATGATGCGATTCGCCAAACCTTCAACTATCGCTGTTTTGCCTACGCCCGCATTTCCGATTAAAACAGGATTATTTTTTGTACGTCTGGACAGCACTTGGACAGCGCGCCGAATCTCTTCATCACGCCCAATAACAGGGTCTAATTTGCCGTTTGCGGCCAGCTGAGTGAAATCCGTTGTGTATTTCTTTATAGCTTGATCTGGCGTTTCATTTAATTCTTCTGGATTCATGCTGAACTCCTTTTGTTGAAAATATAGTTATTTTGGCTTGACTTTCAAGACCGCTTGGTATAAATTACTCCGCAGTCAATAAAGGATTTTATCATGCCAAGAGTATGTCAGATTACAGGAAAAAAAACACAAGTCGGAATGAACGTGTCGCATTCGCACCGCAGAACAAAGCGGACTTTTCTGCCTAACCTGCAGAAAATGAACTTTCACAGCGAAATTTTGGGCCGCGATTTTGCATTGCGCATTTCAACTGCTGGCTTGCGGACACTGACCAAACATGGTGGATTGGATGCCTATGTTATGACAAAGCCTGTTTCCCGTCTGTCCGAAGATATGGCAGCTGTGAAAAAGGCGATTGAAAAGAAAATCGGCGCGGCGAAAAAACCAGAAGTAAAGAAGCCAGCACACAAACCAAACATATCTGCACGCTTGGCAAAAAAGGTTGCTGCGAAAAAGTAAGTACCATTGGCCTTGTGGCGGAATTGGTAGACGCGCTTGACTCAAAATCAAGTTCCGCAAGGAGTGTCGGTTCGATTCCGACCAAGGCCACCAAAATAAAAAACGCCCCGTTTGGGGCGTTTTTAATTATAAGTCTTTTTACATTTATCTTTATAAATAGGGTCCGTTGACCATTAGCCTTTGTATTTCATAAAAATCATTGGTTTTCTACCCGCGTATAAAGACAACAATCATAATTCTATCAGAAATATGTTTTGCTATTTAGATAAAATTTGGACAAAATATAAACACAACGGATTGTTTTTACATAATTCTGTGTTGTATAAAGTTTTTTGACAACTTTTGCTTGACAAAGTTCGTTTTTGTATTATATTTATCAACGTAAAGTTGCTTCGGTAGCCTTACAGAGCCCTTGGGAGTTAGACTCCCTCCTACATTCTCTCTCCTCTAACCCCGAGGGCTCAACCAGTTCAGAATGTCTAATTTTCTCCTTTCCTTCCTTCCTTTTGGACATTCGGAAAAAGCCCGTAAAAGCGGGCTTTTTTTTATTTTTAATAATGGGCAAAATCAGTAAAGCCCGCGTTCTATCTCGCTGCGAAGTGCTAAATCGTTGTAATCTGTCGCGCACCCCGTAACTCCTATCAATAAAATAAAAAGCAAAAGTATTTTTTTCATGCTTGAATTTTATCACAAAATAAACCAAAATCAAAGCATGAAGAAAATTTCTGATAAAAAAATAGCTTTATTTTGCGGTGCACTGCGCCTGCCTTTTTTGACTCGCGATGCTTTGCGCGCTGATGGTTGGGACGTATTTGTTATCGGTTTGCGCGGATTTTATGATCCCGCGTTAAAACCTGATTTGGAAATACGGCTGGGTGGTGGTGGCACAGCCGCGCGTGAATGTAAAAAGCGTGGTATTACCAAAATGTGTTTTGTTGGTGCGATTGGGCATCCAAACCTGTCTGACATTCGTCCGGATTTGTGGTCTGTATCTGTCTTGGCAAAGGTATTAAAAAACCAGAAAGGTTATGACTCTATGGCATCTGCCTTGATTGCAGGTATTGAATCCAAGGGATTTAAGGTTCTTGCTGCTCAAGATTTATGTCCCGAATTGACATTCTCACCAGGTATCAAAACGCGCGCAAAACCATCAAGCGATGAAATAAAAATGATAGAGCGCGCAGCCCATGTTTCCCATGCCTTGGGCGCAGAAGACATTGGTATGAGCGTTGTCGTAGACAAACAAGTTCTGGCGGTCGAGGCCGCCGAAGGCACAGCTGAAATGTTAAAGCGAGTTATTGCTATTCGCAAAGGTCGCAAAGGTAGTGGCGTTTTTGCAAAAATGACAAAACCCAAACAGGACTTGCGCATTGACATTCCCGCCATCGGCGTTGATACTGTTCGTGACGTTGTGGCAGCAGGGCTGCGCGGTATAGTTGTTAATGCGGGAACTTGCTTTGTTATTGATCGTGAAAAAGTTATTGATGCTGCAGATAAAGCAAAAATTTTCATTGTTGCGAAATGATTTTATATTGTTATAATCGGCCGGTTTCGGATGATTAGCTCAGTTGGTTAGAGCGCTTCGTTCACATC
>CAZUED010000016.1:0-12282 GCA_964619545.1 uncultured Muribaculaceae bacterium | reverse complement strand
TAAACCATTTCGGTAACGGGATGTTCAACCTGCAATCTTGTATTCATTTCCAGAAAATAAAACCGGCCGTCTTCAAACATAAATTCCAAAGTACCCGCGTTAGTATACCCCATTTTTTTTATGGCTACTCGACATATCTCTATCATGTCATCGCGTTGCTTTTGCGTCAGCGCCGCAGAGGGACATTCTTCCATAACTTTTTGATTTTTGCGCTGTAACGAGCAATCGCGTTCCCCAAAAATTACAACCCCACCATGCTTGTCAGCCAGAACTTGAAATTCAATATGCTTTGGGTGCAACAACAATTTTTCCATATACAAGGTATCATCACCAAATCCGGCCTTAGCCTCGCGCTTTGTGGTCTGAAATGCTTCTGCCATTTCTGATGCATTCATTACCGGGCGCATTCCTTTGCCACCACCACCGGCAGATGCCTTTAGCATCACAGGATAACCAATTTTTTCGCCCCAATCTAATGCGGATTCCAATGTTTCAACCGCGCCATCGCTGCCTGGAACAATGGGCAGGCCACATTCTATCGCTGTTTTCTTAGCAGCGACTTTGTCACCCATTTTTGCAATCATGGATGCGGATGGGCCAATCCAAATCAAATTATGTAATTCTACCTTTTCAACAAAACCTGCACGTTCAGACAAAAAGCCATATCCTGGATGAATTGCATCAGAATTCGTCAGCAATGCGGCCGTCAAAATCGCCGATTCGTTAAGATAGGAATCCTTTGCTGGGCCTGGACCGATGCATACAGACTCGTCCGCCAGATGCACATGCGATGCAGTTCTGTCCGCAGCAGAATACACTGCAACGGTACGTATGCCCATATCGCGACAAGCGCGAATTATTCGCAGGGCTATTTCCCCACGATTAGCAATCAGAATTTTTTTTATTTGTGGCATGTTAATAATTTTTATTCGATAACTATCAGCGGCGTATCAAACTCGACTGCCTGACCATCGGAAACCAAAATTTCTTTGACGATACCATCTTTATCCGCTTTAACAGGATTAAATGTTTTCATTGCCTCGATTAAACATATTGTATCGCCGGATTTAACTTTCTTGCCCAGCTCTATGAATTGTTTCGCACCGGGCTCTGGTGCAAGATACGCAACACCAACCATAGGTGAACGAACGGCATTAGCCGCACAGGCAGCCGGATCAGCTGACGCATCACATGAGGTTTTTGCCAAAGGCGCAGCAGGCATTGGTGTAGGCGCAAACACAGGCGCCGCAATTGCGCCCTGACGAGAAAGATGAACATGCTTGCGATAAATGCCAAATAAAAACTGGCGTTCCAAATCAAGTTCGGTAAGACCCATTTCATCCATAATCTTGGTCATGGCCTTTACCGTTGAGCGAAATGACATTAAGTATCCTTTAATTAAATGCAGGGTTAATTGTAGCAAAACTGAAACATAAGTCAAGGAACAGGGTCAAACCCAAATCCCCCACCTGGACGACACCTGGAAATTCGCCGCAGCGCCAACCAGCTGCCACGAATGGCGCCATGCTTTTCAACGGCTTGCTTTGCATACTCGCTGCAAGATGGAACAAACCTGCATACAGCGCGTGCCGAAAAAAGTGGGGAAATGCCTACTTGATAAAACTTTATAAAAAGCAAAACTATTTTTTTCATCCACAAATGACTATTTCATGGCTTTTGTTTTTTCAATCGCTTTTTGCAAGGTTGTGATGCCATCTGACAAACTTGCCTCTAAAATCGGTGCGCAAACTATAAGAATATAATCCATATCTGGGCTTAATTCCGATTCGCAGGCCCGCAACCATACACGCAACAACCTCTTTGCCCGATTGCGTTCATGTGCGCGTTTTAATGTGCGTTTAGTTACAATTAACCCATATTTAGCCTGGCCTGGCCAGAGAGTCGCCCGGGCCCGCAGAACGAACAATGGGGTTTTCACGGACAGGTCCTTTTCGGTCTGCACAAAATCTTTATGTTTTTTTATTATCTGTCTCATAACAGATTAGTATAAGATAATAATTGCATTTTGCAAATTCTGCTTTATTATTGCGGCGACAAACCGAGTATTAAAATTATCCGACTATTGGAGATTAAATATGTATAACTGGCTGATGAAGATGTTTTCTGCGGACATGGCGATTGATTTGGGAACCGCAAACACCCTTATTTATGTAAAGGGGCGCGGCATTGTGCTGAACGAGCCCAGCGTTGTTGCAGTCGCAGAAAATCGATTGCTTGGACGTAAAGAAGTTCTGTCTGTTGGCGAAGAAGCTAAAAAAATGTTGGGACGCACACCTGGCACCATTTCGGCTGTCAGACCACTGCGTGATGGAGTTATCGCAGATTTTGAGGTTGCCGAAGAGATGATAAAATACTTTATTCGCAAAGTTCATAACCGCAGCATGATGACAGCGCCACTTATTATCATTTGTGTGCCGTCCTGCGCGACACAGGTGGAACGCCGCGCTATTCAAGAGGCCGCAGATGCCGCTGGCGCGCGCAAGGTTTATGTGGTCGAAGAATCTACCGCCGCTGCTATTGGGGCGGGACTGCCAATTGAAAAACCTGTTGGTTCTATGGTTTTGGACATTGGTGGCGGCACTACGGAAATTTCTGTCATGTCGTTGGGAGGTGTTGTTTATTCTAATGCTGTTCGTACTGCTGGCGATCAGATGGACACCGACATTATTGATTATGTTCGTAAAAATAAAAATCTTTTGATTGGAGAATCTACCGCCGAAGAAATAAAGAAAAAAATCGGATGCGCGATTGTACCAAAAGATAAAACAAACGAAAAAACTATAAAAATCAAGGGGCGCGATATAATTTCTGGTGTGCCACGTGAAACAACTATAACCGAATCTCAGGTTGCCCAAGCTTTAAGTCAAACCGTTGCAAAAATTGTTGATACTATCCGTCAGGCTTTGGAATTGACGCCACCGGAATTATCTGCTGACATTGTGGATTATGGCATTGCAATGACCGGCGGTGGTGCATTGCTGCGCGATTTGGATGTTGCGATTCGCATGGCAACCGGTCTGCCTGCATTTTTGGCGGATGAACCTTTATCTTGCGTTGCACGCGGATCTGGAAAAATGCTGGCAGATTTGGATAAATCCAGACACATACTGCAAACCATGTATTAAAAAAAGCGCCGATGGCGCTTTTTTTGTTAAAGTAAAAGTTGAAAGTCAAAAGTTAAAATAGTAGTATCAAAGAAAAGGAAAAATTTCATGGAAGAAAATAAATTATCTTTTGAAGAAGCTTATAAACAACTTTCCGAACTGGTAAAGAAAATGGAATCTGGCGCATTGCCTTTGGCCGATTCGGTAAACGCATATGAAACCGGAATGAAGCTGAAAGCTTATTGCGAAAAACTACTGAAAGAAGCAGAATTAAAAATAGAAACTATAAATCCAAATAAATAATTTATGGCTGCAAAACCAACTCTTAGTCCTGTGATGAAGCAGTATCTGGATATGAAGGCCGAAAATCCAGATGCCGTTTTGTTGTTTCGTCTTGGTGATTTTTATGAGGCATTTTTTAACGATGCCAGGATCGTCAGCAAAACTCTGAATCTGGTTCTGACACATCGCGGAACTGACGAACGTGGAAGTGACATTCCTATGTGCGGAATCCCGTGGCACGCGGCCGATAATTATTTTGCACGACTGGTCAAGGCCGGAATCAATGTATCTTTGGCGGAACAAATGGAAACCCCGGACGAGGCACGTGCGCGCGGTCACAAACAAATAGAACGCAAGGTTGTTCGTGTAATAACCGCCGGAACCCTTACAGAAGACAATCTTTTGTCGCCAAAAAAATCTAATTTTCTTGTTGCAATAATGCCGGCTATAAAATGTTTTCAATTTTCAGGTTGTGACATTTCAACGGGTGAATTCTTTGTAGGCGAAACGTCAAGTCTTTTTGATGACATTTCTCGAATAGATCCTGCGGAAATAATATATCCAGAAAGCTTGGCTGAAACACCGGAAATTATGCGCCTGCGCGAATCTTTTGCAACAACCCCGGTTTATGAAAAAATTTATAACCGCGCTGACATTAATGAAATAACTGATGCGATACTTCCTTTGGCTTTTGGTATCCATTCCCAATCAGACAGGCTGTTGGCGGCATATTTGATGGGAACCCAACGGGACACAAATGTTGCATTCCGAACCCCTTATAGATTTGGCGCTGGCAAACAATTATTGGTGGATTCAGCATCTTGGAAAAGTTTGGAAATTGATTCGGTATTAAATGATGGCGGAACTTGTCTGTTGGACATTTTGGATCGGACGCGAACCGCAGCGGGTGCTCGAAAGTTGCGTGGTTTTTTACGACAGCTTTCCGGTGACATTGGTGAAATTCGACATCGCCAAGAACATATTTCGCATTTGTTATTAAACAAGGATGTATTTGCTAGTTTATCAAAAACATTATCACATTTGCCTGATGTAGGACGATCCATCACCAGACTTGTCAGCGGTCGCGGTACGCCTCGTGATTTGCGTGCAACTTCGGATTTCTTGGGTTTACTGCCCGAACTGAAAGCCATTGGTACAAAATTGGATCCGAATTTGGCATCAAAATTCGCACAGATGAAAACATTTGATTCATTTGCTTTAGAGTTGCGTTCAGCTTTATCAGATAACATGCCCGCATTTTTCCGTGATGGTGGAATAATAATCGATGGTTTTGACGGCGCACTGGACAATATGAAGCAATTGGCCCATGGCGCAAAAGAAACTATTGCACAATTACAGACAGAATATATTAAAACCACCGGAATTAATGTTCTGAAAATAAAGTTCAATAATATATTGGGGTATCATATCGAGGTTCCGTCCACCCGCTCGGATTTGCTGATGACATCGGGCGAATTTATTCATCGTCAAACAATGACTGGGAATGTGCGTTTTACCACCGCGCGATTGATTGATTTAGACAACGAGGTTCGTGGTGCTGCGGACAAGGCGGCCGCAATCGAGGCTGAAATTATAACAAAGATGATTGAAAAAATCGCGGCAATTTCTGACGATTTGCTGCATACGTCAGATTTACTGGCCGAAAGTGATGTATGGTTGTCATTGGCAGATACTGCGGATGAATATGATTGGGTTCGACCGACCATTACTGAAGAACAAGAGTTTGAAGTAACCGCTGGTCGTCATCCCGTCATCGAAAGCATTATGAAAAAAACGGGCGAACAATTCGTTCGCAACGATTGCATTCTGATGGATAAAAAAATTGCATTGCTGACCGGACCAAACATGGCCGGGAAATCAACATATTTGCGGCAAAATGCTTTGATTGTTGTGTTGGCTCATTTGGGCTCTTTTGTTCCTGCATCTCGCGCAATTATTGGGGTATGCGATCAATTATTTTCTCGCGTAGGGGCGTCCGATAATTTGGCAGCTGGACAATCCACATTTATGGTGGAAATGCAAGAAACCGCAAACATATTAAACCGCGCAACTAATAAAAGTTTTATTATCTTTGACGAGATCGGACGCGGAACCGCAACTTATGATGGAATGGCGATAGCCCAAGCTGTGTTAGAATTTTTAGATGAAATACAACCCAGAACTTTATTTGCGACTCATTATCATGAGCTGACCGAGATTGATTTTCGCTTTGTTAAAAACCTGAATGTCGAAGTTGCTGAATATAACAACGAGATTATTTTCATGCACAAAATTGTGCCTGGGGTTGCTAATCGTTCTTATGGAATTCATGTAGCGCAGATGGCAGGAATGCCGCAAAGCGTTGTTAAATCGGCCCAGCAAATTTTGTCTGGATTGGAAAAGAACCAACATAAACCAGTCGAAAAAACTTCTGATTTAAAGGGCGAACCTGGCGAAGAAAAGCTTTCTCCTGTTTTCATAGTTCGTTCAAAAAATAAAGAAACCAATCAGCTGTCATTGTTTGGAAAATGAAAAAATCCGGATTTGTTTTAATTGATAAACCCAGCGGGATAACCAGCCGTGGGGCAGGTGGGCGAGTCGCACGAATGTTCGGCGCAAAAAGCTTTGGACATGTTGGGACTTTGGATCCAATGGCCAGTGGCTTGTTGGTTATTGCTTTGAATGAAGCGACTAAAGTCATTCCATATTTAGAAGGAATAAAGGATGAAGGAAGAGGGATAAAAGAGTATGAGTTTTCTGTTAAATGGGGAATAGAAACTGATACATTGGATATAACTGGTAAAGTAATAAGGACTTCTTCTTTCATCCCTAATCCTTCATCCATAAACGCTGCTTGTTGCGCTTTGATTGGAGAATACGACCAGGTTCCACCTGCATTCAGCGCGGTGCATATCCATGGCAGGCGAGCCTATGAACTTGCGCGCATCGGGAAAGAAATTGAAATTCCGGCAAGAAAAATTCAGATTTATAATTTAAAAATCAAAGATTCTAACTCATTTATAGTCCAATGCAGCGCGGGGACTTATGTTAGATCACTTGCACGTGATTTGGCGGCAAAATGTGGGACGATTGCGGCAGCCACGGCTATTCGTCGCACTAAAACTAATGGCTTTGATATAAAAAATGCGCATCCGCTTGATTTTCTGGAAAATTTGTTTAATAATAGTGGCCTCGCTGCGATAGAGTGCTATTTGCAAGGGGCAGATTTCGGACTGGGCGACATTCCGGTTTGTAATCTGAATAACAACGACGCAAGGTTATTCCAAAATGGCGGATTTTTAACCAGATCTGCTTTTACAGAAAATAAATCTGTTCGTGTTTATTCCGATAAAGAATTTATTGGAATGGGAATAATTGAAAACGGCGTATTAAAACCAAAAAGGATTATAAATGTCGATTAAATCGTTTATAAAAAACATAAAGTCAAAAATCATCGCTGAAAATAAAATAAGCGATAAAGATAATGGCGGCTCTGCCCAGGCTCAGGTCGCGATTCTGACGACTCGTATCAAAAACTTGACCGAGCATATGAAAAACAATCACAAGGACGAGCATTCCAAACGCGGTCTGTTGTTGATGGTTAATCGTCGTAAAAAGTTGTTGGCTTATATCAAAAAACGCAACGCAGCTGATTACGAAGCACTGATTAAAAAATTAGGATTACGTAAATAAAATTCGCGCCAAAGTGCGCGAATTTTATTTTGTTTGCAAATCCGTCTTTATGATTTATAATCAAATTGCAAGAGAAAGAAGATTATTCATTTTTATTTGCAGATAACGCTGATAAAAACGAATAATTTTTCTCTTGCTTGAGTAATAGTAATAAAAAACAAGAGGAAAAAATGTTATTCGGTTTACTTGGGGACAAGGCGCCCAAAAATGTCTTGAATAATCCAATCCGCACAGAAGTTGATTTCGGCGGCGAAAAGCTGATTTTGGAAACTGGTCGCTTTGCCAAACAGGCAACCGGCAGCGTAATGGCAACCATGGGCGATACTATGATTTTGGCCACCGTCGTTGCTGCGGCGTCCGCAAAAGAAGGCCAAGATTTCTTTCCTTTGACCGTTGATTATCAAGAAAAATTCGCATCTGCCGGACGCATACCTGGATCACGTGATCGTCGCGAGGGTAGGGCTTCATTAAATGAAACATTGACTGCACGCCTGATTGATCGCCCAATTCGTCCGCTGTTTCCAGAAACTTTTAAAAATGAAACTCAGATAGTTGCGACTTGCTTTTCTTATGACAAGAAAAATCAGCCCGACATTTTGGCGATGATCGCTGCATCTGCTGCGTTGGCCATTTCTGGTGTTCCTTTTATGGGACCAATTGGTGCGGCTCGCATTGGATTTGCTGACGGAAAGTATTTGTTGAATCCTTCAAAAAAAGAAATTGAAAATTCAGAACTGGAACTGGTTGTTGCCGGAACCAAAGATGGTGTTTTGATGGTAGAATCCGAGGCAGGCGAACTGACCGAAGAAGAAATGTTGGGCGCAGTTAAATTTGGATTTGACGCTTTCCAACCAGTTATTGCTGCTATCAACGAATTAAAAGAAAAAGCAGGTAATGAAACTTGGGCAATTGTTGAACGCTCGGAAGAGTACAAACGTATCGAGTCTGACCTTGAACGTTTTGCTGACAGAATTTCCGAAGCTTTGACCATTGCGGCAAAGATGGAACGTTACAGCGCATTGAACGCTATCAAGGCAGATGCTGCTGCATCAATTACCGACGCAACTGATTTACAGAAAGCGTGGTCGGCTGAAATTATCGAAGCAATTACTGCCCGTATCATGCGTCGCAACATCTTGGATAAAAAGCCTCGTATCGATGGCCGTGATTCTAAGACAGTTCGCCCGATTGAGGTCGAAGTTGGCGTTCTGCCAAGAACTCATGGTTCTGCATTGTTTACTCGCGGCGAAACCCAGGCTTTGGTTACTTTGACTTTGGGTAATGATAAAGATGCTCGTCCTATCGAATCAATGGATGGCGCATCTGATGACCGCTTTATTTTGGATTATAACTTTCCACCTTTCTCTGTCGGCGAAACTGGCCGTATAGGTGCACCAAAGCGTCGCGAACTGGGACATGGAAAATTAGCATGGCGGGCTATCAATCCCATGCTTCCGACCAAGGAAACATTTGATTACACAATTCGCGCTGTTTCAGATGTTTTGGAATCTAACGGCAGCTCGTCCATGGCAACGGTTTGCGGAACAACTCTGGCTTTGATGGACGGCGGAGTCCCAATGACCAGACCAGTTGCAGGTATCGCAATGGGACTGATTAAAGAAGGCGACGAATTCGAAGTCTTGACCGACATCATGGGTGATGAAGATCACCTTGGCGATATGGATTTCAAGGTAACTGGAACGGATAAGGGTATCACGGCATTGCAGATGGATATAAAAATAACATCTATCACCTTTGACATTATGAAAAAGGCACTGGGCCAGGCGCGTGACGGCCGTATGCATATTCTGGGAATTATGACCAAGGCGATAAAATCACCACGCAAAGAATTGTCCGAATACGCACCACAAACATTTGTTATGAAAATCAATCCAGATAAAATCCGTGAAGTGATTGGTAAAGGTGGCAGCGTGATTCAGGCACTGACCAAAGAAACCAATACCAGCATAGACATTACTGATGATGGCACTATAAAGATTATGGCGACTGACAAGTCTGACGCTGAAAACGCGATGGCTCGAATCAAAGGGATTACGGCCGAACCAGAAGTTAATCAAATTTACGAAGGTGTTGTATCTGGAATGAAAGATTTTGGATTGTTCGTAAAAATCATGAATGGTAATTTCGAATCATTGGTGCATATTTCTGAAATTACTGGCGAGCGTTTGAACAAAATCGAAGATGCTAAATTGAAAGAGGGCGACAAGGTATTTGTAAAATACTTGGGCGTGGATAAACGTGGCAAAACCCGTCTTTCCATGGTCGGAATCAACCAGAAAACAGGGGACGAGGAGAAGAAATAATGGACATGAAAGCATTAATGGAACAAGCTAAACAACTGCAAAGCAAGGTTTCTGATGCCCAGGAACAGCTGGGCAAGACCAGTGTCAAAGGAATCGCTGGTAATGGTTTGGCAATTGTTGAATTAAGTGGAAAATATGATTTAATCAAGTTGACATTGAATCCAGATGTGGTAAAAGAAGACCTGGAAACAATGACAGCGTTGGTTGCAGCGGCATTTAGCGATGCCAAGGCCAAAGCTGATGATTTGATTGATCGGGTTATGTCTGCTGCAACGGCTGGAATGCCGATGCCAGAATAATCATTGGATGATTAGCTCAGTTGGTAGAGCATCTCGTTTACACCGAGAGGGTCGGGGGTTCGAGTCCCTCATCATCCACCAAAAATTAAATGACCCTTTATGGGTCATTTTATTTTTGTTATTTTGTTTGGACGAGAACCCCGGGGTTCGACAATGAGTCAGCGAGCCGCAAGGCAAGCGCAGTTGCACAAAGTGCAACGAGAACGAATGCCGCACAGGTGCGAAGCACCGAGCGAGCCCCTCATCATCCACCAGATATAAAAATACCCCGTATGGGGTATTTTTTTAATGCAAATCGGAATTTTTTATTTATAATTCACATCGAGAATGTATACAAAACAATAAAAAACAATGAATAATTATATTACTGGCGAAATAATAGAAATTATTAAAGTAAAAGACTTTTACGGACCTGCCGTTTATGCGGTGCGGTTAAAATCAAATTTAATAATTAACGTAATGATAAATTCTGTCATGCCCGAAAATGTTGGAAATTCAATACAAATAACAGACAGATGCACAATTGTGGAAAGAGAATGTATAAACCCAGAAGGGCATACGCTGATACTGAAACCAACTTTTCAAGAATTGTTGAAGATTGAAAATGAAAAAATAAAATCTGCACCTAAAAATAAACTTATGATAAAAAAGTTAAATTTTGATAACGAAAAGACAAAGTAAATAAAAACCGCCCGAATGGGCGTTTTTTTAAAAAGCCAAAAACAAAGGAGAAAAAATGACAGATAAAAGAACAAAAATTATCGGATTTTTCGGCGGGCCAGGTGTCGGAAAATCAACAACGGCCCATTCCTTGATGGCGGCATTGAAAGAAATGAATTTTAATGCCGAATATGTTGCCGAATACGCCAAAAAATACGCGTGGGAGCAAAAAACAATTAATGCGGACGCTCAAATTTATATAGCAGCAAAACAGATGCACGAGCAAAGCCGGCTTTATGGAAAGGTCGATTACATAATTACAGATTCACCTATCCAGCTGGCTGGATTTTATTATCAAAAGGCGGGGAGCACTGATTCGGTTTTGCGTATTATGAGTGAACATTTACAAAGAAGCCGACAAGAATACAATCTGGATTTTACAAATATACTTTTAACGCGTAATAAAGAATATGAGCAAAAAGGTAGATTCCAGACAGAAAATGAAGCAAAAAATATAGATACAGAATTAGAAATATGGCTTCAAAAAAATGAAATTGCTTTCCAAAAAATGACATGCAAAGACAAAGACAGGGTTAAAAACATAATGGCATTATTAAAAATAAACTATATAAAACACGTTAAATAAAAATCGCCCAATTGGGCGATTTTTATTTAATTGCGAATGTTATTAGTTTCCAACCACTTTAATACATTGCGAATATATGATTGGGCCCTATCCAGATCAAATTTACGCGTGCCCGGTTTCATCAGTTTTCCTTCGGCATCAACCCAGGTTTCATAGTTTTTCGGAATTTTTTTTGAAATCTTATCCATGTTTTCAATTACGTTTTCACCACATAATCCGCCAGCATATCCTTGGGGGTGATGGTCAAAAATTGGCTTGGACCAATTTTTTGGAGTAATTCCGTAGCCATATGAACTATCAAATAGCAAAGAAAATTTTGCCCCTGTTTTATCTAATTTTTCTATAGATTCTTGTACGGAACATTTTTCGTTATAGATAAAAATAAATTCTGTATTTTGAAAATCAGAAATAATTTTTGCAAGAGCATGCTCATCAAAACCATTTGTTTCATCACCAATGTTCAACTGCCATCTTTTAATAAGTGGTTGATCGGTGTTTTTAACACGGCGCCTCAGCCAATCTGAAAGTTCTGGGGCTATTTTACCCTTACAAAAATCCGAGCACCAATCATAATTCACATGAACAGCAATGTTTAATGCCGCGGTTTTATTCTCTGATAAATTCAGCAATTGGTTAAACCAGGTATTTCGCGGCATTCCATTTTGCATGGCAGAGGGGGTGTACCTGGATGCCAAGCTCAGCCTTTTCCCAAAACCCCAATAACTCCACAGCTTTTTCAATTGGGGTATCTTCTCGCATATCTGAACAAGTAATATAACGAATTTTCATAATAATTATTTTCTTGTTTACTGCTACTCCGACAACTGCTTGAATTCACCACGATCCAGCATTGCTGCTATTTCATGATGTTTCGTTTTTTTTGCACTGGTCATGGGCAATTCTTCTTCGGTTATTGCAAAATGGCTGACCCATTTGTATGGCGCAATGGTCAGATTTGATGCCTTTAATAGTAAAGATACTTTTGTAACACTTGTGCCGGGTTTTACCTGGAACACGCCATAAGCAACAACTTTGCCATTTATTATTCGTTCCAGCACTGCAGCTGCCAGTATTTCATCATTTTGCAGATATAAATCTTCCAATTCATCTGGATAAACATTTTTACCAGATTCCAGAACAATGACCTGCTTTTGTCGACCTTTGATTATCAATCGTTTTTTCTTATCCAGTATACCCAAATCCCCGGTTTTAAACCAGTCTTCTTCAAATGCATTTTCATTTGCTTCATCATT
>CAZUED010000015.1:0-15740 GCA_964619545.1 uncultured Muribaculaceae bacterium | reverse complement strand
TTCTGTTGTTGTTATAACCAATACTCGATTCCCTTTAAAGAATTTTGCATATGGTATTGGGTTTGCACGACTGAAATTACGAACCAATGCACTGGACACATCCATAAAACGTCCCTTGAACACGGCAGATGCTTGTATTGGATATTCCCTTGATGTATTCCAAACCAAATCCCATCCTTCCTTGTCGCACCATTCCTGCAAAACATCGCGTAAGGTTTGTCCCGATGCCACGACCCAGCTGCGAACTTGATCGCTTGCTGCGCCTGGAACTGCGGCGTCCGCCTCTTCCACATCAAAGTAATCTGATGAAGCCGAAGCAGATGAACCATTTATGATCACTCCATCTTCGGGGCTTTTAACCTTTTGTTTACCAGAACGCGAAACCGCCAATACCGATCCACCATCATCTTCGATCATTTCAGTGTGCATCAGTGGCATTTCCGCCTGGGATTCAAAAGCATTAAATCCAGCCGGAGCCTGATAAGGTTGCGTCAAATCTGCACCACCCGACCAAAATTCACCACCACGTCCACCTATATTAAAATTGTTTTCAACAACCATATCCTGACCAACTTTGGAAACTATGCGAACATTATCGGGGTCTTCGTAATAGCCCTGATTATTATTAAATTGCACATCCGCATCAGACCCTTGTGCTGGCCAAACTGGTTGCGCGCTGGTGCAATCAGATGCAAATGCATATCCGCATGCTGTCGCAAAAAGCGCAAAAATAAAGAATTTTCGGAACATTATCCTTCCTTTGGATTCTAACATCGTGCTTATTGTAGCAATTTTTGCGAATCGCCGTCAAGTCAATAGTCATCCATTGTTAGTGATTTGCGATTACAGAAAATTATGCTAGAATCAGTCAAAAGGATTTTATATGCATTCTGAAATTTTTTCAATCGCCGGGGCCGCAATCGGATTACTGGTACTGATCATGACCCTGCTTCTTGTTCGCAGAACCAGCGCATTAACGGCAAAGTTGACATCACAAACCGCCGCCATTGCAAAAATGCAAAACGCATTGAAATCCCGTGCAGCAACAAACGTTGTCGCGCAGAATGGCGAAATAATTTATCAAGATCTATTGCAAAAACTGATACCCATCACAGCTGCAGTCGGCATTAGTCCACGTGAAACGCCCGAACATCCGTTATGGCAATGGGCCGGGGGCCTGATGGATGAATACGCAAAAAATCCATATGTGCTGGAACAAATTCGCCAATCAATAAAATTAGACTCGCATATAGCACGTGCTGCCGAAACCTATACAGATCATGCGTCAAAATTTTTAAGCTATCTGTCGTCGGCAGATTCAGATGGATTGTTAACAGCAACTTTTTCAGACGGACTGCTGGGACAAACAATGACCTTATTGGCTCAGGCAAGGCAGTTGGCAAATGAATGAAAAAACTATCCGAAAATGTTATCCGTGAAATTTCGGCCGCTCGGGCTGAACCAGATTGGCTGACCAATTGGCGATTGGCGGCTTTTTCTGCGTGGAAAAAAATGATTGAGCCCCATTGGGCAGAAATAGACTATGATCCCATAGATTACGATTCGCTGGATTATTTCCATGTCGCAAAACCTGTTGATAATTCCGACCTGAAAGCGACCTATGAAAAAATGGGTCTGCCCCCCGAAGAACAAAAGGCATTGCTGGGTATGGCGACAGATCTGGTTATTGATTCCAAGTCGGTTAATACCAGTTGGACGGCCGAGCTGTCACGCCTGGGTATAATTTTCTTACCTTTTTCCGAAGCTGTTCAAAAATACCCAGATTTAGTAAAAAAGTATCTGGGCAGCATTGTTTCGCAAACAGATAACTTTTTTGCAGCATTAAACGCGGCTGTATTTTCCGATGGTACTTTTGTTTATGTTCCAAAAAACACAAAGTGCCCGATTGATCTGGCCAGTTATTTCAGAATAGAAACGGCTAAAATTGGTCAGTTTGAAAGGACATTAATAATTGCAGAACCTGGTGCACAGCTTTCATATATGGAGGGGTGCAGCGCACCACGCCGCCCAAATCATCAACTGCACAGCGGCGTTGTGGAAATCGTGGTAATGGACAATGCAGTTGTGAAATATGCGACTGTTCAGAATTGGGCAAACAGCATCTATAACTTTGTAACAAAACGTGGTCGTGTTGAGACGGACGCAAAATTACTTTGGACCCAGATTGAAATCGGCAGTGCCAAGACCTGGAAATATCCTTCATCAATTTTGGCGGGGGTACGCGCACATTCAGATTTTTATTCGCTTTCAATTACCAGGGATATGCAACAAGCCGATACCGGAACAAAAATGATTCATATTGGAGATAACAGCAGTTCTAATATAGTTTCCTATGGTGTGGCATTGGAAAAATCAGTTCAGACTTTCCGTTCACTTGTTTCGTTCGGCGCCCAAACATACGGCGCAAAGAACGCAAGTAAATGCGACAGCCGAATGATTGGTGATGATGCAATACTGAATACTCTGCCACGAATCATTATAGGCAACGGGGAAAACGAACAAAGCCATGAAGCAACCAGTGGCGCAATAGATGCAGCCGCCCTGCTTTATCTGGCGCAAAGCGGAATTGCAGAAGATGAAGCAACTGCATTGATAGTCGGTGGAATGGCCGCGCCCGTAATTTCGCGTCTACCTATGGAGTTTTTAGTAGAAAGCAAACAACTGATACAAATGGCGCTGAAGAGTTAGGAGTTCGAAATTATGAATTTATTAGAAATAAAAAATCTTTCCGTATCATTTGGTGACCAAGAATTATTGCATAAAATTAATCTTGATATAGCCAGTGGTGCACGACACCTGTTGCGCGGTCGAAATGGATCTGGAAAAACTACTTTGGTCCAAACGATTGCTGGTAACTCCGATTATAAAATAAAATCGGGAAAAATAATTTTTGGCGGTCGTGACATCAGTGATGAAAACGCCACAACACGTGCACTGATGGGAATTTTTATTGGTGCGCAAAATGTTCCTGAAATTCCAGGTCTTTCGTTGTTAAGCTTCCTTAAACATTCTATTGCGGCACATCATCATTTTCAGACGGGCAAAGAATTATCCATGGGCGAATTTCTGGCACGCTTGGAAGATGCTCGTGCTCGTTTAGATATTCCAAAAGAATGGCTGAACCGCAGCATCAATGTCGGATTTTCCGGTGGCGAACGCAAGCGCTTGATGTTTTTACGATTGTTGATGACGAACCCTATTCTTGCTATTCTGGATGAGCCTGATTCTGGAGCTGACGCGACAACTCAAAAAATTTTTGCTGAAATTATGAATGAAATGCCTGGCACCAGTTTTCTTTTTATTTCGCATCAAGAGAAATTTACACAGCTGGCAAATCCAAACACAATCACAACTTTATCAGATGGCAAAATTGTGGTAGAATGAGACAGGAAAACCAAGGAAATTAAATCATGACAATTAAACGAAAAACCTCATCATCAGAAAATTCTTTATATCTTTCAAGATGGTTATTTTGGGCACCAATGAAATTTACCGGATTATTTTCGGCATTAATAATAGTGTTTGCTTTTCTGACAAATATTTTTTTCCAAACCCAGGTAACAATTTTGGGTACATTGATTCTGGGTGCAATTGGCTTTGCGCTTACAGCATTTTCAATTTATAAAATAATAAGTTGGACACCAGATAATCAACTGGGACATAAAAGCTTTATAATGTTAAACATTGCACAAAGCTTTATCAGTTTGATTTTGTTGGCAATAATAGGATTCGTTGCTATTTGGATGCAAAACAGCATGACAAGCCTTAATTTTGTAATGGCACTTGGGGTAGTGGCGATTATTCTGATGATTTTTCTTGCAGGAACAAGTGTATTGAAAATGAAAGCATTGTTCTGTCGTGCTCGTCTGCAAAACATTCCAAAATGGAAATTATGGATGTCTGTGCCTTTTGGGCTTGGTATTACTTGGTTTTCAGGATTTTTGATTTCTGATAGCAATAAAAAAAGTCAAGATTTGACAACAAAAATTAAACCATTGCAAGGACTTGCAAACTGGATTGTTAAAAACCAACGCAATACTATAATTGCATTTCTGATATTTATCGCCTCAGCTGGGATTTTGATACTTTCTGATGTTAAAACAATGATTATTTTCTATGCTGTTTCATTGGTACTGGGTGGAACACTACTGGCTTACAAAAAGTTGCGTCAGAATTTGGGTGGCATCTTTGCAACAGCCACAGCTGTACTAAACATTGCGGTTATTATCGCCATAATTTGGGCATTTGCAGATGCCACCAAACCATCACTTAATATGGGTGAACAAATTCAGATAACCGACGTTGAAAAATAAATAAAGTAAAAATCATGCATGGACTTCTACTTTTTCTTGGCGTTTTAGTTTTGCTTGTTCTGGGCAAACCTGTGTTTGTGCCATTGATTGTTGCGGCTTTTCTTTGGTATTTAACGAACGCAATTGCAGCATATTACAGAAAACTTCTGCCTTTTGGTAAAAAGTATTGTACCCCGAATCAATCGTTATGTAGAGTTTTTGATGGCATCGCATTTGTTTTTTCTATTGCCACATTGGTCGGATTGATGTATGCCTTTGCCACACAAATAAGACCCATGTTTACAGAGCTTTCCGCACGTCTTCCGGAAATTCAATCAAGACTGATGACTTTATCACATTATTTTTCAGATGTTCTGGGGATAAAAATTGATCCATCAGTTTTGCCAGATTTTGCTGGTATTGCTGCGAATCTGGGTGTGTCACTTGGCAATGCCATGCTTTCATTTGGAATGGTATTGGTTTATATGTTATTTATGTTTATAGAACAAAGTACATTTCGTAAAAAAATCGCTCGCCTATTCCCAGAAAGTCGTCAATTCAAGAAAGTAAATTTTATTTTGGATTCAATCGGCACAAACATGAAAAAATATATGTTCATGAAGACGGCTGTTTCTGTGGCGACAGCACTCTTGTCTTATTTCTGGTTGAAATACCTGGGACTGGAATTTGCAGCGGTATGGGCATTCGTGGTATTCATAACGAACTATATCCCAACTTTCGGGGCGATTGTGGCAACAGCATTGCCTTTATTTTATTCACTTATTACAGCCAGCACATTGCATACGCCATTAATGGTTGCTGGTGGGTTGATAGCGATACAAATCCTGCTTAGCAACGTTATAGAACCAAAATTAACTGGGAAAACACTGAACCTTTCCACCCTTGCGATTCTGATAAACTTGGTATTTTGGGGAATGATATGGGGCGCGATCGGAATGTTTTTCAGCGTTCCATTGCTGGTTGCAACATTTATTATAACGGCTCAATTTGATAAAACCAGATGGATTGCAGTTCTGCTTTCTGCCAATGGCGAAATTCCGGACAAAGAAGAAGATTAAAAAATCCGCCCAGTTGGGCGGATTTTTATCTTACCTTTTCTATTTTGGTCATAAATCGGCGAAAAGGGCCGGCAAAAAACGGGGTGCTTACACAAACACTATCGCCCGCATGGAATTTTGGTTTGTTTGAATTATCACTTACTTCTTTTATTCTATCCGCAATTTTATCAGAATTAATATCAATATAATAAGTGGTCATATGCTTAGTTCCACCAAACATAGTCTCTTTTGTAAACTCTTCTACTGGTGAAAGTATTTTCCCCTTACAGTTTTCATATTCTGTCATACGCAAAAATGCTTCTGTAAAAGAACATACCCCTAACCAACAAGTCCAACCAACTAAAGCACCTGTCTTTATTCTATTAACAATTTCTCTTTTCATTTTAATTTCCATTTATTTTTTATAATAATTGACAAAACCGCATCAGCTTAATGAAGCTTATTGTGTTTGTCAATACATTTATTATTGGAAATTTCGCAGATTAAAAAAATCCGTGCTTCTTTTTTGCACCCACACCGGCAAATTCTTCTAAAGCCTTTTTTTGTTTATCATTCAGCTTTGTTGGGACCTCGGTCGCAATTTCTATAAATAAATCACCGCCAGGAAAGCCGCGTCCACGCACGCGCATACGTTCCCCGACCTGGGTTCCACTGGGGATTTTTACATCCAGCTTTTTTTCATCTATTGTTTCAATTTCAATTTCTCCACCCAGCGCAAGTGTTGTAAAAGGAATCTTCTCGCGCATAAACAAATCCCTGCCAGCGCGCCTAAATTTAGCATCTGGCAAAATATGAACATCTACAAAAAAATCTCCAGCTGGCGCGCCCATCATGCCCGCTTCACCCTGCCCAGCTAAACGAATTCTGGCGCCGTCTTGAATCCCGGCTGGAATGTTTACCTGGATTTCTCGTCTTTTTTGATTTGTGCCAGTTCCATCGCAAGCACTGCATTTTTTAGAAATTTTCCGCCCCAATCCTTGGCAATCCGGGCAAACTGATTCCATCGCAAACAAACCACGACGGGTGTGAACAACGCCGGACCCGCCGCAAGTTTTGCATACTGGCGCAGGTTTTCCATCCGCAGTTCCATGTCCACTGCACTTTTCACATTTAACACCACTGGTAAATTTGATTGTTTCGGTCTTACCCAGAAAGGCATCTTTTAATGAGATTTCAATTTCATGCAGCATATCACGGCCAGCGTGTGATGCCTCGGCCCCATCGCCCATGTCAAATCCACCCATTCCACCTGCAAATCCAAAAGACTTCATGGCTTCTTTTATAATGTCTTCCATGTTGCCGCCGCCCATATCAAAGCGAAATCCACCACCACCCATATTTCCAAAAGGATTGCCAGCGCCAGCGGACGCACCATTGCCACCGGCAAAGGCGGCCTCGCCAAATTGGTCATATGCTGCGCGCTTTTGCGGATCTTTCAGAACATCAAAAGCATTATTGATTTCTTTGAACTTTTCTTCTGCAGATTTATCACCGGGGTTTTTATCAGGATGATGCTTCATAACCAGCCGGTGATAAGCCTTTTTAATATCTGCTTCCGATGCGTTTTTAGCGACGCCTAAAACTTCATAAGGATTTTTATTCATAGCGCTTTAGAATATAATGCCGCACACAAAAAAATCAAGCTACTTGAAATGTTTTTATTTTTGCGCTAACCTGCCCGCCGTGGCAAATAAAAACCAACAATCTTACGATGCGTCAGACATCCAGGTCCTGGAAGGGCTGGAGCCTGTTCGTCTGCGTCCCGGAATGTATATCGGTGGAACGGACGAGAAAGCTTGGCACCACTTGCCAACCGAAATTATTGATAACGCTATTGACGAGGCTGTGGCCGGTTTTGCCAAAAAAATCTCGGTTTCATTGATTGATGCAAAAACCATTGAAATTACCGATGACGGCCGCGGTATTCCTGTGGGCGAGCATCCAAAATTTCCCGGAAAATCAGCGCTGGAAATAATCTTTACTACACTGCATTCTGGCGGAAAATTCAATAATGACGTTTATAAAACCAGTGGTGGTTTGCATGGCGTCGGTGCGGCAGTCGTTAACGCTTTATCCGCTGAAACTATAGTACGAGTTGCACGTGATGGTTATTTTTGGACCCAGAAGTTTTCACGTGGTCGGTCTGTTGGCACAACCGAGCGCGGGGAAACCACCAAAACCCAAGGAACCAGCGTTCGCTTTACCTTGGACGAACAAATTTTTGGCGCGAATGCTGTATTTAAACCTGTAAAAATTTATCGCTTGGCGCGTGCCAAGGCTTATCTGTCTCGCGGCGTTCGTGTTGAATGGAATTGCGCGCCAGATTTATTGACCGAAGATATGAATCTGCCGGCAAATGCGACTTTCTATTATCCGAACGGCGTAGCTGACAGAATGTCTGAGACGACTAACGGCAAACCACAAATTCTACCAAAGATTTTTGCGGGAAATACCGAATGGGTAGAAGATGCAGGTTTTCGCGCTGAATGGGCATTAACCTTCTTGACCGACGAAAATGGCGCAGCGTCTGACGATGGATTTTTCGCCAGCTATTGCAATACTATCGCGACCATTGATGGCGGAACACATGAATCTGGCTTTCGCAGTGCAATTACCAAGGGATTAAAAAATTATGCCGAAAAGGTTGGAAATAAAGCTGGTGCCGCAATTATCGCCGAAGACGTCTTTGATTCCGCAGCGGTTTTATTATCAGTTTTCTATAAAACCCCACAATTTTTGGGTCAGACCAAGGAAAAATTAAGTAATCCTGAAATTACTCGTTATACAGAAAAAGCAGTCTCTGATCCTTGGGAAATGTTCTTGGCGTCCGATCCAAAGACTGCAAACGCCTTATTAGAATTTGTAATAAACTTGGCAAATGCGCGTATAAAGACCAAGGCTGTCAAAGACATTGCGCGAAAAACCCCGACCAAACGTGCACGCATGCCAGCCAAGTTGGCAGATTGTTCCAAACATGGTATTGCTGGAACAGAATTGTTCATAGTAGAAGGCGAATCTGCAGGTGGCACAGCAAAGCAAGCACGTGATCGCGCAACCCAAGCAATTATGCCCCTACGCGGCAAAGTCTTGAATGTGATGAGTAATAGTGATGAAAAATTCACAGCAAATAAAGAATTGGGTGAATTGATTGACATTATTGGCGCCGGCACAGCAAAAGATTGGGATGAATCAAAATTAAGATACGAAAAGATTATTATAATGACCGATGCAGACGTTGACGGTTCACACATCGCATCATTACTTATGACTTTCTTTTATCGCGATATGCCCGGATTAATTCATGGGGGCCATTTGTATCTGTCTTGCCCACCGCTTTATAAATTAACACACGGAACAGAATCTGTTTACGTTGATACAGATGAACAGCTGGAAGAATTAAAAGCCACGAAATACAAGGGTAAAAAACTGGAAATTTCACGCTTCAAAGGATTGGGCGAAATGATGCCAAACCAATTAAAAGAAACGACAATGAATCCAAAAACCAGACGTTTGATTCGGGTCGAATTGCCTCCAAAGACCGAAGACGGATCTGAAGACTCGGAAAAAACACGTACCTTGGTAACAGAACTTATGGGCAAAAAGCCCGAGTTCCGATTCAAATTTATAACCGAACATGCAAAGTTTGTGAAGGATTTAGATGTATAAAAAATCGCCGCGATTGCGGCGATTTTTTTATTTTTAATTATTTGCACCAAGTGCCATATGACGCTTTGCAATTATTACGCATATATACACGCTTTATGCTTTGAATTGTTATTGTTGTTTTTTGTGGTGCTGTTTTCTTGCCCATTAATTCTGCACAGGCTGTATTCGGATAAACAACACGGCTTTTTACATCTTTGTCGTTACGATCAACTACGCCCCATTCAGATGTTTTAACAATACAGTCATGATCAGACTGAATATAGCTTTCGTCTTTTTTATAATGAGTATATGCACATCCAGATAAAACTGCGATAGCCAAGAAAGATAAAATCAGTTTTTTCATAACAAATCCTTTTGCTGTTTGACAAAACTATAAAATGTTTATTTGCATTGTCAAGATTTATTTGGTTAGTATTTTGTGATATAATAAGTCTTATGAAATACAAAGAATTTGGATTTGTGAATACTGACGAAATGCTGTGCAACGCTTTGCGTGGCGGATATGCAGTACCGGCCTATAATTTTAATAACCTTGAGCAACTGCAGGCGATTCTTGCGGCCTGTGCAACGACCGAATCGCCAGTGATTTTACAAGTATCAAATGGTGCGCGAAAATATGTCGGTACTGAAATTTTGATGGCAATGGCCAGCGCAGCGGTTCGGAGTCTGAACATTCCGATTGCACTGCATCTGGACCATGGTGCAGATTTTGACACCTGCAAAGAATGTATTGATATGGGATTTTCAAGTGTGATGATTGATGCATCAAATAAATCATTTGATGAAAACCTTGCTATATCAAAAAAGGTTGCTGATTACGCACATAAATATAGCGTTTCAGTCGAAGCCGAACTGGGCGCATTGGTCGGCATAGAAGAAGAAGTGAATGTTGCCGAAACCCAATATACAAATCCAGATGACGTTGTCCGATTTGTTAAACAAACAGGCGTTGATTCACTGGCTGTTTCTATTGGAACTTCACATGGGGCGTATAAGATGAAATCCCCAACTGATAAATTGCGTTTTGACATCTTGGAAAAGATAGAAAAGCAATTGCCCGATTTTCCATTGGTTCTGCATGGTGCATCTTCCGTGCCCCAAGATTTGGTCAAACAGATAAACAAGTTTGGCGGAAAAATTACTGGCGCACTGGGAATCCCAGAAGACCAATTGATAGCTGCCCGCAAAATGAACATTTGCAAAATCAATGTGGATTCTGACGCACGATTAGCATTCACCGCGGCGATTCGTCAAATTTTTTCACAAAAGCCAGAGATTTTTGACCCGCGAGCTTATCTGTCTGACGCCCGCGATAAAATGACCCAATTGTATAAAGATAAAAATATAAATATAATGGGCAGCGCAGGTAAAAAATAAATTATTTTGGATTGTATCCAAAAATATCTCTTTCGCCCCAGTCCATATCTAATTGACATCTGGTTGGCAGAAAATCAAAACATTTCTGGGCAAATTCCAATCTGTTTTTATCCTGTAGTTTATCAACCAGATAGTCTTTCAACATGTGTAGATACACAACATCATTTGCCGCGTATTGCTGTTGCTTTTTAGTCAGTTTTAATGTCCAGTTGCTGCAGCATTCTTCTTTATCCAGTTCTATCTTGAAAATCTCGCGCAGCGAGTTTTGCAAAGTATGACCACGTTTTGGACGCGCTAATAAAACACCTATTTTTGTGCAGAATACAGGCATAGCCCAAACGCCCAGGCGTTTATAAATCATCAACAAATCCATACGGGCATAGTGGAAAATCTTTATAGATTTAGGATTAGACAGAACGCGCGCTAAATTTGGATATTCTTTATTATCAAAAATCTGAACCAGATAAAAATCATCGGAATTGCGAGCACGCAACTGAACCAGACATAACTGATCGCTGTGAATGTCCAGACCGGTCAATTCTGTATCAATCGCCAATTCTGCAGAATTCATCAGTGCGGCGGTTTGCTCGTCCGACAAATCCTGTTTCAGATAAATTATATTCATCATATTTGCCTTTTTAACATAGCAATCGCATTTTCAAGAATAACGACTGCGGATTCAGAATCTAAAATTGCTTTTTTATCTTTACATGTAATTCTTTCGCTTGCTTCTACGCTGGTCAAGTTTTCTTCCAGAAAAACAACCGGAATCGAAATCTTTTCGGCTAAAAGTTCTGCAAATTCCCGAACTTTTTTCGTAGTACCAGAATCTGTTCCATCTGAATAAAGCGGCAGTCCCAGGACAATTCCAACGATTTTTTCAGATTCTATAATTTTAACAATCTCAAAGACTGCAGATTGCTCTTTACTATTTGCAATTTGCGGTTGTGGAAAAATAAATTCCCAATCAGGTGTCGAAATCGCCGCGCCAATCCGCACGGCGCCCCAATCAATGCCCAAAATGCGCCCCAAACGCGGAAAATCCTTGAAATCCGTTAATGCCATGTTATGATTATAGCTGTTATTTTATAAAGAGCAACAATTATGGCATTCACTAAACAGCAACTGCATAAATTTACAAATCTGGCCAGGATTGAAATACCTGACGATAAATTGGAGCAAATGAAGATAGACTCTATCGTTGATTGGATTGATAAATTGCAAAAAATTGATACCAGTGGGGTCGAACCTATGCTGACGCCGGCTGAAAATGACCTGCCCTTGCGCTCGGATGTGGTAACGGGTGGCGGAATTCCGGGTAGCATTTTGGCAAACACCCCTGATGAAGCCGGCGTATCCCGCGGATACTTTGCCGTACCAAAAGTTATGGATGAATAAAATGAACCTGATAGACCTGACACTGACCGAAGCACTGGAAAATTTGCGCACAAAGAAAATTTCTGCGACTGAATTGACGCGTGCTTATCTGGACCGCATAGAAAAATTCGGCAAAGAATTAAATTGCTATATCACCAAAACGCCCGAGCGGGCGTTGGCTGACGCTGCTGAATCTGATAAACGATATGCGGACGGCAACGCGCGGGCACTAGAGGGAATCCCACTGGGAATGAAAGATTTGTTCGCGACACGCGGAATTCGCACAACTGCCGCATCAAAAATGCTGGAAAATTTTGTTCCTGAATATGAATCTGCAATTTCAGAAAAACTGGCAAACGCTGGAACAACTTTGTTGGGCAAAACTAATCTGGACGAGTTCGCAATGGGAACTATGTCTAAAACCAGTTTTTTCGGCGCGCCAATAAATCCTTATCAAAGAAATCGCAAATTGACTGCAGGTGGATCATCTGGCGGTTCAACCTCGGCAGTGGCCGGCGGTCTTGCACTGATTGCAACTGGAACTGATACCGGTGGAAGTATTCGCTTTCCCGCATCAATTACTGGCTTGGTCGGAATGAAACCAACCTATGGGGTTTGCTCTCGCTGGGGCTGCGTCGCATTTGCCAGCTCGTTGGATCACCCGGGCCCTATCGCAAGAACCGTTGATGATTGCGCTTTAATGCTGTCTGTGATGGCGGGTCATGACGCACGCGAATCTACTTCTGCAACACAAGAATTATCAATCACAAACAAGCCTTTGGACATCAAAGATATGAAAATCGGAGTGATAAAAGAGCTGGAAGATGTTGCAATTTCGTCCGATATGAAATCGCTGTGGATGCAGCGGACCAAGGACTTGCAAGATTTGGGCGCAGAAATTGTATCTGTTTCTATTCCTAACATTTTGGACGCGCTGGCAGCGTATTACATTATCGCACCGGCCGAGGCTTCATCAAATTTGGCGCGCTATGACGGAATGAGATATGGGCTGCGCGCGCCAGGCAAAGACCTGATTGACACTTATATGAAAACTCGTGCGGATGGATTCGGGCAAGAGGTTCAGCGTCGTATGGTTATCGGCACTGCGGTTTTATCAAGCGAATCTTACGAGGTTTATTTTATGCAAGCTGCGCGCGTTCGTCGTATGATTGCGGACGCATTTGACGCGGCTTTTGCAAAGTGTGATTTGATTGTATGCCCATCTGGTGCAAACACTGCGTTTCCATTAGATTCTAAAATGACTCCATTGGAAGAGTATGCTTTGGACTTATTCACGGTTGCGATGAATTTGGCCGGGGTCCCTGCGGTCAGCGTTCCAGCAGGACACAGCGGAAATGGCTTGCCACTTGGGATGCAAGTTGTCGGACGCAAATTTGATGACGCAAAGGTTTTGCAACTGGCAAAGCACATTGAGGCTTTTGCAAATCTGGACAACCGCCCAACGATAGTGATGGGAGAATAAAATGACTTATGTAATAAAGGGCAAAACTGCGGATTGGGAACTGGTTATCGGTTTGGAAACCCATATCGAGGTTTTAAGTAAATCTAAATTATTTTCTGGCGCGTCCGCTGATTATAATCCTGGGGTGCAGCCAAATACTCAGGTGTCTTTTGTAGATGCGGCTATGCCTGGCATGCTGCCCGTGCTGAACGAAGAATGCGTGAATCAAGCAATTCGTTTTGGATTGGCAATCAATGCTGAAATTTCTCATCGCAGTATTTTTGCGCGCAAACAATACTTTTACCCTGACCTGCCCCAAGGCTATCAAATTTCTCAACCACCAGAATTGCCACCTGTTGTTGGTCGTGGATGGATTGAAATTGAATCTGATAATGGCGGGACAAAGAAAGTTTTAATCGAGCGCGCCCATCTGGAACAAGACGCAGGTAAAAACAAACACGATATGCATCCAACAAAATCTTTTGTAGATTTGAATCGGTCTGGGATTGCATTATTGGAAATTGTAACTTTCTTGGACACTAAAAATCCTGAAAACAATTCGTTTATCACCAGCCCGGACGAGGCAGAAAGATACCTTCGTCAGATTCGCGAAATCGCGCGCGCCACAGGCGTCAGCAATGCGAATATGGAAGAAGGTTCAATGCGTTGTGACGTAAATGTTTCTGTTCGCAAAGTTGGGGAAAAGAAATTTCGTACTCGCACTGAAACAAAAAATATGGTCTCGTTCAAGTTTATAAAAAACGCAATAGAGTTCGAGGCGAATCGTCAAATTGAGCTTTACGAAAACGGCGAAAGCCTCAGCCAAGATACTATGCGTTATAATCAAGATTCAGGCACGACCAGCGTAATGCGCAGTAAAGAGGACGCGCTGGATTATCGCTATTTCCCAGATCCAGATTTATTGCCACTGATTATTACCGACGACCAAATTGAAAAAATCCGTGAAACTTTGCCTGAATTGCCGACGGCTAAACGAGCGCGGTATGTTAAAGAATTTGGATTGTCAGAATATGACGCAGCCAGACTGACCGAATCGGTTGAAAATTCTACTTGGTTCGAGGCCGCGGTTGGGAACACAGCGGCGCGCGCCAAAGGCGTTGCGAACTGGATGATTTCGGAATTGTTTGCTCACCCAGAATTCCAAATGCAGCCAACAGATTTGGCACAGCTGGTTGATATGACGCGTGACGGCGAAATTAACGGCAAGCAAGCAAAAGACATCTTTATAAAAATGTTGGACGGCGAAGCGGGCAGCCCGCGCGACATTGCAAGTAAATTTGGAATGAAGCAAGTAACTGATACTGGTGCGATTGGAAAAATTGTTGATGAAGTAATTGCAGAAAATCCAAATCAAGTTGCAGATTATAAAAATGGCAAAGTCGGCTTGCTGGGATTTTTGGTGGGCGCGGTTATGAAAAAATCCGGTGGTCAGGCAAACCCTGCCAGCGTTAATGAAATTGTTAGAGAGAAATTAAAATAAAAAGGAAAAACATGAAACCGACACAACCAACAAATTTTACTACCTTTTTAATAGTTTCATATTGCCCTATTTTGGGTATAAGATACTTGGGCTTGATGACAACTAGTAATTATAAATCTAACATTGAATATAAAAATAACAAAATCAAACAAATTCAAAAAATGCAAATTGTGAATAATCATTTCTCTCGTCAGAAAAGATAAAAATCTTCCAAAAAATGAAATCATTTTACATAAAAACTTTTGGTTGCCAGATGAATGTCTATGACGGACAAAGAATCAGTGCTATGCTGACCGCGCATGGATTGACTCAGACTGATGATGTTTCGACAGCTGACTTGATTGTGTTAAACACTTGCGCCGTTCGGGAAAAAGCATCTAATAAAGTTTTTTCAGAACTAGGACGTATTCGCGACACAAAAAAACCGAATGCTTTGTTTGGGATAGTTGGCTGCGTCGCCAAGGAAGAAGGCGCAAATTCTTTTCGCAGAATTCATGAACTCAACTTTGTTCTGGGTCCACAAAGTTATCATAAACTTCCTGAAATTTTGGAAAATCCAGACTCGCGCCTTTTAAGCATTGATTTGTCAGGATTGGAAAAATTTGACTCTCTGCCGCCTGTATCTGAAACCTCTGTTTTGGCGTATATTCCAATTCAAGAAGGTTGTGATCATTGCTGCACTTATTGCATAGTGCCATTTACTCGCGGTCGGGAAATCTCTCGTCCCTTTGACGATGTTATGAATGACGTTTATGCGGCGGCGGAAAATGGAGCGAAAGAGATTTGCTTCTTGGGTCAAAACGTAAATGGATATAAAAACTCACTGGCACGACTGATTGAAAAGACTGCAGCCCTGCCCCAGATTAAACGAATCAGATTTACCTCTAGTTATCCAACCGAAATGACTGACGATTTAATTGAAATGTTCAGGATCCAGCCCAAACTTTTGCCTTTTTTAAATATGC
>CAZUED010000014.1:0-17381 GCA_964619545.1 uncultured Muribaculaceae bacterium | reverse complement strand
GGGGAACCGAACGCCAGACATAATGCCAATCACCAGTGTTTTACAATTTTATTGATAGGTGTTCCCCTCCTGTGGAGGGGTGCCCCCAACGGGGGCGGGGTGGTTATTGTAATCTGCGAAAATTTTTGGGGCTTGCCAGCCGGAGTTCGCTTGCGAACGTAGGCTGGTGCGGTCGGGGGGAATCGAACCCCCAAGGATTTCTCCACAGCATCCTTAGTGCTGCGCGTCTACCAATTTCGCCACGACCGCGAATGTGCGGATTCTACATTAATACTTAGTTTTTTCAAGTATTTTTATTCCTGATGATGGTCAAACAATTTCGTTCCAATATGCCGGTTTTTATGCTAGAATCAGAACAATAGGATTAAGAATGCAGGATTTCTTTGATATGAAAAATTTTTCAATGCTTTTTGCTGTTTTGTTTGTTTCGCCTTTTGCTGCTGATGCGGCGGGGACTTATTACAATGGGTATTATCAATCGCCTCAATACAAATATGGTCAGCCGATTGCCAATCAATCCGCAAGGTATCAAACCGCTGGCGCTGGGGCTAATCAGTGGTCTTATCCAACAGATTCTTATCAATACCAAAACGCTGCTGCGCCAAAGGTTGCAGCTGGCCAAAATAGATTTTCATTGTCTGGTGGAATCACACGTCAGACTGCAAACTGGCAGATAGATATGAATAAAGCCGGCAGTATTTTGCACTATGACAATATTTCTTGGAATGTTTTTGACGCCATTGCCGGATACAATTTTGGCACGTTGAAGCTGGACGCAGGACTGAAATACGGAATGCAAAACAGCGATTCGCACATGATTGACGACGACATCAGCAATGGTGGCTATTACGTAGATACTTTTTATTGGGATGATCCGGATGATGGGATTACGGGTGATGTAGTGTTAGGAAATGTTTACGGCAAGGGGCTGTCCGCCGGAACCAGCGAATCGGGCAGCATGTTTGGATTTAACCTGGGTTTTGGGTTGGTTGATAAATTCAATGTCGGAAATGCAAAGCTGACACCATCTGTTGGATACCGCCATTTATCGTATAATTTAAAAACCACAAGAAATGCTGGGCTTTTAATGCAGACGGGGTATTGCGTTACTTTGCCGAACGAAACCCAGTGCAGTCCTTTGGTTATGATTGATGAAGACGGGGACGGAATTATTGACTCGGTTCTTTGGAACTATACCAGCACGCCCGCAGGTGATGTCTATTTGGGCGATACATTTTCATTTTCCCAGACCAAAACTACGCACGAATATGATACTTCGTGGTCAGGCCCATATGTTGCGGTTGATGCGGATTATGAAATCAATCAGAACAATTCAGTAAATGCCCGTGTGGAATTTGGACTGCCTGCGTATAAATCCACAGGCGATCAGCCGTATCGTATTGATTGGGCGCATCCGAAAAGTGTTGAAGATTCAGCCGGTATAGGTGATGCTTGGCATATAGGGATTGGTGCGAATTGGTTAACCGCACTGACAAATAGCGTAAAAATGTCTATTGGATTTACATATGATTATTATGATGTCAGCAATGCTACTGCAAAAACTTTCTTGAATGAAAATTATTATACTACTTTGTATACTAACGCAGTAAATGCTGCTCCCTATAATGGGAACGAGGCCGCCGCGATAGCTGCAAATGACCCGACTGTTTTGGGTATTATAGAACTGAGAAATTCTTGTCCGAATTGGGTATGCAGCCAAGATGACGAAATAGAATCTTTTTATAAGTCCATGGGTATTCGCGTTGGACTGAGCACAACATTTTAATTATGAATTTTGCATGCAGAAATTTTAATAAAAACTTTTGCGGATTTTTTATCTGCTGCTTTATGATTTGTAATTTATCTTTTTTTGTTGTGCCGGCGCATGCTGTTCTGATTGAAAAAACCGCGGAAAGTGGCGCTGTGGCAAAGGTTAGCGCTATGGCCGAGGCTCGTCGCACTTCATTTGCCGATGCATTGGGCGCGCGTACGACCCCATTGGATGCAAAAAAATTGGCCGCGGAAATTTCGGCGGACGAACTGAGCAGTCTGATTGAATCTGTCGCAATAGAAGATGAAAAATTAGACACAACCAGCTATTCCGCAGATATAAATGTGAATTTTAATGAAGCCGCATTAGATAAATGGTTAAAAACCAAGGGTGTTGCAACTGATGATTCTGTCGAAACTTTTGTAGCGGGCAGGGCACCCGTATTTCTAGAGCCTGTTGGAATTCCAGGTCTTGCATTGATTTCTCGTGCGTCAAGGGAAACAGGGGCGGGCTTGAAAATTACAAACATCGAAGGTGGTCGGGTTTCCGGTCATGTTCGCGATAACGCATATCAGCAATTTTTAAGCGCGGTTCGCAACGCTGGTGTCGCAGTTTCTTATTAAAAGGAGAAAAAAGATGAAATTAAAATTCTTGTCCGGAATTTTTGCAATTGCATTTGTAATGTCTTCGGCGGCGGCCCAGGAAGTTCAAGCGCCAGCGGACGACTCTGCTGCGCCTGCAGTTAATGTAAAACCACGGGAAACAGCGCCAGAAACTTCTGCGCGCAAACCTGCTGCTGCACCGCGTGTATCGATGATGGGAACTGGCCCTATACGCAGCACTACTACACCTGCACCTGTCCAGCCCGTTGTGACTGTATCAGCAGATTTGGAATGTGAAATAGGACAATACCCAAAAGCCGGCAAGTGCGTGGCATGTAATCAGAAAAATAATCCTGGTGTCAGATGGGCAAACCCTGGCAAAGATTGCAAAATTTCTGCATGCATATCAGCCGAGTATGAATTAGTTGATAAAGATAAAGACCAGCCGCAATGCTTGCAAAAGTGCAATGTTTGGGGCGGGGTTGCATCGCGCGAATGGATGTCTGCTGAATCAAATTTTTCTTTCTGCGGCAGCGGAAAATTTCTTGAATGTGAAAGAGGCTTTGCAAAAACTCGCGAGCGTACAGGTAGCAGCGGTGTAGAATTCGGACATTGTGTAGTAGATGGATCCATGATTGGCGCATGCAAGGAAGAGGGTCGTATGAATCCCGGCAAGTTTGAAAATGGTCAATGTATGCAAGTTTGCGAAAACGGATTTTGGAGTGGGTGTTCGATCAGCAAGTTTTGTTCAAAAGGTTTTCATGAAGATAATTTTCGCGATGCTATTTTTATAAAAGATAAAAAAGATTCCAAAACATCAATCTTTGATTGTGTTCCAAATTAAAAAAATCGCGGCAAACGCCGCGATTTTTTTAATCGGATTTTTACATCATCCCAGGCATTCCACCACCCATAACTGGGTTGGGTTTTTCTTCGGGAATTTCAGACAACACTGCGCCAGTCGTCAAAACCGCGCCAGCAACAGATGCCGCAGATTGTAATGCAATCTTTACAACCTTGGTTGGATCGATAATTCCCATCTTCAGCATGTCGCCGTATTCGCCGGATTGTGCATTGTATCCGTGATTGTAATCTTTGGATGACAAAACTCTGTCCGCAACGACTTCGCCGGAAATGCCGGCGTTATTCGCAATCTGAATCATTGGTGCGGACAAGGCTTCATTAACAACGCCTACGCCTGCGATTTGATCTGCGTTCATACCATTTATAAATTTCCCAGCCAACGCATCGCGCGCGCGCGCCAATGCAATTCCACCGCCCGGAACAATGCCTTCGGCGACGGCAGCGCGCGTTGCGGAAAGTGCATCATCTACGCGATCTTTTTTCTCTTTGACCTCAATCTCGGTCATGCCGCCAACTTTTATAACGGCGACCCCGCCAACCAGTCGCGCCAAACGCTCACTCAATTTTTCTCGGTCGTATTCCGATGTAGTTTTTTCCAAAGCTATTCTGATTTCGTCTGCGCGTGCTTTTAATTCTTTTTTATCGCCAGCACCATCGACTATCAGTGTTGTGTCTTTGGAAACGACAATTCGTTTTGCGCTGCCCAAAACAGCCGGTGTTACATTTTCAAAAGACATTCCTAAATCATCAGAAATGACCTGGGCACCTGTAAGAACTGCAATGTCCTTTAACATTTCTTTGCGACGATCACCAAAGCCTGGGGCCTTGACCGCACAGACTTTTAATCCGCCGCGCAGTCTGTTCAGAATCAATGTTGCCAAAGCCTCTGATTCAACGTCGTCCGCGATAATCAATAATGGTTTGCCGCTTTGCGCAACTGGTTCCAATATAGGAAGCAGGGCTTGCAAGCCAGTGATTTTCTTTTCGGAAACCAAGATTTGTGCGCCATCTAATTCGGCCAGCATTTTTTCGCTGTTTGTAACAAAATAAGGTGACAAGAATCCATGATCAAATTGCATACCTTCGACAACATCGATAGTTGTTTCCAAACCCTTTGCTTCTTCAACTGTTATCACGCCTTCTTTGCCTACGCGTTCCATCGCGTCTGCGATTTGGCGTCCCAGATCTGCATCGCCGTTTGCGCTGATGGTTGCGACCTGGGCGATTTCTTCGCTATCTTTTACCGGCCTGGCGTGTTTTTCAATGTCGGCTACGACCGCAGCAACCGCTTGGTCAATTCCGCGCTTAACGTCCATAGGGTTTGATCCTGTGGCAACAATCTTGCGGCCTTCCTTGATAAGTTTCTGTGCCAAAAGGGTAGCGGTGGTTGTGCCATCGCCGGCTTTGTCGCCAGCTTTCTTGGCCGCTTCTTGAACAAGTCGTGCACCAATGTTTTCCTGGGGGTCTTTTAATGAAACTTCTTTTGCAACAGACACGCCGTCTTTGGTTGCAACTGGTGCTCCGTAAGACTTTTCAATAACGACCGTGCGACCCTTGGGCCCCATGGTGATTTTTACGGCATTAGCCAGCTTGTCAACGCCAGCAACTAATTTATCTGTATCAAATACTATCTCTTTTGCCATTTTTTATCTCCTTATAAAATTCCCAAAATGTCAGTTTCTTTTATCAAGATATAATCTTTACCATCTAACTTTATTTCATTCGCAGATGATGCCCATTTAGCAAACATTACAACATCTCCCGTTTTGACGCTCATAGGTGTCAGCTCGTCTCCGTTGTATGCCCCAGGCCCCACGGCGATTACTTTACCGCGCGATGGTTTTTCTTTCGCGTTATCAGGAATTATGATACCGGACGCAGTTGTTTTTTCTTCTTCCATGCGTTCCAGCAAAACAAAATTATGCAAAGGTTTCAGCATTTAAGTTTCTCCTTTTTCTGCTTATGTTCAACAATATAGTTTATTATTCCAGGATTTCAAGAGAGGAATTTATGGATAATACTTGACAAACTGCCAAAAAATAACTATTATTGACAATAACCAAAGGGGCGCACATGTCAAATAACTATAAATGCAATTTGCAGAGCAAATTCGAAGCCGCCAAAATGTTCTTGGCTGATTTAAGTAAAGAGCATAAAATACGTGACGAAAAAAGCACTAAATTAAAGCATAAAGAATTTGGTTCGAAATTAGGTAAGTTGGAGAAAAGCTTTGACGACATAATGAAAAAGGTTGAAGAGTGTCGCGCCGATAAAAATGTAATTCATTGTGAGTTTTGCGAAAAAAATATAAATTGTAAAACAAGATAATAAAGAAATTAATTTTAAAAACGGGGCGGGCGCCCCGTTTTTAATTGAAAAATTTACCGATTTTTGATACTTTTCAATAAAGGGATGTAGCTATGTATGATAAAAATAATGTATTTGCAAAAATTATAAGGGGAGAAATTCCATCACAAAAAATTTATGAAAATGAAAATGCAGTCTCTTTTTATAATATAAATCCAAAGGCAAATGTTCATGTCTTGGTAATTCCAAAGGGAGAATTTGTAAATTTTTTGGATTTTAATTCAAACGCTTCTGAAAAAGAAAAGGCAGAATTTTGGGATGCAGTTCGCTGTACTGCTGACACTCTTGGTATTGATAATGCGTGCCGTATTCTTGCGAATGCTGGGGCGTACCAAAGCGTAATGCATTTTCATGTTCATTTGTTAAACGATGAAAAATATAAAAATGATTTATAAAATTCGCGCTACGCCAAAGGCAAGTGAAAACAAGGTTGTGCCAGGCGATCCTATAAAGGTTTATACGACGGCCGCGCCAGATGGCGGCAAGGCAAATGATGCAGTTATAAAGCTTTTGTCCACTCATTTTGGTATTGCAAAATCCAAAATTAAAATAGTTCGCGGAGAAACCGCCCGAGATAAAGTTATTGAAGTAATTGAATAAAAAACCGCCAGTTGGCGGTTTTTTGTTTATTTGTTTTCTTATTTTTATGGGTTAGTTAATCTCAGTTCTATTCTGCGGTTCTTTTGCAATGATGCCGCGTCAGTTCCCCCGTTTACAGGATGTGTTTCTCCAAAGCCTGTCGGGACCAAGCGCTTTGGCGAAATACCCGCTTTTACTAACTCGTTAACAACTGCTTGGGCGCGCAGTAAAGAAAGCTGAGTGTTATTTACGTATCTTGTTGTCCCAGGTACAACCGGTGTTTTGTCCGTATGTCCATCAACGCGAATTATCCATGGCACATTGGCCGGAATCATAGTTTCTAAGCTGGCAATCGCAGGCGCAATCATTTGCAGTTGCTTCTTTCCTTCTGGTGAAAGAGTGTACGAGCCTTTACTAAACAAAATGTCGCTGGGTACAACAAATCTGTCGGTGCTGGTATCAACCTTATTGGAATCTTGCAATGCTTGTTTTATAGTTCCATAGAATTCGGATTGATACTGATTTAATTGGGCTATTCTGTCAGCCATGGCTTTGTTCAAGCGGCCAGACATTTCAACATATTGGGCTTCTTGATCGCGGGCGCGTTGATCTGCGATGTTCAAAAGCTCGTTCAATCGGGCAACTTCCGAGGCCAATGTTTGCTGGTGAGCCACGCTGGTTTCCGCAGTCATCAGTTGCGACTTTAACTGCTGAATTTGACCTTGCAGTATATTACGTTCTGCCGCAGTTGCATCTGCAGCTTTTTGATACTCTTGCGCCAAAGACGACATTTGCGATTGCAGCTGGCCCATTGATTCATTTGCCATGTTCAGCTTTTGACTTAAATCGGCTTTTTCTTGTTCCAAAATTTCCATTTGGCTGCGCGATAAAATCAGAAGATTTCTGGCCTCGGCTTCGTCAGCTGTCATTTGGGCGATTTGTTCCGTTTGATCCGCATTTAATTGACGCAACTCGGTCACTTTTTTATTTGTGGCCTTGGCATTAAACACATTAGTAGTAGTCCAAAGAAATACGAACACAATAAGTAAGAACACCAGGATAATTACCAGATTGGAAAATAAATCAACAAAGCCTGGCCAAGCGTTGGTTTTTTCCTTGAAGCGAATGTTTAGCATTTTTTTCTCCCTCTTGTTCGTGAAGCGTCACGATTTTATCTTTCCCATAGTTTTTTCCAATCGCGCGATTGCTATTGTCAAATCTTTTACAGCCGCATTAACATTCCCGGCCGAATCATCGGTATCAACCTGTTTTGCCAGTCTGGTTTTATTTGCCAGATTTTCTTCCAGTTCTCGGTATAAAGAGTTCTGAGCCGCCGTGGTTTGCAATTCCAAAAATCCTACAATCAAAGATCCAGCCAGCCCCAGCAACGATGATGAAAATGCAATGCCCATGCCTGCCAATGGGTGCGCCAGACTTTGTTGCATTGTGTTCATAACATTTTCATCATTAAAATCCAGTACGGAAATCAAGTCGGAAAATCCGCCAATCGTATGTATCAACCCCCAAAATGTTCCAAGCAAACCCAAGAAAATTAAGACATTGGTAATATAACGCAGCTGATCACGTTGGTCTTCGAATCGGCCCATAATTATATTCATAAAGCTATTCATAGCCTGTGCACTGATGAAATGTTTTTTTTGTGATTTTGCGCGGGTCAGCATAATCGCAATAGGACGCAGCAGCATTGGGGGCAAATCGTTTGCCTTGGTATCACCAGTAAAGAATCTTTTCATCCACTTGTATTCAGGAACCAGGCGCAATGTATCGATAAAACACACCACGATTCCAAAAATAGTGGTACCAATAATTATACCATTCAGCCAGATGTTAGCACTGGCAACCTGCATAAAATCAGGATAAAACAAAATCACACCAATCAGCACCAAGGCCGCAAAAAGGGCCATTCTGTTTAAAGAGCTGTGAAACTTGGTATTCATAAAAATCCCTCGACGAACCAATCATAGTAAATTTAGACAAACCCGGTCAATGGGAAAATAATAAGAATGACAGAATAACCGGAATTACAGAATGACGAAATAGGCGGAAGTTTTAATTAAAATTTAATTTTTATAAATTATTTTATATCCTTATTTAATTCTGTAATTATGTCATTTTTTCCTTGCATTTGCTTAAAAAATAGGCATAATAGCCGTGCTTCTTGGTTGCTGCATGGTGTAGCAATCCTAATGACCATAAGGAGATAAAATGGCGTTTTATGAAAGCGTCTTGGTATTTCGCCAGGACTTGACCGAACCGCAGGTTAAAGAAAAAGCGGATAAATTTTCTGAAATAATCAAAGAACTGGGCGGCAGCGTAAAGTCTTCAGAATTCTGGGGATTGAAAGGTTTGGCTTATGTCATCCGTAAAAACCGCAAGGCTCACTTTATCATGTTGAATATTGAATTGCCGGGTGCTCAAATTACAGAGCTAGAAAGACGCGCTCGCATTGACGAAGACGTTATCCGTTTCTTGAATGTCCGTGTTGATGAGTTGGCAAAAGGTCCATCAATCATGATGAAAAAGAACGCAGAGGAGGCGGAATAAAATGGCAGTTCGCGCAGCGATTTATCGCAAAAAATCAAACCCATTAAAGGGTAAAGAAATCGATTACAAAGATGTCAAATTATTGGGACATTACATAACCGAACGTGGAAAAATTGTTCCATCCCGCATCAGCGGAGTTTCTGCAAAAGATCAACGTGCTCTGGCGGTTGCAATCAAACGCTCTCGTCATTTGGGGTTGATGCCGTTCGTACGTAATCATTTGGGCTAAAAAAATTATAATGGTGCGTCTGCACAAGCATCCGCATCATTCTAATTGATTTTATAAAATTGTATTTGGGAATCATCCCTAACTTGAAAAAAGGACAGATTATGAAAATCATTCTTACTGAAAAAATTAACAAATTGGGCAACATTGGCGACGAAGTAGACGTTGCAACTGGTTATGCGCGCAATTATTTGTTGCCGAATGGCAAAGCTTTGCGCTATTCGCGTGAAAACCTTGCGTTGTTCGAATCTAAAAAGGCAGAACTGGCGGCCAGACACGAAACTGCGAAAAAATCAGCCGAGGAAAGCCGCAAAGCAGTAGAATCTGCAAAGTTCCATATGATCCGCCAAGCCGGGGATACCGGTCATCTTTATGGCAGCGTTTCCAGCCGTGACATTGCGCGTTTGTTGAAAGAATTGACTGGCGTTGCAGTTGAATCAGCACAAGTTCTGATGGGCAGCCCAATCAAAACTATTGGCGCATTTGATACTAAAATTGCATTGCATCCTGATGTAATTGTTCCAATTAAAATCTTTGTTGCACAGACCCAAGATGAAATTGATGCATTGGTCGCGGGTAAAGTTTTGACTTTTGGTACAAAGAAGATTGAAGAAGAAGAGATTTTACCAGAATCAGAAGTAAAAGAGAATTCGGACGAAATAGAAAAGCCAGCCGAAAAACCGGCAAAGGTGAAAAAAGCGAAAGCAGAAAAAACCGCCGAATAAAACTCGCGCCCTTTGGGCGCGATTTTGTTATAATATATTTTATGAAACTTGAATCTATCGGAATTTTAATAGAGTTGCGTCCGTTTGGGGAACGCGACGCATGTGCACGCATTTTTACGCGCGACTATGGCATATTGGTCGGCATGATGAAAGGCGCCCAGGTCGCAAAGACAAACAAGCCTTTGACAGGACAGATGGGTGCGGTTTCTTGGAACGCACGACTGGATTCTCAATTGGGTGTTTTTCACTGGGAATCTGAAAAAAATCTTTGTGCACCATTGATGTCAGATGCAGCTGCATTGGGGATTATGAATTCTGCATTTTCAATGCTGGCTTTGATGCTGCCAGAGCGCGAAAAATACGAAACACTTTGGCACGAAACATGGGCAATGTTGCAAGGATTGTGCAGTTGTACTTGCGCTGCATCAGGTCAAAAAGACAGCCCAGCGCGTCAAATGTACCTTTGCTGGGAAATAAGTTTATTGCAAGAGTTGGGATACGCATTAGATTTAACAAAATGTACAAATTGTGGACGGACAGATAATTTAACTCATCTGTCGCCTCGCACAGCCAGGGCAGTTTGCTGTGAGTGCGCACAGCCTTATTTAGACAAGCTTTATAAATTACCTGTTGATTTTGATACTACAAAAAAATTCTTGGAAAAAATCATAGCAGAGCAGGGGGGAAAAGATCTTCCTTTGGTTCGCAAACTTATTACCAACTGGTAAACCCTGGCTTGCAAGTCCTTTCGCACTTTTTGCTTATTGAATCCCAACGCATTGTGCCTGTATCATCCTCATTCGTATCACATATTGGGATACATTCGTTATTGCTAAGTCTGTAACGCTCGCCTTGATACATACAGGTTGAGATTTCACAATTTGTGTTTTTCCATGAACTGACCACTATTTCACCACTGGCATTACGCATATTACGACATATGCCGCATGGTTTTTTTTCATTGGTCAGTGACCGGTCAGATGTATATCCGGCCTCGCAACTATCTGCCGTACATTGCGTCCATTTGCCGCCTGAGATGTTATCACTCATCCATTCTTTTACACCTGTTCCGTTTGTGATAGGGCAAGGCATTCTGTTAGATATGCATTGCTTGTTTTCAAGATGATAACCGAATTTGCATTTTGTTGGTTCGCAATTAGCATTGAAAGCAGATGCATTCGGATCGGTGTTACATACTACTTCGTCAAGTACACAAGCAGAGGATGTAGAGCTGCTTTCCAAATGATACCCTGTTGAGCATGCTATGGTAAAGGCACATGCAGGATACGCATTGGATGTCCAGTAAACTTTGTCGGTAACAGGGGTTATGCTGGTCGAATTAGGAATGTTCATACCGGTCGAACTGCAAGCCTTATAGCAACCTGCCGAAGACGTACTTTGCGCAGCAGAGTTTCCATCATATGGGCATGCAGCTAATCCTTGGATAGAATTGGATTGACTGAATGTTCCCCCTGTGCAGTAATTTCCAGCAACACATGTTGTGCAGGTCAGGGTGTTTGCCGGCAGGTATTGCCCAGCTGTACAGGTGGTAGTATTAGTATGACATGCCGATGAGCTGGATGATCCTGCGTCAGAAATTAAACCAGCGCCGCAAGCAGTTATTCCCTGATTAGCACTTTGATTTATTTGATAAGTTCCGCCAGCGCACCAGCTGTTTGCTGGACAAGTTTGACATGTCATAGTATTAGCTGGCAAGTATTGTCCCGCCGAACAGGTCGTTGTTTCAGGGGGTATTTCCGTGCAAGATGGTGTTGCAGTTCCGCTTCCGGATGGCTGAAATCCGCTTTGGCAAGTTACATTAAATTTGCAAGTTGTATCTTGGGCGCCATAGTTTATTTTTGTGCTGACTGCAGTAACACTGGCAGAATTTGCGACACTGATAACACTGCAATTCTTAAAGCAGTTTGTTATGCTGTCACGTTGACCTTCGGAATTTACGTATGGATCTGGACATGTCGTTTGCCCTAATAATTCCTCTGGTTTTGATAGGTCATAACCATATTCATTTGCGCAGAATGCTGGGTTTGTAAGGCAATCCTGTTCAATGTATTTAATTAAGTCTGGACGTTGGCTGAAATTACCATTACCGACTGGATCGCAATATGCATTGTCTGGGTTTTCCAAGAAAAATCCGCCAAAACAAAAATTCATACCCAAATTTTTACACTGACCATCATCTGGCAGTGGTGCAATTGGAAATTTATTTTCATTTTTTTCGTATGTTTCAGCTTTCCCATAAAGAGTTTCCGGGTTGAATACACAGCGCATTGTTCCCATGCCATTTTCATCTGAAACAAAAGGCACTTCTATAAAGCAACTGCTGGAATCAGCCGAGGTCGTAGTTTCTGTTGTTCCTTGCAGATCTGGGTTATTTACAAGAGTAGGGCACTCCTGTCGATTTATGTCGCCATCGGGCGAAAAGTATCCAATGCCTACTTCGTCGCATTGGGGATTACCGCCGGCCCAATAGTAACCTGCGATACATGATTTTACGCTGTAATTAAAACAGCCCGAGGTGTATCCGACTGTTCCCCAATAGCATGTCTGAGTTCCTTCACCATTTGGTACGCTTAATACCAATCCGGTTTTATAGCAGCTGCTGATTGCAGAAGAGCCTGTGCCAGAAATTCCGCTGTTAGGGCAAGCATTTATTCCCTGATTAGCACTTTGATTTATTTGATAAGTTCCTCCAGCGCACCAGCTGTTTGCAGGACACTGGGTGCAAGAATTGCTGTTTGCTGGCAAGTATTGTCCCGCCGAACAGGTCGTTGTTTCAGGCGCAGGCGTTTGGCAAGCTGTCGAACTGGATGATCCTGCATCAGAAATTAAACCAGTACCACAAGCATTTATTCCTTGTGCCGAAGTTGATTGTGAAAAAGTTCCACCCGGGCACCAGCTGTTTGCTGGACAAGTTTGACATGTCAGAGTATTAGCTGGCAAGTATTGTCCTGCCGCGCATGTGGTAGTTTCTGGTGGCGGCATTTGGCAATCTTTAATATCAGAGGATCCAGGTTCGGAAGTGTATTCCTTTTCGCACGGATTTAACCCCTGTGGTTCTGCATTCTTTATTTGGAAATTTCCGCCTGGGCACCAATAGTTTTCCAGACATATAGTGCATATTTCACTATCCACTGGCAGATATTCTCCAGCAGGGCAGGCAATTTCAGGAGGAGGCGTCATACAAGCTTCAATACTGGATGATCCGGCATCAGAAATCAATCCTTCTTCGCAAGGATTTATACCCTGAGTTGCACCTTCGTTTGTTTTGAAATTTCCGCCTGGGCACCAGCTGTTTGCAGGACACTGGATACAAGAATAGCTGTTCATGGGCAAGTACTGACCAGCTGGGCAAATTACTGAATCCGGAAGTGGCGTATGGCAAGCTGTAGAACTTGAAGAACCAGCATCAGAAATTAATCCAGCACTACAGGTGTTTATTCCTTGGGCTGTGGTTTGGTTTGTTGTGAAAGTTCCACCCGGACACCAGTTATTTGCAGGACACTGGGTGCAAGAATAAGAGTCAATTGGCAAATACTGGCCTGCCGTACAATTTACCTGATCATTTTCCCACAGCGGGAACAAATCCAAGCTTCCACTCAAAGATTCCGCGACAGCAAGCATATTGCCGGAAGAATCAATAACCATCAGCGAGTCCGATGACTTTGGGTCCGATCTGGTTGAAAAGCCCAGGAAAATACTGCCCTCTCTTGTGGGTAATGGTTTTAATTGCGTAAAAGGATTATCTTTGTCATCGGTCCATCCTTTGCCTGGGGTAAATATAATAGGATTGGGACTGATACCTGTTACGCCTGTCAAAGAAAGAATTATTTGCTGTCCAGAAGAAAATAAGTTTATAGCGTTGAATTCAGTTGATCCCGACCAATCTTTTTCAAATACCGTATTGGAAGTTGTAAAATTTCCATTTTTATCAATTATCTGTATGCCGTTGGAAACAGTACCCAGATATGTAAATTCAGTTTTTGTCGGATTTTCTTGTAATTTTTGTATTTGATTTTGGCAGGCAGAATCAATGCAGAAAGTTTTTGTGTATTGATCCATGAAGAAACTTTGTGGAGCCCCCACATATGTTCCGCCAACAAGATTAAAGCGTATTGCGTCTGCAGCAAAGGCCGAGGATGCGGTAAGAAAAACCCAACTCAAAAGCATAGTAAGTCTAAGAAATCTCATGGTAAATTCTCCCTGATAATCTAAAGTTTAGAAAAAAACTATATTACTATGCAAGGAATAATTTGCTTTCGTCTAAGAACTTGCAAATGTGATAGGTTTTTGTATAATAGGGGCTTGCGGACAGGTGGCGGAGCGGTTGAACGTACCTGACTCGAAATCAGGCATACCCGTCAGGGTATCGAGGGTTCAAATCCCTCCCTGTCCGCCAGTAGTTTAATTAGGAAGTATAATAAGGAGACCTGCTTGGCAGGTATAAGGAAATTATGAAACGGTCTGACATTGTTCGTTCTATTCAGGTAAAGTTTAATCGTATGCGTCATGACGAGGCAGCCGAAATGATGGATATTATTGCAAAGCGCGCAGGTGACGCACTGGCAAATGGTGACCGAATTGAAATTCGTGGATTTGGTTCCTTTCAGGCTCGTCAACATGCGCCTAAAATAACAACCAATCCCAGGACTGGTGCCAAGATGTCTTTGCCCAGCCGTCGGACAATTTTGTTTCGCCCCAGTCCAGAGTTGATTAAAAAAATGAATGAAGCTTAAATAAAGGTTATTCAAAATGTGGAAACTTAAAGCCCCAGGAATCAAAAGCCACAAGCGCGAAAAATACGAGCGCGTAAAAAAGCTGATGTGGATAAAATGCGAATCTTGCGGGAAGTTGGTATATTACAAAGATTATAAAGATAATCTTTACATTTGCCCAAAATGTGGGCATGCATTCCCGATGACGCCAAAGCAGCGGTTTGATCTTTTGTTTGATAACAACGATTGGCAACGTTTGGATTTGCCGGTTGCCAGCGATGATCCACTGAACTTTTGTGACCGCGTTTCATACAAGGATCGTTTGGCCGAGGCACGCGAGGATACGGGGCGACCAGATGCGCTGGGCGCGGCAACTGGAAAAATTGGTGATATACAAACAACTCTGGCTGTTATGAATCCGGACTTTATGATGGGCAGTATGGGACGCAGCGTTGGGGATGGAATTATTGCCTCTATCGAGCATGCTATACAAAACAAACAGCCTTATGTTATGGTTACTACATCTGGCGGCGCGCGTATGCAGGAAAACATTTTGGCTTTGATGCAGATGGCACGAACCACTGCAGCAGTAAATAAATTGCATGCCGCAAAGATTCCATATATTGTTATTTTGGCTGATCCGACATTCGGTGGCGTTACCGCATCATTTGCAATGTTGGGCGATATTCATATTGCCGAAGCGGGCGCAAGAATCGGTTTTGCCGGTCGTCGCGTGATTGAACAAAATATACGCGAAAAATTACCATCTAATTTCCAAACCGCAGATTATATGTATGATCATGGAATGGTGGACATGGTATCCCAACGCAAAGAATTAAAAGAAAAACTTGAATCCATTTTGCGCGTTATGATGAAAAAAGAAGCGCCGGAACCAGCACCGCTTTCAGTCAAAACACCAAAATTATCATCTCAAACTAAGTCTAAATCAAAGTCTGCACCGGTCGGAGCATACGAAAAGGTCTTGCTTGCACGTAACGAAAACAGACCCCACTTTTTGGATTATATTTCTGGGCTTACAAGCGATTGGACACCTTTGGCGGGCGATCGTTTGTTTGGTGAAGATCCGGCAATGCAGGGCGGACTTTGTTATTTTCGTGGAATTCCGGCCGTAATTATTGGTCAGGAAAAAGGTCGCGACATTGCAACCCGCCAAAAATATCGTTTTGGAATGCCTGTGCCCGAGGGCTATCGCAAGGCTCAAAGATTGATGAAACTGGCAGAAAAATTAAACCTGCCGCTGATTTCTTTATTTGATACATCTGGTGCGTTTGCAGGACGCGAAGGCGAAGAACGTGGTCAATCCCAGGCAGTCGCCACCAGTATCGCAACCGGTCTGTCCGTTGCGACACCGTTTGTTGCGGTAAATGTGGGAGAGGGCGGAAGTGGCGGAGCAATTGCAATTGCGACAGGTGATAGAGTTTTAATGATGGAAAATGCCATTTATTCGGTTATTGCACCGGAATCATGCTCGTCTATTCTTTGGAAAGATAACAAGTTCAAGGCCCAAGCTGCCGAAGCAATGAAATTGACTGCGCGTGACTTGGCAGCGGTTGGTGCTATTGACGAGATTATTAAAGAGCCTAATCAGGGTGCGCATGCCGACTGGCAAACCACAATGGAAATGATTGCGTCTTCGATAGTAAAGAATGTTAAAGAGTTACAAGAAATTCCGGTTGAGCAATTACCAAAAATGCGCGCGGATAAATTCTTTGCCATGACCAGGGATGTGGAAATTCATCAGCCCGAGCCAGAAATAGAAGAATAAAAAAATTAAGGGAGAAGCGAGAGATACAAGTTAAAAGAGATCAATTATGTCAGTAGGCAAAAATGATGAATCAGGCAAAGATATTCCTGTTAAAGAAGAAAATGAAAATCAAGATTCTGTGTTCATTAGGGCTGGGGATATGGTTTATCAGCCTGAACAGCTTAGCTTTAAAAAAGGCATAGCTAACAAATGGTATCCTGTTGGTTATGTTGTTTCCAGGATAGATTTTTCAAATGGGGTAGATAATTGTAAATTTTATGCTATGAAAATAGTTGATAAGCCAGGTTTTATAAAAGGATTTAATCAGGTTGAATTTTTAATAACAAATCCTTTGAATAAAGATGCTGCACTTACTATTTGTCGCGCATTGAATAAAAATTTAAATATGTTTATAAAGCTTCAGCCCAGGATTAAAAAAAGATAAAAACAATTTTCTTGCAAAATTAAATAAAAAGCTTTATACTCGCGCTACGCGCGGCCAAAAGCTGGCGCAAAAACACAGCCATTCGCACAGTTTATGTCCCCAAAAAGGGTTTAATTGCGATGGCGAGGATAACAACATAAACGCAATAACGAATTCGTTTTTCGTATATCGTTCTTTCGTTTTCTGATAGGAGCAAAACTATGGCATTGCCAAAATTTACTATGAAACAACTCATGGAAGCTGGTGTTCATTTCGGTCACCACACTCGTCGTTGGAACCCTTTGATGGGCGCTTACGTCTATGGAGTAAAAGATAAAGTTCATATTATCAATTTGAATAAAACTGCACCAATGCTTTATCGTGCTTTGGATGCTTTGGAAAAAATCACTGCTGCCGGCGGCAAAGTATTGTTCGTTGCAACAAAGTATCAAGCCAAAGACATTGTAAAAGACGCTGCAGAACGTTGCGGTCAATTTTATGTGAATAATCGCTGGTTGGGTGGAATGATGACCAATTGGGCGACCGTTTCACAAAGCATTCGTCGTCTGAAAAAGTTAGAGACCGACATTGAAAATGCTGAAAAGCTGGGTCTGACAAAGAAAGAAGTCGGCGTCATGCAGAAAGAATCTGAAAAATTGCGCGACATTTTCGGTGGAATTTTGGATATGCATGGAACCCCCCAGGCGGTTGTTATAATTGATATGCCACGTGAAATGAATGCAGTTCGTGAGGCACGCGT
>CAZUED010000013.1:8893-17822 GCA_964619545.1 uncultured Muribaculaceae bacterium | reverse complement strand
GGGCAAAGTCCGTGCGTGATATGCTGGTTAAATATGGCATTCCATCCGATCAGATAGTTATTGTTTCGTCTGGTAAAAATGACCTGAAAGTTCCAACCGGTGATCAAGTAAAAAATTCCGAAAATCGTCGCGCAAGGGTTATCAAAGAACAAAGATATATCGAACAGCCTGAAAAGACACATATAACCGCATTGGTAGAAGAGCAGGGATTTGACGTCGTAGAAGAATAAACCACTTGACGAATATATGTTTTTAGTATATGGTTCCTGTGAATAAAGAACGATCAGGTGAAGTTATGACAGAAAAAAATTCATCTTTGACCAATAAAGGAAAGGCTTTCCGGGGTGCCGGCAAGGCATTAGAAGTAGATTTGGTAAGCCGTATGATGGAAGCTGGCGCTAATTTTGGTAAGGGGTTGGTTGGCAAGGGAATTGGCGAATAAATCCATTTTATAACAGATTTATTTTACAATGGGATTTCCCGTCTTGACGGGGATTTTAGTTGGTTGATCATAGCGGTTTTTATTAAAACTTCTTGACTTTTTTGCATATTTTCGCTACTATAAACTTATCACTGGGCGCAAATCTGCGCCAAATCTTCAAAGGAAATAATTATGCACGTGAACGAATTAAAGGCTAAAACGCCGCAGCAACTGCTGAAAATGGCCGAAGAATTGGGTATTGAAAACCCATCTCAGCTGAATGTTCAACAGCTGCGTTTTGCAGTTTTACGCGTTATTTCAATGGATAAAACAACAACGCTTGTTGGCGATGGAGTTTTGGAACGTATGCAGGATGGCTTCGGTTTCTTGCGGGCCCCGGAATCAAACTATTTGGCGGGCCCGGACGATTTATATGTCTCTACTGCATTGATCAGAAAATACGGATTAAAAACTGGCGACTATGTCGAAGGTAAGATTGATGCCCCCCAGAATGAGTCTGAACGCTATTTCGCACTTGAAACCATTGAAAAAGTAAATCGTGATGCACCGGAAAAATTAAAGCATCGTGTTTCTTTTGATGATATGACCCCATTGTATCCGGATAAAATACTGAAAATGGAAACTGATGCTGATAAGGATAAAGGTCGTGCTTTATCAGCCCGAGTTATTGATTTGATTTCTCCGACTGGCAAGGGGCAGCGTTCGCTGATTGTTGCGCCTCCGCGCACTGGTAAAACGGTTATGTTGCAGAACATTGCACATAGTATTTCAACAAATTATCCAGATGTGACGCTAATAGTTCTGCTGATTGATGAACGTCCCGAAGAAGTTACAGATATGAAGCGAAGCGTAAAGGGCGAAGTTATTTCCAGTACATTTGACGAGCCTGCCTCTCGACACATCCAGGTCGCAGAAATGGTAATTGAAAAGGCGAAAAGATTGGTCGAGGCCGGAAAAGACGTTGTTATTCTGTTGGATTCAATTACTCGTCTGGGGCGCGCGTATAATACGGTTGTGCCTTCCAGTGGTAAGGTTTTGACTGGTGGTGTTGATGCGTACGCTTTGCAGCGTCCGAAAAGATTCTTTGGCGCAGCGCGTAATATAGAAGAGGGCGGCAGTCTTACAATTATTGCGACAGCCTTGGTTGATACAGGTAGCAAGATGGATGAGGTTATTTTTGAAGAGTTCAAGGGAACTGGTAACAGCGAAATTATCTTGGATCGCAAGCTGTCTGATAAACGTGTATACCCCGCGATTGACATTACACGCAGCGGTACGCGCAAAGAAGACTTGCTGGTCGAGAAAGACATCTTGTCCAAAATGTATATTTTGCGCCGTATTATTAATCCTATGGGAACATTGGAGGCAATGGAATTCTTGTTGGACAAGTTGCGTGCGACCAAGACTAATGGCGACTTTTTCAGCTCTATGAATGCTTAATATGCATTTTATTTTATAGTGTAACTTACGCGCTAAAATAGGGAAAAATGATAAAAAATCCGCCTGGAGCGGATTTTTTTGTTGACAGATTTAATTTTTGTAGATAAACTTCATCGTTTTTTTTAATAAATAGGGAGTAGCCAATGGTAAACATAAGAAAGAATTATGTCGCTGAATGTTTTTATGACTGTACAGTTTGGACACATGGTAATCTCAGTGGAAACACGATTGTATTGAATGGCAATAATCGCGAAACGGTCGTAAGATTGGCAATGGGTAACTTGATTCGGGGTTCGTATGCATACAGAGTTGGCAAAACACGGCCAAATAGCACAGAAGTAGCATGGCAGACAAGAATAATCTATGCAGGTGAGGTTATAAGTCGTAAGGAGTCGAGAGAAAAAGCAACTGGTAATACAAAAAGAATAGTAAAGACATTTGATGGTGGAATTTATCCATTGCATAGTCGAGATATTGTCTTGGATGTTATGGGAAATAAGATTTTTCCCAGAAAAAGATAAAAAATCGCGCTTCGGCGCGTTTTTTAATAACTTTTTCAGCTTTAAGAAAGGTGAATTTTATATGAAAACAATAATAACCATGCTATGCCTGGTGATTTTGGTGTCTGTGGGTGCTTATTGGGCTGGTAGTAGAATTGGGGATTCAAAATGCCGAATGCAAGCCGCAAATTTATCAAATCAAACAACGCTGGCCATACAAAATGAAATAACAGAAACCAAGGTAAAAATAAATGCAGAAATTTTTAATACTGGTATGTCTGACATTCGTCAGCAGTTGCGCAAGTACTGGAATCAGGGACTAGCCTGAATGCTGTCCATGCGGCAATAAATCAATCTTGCAAGCCAATTTATGGTCATGATTCAGATTGGGACGCGATCAGTGATGATTTGGCTCGAAATATCTATCGCCACAATCTAATGTGTAAAGAAGGGATATAGGGATAAAATTAATCCTCTACATGAGAAATCACAGCCTCGCCGGCCAGTTTAAGTTTATTCAGATAATTTTCATAGCTGGTACAATCCCGGGCAATGTCAGATCTGTATGAATCGCGAAGATTTGTAGCCATATAAAAGCATCCGCGTAGATGCTGGACACAATACTCGTGTCCCATGGCAAAAGCTTTCTGACCCCGCATATTACTTGCTTCGTCTGGCCACTCTATATTCAGTGCAGAGTTCAATGTAGCCATGTCATTAGTGCCAGTATATTGATAAAAAGTATCTTGCCATAATTCTTCTAATTCAGCGTTAGTCATACCGCTGCTGGGGATGCCACCATTTTTTATTATCATAAGTTGGCGTAAAACTTCCTCGACCTGGGGTCGCAGGGTTGTTTCTATTCGCGCCAAGTCTGCACCGCAATAGCAACGATTATAAATAGTATTCTTTCGTTGGCAGTATCCGTCCATGCAGGATTTGTAATCTGCCAGACATTGTGCCGCACCGACCGAGTCTTGGGCCACAACATTTAATGTTTCTGTAGATGTTGTTCGGCTGGAACTTATTGTTGTGCTTGCACGGCTGGCGCGCGGTGCAACCTTTCGATTTAAAGAAATTGTTGGTGATACAGATGCCCTGGCATTAGATATAAAAGGTTGCGATTGCGGCAATACGACCCTGCTTTTTGCCGTGCCCGCGCCGCGTGCCACCACTGCTCGAGGTTGTGCGGAATTATTCGAATTAATTGCGTTTCTGGAAACTACACGACGTGCATTTGATTTTGCAACACCAGCGTTTTGACGAACAAACTGGGATACTGGGGTATCGCCAGCACCAACTGCTGAGCGCGAAAATACTGCGGCTTGATCCGGCGAGTTATCGGCAGCGTCCGATCTTAACGCCATGCGCATAGTATCATTCATAAAGGGCTGCATAGTGTTATAAGTTGGCTGATAAATAAAACTGCTTGGTGCGTATGCTGAATTTGCGGTGTCTGTGGCCATTATAATGGACAAACAGACAAATAATCCGCCAAATTTTTTTAAAAAAAGCTTATTTATCAAATTCATTTTATTTAGCAGTTTCAATCCAGTATTTTCTTATCCACTTTGTTGGGCGCACATGACGCAAACCAAATTTTGCGGTATAGCCATTCATTGCTTCTTCATTAATTGGACGTCCATGAAAAACCACAATTTTTGCGCCTTGTGGCAATTTAGGCGTAATGAACCAGTTTATTGGAAAGTGCAACAAACAGCAATATTTGAAAGAGCGCACCCAAGATTTGCACATTGGACAATCTGCGCCGTTCCAAAAGCTGAAAATCCCTTTCTTATGCATTTCGCGCGACATATAGGCTTGCTCGTGGCGGACTTCGTGGCGAATTATTTCAAAATTTTTCTCGAAAAAGTCCAAAATGTCGTAATGCTTTCCGATTTCAAATCGAAATACCGATGAATTTCCAACAAAATCATCATGCGCTTTATCGCGTGCAATAATAAATTTTCCAGGTTGACGGAATAAATCATCAATGTTATCTATAATAACAACGTCCAAATCCAAAAAAAGCGCAGTGCCTTGTAAATCGCCAAGTTTTTTGGATAATAATCCCAGTTTTTTCCAGCCACGTTCTGGCAAGCCATTACGCAATTTCACCGGAGGCAGCGGAAACGTTTCAATTCCTTTGTCTAAACCGGTTGAATCTTCGGTAAAACAAACAAACCGATGGGGCAGGGTCAGATTTTTTTCTACCATGCGGTAAAGACGATTGATGTATTCTTTACTAAATTTTTCAGTTCCATCTTCGCGTCTCCACCACATGCAAACCACGTTTAATTTAATTTGTTCAGTATTTTTGGGCTTTTTATCCGTTTTTATGGGCATTTTTAATAATTCCTTTTCTTTATTTTCTTCATTATAAAACATTGCAATTATTTTTTGCAAGAAGTATAGTTGCTGGGCAAAAGGTAAAAAAATGGCTGACTTGAAACCGACAAAACCTTTATCAGGATTTATAGAACTGCTGCCCGCCCAGCAGCGGTTTGTTGACGACGTCGTCGCAAGAATGCGCGAAAAACTGCGCATTGCGGGCTTTGAATACATAGATTTGCCAGCGATAGAACGCGCCGAGGTCTTGACCGACGCGGAAGATTGGTCTGAAACAGCAACTCAAATGTTTCTGTTCCAGAAGGGTGATACAAAAATGGGACTGCGTTATGATGGAACCGTTGGATTGTCTCGTTTTGTCGCAGGAAATATGAATGAACTGACTTTCCCATGCCGTTTGACTCAATATTCTAAACGCTATCGTGGCGAGCGTCCTCAAAAAGGTCGCTATCGCGAATTTTATCAATTGGATTTGGATATTTTAGGATTGGGTGATTTGTCAGTAAATTATGATGCTGAAATAGTCGCAACATTGGCAGAAATTTATAATTCGATACCAGAAATTGTTGGAAAATATGTTATAAATATAGGATCCAGAACGTTCTGGAATGCATTTGCAAAATACTTGAACTTGTCCAAAGAACAGATTGATTCTGCTTTTATTTTAATTGATAAGAAAAGCAAAATGACCAGTGATGATTTTAACGCTGGATTGCAAGAATCGATCGGTGAAGAGAACGCGAAAAAAATTACCGAAATTTTTTCAAATGGGTATAAAAATCTGGTTGGAAAAACAGAAGATTTAGATGCAGCGATTGCCGAACTGGATGGATTTATGACTTTGCTGGGCACTATGAATGTGCAAAGCGCAAAGTTGAATCTTTCTACAATGCGAGGACTGGGGTATTACGACGGAATTGTTTATGAAGCAGAATCGTTAGATTACCCGGAAATCGGCAGTATTGGCGGCGGCGGGCGATATGGAAACTTGGTTGGAAAGTTTTCCAAGACCGCAATAATCGGCAGTGGCGCAGCAATCGGAACTAACCGCATGTTGATAACTGCGCTTGAATCTGGCCGAATTGATTTATCAAATTATGAATCAAAAGCAGATGTTGCGGTGCTGGTTATGGGTGAAAAACAAGTCCCATTTGCAATGTCTGTCTTGTCGGATCTGCGTGATGCAAAAATTGTTGCGGTTCCATATTTGAATGCCGATAAAAAGTTCAAAAATCAAATGGAGTTTGCTGATAAAATAAAAAGCAAATTCAGTATAATAATTGGCGAAGATGAAGTAAAATCTAACATGCTTACAATCAAAGAAATGGCGACTGGAAAGCAACAGAATTTATCAATAAATGCCATAATTGATATGTTAAAGATAGCAAAATGATAGAATCAAAACTGAAAGACATTCAAAAACGTGCAGCAGAGATAGAAACCAAGATGAATTCGGGGAAAGTGTCCGGTACCGAGCTTTCTAAGTTGTCAAAAGAATATTCTCAGCTGTCTGAAATCTTACCAATAATTACAGAATACTTTAAAATTCAGGCTGGAATCGAGGACGCGAATGAGATGTTGCGAGAACCTGAGCTAAAATCTATGGCCGAAGAACAATTGTCTGAATTCAAGAAGTTATTGCCAGAAGTTGAACAAAAGCTTCAAATTGCTTTATTGCCAAAAGATGACGCTGATGATCACAGCGTTATTATGGAAATTCGTGCTGGTATAGGTGGCGAAGAGTCCGCATTGTTCGCCTTTGATTTATTCCAACAATATAAATCTTATGCTTTGCGTAATGGGTGGAAGATAGAAATCATAGAAGAAAATGCAACCAGTTTACGTGGATATAAAGAAATAGTATTTAAGATTGATGGTCGTGGTGTTTATGCGCGCCTGAAATTCGAATCTGGAATTCATCGCGTTCAGCGAGTGCCAGAAACCGAGGCTTCGGGACGTGTTCATACCAGCGCAGCATCTGTTGCAGTAATGCCCGAAGCCGAAGAAATTGACGTCGTTATCGAAGATAAAGATTTGCGAATAGATACTTATCGGTCCCAAGGGGCAGGTGGTCAGCATGTTAATAAAACAGATTCCGCAGTTCGCATTACTCATTTGCCTACAGGTATTGTAGTAAGCAGTCAGAACGAGCGTTCGCAAATCCAAAATCGCGCTTTTTGTATGGATGTTTTGCGTTCAAAACTTTATGAAAAACAAAGACTTGAACAGCAAAGTTCAAGTAATGCTTCAAGAAGATCTATGGTTGGTTCTGGCGACCGTAGTGAAAAAATTCGCACCTATAATTTTCCCGAGCAACGTGTTACTGACCATCGAATAAAGCTGACTTTGTATAAACTGGAAGATATTTTGGCAGGTGGCGAAGGCTTGGATGAAATGATAGATGCGCTGATTGCGGCAGATCATTTGGAACAACTGGCAAGCCTGGGCGAAAAATAATAATATATTGATATAATTATTTACACAACAAGCGTTTCATTTCCGATTTTGGCAGGCGCTCTTGAACCCAGCTGTCGGTATCGTATCCTTTCCATCCACTTGTCATGCCCTCATCGGTTCTGACCGTAGTGTTTACAATGTTTCTGTTGGTATTTTTTATGCTGGTATTATAAAACATTATTTCATCAATAACCCTGGAAAGGTATTCTTCAATCCTGAAATCCTCGGGCGCTTTACCGCTTTGGCAAAATTCTTGATAAGTCATGCATTTATTGCCGCTATTTATGCGGACGACATCGTCCAAATCACGGACAGCATAAGCAAAACCAAGTGCAAAGCACCAATGCGCATAACCCAAAAATTCACAAATTGTGTCCAGTCTTCCGTTTGAAATACTGCCATCTTTGGGGGTTATTTGCCCGCTGAGTGTCGAGTCATGCCCAAAGAAAGTTACATATTTATTGTATCTGTCTGCACAATTACTTTTGTCCCCGACATTGGAATTTTTAAGAAAGCTGATATATTCAGATTTTGTTTGAATAGATTGGCCTTGCGTCTGCATATAAGTAGTTGTTCCAGTATATTCTAAATCTTCATTATTGATACGCGGCGACCCCCTGGGCTTTACCGGGGTAGTTCGCGGTGTGACCAGCGCACGCACCAAGGAGGACATATCTGAATACAAATCTGAATACACAGAATCCAACAAGCCGACAGGCTCAGATTTTTGTGAACCTCGGTAAGACACAGGACCATTCTGCCGCGGTGACGAAGCCCAAGCCGCAACAGGTAAAAAAAGCAAGATTGTTAAAGTGTAAAGCCTGCGCAAAACCAGCCTTCTTTTTTCGTTAAATTAATTTTAACAGAAATGGGGACTTTTTGGAAGTTTATTTTATAGATAATAGATATTATGTAAATTTTTGGTGTGAATAAAAAACAGCCTATGAAAATTATTTTTTATTAGTTTTTATTGAAAATCCCATAAATTTTTTGAAATTTTCCATTGTTTTACTTTTTGTATTTGGTGTGGTTTCATAAAAATGCTTGTAAAGATCATAGTTAGAAATCATTTTTGTTTGACCATGCCCAAATGCTACCAATTCAAACCATGGATTTTGATTGCAGAGCATTCTCCATGAATCGCCAGTTTCCAAAGCTTCATCAAAACTTGCAACACGTTTTTTGAACCTTTTTTCCAAAATATTTATTTCTATATCGTGTCCTCCGGCTGCAACACGCTCGGCAATACGTTCATAGTGAGTCTCTTCGTCCATAAGGAATATGTAAGTTAAATCAATAAGATACCCATTGTCTTTATAAAGTTGGCTGATTCTTTTGTAAACATTGCTTCCAAGGGCAGTTTCCCAAATAATTGGCTTTCCTTGCTTTACATTTTCTTTGAGTATTTCTATTACTTTTTTTCCTGCAGCTTTTTGTGCCGAAGCAGAATAGTTGCCAAAAATTTCGAACGCCATTTTATCAGGGTTCAGGTAAGTATATTTGGAATTGGCCATTGCATTTTCTGCAAAAGTAGATTTCCCCGCGCCATTTACACCACCGATAATGTATAAAATTTTTTCACTAGCTTTTTTCATGTGAAAAGAGCTTAGAGCAAAAAATAAAAAATTCAAGTAAAAGTTTTGTCAATTTTGCTGGTTTATAAAAAACAATGCGGCTTGCAATTTTACATATGTGGGATTAAAATGACGCCCAACGACCTCATAGTTCAACAGGATAGAAC
>CAZUED010000013.1:0-8883 GCA_964619545.1 uncultured Muribaculaceae bacterium | reverse complement strand
TCGCGGGTATTATACAGGCGCAGAATAGAACTTGCAATATTAAAATCCGGGTAATAAAATAAAAGGCAGCTGTCCCCATAGTTCAACAGGATAGAACAAGTTCCTCCTAAGAATTAGATCCAGGTTCGAGTCCTGGTGGGGTCGCCAAATTTTATACGTTTCTTTTTTCCTATATTTTTCATTATCCAAAAGTTGTATAATTATCTTATCCAAAGGATAGGAGAAAACTATGCCAATTATCAAAGGTTGTACCAGAAAAACTATATCTGAAAACATTCGGACCGAGATGAAAGAAGGAAAGCCTCAAAAACAAGCAGTTGCAATCGCGTTGTCTGTTGCAAGGAAAAATGCTTATAAGTGCGACAGCAGAAAGTCAAAGTAAAAAATTCTTGCGCCCGTGATTTGGGCAATGTATTATTAATGTATGCAGAACTTTGACATCGATTTAGATAAACCTATTGTAATGGTTGGCTTGATGGGGGCGGGTAAGACCTCGGTCGGGCGCATGCTGGCACGCCGCTTGGACATTCCTTTTGTGGATTCTGACAAGGAAATCGAGGCCGCAGCCGGTTGCAGTGTCGTTGACATTTTCTCGCTTTATGGTGAAGATGAATTTCGACGAGTAGAAGAACGTGTGTTCAAAAGACTATTGGATTCACCACCTTATCTAAAGGTTATTTCTACGGGCGAGGGCGCGTTTATTACGCCCGCTGTCCGGGAATTAGCACATAAAAAAGCCATGACAATATGGTTAAAAGCAGATGTAGATTTACTGGTTAAGCGCACGACATTTCGCGATACCAGACCACAGCTGCTGAATGCTGATCCAAAAAAAATACTTTCCACTTTAATTGCAGAAAGGTATAAAATTTATGCCGAGGCTGATATAATCGTAGAAACCAATGACGAGCACTTGTCAAAAACTTTGGCCAAGACGCTTGCAGCAATAAAAAAGTATCAAAAGGATAAAAAATGTTAAAAAGATTTATGTCCGAATTTCGGGATTTTGCAGAACGCGGAAATGCCATAGACATGGCGGTCGGTGTTATTGCTGGTGCTGCCATGAATGGTGTGGTCAATTCATTGGTTAAAGATATAATTATGCCACCAATTGGTTTAGTTTTGGGTAATATGGATATGTCCGCAATTACTATCAGCATATCAGAGAATACAAGAATCGGAATAGGGCTGTTTATGAATGCACTTGTCAGCTTTATTTTGACCATATTTGCAGTATTCGTGTTTGTCAGAATTATGAATAAACTGCGACTGAAAAAGGCCATAGCGACACGGGATTGTCCATATTGTTTTACTAAAATTTCAACCAATGCGACCAAGTGTCCGAATTGTTGTTCGCTTGTAAAACCTGTAAAACATGTGAAAGATGGCGGATTAAATGTTTTGATTGGCGAAATAAACCCAATTAACACATTGAAAACAGCCCAGAAAAAGATAAAGAAAATTGTGAAATAAAAATGCGCCACCACATGGCGCATTTTTATTTGGCATTATGTGTAAATAATTGCAATTTTATGCTGGTTTTTTCTTGTCGCTAATTTTCTTATTCATATTTGACTAATGGCTAAAAAGTAGTATTATAACCCCAGTCATGTTAAACTGGATTGCACGGCAGTATTCTTCTTTGGCATCTCTTTTGACTGCGCCGCTACGTGCGGTGTGGCGCTTGATATGCCGTATTTTCCCAGAACGCGATATAACAATTATTTCGGGTGGTGATTTAATTTCATATCGACAGACATCATTCTGGCGGTTTGTTCGCAGTTTTGGCAAGATTGTTTTAATCTTTTGGGCTGCTTGGGCTACATACGTTTTTGTCTATCACAGACCATTGTTGCAAAAACGTACTCGGCAACTGGATGAGGCTCGCGCTCAGCATGCCCAGCAAATGTCTGATTTAAAGGTTTTTTACGTAAAATATGCTGACTTGCATAAAGAGATGAACAGCATAGATGACCAGTTAATAAACGAAAAAAAGTTGAAAAAAGAAAATCAAGAATCATTGCTGAAACGTCGTGTAAATGTATGGGCCCAAATTGAGATGATGGGAACACGCATCACAAATATGATGACAGATCCAAATTATGCGCCTGAAATTACTAAATTATCAGAGCTTTCTGTAGAATATGAAATGACACGTGAAGAAAATCGATTGTTGCGTGAGTCAAATCGTGAAATGGAAAAATCAATGGTGGTCGTCAGTGACGCATCTTCTCAAATTTATGATCGAGTATCAAAGCTGACCAAGGATAACCTGGATCAGGTGAATAAGAATATGACGAAAATCCGCGGAACTTTGGCAAATCTGGGATTAAATGAAAGAAATCTGGCATATCAAGCCTTGGCGACAAACAATAGTATTGTAGGAAGTGCAATCCCCCCGATTTATCTGGATAATAGTATAGACCCAAAATACCAAGAACTGGCAGATAAATTAGAGTTGTGGCAGGGTCTGACGCGTGCAACGGTTATGCTGCCCATAGGTGCGCCTGCAAAAAGCGCCCCAATAACATCAAGATATGGTGATCGCGAACACCCATTGGATGGGAAAGTAAAGCCACATACAGGAATTGATTTTGGTGGAAAAATCGGAACCCCGCTGTATGCAGTTGCTCCTGGCAAGGTTATTTTTGCAGGTGATAAAAATGGATATGGCAAAGTGGTAGAGATTGATCATGGTATGGGATTTACAACATTATACGCACATTTATCCAGATTTAATGCCCAACGTGGAGACATAGTGCGTGCCAATGATTTGATTGGTTTGGGCGGAAATTCCGGTCGCACTACTGGACCACATTTACACTATGAAATCCGATATAATGATCGGCCTTTCAATCCTTACTCGTTCGTGAAGGGGGAATAATTATGTTCGCATTTACCAACTCTAAAGAGAAAACAAGTCCAACCATTGTTGGCGCAGGTGCCAAAATTATCGGCGACATCAAGGGAGACAGCATCGTTCAGATTCATGGCCAAGTTAATGGCAAGGTTTTGGCCGATACATTGGTAATCGGTCGCGGGGGCAGGGTGATTGGCAAAGTTGTTGCAAAAAATCTGTTTTTGCACGGAATGATTGACGGGCCGGCGACCGTAGATACAGCAAACATTTTTTCTGATGCTGAAATGAGTGGCGTTTTATCTTATAAAAAACTTAACATCACAAATAATAATAAGCTGGATTGCAAGTTGGTTTGCAGAAAAGGAGGTGCCTGCGATGTTTAATGGTAATATTTATATTTCTTCGGATCATCGTGGGGTTGGTCTGAAACTTTACTTGACCGAAATGTTATCTGCGGCGGGGTACAAGGTAAAAAATTTGGGGACAGACAATCTGAAAGAAATGATTGATTTTCCTGAGGTTACAAAGCGTGTAACGGATTCAATTCTGAAAGATCCCGAAGCGCGCGGAATCGTTCTTTGTGGAACTGGTGGGGGTGTTCAGATTGCTGCGAATCGGTATCGTCATATTCGTGCAACCAGATGCGATCAGCCAGGACAGGCACGTGCAGATCGGGAACACGACGATATAAATGTTCTGGCATTGTCCGCAGATGAAGTAGATCCGGAAATGGCAATGATTTGTGTCAGCGAGTTTTTGGAAAGTCCATTCGATGCGACAGAGCGTAGAGTTCGCAGATTGAAAGAAATAAGTTAAGATTTGACAAAACACGGGCGTACTTGGTAAAATTCAGAGACGAGAGGTGTTGAAATGGTATACTTTTTGATTTTTGCAATAGCCGTATTATGTATAGTTGCGCTAGTGTTTTTAATCCAGGTTCCAATAATGATTGCACGCGGACGTGGAATTTCTGGTTCGGAATTAACGACGATTATTGTTCTTTCTTGGTGTGGAATAATTTTTGGTGTTACTTGGCTGATTGCATTAGTATTGGCGATAGTGTGGAAGCCGGAAAGCTGGATAAAAAAATGTGATGATTGTGGTGCGTCGATAAAATCGCAAGATGCGGCGGGCCAGCTGGAAAAGCTGCATAAATTAAAGCAGCGTGGAATCATTAATCAAAAAGAATTTGATGCGCAAAAAAAGAAAATTCTGGCATAGAGACAAAAAATTTGGGAGTAAATTAAGAGAGAGACAGTAAATAAAGGAAATAAAAAGAATTACTAAACAGAAGATAAATTTAAAAGAAACTGTTTTCTTTGGCGATGTTTTTGGGGTTATTATTGATGGCAACGGCATGCAAAGAAAAGATAAAGATATATTGAGTTATGTGGCCTCGATAGACACAAAAATTTTGAATAAACCGATGAAGCATGATCTTTCATATAACTTTTCAATAAAATTTAGCATGAAGAATATAATGATGGGGGATTTTTATTTTTATGCCAAAACAGAAGAGGATGTAAAAAAATTCTATAAGAATCTAGTCGAACTTTTGGGTGTTCGTCATAACCAGAATGTGTTTGCTGGGGTGAATGTAGAGAAGTCCAGATAAAATATAATACAATGGGTTGGAGCATAATAGTTGTATTATAAAAAGCGCATAATGCATATTATGTATAGTTTAAGATGAATAGTTTTATGGGGGTGCCGAAAAGCACCCCCATAAAACTATTCGTCGCGGGCCGCAAACAATACAGAATATGAATATGGTTTATAAACTATTCATTATAAATAACACAAATATATTTATTTTTTATCAATGTCTTTATTAAAAAACAAGACGGCCCCACCCCAAAATTTATGCCACTGCCCCCAAATAATTATAAAAAAACCGGAACAGGTTGAACGCCCGTAATTAAATTTTAATGGGTTTATGCTATTGACGAAACTATACATAATATATTAGGGTATATTTTTTATTCAGTCAGTGGTAAACAGGTTTAACAGCACATTGTTTTCAATAATGCCATTATATGCTTGCGCATTTCATCGTTAGGCAGTTTCCAATACAAGTTTATTAGTTTTAATGTTTCATTATTGGACATTGGATCATCTGATTCTGATGGTTCAGCCACACGAAGTCTTTTGGCCGTTGATTCATCAGAGTTTGCATGTTCCTGGGTCAGCCCTGAAAAAAAGAATCCAACGGGAGTTTCCAAAGCAGTTGCAACCTGAAATAATCTGGATACCGAGATTCTGTTTCCAGAAGTTTCGTATTTTTGTATTTGTTGAAAAGTTATTCCGCACTTCTGCGCCAGATCTTTTTGCGTAATCGCCATTATATTACGGCGCAGCCTGATGCGTTGCCCGATATAGGTATCTACCATATTTGGTGCTACAGATTTTTTATTCATTGCCATGGCTTTAGTTATAGGAAATTTTTCATCCTGGTGCAAGAGAAAAGAGTGGGCGACCCGATATGAGGCGCTGGGCTGCTGGTTTCCCTCTGACCCTCTGGCGCCCTGCTTCGTCCGCCCGCATAGAACTTATAATGTTTTTATGCAAATGTCAAATAGGATTGGCATCCTTTAATATTTTTTTATCATTCATTTGCATTCCTGCTCGGATTTTTGCACCCGTTTTTACACCTAATCTTGCCGAAATCAAAACTCGTTCGGCTTCGTTATTTTTAGCACCAAATAAGGGAAGTATTTCTATGGCACCGGCTTTGCCCTGTTTACATGCTGCGATTATTTCGTCGATTGCCATGCTGTCTACGATTGTATAAAAGTACCCGCGTGGGCGAACACGCTTTAAGCATGCGCGTGTCCATGCAGTCAAATCAGTGTTGTGATGTGCACCATGTTTTGCTGCATTACCTTTGAAATATGGTGGATTAGTGATAATTGCATCAAATGTCCGCGATGTTTTCCATGTTAAAATGTCCGCACGAATCAGTTCTAACTTTCGTTTATTCATCTCAGTGTTTCTGGCGCAATCATCTAACATTTGCCGGGAAACATCGATACCTGTGATTTGCAATTCAGGATTATGTTCCAGCAGACAAAGTGATACGCCACCAGTTCCAATTCCAACATCCAAAGCAGTTTTGATTTTTGCATGTGCCGCGAATGCTGCCAACCACACGGCGTCACAAGTGATGTTATAATCTCCACGCTCCATCTGCACTCGCCCGCCCATTGCGGTAAAAATAGCTTGTTTTTGCTTCATACATATTTATAATAGAACATCGTATAAAAAAGGCAACTTTATAATGTTTGATCCAACCTTGGTAGTTCAATCTGCAATAAGCAGCTTTAATAACATTGCGCTGCGCAGTCCAGATTTTTTCTGGGGTGCCCTGCTCTGCCTGCCTATTTTTGTGGTTTTTTGGATTTTCACACCACAAATTTCTGCAAGATTCCTACCAGATCCTAAAAAGCGAATAAAGACTATTGCAACATGGGGCATTGCTTTTATTGCAGTATGGTTGTTTAGTCACGAAAGTTTTAATGCTTTACGTGATGGTATTTCGCTGGGCATTTCTGCGCTGACCGCGTTATGTGTTTTTGCATTGGGGTTATTTGCAGGATGGAAAATTCCACCAATCAGCAATTTTATAAAAATCAAAGATAAGTGGCAGAAAAAGGTTGAAATTGCAGCGCCGATAATTATTGCTGGACTGGTTGGATTGTGTGCTTGGGGAACATGGCAAACTATTTTGGTTCAATTTGTTGCAGCTTTATTTGGTTTTTATTCTGGGCGATTGATGGTTTGGCGCAATCGTCGTCAGATGGATTCTGAATGGATGATAATAGGATTGATAGCGATACTAACTTTTGGGTTGGTTATGCAGCCAGAATTCTTCCGATTTGGTCAATTGGGACACTTAACTATTATTCATATATTGTTTTTGTTGGCGGCATTAGTTGCAATAACAAGCTGTATAACGATGCGGCTGGTTCGTCCGATTGGCTGGCTTCGCAAATCTTGGTATAATCGATTGATGTGGTTGACACGCAGCCTTTGTGCACTTGCCTTTATTTTATTTGTTTTGACCGAAAGCGCATTGGCATTTGCCGCGCTGGCGATGGTTGTTTTTTTCCAGGCATTCTTGGCGATTCGACATAGACCGCAAACAGATTCTAACATGATTAAAAATGCTTCCGAAGACATGTGGATTGTATCTTTGGGTCTGTTCGGACTTTTAACCGCTATGCCTGTAATGGTGTGTGCATCTATAATTCTTGTTCGTTGCAAAACAAAATTTGACGTCAAAGGTGCAATCAAAAACTTGTTATAATTGGTTATATTAATTGAATACAGATTTTAATTAAGTCTAGTATAATCCTGCCATTATGATTCATCCAACCGCAATAGTTCATCCGAATGCAAAGTTGGGCGCCGATGTTAAGATTGGGCCTTTTTGTATAGTCGGCGAAAAAGTAATTCTGGGCGACCGGGTAGAGCTGGTTTCCAGTGTAGTTATTGATGGCAATACCGAAATTGGTGACGATACAATCGTTTATCCGTTTGCTGTATTAGGCGTAATGAGTCAGGATCTTAAATTCCAAGATGCTGACACAATGACTGGTCTGCGAATTGGTAAACGCAATCGTATTCGTGAATATGTAACTATACATTCGGGGACACCCGCCAGCACCGGAACAGAAATCGGTGATGATTGCCAAATAATGGTTAATGCCCATATTGGTCACGATTGTAAACTGGGCAATGGTATTGTTTTATCTAATCTCGTTCAAATTGCCGGACATGTTGAAATCGAGGATTTTGTCATTGTTTCTGCATGCAGCGCAATACATCAGTTTGTTCGTGTTGGACGCAACGCTTTTATCGGTGGAATGACGGGTATCGGCACAGATGTAGTCCCGTATTCTATATTCGAGGGCCGTCCTGGAATATATCGCACGATAAACAAGGTTGGCTTGATGCGTCATGGATTTACAACGGAAGACATACACGCAATCCATTCTGTTTATTCAACATTTTTTGCGAAGGATGATAATGGCTCGACATCGGCAGAAAGATTAAAAGCAGTTCGCAAGGAAATAAAAAACAGCAAATACGCGATGGACGCGATTGATTTTATCGAAAACCGCTCGCAGCGGGGCGTTTCGGCAAAGCAATGAAACCCTTAAAAATCTTTATCATAGCAGGCGAAGTTTCAGGTGATGTTCTGGGGCAGAAAATCATGATGGCGTTGCCGCATAATACAATCTTTGCCGGCATCGGCGGACAAAATATGCGTGATGCAGGTTTGCGCCCTATTTTCCCAATTTCTGATTTGGCGGTTATGGGCGTGTTCGAGGTTTTGGCAAATGCAAAAACATTGACACGCAGAATTAACGAAACAGCTGATGCGATAATAGAATTCGGGCCCGATATAGTTCTGACCATTGACAGCCCTGGCTTTGCTAAACGTGTTGTAAAAAAAGTTCGTGGACGAATAAATACCAAGTTTTATCATGTTGTTGCGCCCCAGGTTTGGGCATGGGGGGCACGAAGGGCAAAAAAATTCGCAAAGATTTTTGACAGACTTTATGCATTTTTTGATTTTGAAAAACCTTACTTTGAAAAATATGGCTTACCAGTTGTGGCAGTTGGTCACCCGATAGCAGATGGATTGAAACCGGTGGCAAAGAGCAAAGAGCAAAGAGCAAAGAGCAAAGAAATAGCCCTTGTCCCCGGCAGCAGAATGTCCGAGGTAAAAAAATTATTGCCAGTGTTCAAGGAAGTCGTGGAAAAATTAAATGGCTATAAATTTTCAATACCGGTTGTAGAAACAACGGAAAAATATATTGAACAAGAAATAAAAAATTGGTCAGTGCGCCCTGCTTTGATCCCGGCAAGCAAGCGGTATGAATTGTTTGCGCGTTCAGACATTGCTGTCGCCGCCAGTGGCACAATTTCGGCCGAGTTGGCGATAATGCATATTCCAGCGATAATCGTTTATAAAATGAATCCAATGACCGAATTTTTGGCACGAATAATGTTGAAAA
>CAZUED010000012.1:0-19359 GCA_964619545.1 uncultured Muribaculaceae bacterium | reverse complement strand
GGTGAATTTTTAGAAATAGCAAATGATATGCAAAAATTCATAGATGCAAAAGATATTTCAGAGGCAGAAAATATAGCAAAAAAATGGGATTCTATTAAAATAAGCAAGTTTCAACCATATAATCGTATTTTTAATTTCCCTTCGTTTATTATGCCGCGTGAAGAAAAAGCAATAGGTCAAGAATTGCCATACTCAAAACATAAAGAATGGTCAAAGAATAATCCGGAAATTAAAAGATTTTTAAAAAATGTATTCAGAATCACTGATGATACATATCTAAATGATAACTACTTGACCCAAACTAAATGGCCTGATAATAAGTCATATAATTATATTCTTGGCGAAGATGGCAATATATTTTTAGCCGGCCAAGATAGTATAGATTATAGAAATAAAGAATCTGAAAAAAGTTCAATATTAGCTGATCAAAAAAAATCAAAAGAAAATCATATTCGTTTTACACATCAATTAGATTTATTAAATGCCTTGGCAGATTTTGATAATGGTAAGAAATCAGCAACAGATTTCTGGAAAATTTTCAGTTCTTATTATGAAAAAATAGATAATCAGATAATATATAGAATTGTTAATAATTATTATGAGAAAATACCGAATAATAAATATGAACAAGAAGATTATAATTTAGCTATTAATTCCAGAGCATACGACAAATTTGCACAAATTCCAGATTCTTTAAAATTGGCGTTAGAAGAGACAAAGAGATATCATCATGATTACAGAGAAAACGAAGATATTACACCTGTGTTTTTAGATTCCGTTTTTAGAAGTGCAGCAAATATAAACTTCTTTAAAAATATTACGTACGTTTTATTAAAATTAATAGAACAAACAGAAGAAAAAGATCTGTCAAAGAAAGCTAAATTAACAAAAGAATTATATGAACAAACTGGTTTTTCTATTTCTGGAAAAATTTATGAACACAGTATAGATTCATCAAAATATCTAAGTAATGAGATTGTAAAACTACAAGATTTCTTATTGGACGAAATTCGTGATAAATATACCGATTTTGTTGACATTGTTGGTTTCTTTTATGCTGTTAATCGTAAAGAGATTGGACTGGGGTATACAATAGATAGACAATTAAGAAATAATGAAGAAACGCCACTGTTGGATAAAATATTTAGTAAAGCCGGTGTTGAATATGCAAAAAATCCAAAGCAATATGCAGATAATAAATTAAAACTAATTTATCAGTTAAGGCAATTTAATTTAGATTTTGCAATTGGATATTATTTCGAAAAATGTTTAAAACAAGATTTACCAATAATTGATGATTTGGAATATTTCTTTGATTATCATCATGATGAACCCTATGTTACAAGAGAATCTTCTGAACAAGATGAGTTGGCAAAATATATAAAAAGACATGATTTATTCCCAAAAGATAATTTTGGCAAAGCTTTCAGAATTTATCAATACATGGAAAATTTGGGGTGGTTTTCAAAGAATGAATCAAATCGGTCAGAAATTTTAGATATTTTAATTAACAATATTAATTCTATAGATAATTTTAATGACAGGGAAAAATATTCTTTTATGTTGCTTGCTGGGATTGATAAAGATAAAAATAATATAAGAAAAGATTCTGATTTAAGATTTCCAAATCAAAAAGAAGAATTGATGAATATATTTATCGATTCTATTTATGAACAATTTGGTAAAGATGATGGCACAAAAGAATATAAAGAAAAAATTTCTGATATTATAGATTTGTTAAGTAAGGATTCTGAATATTATTTTATTCAAAGATACTTCCCAGAAGCTATATCTGGCCGTTCAAAATCTCAGATAGAAGATTTAATGTATGATAAAATTACATCAGGTTCAGGAAAACAAAGAGATATTTTGAGTAAACCTGATAAATCAAAGTTATTTAGATTATTGTCAGATAAAGTTGTTTCACAAGAAAGTTTATCACAAATACTTGGAAAAAAACGAGTTGTTGCCGTTGGTGATAAAGATGCCCAATCAAATGATATTAAGGCAAGAATGTTTGAAGGCTTTTTGGCGTTTTTGGAACAAAGCAATAAGCGTTCTGTTGCTACTATTGAATTTTTAAATCGGAAATTAACACCTGAATCAATGAATAAATTCAGAATAGAGATTAATGATGGTAATGTATCCGCTGATTTACAAAATAAGCATCTGAATAAAGAATTTTTAGAGTTGGTTTATAATTCTTTTTGGACAGAAGATTTGGGATTCCGTTCTTTGGTTATGAATAAGTTATTAAACCGTATATCCAGCAAATCAAAAGAAGAAGATAAAATAAAAGATCAGATAGCATACGTTTGCAATATGCATTTTCCAAAGAATGATAAATATCGTAAAGATGCCGAATTGATTTTTGAAACAGCAATAATGGCGTTTGAACCCTTTGAACGAAGTTTAATATTATCAGCAATTGCATCGGCTGACGAGAATAAAGATTCCGAACATCAAAATGCTGCTAAAAGTGTTGGTGCAGGATTGCGAATGTTTTTTGAAAACATGGGGCCAGCTTGGGTAAAATTTGGGCAGCTTTTATCCTATGTTCCCGAATTACCGAGTGAAATCCGAGAAGATTTGGGAAAATTAAAAGACAAAGCAGATATTCCTCCAAGATGGGAATTATTTGATTCCATCAAAAATACTCTACCTAATGAGTTACAAAAAAATATTATATCAGTGGATGAAATACTAGGGGCTGGATCATTCTGGGTTACTGCAAAAATTAAATACGTGGATGTAAAAACTGGTAAGGTTCAAGATAAGGTTTTGTCTTTGTTACGACCATATGCATTAGAAAAATCACGTGCTGGCTTTAAAGTAATTGAAAAAGCCGTAAGTGATATGGCAAAAAAAGAAGAAAAATATAAATCATTATTAAAAGTGGCTCAACAGGCCAAAGCATCAGCAGAATATGAGGTAGATGTTGTTTATGGTAATAAACAGTTTGAAAAGGCAAAAGAATTATACGGCGATATATCTGTTAATATAAACGGCGAAAAATTTACACCAAATGTTGCAAACTGGGAATATTACGGTGTTGGAAAAGATAAAGTTGGATATAAAATAATGGAATTGGCACAGGGTAAAACCTTGGACAAAGCTTCTACATCTGCGGAAGAAAAAAGAAAAATGGCATTGGCATATGTTGCTATCGAATTAACAAATCTGTTTAAAGGGGATGTGTGGGATATTGATCGTCATATGGGACAGCAGAATTTTGAAAAAACTTCTGATGGTAATTATAATATTAATATATATGATACAGGTGCCCAAATGAATAAAGCACCAAGTAAAACAGATAAAATATTATTAGCAGAGGTTTTATATGGTCTGATTCGCGCAGCCCGTACTGGTATACCGATGGATCAACAGATACTGAAAACAATCAAAAATATGGATAAACTTGAAACATATTTGAAGGTCGATACCAGTTATGTTGCAGACGTTCAAAAAGGTCTTTTGGCTTTGTCGGATATAATTGAATACCAAAAGGAAATAAAAGACAAAGATGGGAATATTATTCAAGAAAAATTGACCTTGTCCGAGGAAGATTTAACAAGCGCAATAGAAGCTGTTTATGAAAATCCGTCGGCTGAAAAGACCATAAAAATGTCATTAGCTGGTAAAGTAATGTTAAATAAGCTGAGACCACTTCGTAAAGGTTGGATTTCGTCTTTAAAAGAAGGTATTAATAAAAAGAGTAAAAATCCCATAAAAATAGAGTTAAAGCCATTTATATCAGAAACAAATTCTATTAATTTTGATAAACCAAAATCCGAAATAACTGATATAAAAAATATTGAAAATTCTGAACTGATATTAGGTTTGAATAAAAAATATATCAAGAACACAAATATGGATATTCCTAGGGATATTTTATCAAAAATAAAACTCCGAGAAATAGCTTAGATATATTATTATTTAAATACTTTTCACTGTTTATTTATAAAATTTCCCTGATATTCCAAATAAATTCCCTGTTAATTTTTTAGGAAATTTGGTATAATAAGTTTTGAAAATGGCGTATTTGTAAGGGTTTCGGATAATAATTGGCAGTATAAATAGGAAAAATAACGGGTGAAATTGCAAAAATTCCCTGTAAATTCCCTGTTATTTGATATTCGTCTATGGATTAGTAGCAGAGTTATTACCAGCCGACCAGAAATAAATAAAATACCGCCGTTTCGCGGTATTTTTTATTTTCCGCCCGCAACCCGCGGGCTGTACACAGGTTGTGAATTTGGTATTTCTTTTATTTAGAGGTATTTTTATAAAAAAGGGATATTTTATGTTTGAAGAAAAATGTTTTTATTCTGGTAGGGATAGCTCTGGGGATGCTGAATATATAAAATATGATTTACTATATATGAAGAATCCCGATGGTGATTTTATAAAAACAATAAATATTGTTTCGGATTTCTCTACTTGTATGTTGAAAAATTTCGGTCTAAAACCAATTGGCTATATAAATCTGCAATTGTGGATATTTAATATTCAATCAAGTTTAATCTATTTGAATGAATGTATAGAAAATGTTTATAATTTGGATGTGTATCTGCGGGAGAAATTCAAAAAAAATAAAGGTTGTATGCCTGAAGAAATGTCGCGTTATTATTATGAAAAGAAAAATATAATACATACAATTAAATATATTTTAGATGAATTTATATCTTTATCTTGTATAAAATTAGATCCAGATTTTTTTAAATCTAACCAAATACAAATAAGCTCTATTGGTGAATTATTAAATAACAAGAGAAAATCTGATATATTAGCACTAAATATAAAAACGAACATTTCATTTTCAAAATTTGAAAACTTTATTCAGACTATAAATGATTTACATAATGCTTATAAGCATACTATGCTAGATCATGAATCAAAAAATCAGATAGGTTCAAATAACATTACATTCTTTGCTCTTTATACAAAATACGGGGCGTTAAACAAGACGTACATTTTAAACAGTGTTTTTAATCAGATAATAATAGGTTTTAATGATTTTTTATTTGATGTTATAGAATATGAAGAGTTTACAGGTTCTCATTCATATAGAACTTATCCTCCTGCTGCTTAAAATTTATACTGATCAATCAGAAAATTAAAAAAGGTGTCAAATGACACCTTTTTTTACTAAAACCTTCTGGGAGATTTTGGCAGTAAACTTGCGCGCGCGCCTGGTCTTTTATCTCCAAATCCTCCTGGTTTTCTATCTCCGAATCTACCTGGCTTTCTGTCGCCAAACCCGCCTGGTTTTCTGTCCCCAAAACCACCTGGCTTTCTGTCTGAATCTTCTTTCTTATTCTGAGACTTCATCACAATGTCTACAGATTTTCTGACCATAGATCCCAATGGAACATCTATTCCCAATTCTGATTCATGTTCTTTCTGCCATTTAACCAAGAAATTATATTGTTCTTTACTTAAATCTACAGAAACCGTATGGATATTAGTTTCAATATTTTCAACCTTTTCGGCTGTTTCAACATTTTGTTCTTCTGTCATAATTTTTCCTTTTTGTGTATTGAGTTTATCCGGTTTAGTAAAACCAAAACTTTTTACCCTTTAAAAATCTTGCTTGTATTTTTAATATAAGGAAAATTTTATATAAAGTCGTTTTTAATAATTCCGATAACATTCAAAGTCTATACTAATAATAATCAAAAGCAATATAAATAAAACTTGGCGCGCCCAACAGGATTCGAACCTGTGACCTGCAGATTAGAAATCTGATGCTCTATCCAGCTGAGCTAGGGGCGCAAGACTCCGCCATCTTATATCCTATTTGCCAGAAAATCAATCATTTTTTAGAATTTTTTCTTATTCTATAACTTTTCTAAAAATGTTATAATTATGTAAATACTTCGATAAATCTCTCAAACCAAAAGGATTTATTATGACTATATTAAAATTTATTCTTGCCATTTTCTTATCTTTTTTACCTGGTATTTTCGGCGCGATGTTTTCCCCAGGCGCATCCCCTGATATGTGGTACTACACTCTTAACAAATCCGTATTAAACCCGCCTGCTTGGGTTTTTCCAGTCGTTTGGAATTTATTATTTTTGGCATTGGGTATTGCCCTGTTCTTGATATTACGTCATGGCTGGAGCAAATCTAAAAAGCCCTTTATCCCTTTCTATATTCACATGATTCTGAATGGATTGTGGAGCTTTATTTTCTTTGGTCTGCATTTACCAGTTGCCGGGATGATAAACATCATCGCCCTTATCGTCGTCGCTTTCTGGATGTATAAAGAATTTTATCATGTCAGCAAACCCGCAGGCTATTTAGTATTGCCTTACATTGCGTGGTTGTGCTTTGCACTATATCTGAATTCGATGGTTGTTTTTCTAAACTAGGGTAATGCCTTCGGCGCGCAAGAGTTTTTTCTTGGCTTTTATTCCGCCCACCCCCGAATAACCGCCCAGGGTTCCGTCGCTGCGTATCACCCTGTGACATGGAATTTCAGGCGCACATGGGTTTTTGCCAACTGCGTTCGCTACAGCACGAACAGCATTTGGCCGCCCAATACGACGTGCCAATTCTGCATAAGTTATAACGCTTCCACGCGGAATGTTCATCAATTCACGCCATACGGATTTTTGGAACTGGGTTCCATCAAAAGAATCAAAATTTATTTTCATATTAAAAAGTCAGACGAACCATAAGCCGGATTCTGTTCTATGGCATAATTAATCTGCATTTCGCATTGCTGCGAATGTCAAGCCTTCTACCCGCCCCCAACGCGGGACACGTCAAAGGGGGCCTATTTGAAGTTGCACCACATAGAGATTGCCCGTTTCAGCCTAACTTAATAGGATCGTTTCTGTTGCTCTAATCGTCGGGTCGCCCCGCCGGGTCATTAGCCCGTATGTTGTCCCGTGGTGTCCGGACTTTCCTCTGTCTTGCGACAGCTATGCCTCGTCCGTCTGACTGGGTCAGTCTACAATAATTTTATTGATTTGCAAGGCAGAATTCGCCAAAATGCCCCAGTGTCTTTGATTGCCCAAATCTTGAACGAATCTCAGCTGCGCGCATTTGACGCAATTGAAAACGAAACCAAAAACATTTTAATTTTGGGTCAGGCCGGTACAGGCAAATCTACATTTGTAAACTATCTTAAATCCGCGTCGAAAAAGCGCATCATTTGCGCCTGTCCGACTGGTGTTTCTGCGTTGAACATTGGTGGGCAGACTATCCACTCTTTATTCCAAATTCAGCCTCGCGATTTCGTAATGCCTGAATTATTAAAGCTGCATGCAAAACCAAGAAATGTCCTTTGTGCTGCCGATATGCTGATTATTGATGAGATTTCTATGGTATCGCCAGACATCTTGGATGCAATGGACATTTTGGCGCGTCAGGCCCGTAAAAATAATGCTCCGTTCGGAGGATTACAAGTCGTCGCTATCGGAGATTTATTCCAGTTGCCACCGGTAATTACTCGCGATGCCGAGCATTTTTATGAGGAAGCTTATGGCATACCAAACGCTTACTTCTTTGATTCTCACGTTTACAAGCGGGCAGATTTTCATCGTGCGAATTTTGACTTGGTCTATCGCCAAAGCGATGATTCTTTGCTGCAACATTTATGTCAGTTGCGTAATTCTAAAAATAATGATGCCGCATTATCTTATTTCAACAGCTTGAAAATTGATGAGGTAGCCAAGCGTGAAAATGCCGTGATTATTACGCCTTTTCGCGCAGTTGCAGATAATATAAATCGGTCAAGACTGGCGCAAATCGATGCGCCCCAGGTTTTATATCGTGGCGAATTATCCGGAAACTTTAATGAAAAAGATGTGCCGTCTCCATTGGAATTGACACTGAAAGTTGGTGCCTTGATAATCTTTACACGGAATGTTCGCGAGCATGGCAAAGATTGTCTGAACGGAGCAATGGGAATTATTCAAGAACTGGGTCAGAAAGAAATCAAAATTAAATTATTAGCAACTCACGAAGTCGTTACTATCAAACCAGAAAAGTGGCAAAAGATAGAATACAGCCGCGATGAAAATGATAAATTGATAGAAAATGAAACCGGCAGCTATCGCCAGTTTCCAATTATGTTGGGCTATGCGATGACTATTCATAAAGCCCAAGGAAAAACTTTGGACTCTGTAATCATTGATATTTCCCGTGGAGCATTTGCTCATGGTCAAACTTATGTAGCATTATCGCGCACTCGTCGGGCCGAGGACATGCATATATCCGCACCATTGCGCAACAAAGATGTTATTTTTGATTCCCGCGTTTTAGATTTTGTAGGTTGATAACTGAATTTATTCGGCGACCAATTATTTCTTGAGCTGCAGGTGTCCATTTAACGTGCTTTAAAGTACTGGGAAGCAATATATGTTTTTGTTTATTTGCAATTACTGATTTAGATTCAAATATACATATATTCTCTATACGACGATGAAAACCCCTATCTTCCGAATGCAATAGTATTTGATTTTTATTATTCAGAAAGCCAAATCGGTACATCTCATCATAACTATCATCAGCAATAATAATAAAATAAAAATGTTTAGGAACTACCAGATAAGTGTATTCTGTATGCCAGTCCTCTTCAAGACCAAAGTCAATATACTCTTTTATAACTGTATGGCAGCTGACAATTGTTTTAACATATTTTATAATATCGTCGTGCAGAATAAACTCTGTATTAGGAAGCATATTCATTATGTGTTTTTCCCCATTATTATCGCATCAACCCCGTCATAGTATCCACGGCGAATTGCAATTTGTTTATATCCATTTCTTTCGTAAAGTTTTCTTGCTGCTGGATTATTTTCAGCTACTTCCAGAAAGATTTTTTTATTTCCAATTTCTTTTTCCATCAGCTGCAGTAAAGCATCTGCAATTCCAGTACCACGAAAGTCCGGATGAACGCCTATGGTTATCAATTCACACTCGTCAGCCGCACAACGCCAAACTATAAATCCATTTTCAGACGCTATGATTTGCGCCCCACCATGCTGCAAGCTGGCGAACTCTTCCGCATCCCAAGGCTTTTTCGGAAAGCATAATTTATGAAGGTTTGCAATTTTGTTCAGCATAACTGGCCCGAATATAAAGTGGAATTACTGGCTGTAATTCAGCCTTTAATTTTTGTTCAACTATCTTACATGCATCCAACAAATCATAAGGTTTATGACCTGTGGTTTTTGCATAATCAAATTGTTTTGTTTCAACCTGCTCTATGCTCATAATCTGAGGTTGCAAATCTTTTGCCCCAACAAAAAAATCGCCTTTTTTCGAATCAATCGCAACAAAAGCATCTGGCGCAGATTGTAAATAAATCTCGAAAGCATTTACAGGCACAACAGAAATTCCCAATCCCATTGCCAAGCCTTTGGCATAGGCAATTCCCAATCTTATTCCAGTAAAACTGCCTGGTCCAACAACCACACCTATTGCGGTCAAATCGGAAAACTTTGCATTATTTTCTTTCAGAAATTTTTCTGTTTCAACTGGTAATGACAACGATTGCTTTTCACTTTCAACAAATTTATATTTGTTATCCAAAAGCAAACTTATCCCCGATGAAGATGTATCAATTATTAAAATCATTATAATCTAGCGCCTGCGTTAAATCCGATTTTTTGCCGTATGCCTGCGCTTTTTCTTTCCTTCATCAACTCATCAATTTTCTGCGCGGTAAATTCTGTCGGAACATCTTCGCCATTTGCCAATAATAAAGTTCTGCGCAAAATAGCCGTCAATGTTCTTTGTAATTCGCGAACACCCTGCTCGGCTGTGTAATTTCTGATTAAATGACGCAAAGCATCGTCGCCAATTGTTATGTTATCCGCGTTCCAACCAGCATCATGCGCGGCACGCGCAATTAAATGCTCGCGAGCAATTTTAATTTTTTCTTCTTCTGTATATCCTGGAATTTCAATTATTTCCATTCTATCTTTCAACGCCGGAGATATGTTCAGGCTGTTCGAAGTCGCAATAAAGACTACATTGCCCAAATCAAAATCAACTTCCAAGTAATGGTCGCGGAAACTTTTGTTTTGTTCTGGATCTAAAATTTCCAGCAAAGCACTTTCTGGATCTCCACGATGATCGCGTCCCATTTTATCAATTTCATCCAAAACTATTACAGGATTATTCGCGCCGCAACGCTTTAACGCGTCCATTATTCGACCTGGTTGCGAACCTATGTAAGTTTTACGATGACCACGGAAATGCGCTTCGTCACTTACACCACCTAATGAAATTCTTTGGTATTTACGTCCCAGTGCCCGTGCAACACTGCGTCCCAGACTGGTTTTACCAACACCTGGCGCTCCAACAAGGCACAAAATACTGCCGGACGCATTTCCAGTTTTTCTCATAACTGCAATGTGTTCCAAAATTCTATCTTTGATTGGCTGCATTCCAGAATGCTCGCTGTCCAGTGCTTCACGCGCCCAACCCAAATCAATCGGTGATGAGTCTGATTTATCCCATGGCATTGCCAATAACTCATCAAGATAAGTTTTCAAGACTGCGCCTTCGGTACTCATCGAATTATGGCTGCGCATGCGACGCCATTCGGACATCGCTTTATCTTTCGCATCTTTGGGCATTGCAGATTCTTCTATACGCTTTTTCAGGCTTTCTGTATCCATTTCCTCGCTGTCTTCACCCAGCTCTTTCTGAATAGCCTTTAACTTTTCCTGTAGCACATGATTTCTTTGCCCCCCCTCTAACTGCTGTTGAACCCGTCTGCTGATTGATGCATCAATCTTTGCAATTTCAGACATCATGCTGATTTGTTCCAACAACATAACCAATCTGTCGCGATAATTTCCAGCACCCAAAATCTTTACCGCTGCATCAGTTTCCATGCTGGTCATCTGGATAACCGCGTCAATAAATGCAGGCATTGGATAATTTTCTATAATTGAATTTAATTTATCCATGCGGAATTTTCGTGGCAATGCCAGTTCTGATAGCTGGTCTGCAACTTTGTCTCGCAGTGCAATTGTTTGTTCAAACGCGCTGTCATCTGTAAATGGTAATTCGGTCGCTGTGCCGCTAAATAATCCATCATTTACCGATATATCAGAAATAGAAACCGCAGACTTTGTCTGGACTATCGTATGAATCGAATTATCCGGCAGTCGCAAGACCTGAATAACATCAGCCAATGTTCCAACATTAAATAATTCTTCGGGGTCAGTTGGATAATTCCATTTATGCTGGGGAGCTAAAATAATCTGGCGACTGCCAGCGACCACAGCATCCATGCATGCGACCGAAATCTGATTATCTAGATAAATCGGCACGGTTAAACCGGGCTGAATTACCAAATCTTTTAAGGGTAAAATAAATTCTTTCATTGTGAGTATAATATAAAAGATTTTCCGGAATTTGCAAGTACTGCAATAAATAATAATAAAAAAGTGCCGGTTTCTGGTGCCAGGTACCGGCGAACCCCGCAAAAGCTAAACGGAATCAATCAACAATTGCCGACGGATTCCAATGCCATTTAGGCAGCCATTGCAAAGCGAACATTGTCGTTCGCAGCGAAATTATCGCCATTCAGTTTTTATCGGTCTTTCACGGCAACCACGCCGGACACACTCTTTATCTTTCAGCCCTTGTCGAAGCTATTTCATCCCCATAGAAATTGGTGGAGATGTGGGGTACCGCCCCCCAGTCCAAAAAGCCTATTGCATAAAGCATTCAGCATCGTCTTCCCTTGCGGGACACTTGTATTATATGGATATTTTATGAAAAATCAAGCCACGCCTTGCTTTTTCGCAGATTGCAGTGCCGCACGAAGTGATTTTTCCGCCAAAATCCGAATTTTTGGTGCAAAAGCACGCATATTCATGGTATCGGCAACCGAATTCGCAAACATTTCAGCAATATAATTAATTTGAGTCGGTGCAATCACGAAAACTTCAGATGAAATTTGCTCTGGCCGTAATTTAAATGTACCGGTCGCTGGCTTTTTTATTATGTCTTCTATTGAATTTTCCATATTTGCAACTATATCATAGCAAAAGGAAGATTTCCATAAAATTTATTGACCGCGGGGGTGTTTTTGACTATGCTCCGCCTTGCAAAAAGGAAAAAATATGTTTCAGAAGATTATTCGCAAAGTACTGGGCAGTGCAAATGACCGCGTAGTTCGCTCTTATGACAAAATAGTATCCCTTATTAATGATTTAGAACCCAAATACCATAATATGACTGACGAACAGCTTCGTGACCAAACAGCTGTATTGCGTGCCAGATTGGCAGCTGGGGAATCTGAAAAAGACATTCTGCCAGATGCATTTGCCGCTGTACGCGAGGCATCAATCCGAACCTTGGGCCTACGCCACTTTAATGTTCAGCTGATTGGTGGAATGGTTCTGAATAATGGCCAAATTACCGAGATGAAAACCGGCGAAGGAAAAACCTTGGTCGCAACACTTGCCCTTTATTTGAAATCTTTACATGGCAAAGGTGCTCACTTAATCACGGTTAATGACTATCTGGCGGCACGTGACGCAAACTGGATGGGCGCAATTTATAAATTCCTTGGTCTGTCTGTCGGAATAATTCAGCATGATATGACCGATGATGAGCGACGCGAAGCCTATGCGTGCGACATTACCTATGTTACAAATTCTGAACTGGGATTTGACTATCTGCGCGACAATATGAAATTTTCCAAGGATCAACAGGTTTTGCGCCAATTCTTTTTTGGTATCGTCGACGAAGTCGATAGTATTTTGATTGATGAAGCGCGAACTCCATTGATTATTTCTGGACCAGCTGAAGACACCAGCGAGCTTTATAACTCCGTTGATGCAATCGTCGCCCAGTTTTCAGAAGATGATTATAAGAAGGACGAAAAAGACCGCCACGTTACACTGACTGACCGCGGAACTGACACTGCAACCAATATGCTGCGCGAAGCTGGATTATTAAATGGTGAAAATTTATATGCCCCAGAAAATGCCGTTTTGGTTATGCACTTGCAACAGGCTTTACTGGCACACCACTTGTTCAAAAAGGAAGTCAACTATGTTGTGCGCGGTGGCGAGGTTTTAATCGTTGATGAATTCACTGGTCGTGTTATGACGGGTCGTCGTTTCAGCAAGGGCTTGCACCAGGCATTAGAGGCAAAAGAACACGTACAAATTCAGCCTGAAAACCAAACCGTTTCCAGCATTTCTTATCAGAACCTTTTCCGTTTGTACCCAAAATTATCTGGTATGACTGGAACCGCAATGACCGAAGCCGCCGAGTTTGATGAAATTTATAAACTTCGTGTCGTCAGTATTCCAACCAATCGTCCTGTGGCACGCACAGATCATCATGATGAAATCTATCGCAACAAGCAAGAAAAGTTCGATGCAATTGTTGCCCAGATAAAAGATTGTTTGTCCCGCAAACAGCCCGTTTTGGTCGGAACGGTTTCCATTGAAAAATCTGAAGAGTTGGCCGAAATTGTTGAAAAAAGATTAAAAATTAAACCTGCTGTTCTGAACGCTAAACATCATGAATCCGAGGCAAGAATAGTCGCCCAAGCCGGCGCACCAGGTGCGCTGACCATTGCAACAAATATGGCCGGACGCGGAACTGATATAAAGCTGGGTGGAAACGCCGAAGACCTGATTGATAGAATAATATCGGAAAATCCGGATTTGTCGCCAGACGAAATTGAAAAGCGTAAAAAAGAAATTTATGCACAAATTGAAACCAATAAAAAAATTGTTCTGGACGCTGGCGGTCTTTATGTTATTGGAACTGAACGTCATGAATCACGACGAATTGATAACCAACTGCGCGGACGCAGCGGACGCCAAGGTGATCCTGGCGATTCCAAATTCTTTTTGGCATTAGATGATGATTTAATGCGCATTTTCGGCGCTTCACGCTTGGATGGAATGTTGACCAGCCTGGGATTAAAATCTGGTGAAGCAATTATGCACCCTTGGATAAATAAAGCACTGGAAAAAGCTCAGAAACGCGTCGAAGCACGTTATTTTGAATCTCGTAAAGAGTTATTGAAATACGATAATGTTATGAACGAGCAACGTGGAATCATTTATAAACAACGCGATGATTTGATGACCAGTGATGATCTGACACCATTAGCAAAAGAAATTATGGCCGATGTCGTAGAAAATATTGCCGAAGCAAACATTCCAGAAAAGGCGCGTCCTGAAGATTGGAATTTAACCGCTATTCATGATGCAATGCAAAGCACATTTGGATTGGACATAACAGATCTGGAAGCATGGAAAACAGACGAAAATATTACGGAAGTAAAAGCATATGAAACATTATTAAAATTGGCCCAAGATCGATATGAGTATCAAACACAGCGATATGGTCCAGAACTGATGCAAACCGCGCAAAAACAAATGATGTTAAGCTCGCTGGACAACAACTGGCGCAAACATTTGGCAGCCATGGATATGCTGCAATCCAGTATAGGCCTGCGTGGATATGCCCAGAAAAATCCATTGTACGAATACAAACGCGAAGCATTTGATTTGTTCCGCGGTATGATGAACAGCTTTAAATCAATGTCTATGGCATATCTTTGCCGGATGGAATTGTCGCCAGACACAATCGCAGCGACAGAACGAGAACACGAAGAGCGCGATGCCGAGTTGAATAATGTCGAATCTAAACGTAACGCTCCATGCCCCTGTGGTTCCGGATTAAAATATAAGCATTGTTGTGGAAAGCTTAAATAAACAAAACCGCCATTCGGCGGTTTTGTTTATTCAATTACCACTTTAACACCCAGTGCACTTAAATCATCCGCGATGGTCGGAGAAAGCCGCACACTACGTGGCAATGCCAAAACAGTTGTTTTACTATTTATTGTCAGATTCAGCATAACTTTTGTTTGCCCTGCTGGCAATCCATCAATCAAGTTTTTTATGTCTGTTAATCGGTCGGACGTATGAGTATCTAAAATAATTTTCTTTGCTACATCTGCAATCCAATGTGTCAGAGGTATAACGCCATCTACAAACATTGAAACGCTGGCATCACGAACACTGACCCTGCCCCGCAACAAAACCAAATTTTCATTTTGTAAAACTTGGGTAACTGACGACACAGTTTCACCAAAGCATACAGCATCTATATTTCCAAAGCTGTCCGCGGCATTGATACCGCACATCAATTTTCCCATTTTTGTTATACGCTTGTTAAAGCTGTTAACACTGACCGCAATCATTACACTTTCCCGATCGCGCTTTGTTGGTAATATTGCACTGGTCGTCAGCTTTTCACGCTTTATTAAATTTTTATACTGATCTATTGGATGCGCAGAAATATAAAATCCCAAAGCACTTAACTCGTTTGACATCCGTTCGCCAAAATTCCATGCAGGCGTTGCAATTAAATTTTTACTCATCTGGTTTTCTGTTACATCGTCGCCCGCAGTATTTGCAAACAATGACAAAAGATTTGCGCCCTGTTTTTGCTTTGAAGCATAGGCGAGAATTGCATCAGCATTCATGAAAATTTTTGCACGGTTTGGTTCCAAACTATCCAGAACGCCAACCTTTGCAAATGCTTCCAAAACCCGCTTGTTTATAATTCCAGCAGTGCGTTTTACAAAATCAGTCAGGTTCTTGAATTTTCCATTTTCATTTCTTTCTGCAATTATCGCATCGGTTGCTACCTTGCCAACTCCTTTGATTGCGGCAAGAGCAAAGATAATTTTATTATCTTTAACTATGAATAACGACTCGGAATTATTTATATCTGGGGGAACAACTTCTAAATTAAAATTAGTTCGCGCATCATCAAGATAAAGTGAAATTTGGTCACTATCATTTAATTCCGAAGACATTGCGGCCGCTAAAAACTCTGCTGGATAATGTGCTTTTATATACGCGCATTGCGCTGCTATGACCGAATATGCAACGCTGTGTGATTTATTAAATGCATATTCTGCGAACTTTATAAACTGCTGATACATATCTTCGGCCGCAGCCCGAGAAAGTGTTTTTTGCGCCTCGCATCCATCCACGAATTTTACACGCATTTTGTCCATGACTTCTTTAATCTTTTTACCCATGCCTTTGCGCAGGGTATCCGATTCACCCCTGGTAAATCCCGCCAGCGCGCGCGACAGCTGCATAACCTGTTCTTGATAAACTATAATTCCATATGTTTCTTTCAGAATTTCTTCGGCGGCAGGATGCGGGTATTTCACATCTTCTTCGCCATGCATTCGGGCAATGTATTGTGGAATATAGGCGATAGGACCCGGACGATTCAAAGCATTCAGTGCGATTATATTTGCAAAAGATTTAGGCTGCATCTTTTTCAAAGTCTGCTGAACAAACGGGGCTTCGTATTGAAAAACCCCTATGGTTTTACCTGAACGCCACAAATCAAAAGTTTTTTCATCTTCCAATGGAATTTCATCCAGGTTCAGATTTATTCCACGAATTTGTTTTACCATCTGAACCGCATATTTCAGAATCGCCAAAGTTTCCAATCCCAAAAAATCAAACTTTATCAAACCAACAGATTCCAAAAAATGTCCATCAAATTGACAGCTGGGCATTTCATTGCCTGGGTCACGATAGATTGGCGCTATTGCAGTCGTGGGCCGATCACCAATAACAAAACCACATGCATGCTGACCTAAATTTCTGAATGTTCCTTCAATTTCCATAGAAACATCCACAACTTTTTTCAAGTCTTGATCGGTATCCAGTAAATCCTGAATTTCGTCTGATTGACGCACCGCATCAGCAATTTTTTTCGCGTCCATCGGTATCAGTTTTGCAAATCTGTCTGTTTTAGAATACGGCATACCATAAACGCGCCCAATGTCGCGTATCGCACCGCGCGCCTGCATGCTGCCAAAAGTTATAATTCTGCAAATGTGATCCGCACCATATTTTTCGCTTATGTAATTGGCGACTCGTTCCAGACCTGCTGGCTCGAAATCCACGTCAAAGTCGGGCATAGAAATTCGATCTGGATTCAAAAAACGCTCGAACAGCAATCCGTATTGCATCGGATTTATATTTGTAATACGCAACGCCCATGCTACGACCGAGCCCGCACCAGATCCGCGACCAGGCCCAACCAAAATATCATTTTTGCGGCACCAACCAATATAATCTGCGACTATTAAAAAATAACCCGGAAAGCCCATTTTAATAATTACATCCAGCTCGAAATTCAGCTGGTCAAAGTATTGCTTTTGCTCGGTCTCTGGGATTTTTTGCTCGACCATGCGCAGCACCAAACCATCGCGGGCGTTGTCACGCAGCATTTGACACTCGGCATCGAAATCATCGCCAAATTTCGGCAGTAATGGCTTGGACTTTGTATTCACCATAAATCCACAACGCTGTGCAATCACAAAAGTATTTTCCAAAGCCTCTGGTAAATCGCTGAATAATTCCGACATTTGGGCAGAAGATTTGAAGTATTGTTCAGAATTTTTGCGTTTTCTATCGGGATCAATTACCTTGGTTTGTTGCAAAACACATGCCAACGCGTCCGCAGACTCATAATTTTCGGGTCCTGCAAAACATACATCATTCGTAGCAACAATTGGAATTTCTTGTTCAACGGCTATGCGTAAAAGTTCAGGCTCGGTTTTTATTTGCTCATCCAAACCATGCCGCATTATTTCAATGTAAAATCTGTCGCCAAAAATTTTTTTTATTCGGTGCGCCATTTCATCTGCGCTTTGCCCCTGTAAAATCATTTTTCCCAACGGGCCGGTATGTCCGCCAGACAAACAAATCAACCCAGCTGAATTATTTTCCAGCTCGGCCATAGTAAGGAAAGCACCCAGATGCTGGTTATCGCGCCGCATATACATCAAAGAGTTTAATTTGCACAGGTTATTCCAACCCAATTCATTTTGAGCCAACAAGATAATCTGGGAAAGTTGTTCTATGCGCAAAATTTTGGGATCGGCCCTATCATGATGATTCAGTGATGCACAAATTCCAACAATTGGCTGAATTCCAGCGTCAGACATGGCGTCTGAAAATTCGGCCGTACCTGACATTAAATTTGTATCTGTTATCGCAGCAGCAGGCATTTCATGTTGCTGACATAACTTTACAATAGTTTGGCGGTTCGGGTCTTTTTTAGGATTTGCACTTACATAAAGGGTTCCTTCGCCTATGGAATACTTAGTATGAACGCGAAGATGAACGAACGGCTGGGACATGCCTATTTTATATCCGAAATAGTAATGATTTGCAAGAAGCTTATTATCTAAAAACTTATTTTCCACTTGAAAGGTAGAAAAAAATCTGTATAATCAAGCGGTCGGGTCGGTAGCTCAGTTGGTTAGAGCGGAGCGCTCATAATTTAGAGACCACGGCTTGTATTTAGATACAAACGCACCCATTTTCCGTTGATTCCTGCCTATTACAGACCGATAACATAAATTGATGCTTGTCGTTCTAAATCTGTCTAAATCGTTATAAATCGCTACTTGCGTCTACACATTGTCTACACGAGATTTTACACAGAAATCGATTCTTGTTTTGAGATAAATTTAGCATAAAAAATATTTACAAATCGGAGTGAAATTATTACTGGTTATCGCTAATTAAAACAGGCGTCCGGAGCCGCCAGTTTTTGGATTTTCTAATTAGCCACGTGGTGGAAATGGATCTGATTTACCGATAGTATTAGAATCTCTAATACGTCCATTATCTCCTCGATGAATCACAACTTCCATTCCACCCTGATTAACGGCTATCTCGGTCGATATGCGACTGTGGGTGAAGACCCGTGCCAATTACATTCGTAACCAATGTATTAACAGCACCAGTTGCAAGTGGTGCGTTACGGAGTAAATCACGGGAACGGTCACGAAGTATCGGCAAATCATCCAAGGTTACATTGTCTGCTGATCCAGATACTGCATTCCATTCACGGGTCTGACGGCGATCACGACGCGCTCCTGTGTAGCCGCCGAGCATTGCCATATGTGTCCGTGCTTGCCACCTTTTCAATCCTGTTGACGGGGATACAAACGATATTGCCTTATCAATCAAATTCTGTTTTGGTATTGTTATTTTCATCGTATTTTATCTCGAGGTTAGACGTGAGAGTTCGCCAAGCATATAACAAAATAACCCACCCGAATATCGTTTTTTTTATTTGGTGAGTTTGTTCTTTCAAATACGAAACAAAAAGAGCCGATGATTCGTGAATTGTTCCACAATTTCATCGGCTCTGCGTCTTAAGCGTCTGGCTCTTTGATGACAGTTATCTTCAAGTTGTCAACTTTAATCAATCTTTCTTGTCTGCATTTTGGACAATAAAGGGGATAATTCTCCAAAACAGTGTCCTTCCTAATTTTATTACGGGTTTTGCTCCCACA
>CAZUED010000011.1:19913-22066 GCA_964619545.1 uncultured Muribaculaceae bacterium | reverse complement strand
TGGATCTGGTGAAAAAATAATCATAAAAGGTGCGCGCGAAAATAATCTGAAAAATATAAGTGTAGCAATTCCATTGGGAAAATTTGTTGCATTAACGGGTGTATCGGGCAGTGGAAAATCAACCTTGTTATTGGATACTTTGTATCCTTCATTGATGCGTGCTTTGTATAATTCTAAACTGGAATCAGGTGCACATGACATTATCAATGGTATGGAAAATGTTGATAAAGTTGTTGATATAGACCAATCGCCAATCGGCAGAACCCCGCGTAGCAATCCTGCGACTTATACAGGTGTATTTACAAACATTCGTGATTTTTTTGCCCAGTTGCCTGAATCAAAAACGCGCGGTTATGGCCCAGGACGATTTTCATTTAATGTCAAAGGTGGCCGGTGCGAAGCATGCCAAGGCGATGGTCAGATAAAAATAGAAATGAACTTTCTGGCGGATGTGTACGTAGAGTGCGATAAATGCCATGGTCAGCGGTATAATGAAGAAACACTTGCGGTTAAATACAAAGGCAAATCAATTGCTGATGTATTAAATATGAGTGTAGAAGAGGCCTATCGGTTTTTTATCAATGTTCCATCCATTAAAAATAAATTAGAGTTATTAAAACGCGTTGGTTTGGATTATATAAAATTAGGGCAAAGCAGTTTGGAATTATCAGGTGGCGAAGCGCAAAGAATAAAGTTATCAAAAGAATTGTCGGCTCGCAGTACTGGAAAGACTTTATATATCTTGGACGAGCCTACCACAGGTCTGCATTTCGAAGATATAAAAATGTTGCTGAATGTTTTGCAAGAATTGGTTGATCAAGGCAACAGCGTTATAGTAATTGAGCATAATTTAGAAGTAATAAAAACAGCAGATTGGGTTATTGATTTGGGGCCCGGTGGTGGTGATGCAGGCGGTAATGTTGTTGCGTCCGGAACGCCCGAACAGATTGCAAAAAATAAAAATAGCATTACTGGAAAATATCTGCAAAAATATCTGAAAAGGTGATGTAATGTTTGATAATCTGACGCGCAGGCTTTCTACGACTTTTGCAAAACTGACAGGACGGACAAAACTGACTGCAGATATGCTGGATGATGCTTTAGCAGAAATACGTGTCGCATTGCTGGAAGCTGATGTAGCATTACCTGTCGTAAAAAAAATAATTTCTGATGTAAGTGAAAAATCGGTAGGAGAAAAGATTGTAGAAGGCACAAAGCCAGCAGAAACAATCGCAAAAATAGTTTATGATGAATTGGTTGAAATTTTAGACAGCGATAAATCAGAAATCAGCAATCAGAAATCAGAAATCATTATGCTGGTTGGTTTACAGGGGACTGGAAAAACAACCACAGCTGGTAAATTGGCATTGCACTACAAAAAGCAGGGTAAATCTGTTTTATTGGCGTCCACAGATATTTATCGTCCATCTGCGCGCGAGCAACTGAAAATGTTGGCGAATCAAGTCAGTGTAGATTCTTTGCCGATTATTGAAAATGAAAAAGTTAATCAAATAGCAGAAAGAATTAAATCAGCAATCAGAAATCAGGAATCAGAAATCATTCTTGTAGATACTGCTGGGCGTTTGCAAATTGATGAAGATTTAATGGCCGAGCTGGCAAGCCTTAAAAAGATTTTGAATCCTACACAAATCTTACTTACAGCCGACGCCATGGCGGGGCAAGAATCATTAAATGTTGCGCGGACTTTTAATAATCAGATAGGCATTACAGGTTTGGTAATGACCCGCGCGGATGGTGATGCACGCGGCGGTGCAGTATTATCAATGAAGGTTGAAACCGGCGCACCGGTTTTATGGGTTGGCACAGGCGAAAAACTGGATGCTTTGTCAGAATTCCATGCAGACCGAATTGCTTCGCAGATTTTGGGAATGGGTGATGTGGTATCATTGGTTGAAAAAGCCAGTGAACATATAAGTGAAAAAGACGCTGAAAATATGATGACTAAAATGTTCAGTGGCGATTTTAACTTGAACGATATGATGAATCAAATAAAGCAAATTAAAAAGATGGGAAGCATAGGTGGCTTGCTGAAAATGATTCCTGGGATGTCTCAAATTGGGACAATGTTAAAGGATAAAGACGCAGATGCCGCGATGAAAAAGCAGTTGGCAATTTTGCAGTCAATGACCGAA
>CAZUED010000011.1:0-19903 GCA_964619545.1 uncultured Muribaculaceae bacterium | reverse complement strand
TTAAAGCCAGAAATAATTTTTGCAGCAAGAAAGCAAAGAATTGCAGCGGGCAGTGGAGTAAGTGTTCGTGATGTAGAAGCTTTGTTGAAAAATTATGAAAAAATGAAAACACAAATGCGTGCTATATCTAAACTGGGATCACCACAGCAATTAATGGAAATGATGAAAAATGCGGATAACAAATAAAAAAATCGCAGCAAAAAAATCAAGCGCCGCATGGTTGCAACGCCAGGCGAATGACCCATATGTGGCCCGTGCCCAGAAAGAGGGCTGGCGCGCACGTGCAGTGTATAAACTGATAGAAATAAATGACAAGTTCAAGTTTTTGCGCAATGGTCAAACGATTGTTGATTTGGGCGCTGCACCTGGATCTTGGTCGCAATATGTTGCAATGACTTTTCCAGGGGTTCATATTATTGCAATGGACTTGCTGCCGATAAAACCTATTCCTGGTGTAGAATTTTACGAGGGCGATTTTACGACTGATGAAGCACTGCAATGGCTGGAATCAAAAACTGAAAAAGGTCATGTTGATGTAGTCTTGTCAGATATGGCGCCGAATACTACGGGACACCAGAAAACCGATCACTTGCGGCAAATGACTTTGTTGGAATACGCATGGGATTTTGCAAAGCAAACGTTAAAGCCAGGTGGAGTATTTGTTGCAAAAAGTTTTACAGGTGGAACAACAGATGAATTATTGAAAGACATAAAGAAATCGTTTGACAGCGTACATCATATAAAGCCACCATCCAGTCGCAAAGACAGCGTTGAAATGTTTATTGTTGGAGTTGGATTTAGAAATTAAATACCAACACTGCCAGCAGCGGCGCGCGCCAGTTCATCACAGCGCTCATTCATCTCATTGCCGTCATGACCACGAACCCAAACCCAGCTGAGCTGTTTTTCAGCGGCAATTGAATCCAATGCTTGCCACAAGTCCTGATTCTTTACAGGTTTTTTATCGGCAGTTTTCCAGCCGTTTTTTTTCCAACTGGCCACCCATTTTTGCATGCCATTTTTTACATATTGGCTGTCCGTATGAATTTCTATGTTTTGATTTTTTATCGCGGTAATAGCGTTTAAAACCGCCATTAACTCCATCCGGTTGTTGGTGGTGTCTTTTTCCCCACCACTGCGCTGTGCTGTCTGTTTCCCGTCGGTTGCGATAAATGCCCACCCCCCTGGTCCGGGGTTGCCAAGGCAGCTGCCATCAGTCCATATTTTTATCATTGATTTGCCGTTTTCTTTTCCCCTATAATACCACAAGAGAATGAAATTCACAAACGAACAACTTACCCAAATGGCAAATACGGCGCGCGCCGGTGCCTTGCGTGCTATGCGTGCTGGGCGCAGCGGACATATGGGAATTGCGATGGGTGCGGCTGATGTTATGACCGCAATTTATGCCTGCCATCTGAATGTGCCTGATGATAGATTTGTTCTTTCCGCTGGTCACGGCAGCGCTTTGCTGTATTCAATTTTAGGTTTGCGTGGATATGATTTGCCACCAATGGAAACATTTCGCCAGCTGGGCGGATTGCCAGGCCATCCAGAGCCTTGGGTTCCAGGCGTCACGGCTGCGACTGGCCCATTGGGCCAAGGCGTTGCGAATGCTGTCGGGCTGGCATTTGCTGGTAAAATAAAAAAACAAATCAAAAATGTTTATTGTTTTTGCAGCGACGGGGATTTGATGGAGGGTATAGCCCAAGAATCCGTTGCGGTTGCTGGACTTTATAAATTAAATAATCTGATTATGTTCTGGGATGACAACGGCACCAGTATTGATGGCGCAGCCTTAACAGATTCAGATGTGCCGATGCGGATGCGTGCAGCCGGTTGGGAAGTATTAAAGGCAAACGGACATAAATTTGCAGAAATAAATGCGGCGATAGAGCGGGCAAAGAAATCATCCAAACCAACCTTTATCCAGTGCAAGACAAAGATAGGTTTGGGTACGAATTTGGAATGCAAAGCGACCGCACATGGGCTAATTTTTAATGATGCGCAATTGGCGGAATTAGAAAAGAAGTTTGAGAGCACAGAAGGCAATAATCTTTGGAAAAACTTTGCACAAATTAACGTTATACCCAGCGCTAAAAAATCTGTTGATAATTATCAAGAAATTAAACATTCATTCCCATTGGTTAATCTTGATAATGCATCAACGCGTGAATTGTCAGGAAAATACTTGAAAAACTTGCTGAGGATCGAACCTTTGTTGATGGGCGGCAGTGCGGATTTGTCGGAAAGTACAAATACTTTGGTCGCTGGCAGCCGCGAAATTACGGCCAAGGATTTCAGTGGTAATTTTATTCACTTTGGCGTGCGCGAACATTCAATGGCGGCGATTATGAATGGTTTGGCTTTGGGTGGACTGCGACCCTATGGTGGAACATTTTTGATTTTCAGTGATTACATGCGCGCGGCGATGCGATTGTCGGCCTTGATGGGTTTGTCGGTGATATATGTTTTAACACATGACAGCATTGCATTGGGCGAGGACGGACCAACTCATCAACCGATTGAGCAGCTGGCGTCTTTACGATTAATTCCGAATATGAATGTATTTCGTCCATGTAATGCGGCCGAGGTTGCAGCCAGTTGGGAAGCAGCATTGGCAGAACCCGCGCGTCCATCATGCATAGTTTTATCACGTCAGAAATTTAACCAGGTTGAAACGCCAGCAAATGCTGACATTTCGCGGGGCGCATACATAATTCATGAAAATGATAAAGCAAAAATCACACTTATTGCCACGGGCAGCGAAGTGCCATTGGCAATCGCGGTTGCAAATAAAATTGATGCGCGCGTTGTCAGTATGCCATCAGTTGAAAAATTTCGCTTGCAAGAGGCAGAATATAAAAATAAGATCCTGTCCGGACACGTCATTGCAATCGAGGCTGGCGCCACGAGCGGCTGGTATGAGTTTGCAGATGCTGTTGTTGGATTGGACACTTTTGGGGCATCTGGTGGCGGCGCACAGGTCTACCAACATTTTGGGTTTGACGCAGACGCAATAGCAAAAGAAATTATGAAGAATTTTTAATGACTTCGCAAACTTTCGTTCTTTCAGATGGTGAAGAAATCCCGCTGTTATTTGAAACTCGGCACGGACTTCGTAATATAACATTGAGACCCAAAGTCAGTCCTAAACGCGAAATCCATATTTCAATGCCAAGATGGACGCCAATTTCCCAAGCAATGAAATTTTTAGAGCAAAAACGAAAATGGATTGAAAAAATCTTTATGCGTGCTCCGCAGAAAATCAAATTACAAGACGGCGATGTAATCGTAGTTTTTGGTCAAGAAGTTGTCGTAAGTCAAGCAAGGTTAGGGGGCAAGCCAGAATTTTTCGAACGCCGCCTGCGCGATAAAATCAAAGAAATGTTTTTGGCGCGGGCCAAAATAATTATTCGTGAAGTTCCAAAGGAAATTCGTCCAACCAGAGTATGTGTTCGCGATACTTCCAGCAGATGGGGCAGTTGCTCTAGCACGGGAACAATTTCGCTTTCTTGGAGGTTGGCATTTGCTCCGCCCCAGGTTATGCGATATGTGATTATGCACGAGTTGGCGCATCGTAAGCATATGGATCATTCTCCAGCATTTTGGGCCGAGGTAAAAAAGCTGTATGGCCCAGGAGTCGAGCAAGCAAAAAGATGGCTTTCTAAAAACGGCGCAGACCTGCATAAGTATTTTTGATTTTTATTGCAAAGTGCTTGTTTTCAGGTATCATATAAAGTATGAAATTCTTAGACAACGCAAAAATTCACTTAAAAGCAGGCGATGGCGGCAACGGCAGCGCTTCGTTTCGCCGTGAAAAATACATAGAGTTCGGCGGACCAAACGGCGGAGACGGCGGTCGTGGTGGCGATATAATCTTTCGTGCAGTGCCAAATGTAAATACTTTGATAGACTATCGGTATAAAACTAACTTTGCTGCGCAGCGTGGTGAAAATGGTCGTGGTCGTATGGAAACTGGTAAATCTGGCGACACAATGATTTTGCCTGTGCCGACTGGAACAGTTATTCTGTCCGAGAATGGAGAAATTGAGTACGCGGATTTGAACGCGGACGGAATGGAGTATCGCGCAGCTAGGGGTGGAAATGGCGGCTGGGGAAATTTACATTTCAAAAGTCCGACTAATCGCACTCCAAAACAAGCCAACGATGGTTTGCCAGGTGAAGATCGCAAAGTAATCTTGCAGTTGAAATTGATTGCAGACATTGGATTGGTGGGATTTCCAAATGCAGGAAAATCAACTTTGTTGTCAGCTGTTACGGCTGCACGTCCAAAAATCGCAAATTATCCATTTACAACACTGAATCCTCAATTGGGTGTTATGTATGCCCACAATCACGAATTCGTGCTGGTGGACTTACCAGGATTGATTGAAGGCGCTCATACTGGCGTTGGTCTGGGGGATAGATTTTTGGGTCATGCCGAGCGGACCAAAATGATTTTGCATATTATCGATGGGACAGAAGAGGATTGGAACGCACGATATAAGGCAATCCGTTATGAAATGGAATCTTATGGCGAAGGTCTGATAGACAAACCAGAAATAATAGTAATCAACAAAATGGACGCGGTAGAGCCTGATGAGTGGGCGGAAAGAATGAAGAAGTTCAAACGCGGTAAAAAATCTGAAATACTAGCGGTGTCGGCAGCAGGAAGATTGGGAATAAACGAACTTATATCCGCCGTAGAAAAATCATTTAAATAAAAAATTTGCATTATTACTATTGACAAAATTTTAATTATAATGTACAATAAAACCAAGTTATATTAAGGAGTTTTTTATGATGCCTCATAAAGCTAAGCACTATGAAAACGAAAAAGATAAATATACTTTCAATACCCAAGATATGGAAAAAGCAGTTGCCGAATACAATAACTATTTGGATGCTTTGAATAAAATTGACGATTATCTAAATGGGAAAACCCAAAAGCCAGATTATGTAAAAAAGGAAGTCCCTTTTGGTCCAGTTATTAGTTCTGTCGCACTTGCGATAGCAAAACTTCAAAAAGATGAACAACAATTTACTACTTATATGACAGGTCAGATTGTTTCAAATTTCAAAGAGTACGAGGCATATTTCAACACTATGGGTAATGAGTTTGAAAAAATAAAATATGAATCCAATCAATTTCTTTGGCAGGCTGCTGTAAAAATAAGCGAAGAGTTTGAAAATATTGCCGATAAAATAAATCTTTTACCATTGCAAAAAGATGCTCTTAAAAAGGTTGTTGAACTGACAGAATTATCTGACAAAACTAAAAAAGGTTTGAACAAAGTATATAATAGAGTCCCATCATTTTCTAAAATGGAATGGGCTTGGTTGTCTTCACATTCTGATGTTAGCTTTGACGCGATAAAGATAGTTGATGCAATTGAATCCCTTGCGCAATTAACGGAATTTCACGAAAATGAAATTAAGCGTGCCAAAGAAGCAAAGAAAAAAGAAGATTCCGAAAAACGTGCGAACCTGAGATTTGCTGAAGAGTACAAGGCTCATAAACAAGAAGTTGCTGATTTGCAGGCAAAGAATAAAGATTTGCAGGCAGAGATTAACAAATTGATGAAACTTATTGATTCACCACACACGCTTGCCGCAAAGGATTTGGCTAAAAAATTTAAGGCTGGAATTGGTAAAGTACAATCAAGAAAAAACAGCTTTAAATCTGGCAAGGAACGTTAAAAACTAATCAAATGAAAAATCGCCCATTTGGGCGATTTTTTTTAGCTATCTATTTTTTTATTTTGCTGTGCAACTGGCCAGCTGTTGAGATACCAATGCTTGTTCAGAGCTGTTTAATGTCTGAACCGGAATCATCCAACATCTTGCAGAATCGCGCAGAACAAATACCTTGGTTCCCTTTTTGTACGCCGCCTGCATATCACTCATTTGGCTGCTGCTAAGGAAAGAATTTTGCGTCATTGGTGAATTAGACAAGCCTGCTTGGACTACTTGCTTGGCTGCCGCAAAATCAAATACATCACTCATAGAATAAACATCCATCCACAAATTATTTACAGGTTCAACTTTATCCGATCCATCACTTTGCTTTGGGAAAGCCATACCAACCGCCAAGCTGGCAGCAACTTGCAAATTAGTTGGGCTGTCGCTGCCTTCGGTGCGTGCAGGTGTCGTCATCTGCATATTATCACCGCATGCCAAATTCATTTTATTAACATATCCCGCTAATACTGAATCAATCGCGCTTTGCCAGCCATCACCTTTCTTTGATAAATCCAACGAGACCATTTTTTCAGCCCAGCCCCAAATGTTTGCACCAACATTTCCCGCATTGGCAAACTTTGTAACCATTTCAGCAGATCCGCCAGAAACGCCCGGACCACAAAAATCGGTCAGCTCGGTTGTCAAGCGATTTTGTGTTTCATTGCCATAAGAAAGCGCAATAGAATGACATGACATTGCAGCCTCTAATTCTTGGCGGCGTTGCACACATAAACTGGAATGAGATTTAGTTAGTTGTGTGGCCATATTCATCATGGACAAATATGACATCAGCTCTTGCTGGACATAACTGGGGCACAGACGAGCTGCGCTGTTCATACCTTGGCCACCCATTTTATAGCTGGTGGAATAAGTTGGTAAAAGCGAGGTATTATCTTTTTGCAAACACAGCAATGCGGCATTATAAAGTTCGCTTTCTGTTGAATACTCACATCGATTGCCACGTTGTCCTGGGACGACGGTTACCTCGCCGCAATAACTGGAAAGACATTGATAAATTTTATCGCGACATGCAGAATCTACATCCGGCTGAGTCACCATGTAATAAGTATTTCTTTGGTTGGTGCGATAAGCATCCGCCAGAGCCGCATTTCCGCGATTGCCTGAATTCTGTGTGGTAGCTGCATAGGCAGAACTACCCAGCATCCCAAAGCCCACGGCCAATAAAATAAAAAATTTCTTCATATGGGGTCTCTCTTTAATTAGATTTTATCAAAATAATTTGATTTTCGCAAGCAAGTATTGTAGTATTTAAAACATGATAAATACGAATGAACTTTTGAATCAAATCCGTGACGACATCAATGCCGTCAGGGGGTATCTTTGACCCTAACGGACTAAAAACCGAAATCTCTGAAATTTCTGAAATTGCAAATGCTTCGGATTTGTGGGAAAACCCAGATCACGCGCGCATGGTCTTGCAGAAAAAATCTAATCTGGAAAAGTCTTTGAATGATTTTCTGGAATTGGAATCCGAGTACGAAACCTTGGTGGAATTGAATAAGCTGGAACCCGAAGATGCCGAAGTTGCAGCAGCAATTGAAAAATTGGCAGATGCCGCTCATCGGGCAAAATTTATAACTTTGTTTAACGAGCCTGCAGACGGCAGCGGCGCATTTTTGTTTATCCAGGCGGGGGCGGGCGGAACCGAGGCCCAAGATTGGGCATCAATGCTGGCGCGAATGTATGCGCGTTGGGCAGAAAGACATGGCTTTGCATTGGAAGTAATGGAAGAGCATTTGGGCGATACAGCGGGTCTGAAAAATATAACTTATCGTATCAGTGGGGATCGGGCGTATGGCTGGTTGCGGAATGAGATAGGTGTTCATCGCCTTGTTCGGATTTCGCCATTTGACAGCAATGCGCGGCGACACACCAGCTTTGCCAGCGTAGATGTCTGGCCAGACATAGACGATTCCATAGAAATTGAAATCAACGACAAAGATTTAAGAATAGACACTTTCCGGGCCCAAGGCGCAGGCGGTCAGCACGTTAATAAAACTGACAGCGCGGTAAGGATTACTCACTTGCCAACAAATACGGTTGTGCAGTGCCAGAACGAGCGATCTCAGATACAGAATAAAGAATTCGCAATGAAAATGTTGCGGTCAAAGTTGTATGATTTAGAGATGCAGAAAAAGGCGGCCGAGGCAGACGCAGCAAAAGCGGCGCAAAAGAAAATAGAGTGGGGCAGCCAAATCCGCAGTTATGTCCTGCAACCATATCAGCTGGTGAAAGATTTACGGACGGGATTGGAAAATACAAATCCGGCGGCCGTATTGGACGGCGAGTTGGACGATTTTATGCTGACAATGCTGCAAAAGTAATTTGGCGCACCCAGCAGGATTCGAACCTGCAATCCCCGCCTTCGGAGGGCGATGCTCTATCCAGTTAAGCCATGGGTGCTTTGTCTGCGGCGCATTATAGCCGAATTTTTCCAAAAATCAATCCACAAGTTGAATGTGATAACAATCTCATTGCTCCAAAGTCCGTCCAACAATACGATTTATGCGCATAGGCGTGTCTTTTGCGCCTGTGCTTCATTTAACCAAGGGAGTTATAAATGAAAAAAACAATGCTTGTTGCCGTATTGGCGATTTTCGTGGGTGCAACCGCGGCCGATGCGGGTTATTACAGAACCAAAAACTTTGACGGGACATACACATCCACCGGCCGAACCAATGACATGGGAACTGGGCGCGCGCCAAATGGATACCACACAAATTCATATGGGCATGTTGAAAGCAATGGCTTTTAACCGTTGATTACGATGCGTCTGGCAATGCCCGCCAGACGCAAATTTTTATGGAAATTATAATTATTTATGTAGTATAAATAATAGCATCTGAAAAATAGGATGCTAAATGAAAAAATTGTTTTTGATTTTTCCCGTAATATTTTTGTCTGGCTGTGCATCTATTGTTGCCGGTGGACCAGATACATTAAATTTAATTACAAGCGATGGAAGTAGAGCTCAAGCACAAATGATTTCCGCACAAGGGGTACAAACATTATATCTGCCAACTATGGTTAGTGTTAAAAAGTCATGTAAAGATATAACCATTCAAGTTATTGAAGATAAGAAGATTGCACAAACCTCGATGATTGTTAACTCAAGTATAGAACCTTGGGTTTTTGGAAATATAGTTTTTGGTGGGATTATAGGGTTAGGTATTGATGCATTAGCAGGTAATATATGTACTTATGACAACAACAACGTCATTATACCAATAATTAAAAAATAAAATAGATAACTTAAACCATTTACAATCGGGATTTTTGATTGCTAATATTTTGTTCATAATAACAAAAAGGGGTTAAAATGAAAAAAGTTATAATAATATTTGTATTCATTATTGCCGGGGTTCTTGGAAAAATGTTTGTGCAATATATTATAAAAAATAATTCCTCTAATAATTATCCAAATTCATCATATCAAGAGAAATCCTTTAATATAGATGGCAATAATTATACGTATAAAAAAGATGCCGAAGGCGTATCGGTTAAAATAAATAATAATTCTTATGAGTTGTCAGATGTTGAAACAGAACAACTTGTAGGAAAATCCTTAAATTATATAGACAAGGAATCACTAAAAACATATCTTAAAGTCCCAGGAAATCTTGATGGATTTAAACAGGCTATGGGGGCGTACGGGTTTATAACCGCTTCAGAGAAAAGTGTATCAGATTGGTGTAAGCCATATTATCTCCCAAAAAATTTTCAAACTAAATTAAAAAATCAATTTGCATTAAAAAAGGGAAAGGCTAAAAATATAATTAAAGATGCTCTCGGTAAAAATTGGGAGCAAGCATTTAACGAAATGACAAAGAAAACAGCAATCATAAATAAACAACAAATAGATGAGGATTATAAGCAAGTTAAACTTCAAGCTAATAAAAATGGTGAAAATATATCAAAATATGATTATTGTAAAATGATTGACGAAGGTGCAGATTGGTTTGTTGGTTATAAAAATAAACTTTTTAGACAAATGTACCCCAATTTTTAAAACTCTTTAATAAAAGGATAAAACAATGAAAAATAAACAAATTGTAATTTGGAATTTAATTGCTTTTGGTTTAATACAGTGTATTTTAGAAATCGCATTAAATTCGAACAGTGAAATTAAAACAAATCCTGCATATCCGGTAGTAATGCAATATTTCATATCATATTGGATTATAAAATCCAAAATAGATAAAAAAGATAAACCATCTTTAATTAAATATACTTGGCTAGTGTCAGTATCTGTTTTTGCTGTTCGTGTTATTTTGGGGCTTATCGTATTCGGATTAATACAATGAAAAAATTTTTAATAATTTTTTCACTTGTTTTATTTACAGGAACGGCTTTTGCGCGAAACGGGAATCAAGGGTGTTGTTCTCATCATAGGGGTGTATCTTAATTGTGATAAATCTGTTGGTAGACTAGTTTGCCGAGATGGAACATACAGCCCCAGTTGCGGATGTTGAAGAAACAAATTCTAATTACCATTTGCAATCGGGATTTTTGATTGCTAGGATTATTCTCGTCAAAGAGAGAGTCCACATCCATGAAAAAATTATTCGCACTTGTCGCAGTTTTTGCCTTGGCTGCTTGCAACAGCGTCTACATAAAACCAAATGCAAACCTGGATAAAAATCAAACCATTTATGCACAGCGCGGTGGATACTCGATGCGCCGCAGCGTCAAGGAACGGCTGGAGGATCGCGGATACAAGGTAGTGGTGGGCAAGGCCAAGTTTAATCGTGTTCTGGGTGTTGATAATGAAAACTGGGAAAGTATGGATATAGATGCCAGCGATACAATGAATGCCCGCTATATTGTGAAAGTGTCTGAACGCCGCGAAAGCTTTGCATGGTACTGGTGCCCTTTTAATGGATTCTGGTGGTGGAATTTCAACGTGTCAATCACGGACCAAAAGACTGGCGAAGAGTTAATGTCTTGGCGCGGTCGCGGTTGCGCAAACAGCAGCCTGCGAAAACTGGATAATGTTTTGGATGAGCTGGAACAAAAATAAAGATTTTCTTTATGATGAAAAAATAGACCTGCATGGTTTAACAACTATGCAGGCCTTTAACAAAGTGCTGACCACTATTGAAGACTCTTACAAAGCAGGGCGGCGCAATCTGATTTTTATCACAGGTATTGGCGACCCGACTCGTGGCACTGGTGCAATACGGGCAGAATTTTCAACATACATTGAACATCCACGTGTCCGCGATATGATTTTAGAATCAAAATATGAAAGTGGAAAATACTTAATCAGACTGCGCAAGAACAAGTCTGATTTAACATAGATTTAATTATAGCTTCAGCGGCTTTTATTGAAGAATCCATACAAGATATATCATTTGTATCAATAATAACTTTATTTACATCTTGAAATTTCGCACAGCAATTTTTCATAGCATTATTATATTCCGACAAATTAGTTCTATTTATAAAATTCCGATTTTCTAATGCAAGTGAATTCACAAAATCCCGCTTTTCAGCAATGTCTGCATCTGCATAAACTAATACCAGCAAATCAATAATTTTTGCATATTGTAAATAATTTGAAAAAGATTCTTTTTCTACCTCTGTAATTATTCCTGTATCAAAAGATCTTTGATTCCAAATGTATCTGTCATAGACAGATCTATCCAAAAGAATTATATCCAAAGATTTATTTGCTGCAGCTTCATTTAATTGTTTGATTACTTCTTTAATAATCGCCGTTTGATAATCTATCGGGGACAATTCATGCCGCTTTGTCCATATATTATTTTTATAAGATTCAGTTTTTGTAAATTCTTGAACTATAAAAACATTTAATCCGGCTTTAGTAAAAAACTCTTTCAAGTTATTTAAAATTGTTGTTTTGCCAGTTCTGGGAGTTCCTGAAAATTCAACAACAAAAGGCTTTTTTAACTGGTCCGATTGTTTCAGTTTTAATAATTTGTATTTTTGCTGATGTAAATTTCGCAAACTTTTATACAATTCAGGTTCATGTTGAAAAACATTAGTTTCCAAGTGTGTTTGGTAATTGATTTCTTGTTTTAATTCATCTAACACTTTACGTAAGTCCAAAAATATAGGCATATTAGAATCTTCATTATAAATCAAACTTTCATAAACATTTTCAAAATACCATACTTGTTGGGCTGGACCGCGTTTAAAGCAATTAAATACTTCCAAGCCATTTTGTTTTAGAAGGTTTATCAAAGAACTTATATTGTGAATTTTATCTGCCGCGACAACCAACTTGTTTTGTAATGGCTTTGTTTTAATTTCGTTTATTGTATGCTGTTTGCGAACTTCCCAAGACAAAGATTTGTCTGGTTCTGATGCGGATTGAACCAGTTGTGCGATAGTTTTTCCAAAGTTATTTTCAATATCTTGAATAGTGTATTTTGTGTCTTCGACAACATCATGAAGATAACCGGCGCAAATGACTTCGTCATCACATCCATATTTTGCCAGAATTTCGGCGACTGCAATAGGGTGAGTTATCATGAGCTGATCAGGCTGGGACTTTCTGATTTGCCCTGAATGAGCCATAGTTGCAAATTCTTTGGCTTTATCGGTTATTTTCATATCAATTCCCTGGGTATCAGATTGTGAAAAATAAATTTCTGCGCAATAAAAAAGCCATTAAACTGGCGGAGCGTGTAGGACTCGAACCTACGGACCGCTAAATCACGGTCACAGATTAGCAATCTGCTGCATTACCACTCTGCCAACGCTCCGAGGGCTGCATTATTCCTCACTTATTGGCAAAACGCAAGCAAAAAACTACACGTCAAAATCATAACTGCCTATGGCATTGGCAATTGCTTTGACCAATTTGTCCTGATGGCTGCCGCTGTTCAGCAGTTTCTCTTCAGCAGCATTGGATAAATGTCCCAGTTCTACCAAAGCTGCCGGAATCGTAGAACGTAAAACTGCAAAAGGGGCCTGACGTAATGATGGCCCAGGTTGTTTATTTACCCCGGATCTTTTGAATTCACTGGAAATGTCCGCCGCAAACTCCACGGACATTTCTGAAACAGCGTGTTGCTGCAGTGCAGAAAGTGCATTTCTGATGTTCGGTTCAAACCGCGCGAAACCATCAACTTCTATCTTGTCTGCAGCGTTTTCAGCATCGGCTAGCTTTTGAGCCTCTTCATCCGAAGCTTTTTTAGATAAAGTATAAACCGAAAATCCCTTCATCTGACGGCTGGGGTTCGCATTCGCATGCAGTGAAATAAACAGATCTGCATGATTTTTTTCAGCAATTCCAGCGCGCGTGTCCAAATTCAGAAATATATCCCTATCGCGTGTCAGCAAGACTTTATAGCCGCGACCATTCAAACGATCCTTTAGCTTTTTAGCCACTGCTAAAACAATTGTTTTTTCTTTTATCCCAGATTTACCGATACAGCCCGGATCGCGTCCACCATGACCCGCGTCGATTACGATAACAGGTGCACGATTTTTATTCTGACTTTTAGTTTCTGTTTCGGTTGCCACCGCCGCCAAGCCACTACCCTTTGCAAAATCCAGCACCAAGCGATACCCCGAATCACCATTAGGCTCTAAAATTAAAATCTGATTTTTTGGGATTGCGGATACAGAACTTCTTAGATCCGCAACAATTTGTAATTTATCCCCCAGTTGATTTTGACGGATAGATTTTACCAGAGTTCCTGATGCTAACATAGGGCTAATCCCGTCATCCCCAGCTGTATTCGCAAGATTAATCGCGATTCGATCAGGCGCAGTCAAGAATTCCAAGTCGTAACTGGGACGATTGTCGGTTTCTATGACCAATCGGGTTTTTCCACCCGGCTGAATACCAGTTCGCAAAGAACGCAAAGAATTCCGCGCGGCAAATGCTATTCGCGGCATAAAAGAAACCACCAGCACTCCAATGCCGGCAACCTTTAAGATAGTTCGTCTAGATACTTCCACGATGTGAATTATAGCAAAAAAATCCCCCCGGGTAAAGGGGGGAAGGACAAAATTGGAAGTAGGAGGTTTAAAGAAAAAAATTATTATTCTATTAATTTATCCTTTATCCCTCAAACTTCATCCTTTATCTGTTTGCATATTCACAAAAACCTTCGGATGTGTCGCATTTATCAAGGGTGCTTTCTGCAATGAAATGTCCTTGGGGGTGCAAGCATGCTGGGCAAACCTTTGGGGCTTCGTTTCCAATATGCCAGTTGCCGCAATTTGTGCAACGCCACATAACTATTTTGTCTTGTTTGAACAATGTCCCCTTTTCCATAGCATCAATCAATGCACGATAGCGAGCCTCGTGATAACGTTCAGCCATACCAATATGACGCAGGGTTTCTGCTATTCCTGCAAATCCTTCCTGGGCAGCGATTTGGGCAAATTCTGGATACATTTTTGTATTTTCATAATTTTCGCCATATGCTGCGGCCTGCAGATTTTCAAGGGTTGTGCCGACTTTACCGGCTGGGAAAGATGCAGTAATTTCAATTTCGCCGCCCTCTAACATGTTAAATAAACAAGATGCGTGCTCTTTTTCTTGGGTTGCAGTTTCTTCAAAAATACGAGAGATAGCATCGTATCCTTCTTTTTTAGCCTTTGAGGCGAAAAATGTATAGCGGTTACGTGCCTGGGACTCACCGGCAAAAGCGGTTAATATATTTTTTTCGGTCTGGGTTCCTTTTAATGAAGGCATAGTCTTCTCCTTTTTTTCGTGGTTAAATTGTAGCAGAGAAAATTTGAATAACCAAGGGAATTTTTTATAATTTAGATTTCTATGGTCAATTTCCGCTTGATTTCATAGAATGAGTATTGTATATTAGGCTCCGCTTGGCTGGGTAGCTCAGTTGGTAGAGCAAGGGACTGAAAATCCCTGTGTCGGCGGTTCGATTCCGTCCCCAGCCACCATTAAATTAAAAAATGCGCCGTCAGGCGTATTTTTAATTAAAACGTGGCATCCAGTAATCTCAGTTTTATTTCCAAATTTTCAATAGGATATGATTCAATAAATGGCAAGATTATCTTATCTTTGGTTAAATTATCTTGTGGAGGATTTATTTCCAAAGCCCCTTTCCAATTCATGTCTTTGGGATCAGACAAACTGATTGAAATCAAGCTGCTATCATTACTGGGCTTTTCTGTGGTAACTTTATTTTCAAAATCATAATAATCAATTTTTTCTGGGATCTGATAATTACGAACTGAAGAATCAGGGGATTTATTTTTTTGATTTTTGGTATTAAAAATTTCGTCGGCATTTGCCGCTGGGCCAGCACAAATCAAAAAAAACAAAAATAATAAAAGTTTTTTCATGCTTTCTAAACTCCCGTCGGTTCCAGCGTTCCAAAAATAAATGCTAAATTCTGCGCCGCGCGCCCAGCCGATGATTCCAGTCTGGGGTCAGTTTCTAATAATTCTACAGCATTGCGCTGTGCCAGTTTCATTAAATCACGATGTTCGCGATAATCAACAAAATAATACGGGGTCCAGCCAGATTGCTTTTGTCCCAATAATTCTCCCGCGCCGCGCATCATTAAATCTTGTTCAGCAATTAAAAATCCATCTTCAGTTTCAGTCAAAACGGAAAGTCTTTTTATTCCGTTTTCAGTTAAATCATCTCCATGTAATAAAATGCAAAAAGATTGTACAGCTCCACGTCCAACCCGTCCACGTAATTGGTGCAATGCAGACAAGCCGAACTTTTCAGCATTTTCAATTATCATAATTGTTGCGGACGGAACATCTATTCCAACCTCAATAACACTGGTTGCGACCAATAATTTTATAGTGCCTTTTGGATTTGCAAAATCTTCCATAACTTTATCGCGCTGCTTTTTATCCATTTGACCATGGACCAAGCCAACCGCATTACCAAAAGTCTTTTTCAGAAATTCATATCGCGTTTCTGCCGCAGCAAAGTCAGACTCTTCAGATTCAACAACCAATGGGCAAACCCAGAAAACTTTTGCTCCATCGTTAATCTGAACTTGCAAGCGCTGAACCAGTGCTGGAATTCTTTGCACGGGCAGGGCGGATGTTTTTATCGGCAATCGACCAACCGGTTTTTCAGCAATCACAGAAATATCCATGTCTCCAAAAATAGTCATAGAAAGAGTACGAGGAATAGGTGTCGCAGACAAAGCCAGTAAGTCTGGATTGTGTCCCTTGGCGGATAATGCGGCGCGTTGAGCCACACCAAATCTGTGCTGCTCGTCAATAATTACCAATGCCAAATCTTTGTATTCTACTGCGTCTTGAAACAGCGCGTGAGTACCAATAACAATCTTTGTTCGACCAGAGCGAATTGAAATCAGCTTTTCCTTTTGCGCTGCACCTTTATCTCGACCAGTTAAAACATCGCAAACGATTCCCAATTCATCACAAATAGGTTTTATCTTTGCATAGTGCTGCTGAGCCAGCGTATCAGTCGGCGCCATAAATGCAGTCTGCAATTTGCACTCTGCTGCATTCAGCGCCGCCGCCAATGCAACGATAGTCTTTCCACTGCCCACATCACCCTGAATCAGACGAACCATAGGCTCTAGATTTGCCATATCTTTTTCAATTTCCTCAATAGCTGTGTTTTGCGCATCAGTCAGCTTGAATGGAAGGGAAGCATAAAGTTTTTCTCGTAAATGGCCATCGCCAACTATACTGCGTCCAGGGATTCCACGTTTACGACGCGCGCGGGTCAATCCTATTGCAACCTGATGAGCCAACAATTCCGAGTATGCAGCAACCGCAACATTTTTATTATTCGGCATTAAATCTTCATTAGATTTTGCGTAATGAATTCCGCGCAAAGCATCAAACAACCCATTGTCATTTGGTAATTTAGCAAAAATCGCATCGCGCGCATTTGCCATTACTCGTTGAGTCAATCCTGCACTTATCGGATAAATCGCCTGGAATTCTGGAATCTTTGATTGGTTTTCAGGTTTTTCTATAAAGTCTGGATGATTGATAAGGGCGCCTGTGCGGTTGTTAAAATCCAGCTTTCCACTGATAATCCGCCATTCACCTATTGGTAATTTTTCCAACCAAGCATCTAAAAAGCTGCTGCCAAAGAATTGCAAGGTCAAATTTGCGCCCAACTTATCACGACAAATTACTTGGGTCGGGGTGCGTCTGCCATTACGAAAAACTCCGCCTTTTTTATGAGATTCTATTCTGACTGGAATTGTGATAATTTCACCATTTTCGGCATTCATAACAGACTGGGAAATCAGCCGCGGGCGAATATAACGCGGCATATGCAATAAAAAGTCTAACACGCGTCGCCCACCCAACAATTCTTCCAGCCGGGCTGCTAACACGGGACCTATGCCTTTGATAAATTGCAGGTCAGTCCCCAGAAAATCGGTCAGTTCTTTCTGCATCTGGGATAATTATAATTTGATTTTCTCGACAAAACAATCTATAATTAAATTATGAATTTAGAAGTTTCTTCTTTTGCTATTTTTACTTGTTGCCCTTTGGGCTGTTGATTTACTATACTTTTACTAACACAATAATTTTACACATATTTTAAAAAGGCATAAAGACATGCAAATTAAACTTTATAATACTATGAGCAGAAAAATAGAAGAATTCAAACCATTGATTCCCGGCCAGGTAAGTTTTTATTCTTGCGGCCCAACGGTTTATCACTATGCGCATATTGGAAATTTGCGGCAGTTTATTTTGGCTGATTTGTTAAAGCGTATGTTTCTGGCAAATGATTATAAAGTCAAAAATGTTATGAACATAACCGACGTTGGACATCTGACTAACGATGCTGATGACAGCGGCGAAGATAAAATGGAAAAGGGTGCAAAGCGTGAAAATAAAAGCGTTTGGGATATCGCAAAATTTTATACTGATGAGTTTTTACGCGATATAAAAGATTTAAACATTTTGTCTCCGACCAAAATGCCAAAAGCAACTGATTACATAACTGAACAGATAGATTTGGTAAAAAAACTGGAAGAGCTGGGGTATACTTATAAAATTCCGAACGATGGGATTTACTATGACACTTCCAAATTTGCTTCCTATGGCGAGTTAAGCGGCGGTTCAACCGATGGGAATCGGGCAGGCGCAAGAGTAGAATTTAATAATGGGAAAAAGAATCCTTCGGATTTCGCATTGTGGAAATTTTCACCAACAGATAAACAACGCGCAATGGAGTGGGACAGCCCATGGGGCAGGGGTTTCCCAGGTTGGCATATCGAGTGCAGCGCGATGAGTATGGCGCTACTGGGCCCACACTTTGACATACATACCGGTGGAACAGACTTGTCCAGAATTCATCATGCAAATGAAATTGCTCAATCCGAGCCTGTTGTTGGAAAGCCTTGGGTTCATTATTGGGTGCATGGAGAGTTCTTGATAGAAAAACCAGGTGAAAAGATGAGTAAATCTTCTGGGGAATTTTTGACTCTTTCCGTATTACAAAATCGCGGATACGATGCAATGGCATACAGGTATCTTTTGCTGATGGGACATTACCAATCTCAGTTAATGTTTTCGTGGGAATCGTTGGATGCGGCGGCGACTGGTTATAAAAACCTAGTCAAAAAGATTGCAGCTGTTATTACCGATGCAAATGGACAAGTGTCTAAAACAGCGGTAAGTGATTCTTGGCATGATAAAATGCTGACAGATGTATCAGACAATCTGAAAACCGCAACCGCGATTGTAGATTTCCAAGAAATGTTAAAGGATGATACCCTGACCGCGCCGGAAAAGATGGCCTTTATCCAGTTTGCCGATGACTTGCTGGGGCTGCAATTTATTGACCGCGCACAAAAATTACTGGCAGAAGAGGCGACGCCGATTCCAAGCGACATCCAAAAACTTGCAGATGACCGAGTCGCAGCTAAGGCAGCCAAAGATTGGGCTCTGGCAGACAAAATCCGCGCAAAGGTCGAGGATATGGGTTGGCTGATTCAAGACTCTAAAGATGGGATAAAAATCGTCAAAAAGTAAATTAAAAACCGCCCGTTTGGGCGGTTCTTTATTTGTATAAATTAAATGCCTTCAGTGCGTCTATTAAATTTTCATAATAATGACATTGATTACGCATATGATAATTATAAGTGGTACTGTCATTAGAAATCATTACAGCGGTCAAACCAGGAATTTTATTTGCAATCTCTATATTATTCGGATTGTCATCAAAAAGGAAATCTGCATGAACATCGCATAAAGCGCGATGTTTATCGTCTGCTATGATAATCATTTCTGGGGTTACTTTAATTCCATAATTTTTCAATTGAGAATAAGTCTTTTCCAAAGCATCATCAAATGTTTGTCTCGCGGTTATAAAATATACTTTTTTATCAATTGAATTTATTAAAGTATTTATCGCGTTCGGAATAAAAGGATGACAACATTCAGTATTGAAAATTTCCATAGATAAAAACGCATCAATGGTAACCTTACGTGCTTCTTCTGACATGTTAGAGCAGTGCCAATCATTAGGCCAAACCCATTTTAATCCGGCTTTTTCTACAGATTTTTTTGCAAAACCGATGGTGTCGCAAATAACATCATCCACATCAAGTGCAATGACAATTTGTTTTTTATTCTCAAGTGGTTTAATAGACATTACTCTTCCAAGAAACTGCGCAGTTTGCGGGCACGGGTAGGGTGCTTTAACTTATTCAATGCTTTCTGTTCAATCTGACGTATACGCTCGCGAGTAACACCAATATACTCACCGACTTCTTCCAGTGTGCTGGTTTTATTCGTGCTCATACCAAATCTTTGACGCAGAACAGTTTCCTCTTTTGGATCCAATTCAGACAAAATTTGGGTAACAATTTTACGCAAATTCTTTTGTGCTGCCGAAGTAAATGGATTCTTAGCGGTTTCGTCCGCAATAATTTCAATGCGACTGCTGTCATCTTCACTGCCGACTGGTGCTTCCAGTGATACTGGACGCAGATTTACCTTTAATGCCTTGTGAATCTTTTCGACCGGCAGATAGATTATTTTTGATAACTCTTCCGCAGTAGGCTGCCGTCCGTATTTATGAACAAATTGACGGCTGGCTTTTTGTATCTTATGAATGTTATCAATCATGTGCACAGGGATGCGGATAGTGCGTGCTTGATCGGCAATACTGCGTGAAATACCTTGTTGAATCCAGTTAGTTGCATAGGTCGAAAAT
>CAZUED010000010.1:0-23670 GCA_964619545.1 uncultured Muribaculaceae bacterium | reverse complement strand
TCTGAACGCAATGGGCGCAAAAGATATATTCTATAAAGGTGCGGCGATTACTGCTGGATTATTACAGGCCGGCGGCACTTATACTTTGGTTTATGATGGAACAAACTGGAATATAGTAATGTCCCCCAATGCTGGGACGATACCTTTGCCCACGGCAGAATGTGCCAATCCTGGCAATAAATGTGGATTGACGTATGGTTCAACCAATTCCGATGGTTCTGGTGAAATGATTTATACTTGGGAAGTAGTTTCAAGATAAAAAATGCGGACAATGTCCGCATTTTTTATCCATTAAAAAACAATCTGTCCGGTGACCCGCGCATTGCGCGGAATTGGTCCAAACGAAGAATCCGACGCAACATAAATATCGCCATTCACTGCAAAGTTGCCGCAGAAATTTAATGTGCGGACATTACGAATAATCAGATTGCCATTTATTTTGACTCCGCAGGGCAGGGTGAATCCACGCATATTTTGCAGAATTAAATTGCCGTTGATTTTTGTTTGTCCGCCCAGACGTTTACCAATTCTTTCGCCATCAATTATAACATCACCATCAATTCTGGTAATAGTTGTTGTTTCAGACATTTTTCTGAACGATGATGATTTTGGTCTGGCCTTTAATGGCAGAATAATTGTGGTCTTCTTTTCAGGAACAATAATCTGCTCTGGTTGGGCCAAATTGATTGCCTTGTCTTCAATAATTTCTACATTATCTTTTGGCAGGGTTGATGTAATTTGCGGGGTACGTGTCGCGGTCGCCTGATTGGTACGTTTTTCGCAACGTGGTCCCAATGTTTGTCCAATAAGGATAGAGAATAAAACAATAATCAACAGCAACATAGCCAGATTAGCAAGTCCCGCAACTTCAATGTTGCAAATCCAATTCCAAACTGCACGAGGCATGCGGACAAACAGCCAACGCAAAGCACGGACAGCCCAGCATGGACGATCGTTGATGGTCTTGATTTCGGTATTGCGGGCCGCAACAGAAAATTCTGTGGTTTTAGTTGCGATTTTATTCTTTTTTACCATGGCAATTCCTCTTTTGACAAAAAGTATAATTGTAAAATATATTTTGTCAAGCATTTTATAATTAGTGATAAAATCTTTTTATTGCTTGGTCGCCGTTTTGATTGAAAAAACCGATTCTTTTTTTATGAGAGATAACGTATTGACAGATATATTGTTTGTGTTAGACTGATGCCCACTATCTAAGCGAAAGGTTTAAAAATGCGTATTAAAAAGAAAAAGAATACCATTACAGACAATCTGGTATTAAGGGCTTTATTAAGTCTGATTCCAAAAAGTTTGCCAACAAGCTCATACAAAGCAGATTACCCATTAAAGCCGGGCGAAGAAAAGATTACTGAACACATTATTCTAAAAAATGATGGCTTTGAATATATTGTTGCTGATAATTCATTCTATGGTGCCAAAGACATTGTTACCAAGGCAAATGTCAAGGGCAATGAAAAATCTTGTCATGTAATTACCAAAATTCACGATGTGGATCCGTTTATCAAAATGAAACCATTTGTTGAAAAAAAATTAACACGTAAGTTTGCAAAAAAATACCAATTTAAAAAAGTAGAAATTTATGGGATTAATAGTCGTACAACCGAAGATCTCATGAGATGGAACTATGTTTATCCGGATGTTATACAACCCAGCAATAAAAACGGTTGTGGATTAGTTTATAGTGTTCGTTTCAGAATTGCTTGGAAAGATGGCACTGAAAACCTGGATGATACAGCGACAATATTTTATTACAGATATGAAAACGAAGTTTTGTGCGCCCAAAATGGTCCAGTAAATGTCTTGGCTGAATTAAGCAAAACAAAGAATGATTTAAACTCAGTTTGCAAGGCGTTTCAGCAAAGATTAGACATGCTGCAATCCGCGAAACAAAATCAGTTGTAAAAATAACCGCCCAAACGGGCGGTTTTTTTTAATTTATTATAAAACTTTATTGAAGCTTTATTGTAAATTCTGTGTCATCGCTGATTACTATATTGGATTGTTCTTTCGGGCTTTCGCATACTTTGAAGCATTTTCCAGCAATCAAAGCATTTGCCGGAGAAGTATAGTATTCATTATTTATGGTTGATATACTATCGCACATTTCCGATTTTACACCTGTTGTGGGATCTACAATTTCATTGGACGCGATGGGTTCGCATTTTCTGTTATCAACTTTTCCAGTTTGCTGGTCAACGATAAAACCATATCCAGATTTGCATTTCCATTTCCAGCATCCATTTCCATCTTTATCATTTTTTCTATACGCAACGGGCTCCATAGTTGCAGAATCATAATTTGAATAGCTGAAACCAGAGCACATCGTAGTTCCATTACCCTTCCAACGATCATCAGCGGCGCTATAACAATACTTCATCATTGGGAAACTATCAAAAATCTTAAATCCCCCGTTTATTCCAGATCCGCTGGCATAGTCCGTTCTGTTATAGCGGTCATTACACTTGCAGCCGTATCTTTTACCATTGATTTTATCAATTTCAATGTCATTGCCGCTGCATGCAGCATAGGCACCCGATACACTGAACACATACACTGCAAATCCACAAAGCAAAGCGCAAAAATTTTTGTTTATAGTTGTCATTTTACATCCTCTAAATAGAATTTTTTCTTATAGTAACTTTATCTTTATATGCATCTATATTTTTCAATACATAAGGACTTATGCATTGTGGCGCGGTGCTTTCTTGAGACTTTTTCTGTGCAATGCTCATTGCCTGGGTTTTCAGATCATTAACCTTTGTATTATAATTATCTCTGGCCGTGTTCAATCCAGAATTGATAATTTCCAATATATAAGAGTCTAATAAATTAGGGAATCGACCGACATTTGAAGCATTATTATTTCCACGAATGTTTGTAAGGTTTCTGCCATTGACACAATCATTTATCGTTGGGTCTGATTTTAACTGGGAAATTACATTGTTAATACTGGTCGCAATGAATTTCATATTAGTATTAGAAATGCTGGCAGAAGTTCCTGTCATGTTGCCCGCGGTAACAACATCGTTGTTATGGGTTAATTTTGTAAAGTCTATCAATCCCCGGATGGTTACTATGTTTGGATTAGAAGTATCCAGAATAACACCTTCGGTTCCGAATGTTTCACTACTGAATGCCTTGAATTGACCATCTTCCTCGTTACGCAACTCTGCCATTTTTTCTTCTGCTGCAACTTGGCATACGTTTTGCATTGCGTTATCTACACCCAACAATATGCCTGTGACAATTTCATCAAGCTTATCTATATAAGACTGCTGTGTGTTTCCGGCACAGGCAACCAATTTTTCTTTTGGGCACATTGCTAATATATTATTCATATCCAACCCAACGCATTTCGTATAATCTTCGCCACAGCGGTCATCAGATTGCAAGCAATCTTTGACTTCTTTGGTACAAGAGTCTATTCGCATTGCAGCAAGTCTGGCTGTTACGAAATTCCAAATCGTTGATTTCTGAGCCTCGGTCGCCGAAGTCGTTGAAATTCCGCATTCGTTCAACTGAACTTTGCAGATGTTCAACATTGTTTCGGGTCGTGACAAGCACAAGTCATAGCTGGTTTCATCCGCCATTGTATCTGCACAACCTTTTTTGAAGCATTCAGAAATGTTACCAATACAGCTGGTGCGGCGATTTGATTCCGCCAATAACTCGGCAGATTTTAATGCTGGCGCTACTTCACGCAGAAAAGTATTCCATACTGCATCTGGATCTTTGCTGACGGCAGCTACGCAATTTTGAGTAATAGATTCACAAATAGGTTTTTTAGAAAGTATTGCGTCATAAGTGCTGGCCGCGATTTGTATTTTTGTTGCACTGCCAGTTATGTCAAACATTTTTACAGCCTGATTACGTGATGATGTGCCAGAGCGTGCATTTTCTGCCGCGACGATACCAACGCATCCTGTCCAGTCGTTTCCGCATGCGCCGCGCGCATCGTCTTGCATACACTTGCGCATTTCAACCACACATTGACCCAAATCCCATTTGTTAGAATTTTCATAAGCCTCTAATGCTGCGTCACGCAACGCCTTCTCCGCAACTTGCAATTTTTTGGCAGATTCATCCTTCATTTTTTTCAAGTAGTTTTCATAAGCGCGGCAATCGGACTGAATAGTTTGGGCGTACATCATTTGCAGCATTCTGGTGTCTTTTGCACATTCAGGAATTTGTTGTGTGCATATGTCCCGGACGGTTGTGTGTAAAGCATCGCCAGTTTTGTCTTTCAGCAGCCCCATATCAGCGTTTTGTTCATCTTCGTCAAATCCGAAAGTTGGTTGGGCATCAAAAATGCTTAAATCCAGTGTTTGACGTGTACGTGCACGTCCTTGGGATTGTTGAGTTGATGTGAATTCTTTTGCGGCCGCATTAGTTGCATCCAAAACATAATTTGCTTTATCGCCGCTGCCCAGGCTGATTTTCTCAACACCTGTGGTTGCCATATTCCGTGATTGGGCGTCAAGTTTTTCTATTTCTGCCAGGACTTTATCTAAATCTGATTTTTTATCACTGCAAAGGCAACGTCCGCCATTTTCATTATCCAACATACAAAAGCTGTCCATGCAGCCATAGTATTTACTTTTGCACTCTTCGGATACGGTTGTGTTTGCATTTGCAGCGGCAACAGCGACGTTTTGCTGGACTACATTTTGCTTAATTGCTGCACGGGCTGTTACAACTGGTGCTGGCGCTTCTGGTGATTGTTGACGAGCTGTCGTTGCAGGTGCCACCGCAGCAGGCTGTCGTGTGGCGCGCGATTGGGTTGCAGTGCTGGATGTTGCAGTACGTCTTTGTTGTGCTGGTTGTTCTGGTGCTGCGACTGCCTGACCAAAAAATAAAACCCCTGCAATCAGAAAATAAATTTTTTTCATAGAAAGCGTCCTATATTACTTATCAAAGATTTTATCAGAAAATTTACAAAAAATGAAACATAATTTGTATTATTTTCCCCATTCTGTGCTGATTGTAGTTTCTGCCAGTAAAGGCACAGATATGTGCGCAACATTTTCCATTAAATTTTTTATCTGAGCTGCAAATTCATCTGCGACTTTTTCATCACATTCAAATACTATTTCATCATGAACCTGCATAATAATTTTTGCAGATTCAGGCACAATATGTGAGATTTTTATCAGCGCCAATCGCATAAGGTCTGCTTCGAATCCTTGTATCGGGGCATTAATCGCTGCACGCATTGCGTATGCACGAAGTCTGGGGTTGCGGGTCTCGGGTAATTCTATGCGTCGTCCCCAAGGTGTGAAAACACATCCATTATCCATAGCAAATTGTTTTGTTTTATCAAAATAATTTTTAATTTCTGGCAATCCATCCATATATGAATTTATGATTAACTGTGCTTCGGTTCTGGAAACGCCCAACTGATTTGCCAAACCAAAAGATGAAATTCCATAAATAATTGAAAAGTTCAAAGTTTTCGCCTTGGCTCGCAAATCTTTTGGCACAGTTTGGTCTTCGGGAATGTGGAAAATTGTTCGCGCAGTTTTGGAATGAATGTCTTCGCCATGTGCAAAAGTTTCTTTGAACGATTTCACATCGGCAACGTCCGCCAGCAATCGCAATTGAATTTGAGAATAATCTGCTGAAATCAAAACCCGACCAGTTGGCGCAACAAAGCATTTTCTGATTTGCTCACCCAGCTTTGTTTTTATCGGAATGTTTTGCAAATTAGGATCGCGTGAAGACAGCCGTCCAGTATTTGTGCTGGTCTGCAAATATGTAGTATGAATGCGTCCATCAGATGCAACTTGTCGCGGCAACGCGTCTGCGTAAGTTCCCGCCAGCTTTGACAATGAACGCCACTCCAGGATTTTATCAGCAATTGGGTGTTCTATTTCTGTCAGGGTATCTGCGTCCGTAGATTTATGTAGTGGTAGACCCATTTCTTCATATAAAATAGTTGCCAATTGTTGCGGGCTTCCTATGTTAAATTCATGTCCTGCCAGGTGCCAAATTTGTTTTTCCAGCTCTTCCATATCTTTATGAAAGATTTCAGAAAGGTCTGCCAATCGTGCTTGATTGACCATAACTCCATTGCGCTCGATTTTTAACAAAACCTTCATCAAAGGTAAATCGCAATTTTCATAAAGCTTTTTCAGTTTTTCATTTTGATTCAGTTTTTCGCGAAAGATTTCATACAGACCAAAACAAATCCAAGAATCTTCGGCGGCATAAGGCGCGGCGACGTCAATTGGTAAAGTCTCAAAGTGCATATCTTTGGATTTTGTCTTTGCCGGGAAAAGTGATGAAAACTTTATATTTTCATGATCCAGATAAATTTTTGCCAGCTCGTCCAAATTATGCGCGTGTAGCGTCCCATGCAAAGCATAAGACAACAGCATTGTGTCATCAATGGGTGCAATCACGTCAGTATTCCAACCTTCATTAGTCAAAATATGGAAATCGTATTTCAAGTTGTGTCCGACTTTGATTATGTTTGGATTGGTTAAAATAGGCCACAGCGCGCGGCGAACAGATTCCAATGAAAGTTGAATGGTTGATGAATTTTCACTTTCTGTACCAAATAAGTCAGTTTGTTTTTCTTTGTGTCGAATTGGAATATAAGCACCAGATGTTGAATCGGTCGCCAAAGAAATTCCAACAATTTTATCAGCCATTGAATCCAGACCGGTTGTTTCAGTATCAATCACCAAAACCTTGTTTACGTCTGATAAGAATTTATCCAGTTGTGGCAAAGTTGTGATAACTATGGTTTGTGATTCTGATTTTATTTCAGGAATGTTTGTTGGAACAACTTTATCTGCAAATAATTTTTTTGCCTTTACCTGTAAAGAATTGCTTTCCATTTTTGTTTCTGCAAATTCCAAAAATGCGGGCAGGTCAAACTGGAAAGCCCCAGTTTTATACTCAGGTAATTCAACATCATTTTTCAGTGTTACCAGTTGCCGTGAAATATATGCTTGGTTTTTATAATCATTTAATAGACCACGAATTCTGTCATTTTTAACCTTGTCCAGATTTGCATAAATTCCATCCAGATTACCAAATTCGTTTATCAACTCGGCCGCTTTTTTTGGACCAATACCAGGAACGCCAGGGACATTATCGCTGGAATCGCCCATCAATGCTTGAACATCAATGACTTGGTCTGGGCGAACGCCGAACTTTTCCAATACTCCGGCTTCGTGAATTTCAATTGCTTTCATCCCGTCGTATAAAAAAGAGCAGGGTGATACCAACTGCATTAAATCTTTATCGCTGGTAACAATTCTGGTTTTTCCAACATTGCATTCGCGCGCAGCAAGTGTTGCAATTACATCATCTGCCTCGACCCCCATGATGGCCAAAACAGGCATACCCATTGCACGTGCGGCTTCACGCGTTAATTCAGTTTGGGCAATTAAATCTGATGGGGTATCACCACGATTGGCTTTATAATCCGGATAAATGTCGTTTCGGAAATTTTTCCGCGCAGCGTCAAATACACAGAAAAATTTATCGTCTGGTTCTGCATTCGCCAACAAAGGCAATACCATATTGCAAAATCCATACACGGCATTTACGGGTGTCCCATCCTTGCGCGTCAGATTCCCATGCACGCCATAGTATGCACGAAATAGTAAAGAATTTCCATCAATCAGTGTCAGCATTAAAACTGGTATCTTAACTTTAGGCGACCTTCGTAATGCAATGCGTCAAGATTATCTTCGGATACATCTGGCATATAGACTGCACGACCTTCGGCGTCCAGATTTATCCCAGTCGCAGGAATTGTAAATGTCAGACCAGCCATACCTTGGGCGGCCCAATTTTCATTCACATCAATGTTTGATTCTTTGAATGTTCCGCCGTATTGCAGACCACCACCAACTCCGATATATGGGGTAATTATAGGGGTTGGAATCAGTTTAAATAATATATTCGCCATGGCTAAATTCGTTTTCAGCAGTTCAGTATCCATATAATTGTATTCTGCCTCTAAACGAATTATTGGAACATCAATCCCAATTACTGCACCATAAGATTTTGCGGATTCTGTAAAATCGTCCATGACCGTGGCCATTTGCCCATCAACCATGTATCTTTGCTCGCCCATGCCGCCGGTTGCGCCAATGTAAAGGTCAATTATTGACGCGTTTGCGCCACCAAAGCACATCAATGACAGCAATGCTGGGGCAATAGATTTTTTTAGATTCATATTTTTCTCCTTTGATGGTATTATTATAATAGAAAAAGACAACATCCTATGCAAGAGAATAAACCTATATTGATAGTTGGATTGGGAAATCCTGGAGCGACTTATTCACATACTCGCCACAACGTTGGCTTTATGGCGTTGGATGTGCTGGCTGGCAAAGATGCAGTTTGGAAGAAAGAAAAAAATGCACTGACGACCAAGACTGAAAATATGATTTTGGCAAAGCCGCAAACTTTTATGAATTTATCTGGAATTGCGGTTCAGGCATTGATGACTTTTTACAAAATCCCACTGGAAAATCTGGTAGTCATTCACGACGACGTGGATTTGAAGTTGGGAAATGTTCGCGAAAAAGTCGGCGGAGGCAGCGCTGGACACAATGGAATTAAAAGCATAGATGGCGCGGTCGGGCGTGATTATCATCGCATCAGAATTGGGGTTGGACGAAGCGATAAACCGATTGATACGTCAGATTGGGTCTTGGGCCGTTTTTCATCAGAAGAACAAGAAGTAATAAATAAAATAATTACAAGAATAGTGGATAACTTTCACTTTTAACTTTTTCTCTTTTATGATAAAATCTTTTCATAGAGAGAATATGAAAAACTCAGTAATCTTTTTTTGCGCTGGACTCTTTACTATTTGCTATTTGAGCGAAGCCTATTCTGCGTGCTTGCAACAAAATTTGACCCAGTGTTTGGATTCTGTGTGTGCGATAAACATCGGCGTAAATCCAGCGGCGCGGTGTCAACTTTGTGGGACTGCCAGTTCGGGTGATGAAGTTGCAGGAAAAAGTGGAATGACCCAATTGACATTGGGTACGGCGTCAAAAAACACTTTGACTGCGATGCAATTAAAATCTGCGCCCGCGTCCCCAGACGAAAGATATACTTGGGCAATTAACGAGTGCCTGAAAAAAATAGATGGTTGCAATGCATCCGACACACAGAATTATGACGGATTGATAGAACAATCTTGTCGCGCCGCAGGTATAGAAATACAGATGACTAGCGCCCAAGAAAATGCAAATGTCAAAAAAGACGGCGATACATGTAAATCTGAAATAAATTCATGTGTGATAAATGGTTGTGGGGTGGGTTTTACAAATTGTCGTGATGATTCCGATTTTAATCGCATTTTTTCTTCATGCAGTGTTGCAGCGACTGGATGTGCGGGGTTCAGTGCCGAATTACGCTCGACTAATATAAATGTTCGCGATACTGCCGTAAAAAATTCCGATTCTTTAATTACAAGTATTGCTGAGGGCTATAAAGTTGCTCGTGCGGCTAAAATTGCTGCGGCAAATGCAGATTGTACGAATAATGCTGCATATGACGAATGTGTTAAATTGGTTTGTGAAAATAATATGAGAAACAAATGCGCAGCAGGATTTTCCAGCGAGGTTTCAATGGCAAACCAGTTGTGCAAGTTTCATGAAATCGCATGTGAAAGTTTAAGATAATAAGCGGTGTGCAAAGAGCAAATAATGAATTTGTTATGTTCATATATTAAAAATAAAATTGTCGTGCGTGGCGCGACGGGGTTCTTTGCTCTTTGCTCTTTGCTCTTTGCTAATTGTGGCGCAAATGCGGCGGGTGTGGTTGCTCGACCGGTTTCTGGTACAAGTGTTACGACTACGGCGCGGGTTCGACCTTCTGCTTCTACGTCATCGCCCAGAATAACAACAGCGACTGCGGCGATTGTTGCCCCTGTTGTGGAAGAAGAAAAAGTTGTTGCACCGGAAACACAACCAGTTGCAGATGAAACTTTGGTTGATTCTGAAAGAGTAAATAAATTTTCTGCGGCATTGGGATCTGAATCAGTTGCCAGTTCATCCGAATCGGATTTAAAAGAATTGATTTCATCGCAACGCAATGCTGATGTTGCAACAACGACTCAAACTGCAAGTGCGACTCGCACTGCGGCAGCAATAAGTACAGGTAAAAACAGCTGCGATGAAAATTTGCGAAGCTGCATGAAAGAACAATGTGGTGAAAACTTTACAAAGTGCGCATTAGATACCGATATGCTGTGGGGTAAAAAAATCGAGGCTTGCCGCTTGAACGCAAAATGCACAGGTGCCGAGTATGCTGCCTTTGCACCTGAAATCAAAGCTGACCGAGATGCTTATCAATTTTTGGGCGCGTTTGTTCAGGCCCAAGATTGTGGCGCGCGCTATAATGAATGTATAGTTTCGGGTTGTGGTGCCCAGCTGGGCAGCTGTTTAAGTAAAGTCGCTGGTGATAAAGTTATTTCTGATTGCAATAAAATTGCAGAAAGTTGTCGGACGGCAGATTCTGGTCTGGCGGGTCGCGCAATGTCGGTTTTTGGAACTTTGCGGCAAGACGCTGAAAAGCAAGCAGTGACAGATGAAGCCGAACTTTATACCCTGCGTGAAAAAATGGCGCAGCAATGCAAAGGCATTGGTGCAATGTTTGATGATCGCTCTATGGATTGTGTCTTTACGGCAGAGTTCTGGGCGCCAGGCACAACCAGTCCGATGGCCAGTAGAAAGTTATATGCCGGTAAAACATTTGATTGCACGCAAGATTGGTTTGGCGTGGATGTAACGACTTATTTAGAAAATGCAAATCGCATTACTCGCGATCAGCAAGGAACTACCGACGCCTTGCTGGGCGCAGGTGTTGGGACTTTGGCGGGAACAGGATTGAATGCAGTAATGGGTGGTGGCTTTGGTACAACGGCTCAACAAAATAATGCTAACAATGCAAATGCAGCGTATCAGGACGAGTGCACAGCCCAAGGCGGCACTATGAAAAATGGAAAGTGTGAGTTTAATTAAAAAATGAAAAAACTATTTTTGCTTTTTTTAATTCCCTTTGCAATGCCTGCGTTTGCTGCAGACGAAAGTGCAAGCAATGCAGAGCTGAAAGAGCTTCGTGATAATGCCACCGCGGTCAGTCGCACGAATATGATTGATAAGGCAATCACCGGTGTTTCAAGTGTTTCGATGGGTGTCGGTGGAATGCAACTGGCCCAAGGCTTGGGCGAGCAATATGCGGACAGCGATGCCACATCACAAATGCAGGGTTATCTGTCGGGTCTTTATTGCACATATTCCGGAAACAGAGTTTCATACGGCGCGACAGGTGTTCAGTTAAATGGTGGAAACGAATTAGATTTAATGCGTGAAGAATTTATAAACAAAGCAGCTGCATTGAAAAATACCAAACAGCAACTGGGTTTGCGTTCTGGCATTGAATCCGAAGTTGTTCTGGATCGTGCAACAACCGGATTGTATCAGAACGAAGGCACAAATCGAGGCTCCAGCAGCTTTGGCAGATTAAGTGAAGCGTTGCAAGATGATACAGGACGCGATGCGGCCCTTATTGCGGCGCAACAAGAAGAAACTCAAAATCGTATAACTGGTGGTACGATTGCAATCGTTGGCGGCGCAGCCGCTGCAATTGGTGGACATACTGCATTAGATAAATTAGGTGCGAATGACAAAAGCGCGCAGATTAAAGAAAAATATGCAAAGCTTCGTCAGTCTGCAAACACAACAACAACTAATCTGAATACTTTGCCAGTGCAAAATCTTGCGACTTGTCCAGCGGACTCGACAAGTACATCTGATGGTTGTATTTGTGGGGATAACAGCATTCTTCCGTCAGACGGAACAGATTGTGTTCCGTGTGGCAGTGATCAAACCGCAAAAGATAATGTATGTGTTTGTAATACTCCAGGTCAGATAGTTTGGAATGATGGGCAGTGCAGGGCAGTGTGGCCAGTTAGCGCGACCGGTGCACAAGAAGAACCGGCCCCACAAATTATCTCGGACGCTGCAGCGTCTAAGCCAACTGCAGAATTAGAGATTACTAAAATCCGCACACCAGAACTGACCCCAGAATTTTCAGTTATGACTGCGCCTGTGATGACCAATAAAATGGTAATTCCAGAAACTGCCGCAAGGCTTGAAATATCAAATTCAACATCTTTTGGTCACAGCAGCTATGCTTTGGTTCCTGCGGCAGAATCACAGATAAAAAAATTTATAATTGATAATTCTGAAATTTTGTCTGAAGCAGGATGCATAAAAATAATTGGTCATGCTGATCATACGGGCGAACCGAAATTTAATAACACAAAACTATCGCAACAACGTGCAAACAAAGTGGCAGCATTGTTCGCAGATTTTCCACAGGTAGCCGCTGTTGGGATGGGCAGCAGCGAGTGCAAAAATGCGGATGATCGGCCATTACAAGGACGCCAGGATAGTTGCCGCAAGGTCATCATAGTTGTATCTGATGATTCTTGTGGGGCTTAAAAAAAACCGCGTGATACGCGGTTTTTTCTCTCTCCACAGATATTATTTTTTGGCTTCGCCCCCTATTGCAAATGTGCAGTCTATGTAAAGTTCTTGGCCTTTGACCAGTCCATAATCGTAAGAAGTGGATCCAGTGGCCGCTCCCAACGGAAGATAGCTTTTCCACATCAATTGGTCTGTGTCATCCAAAAAAACAAATCCAGTCATGATAAGGGTAGGAGATGTTATTTCTGGCATACTAGCGCCATTATCTACCATATATGTTGTGCATATTTTATGGAGCATACCTGTCGTCTGATTAAAGCTGACCGGGGTGCCAACATAATCGCCTATATGTGCAGTGCTCCATTGTGAAACGCCACTATCAACTTGCAGAACAAAGGTAACCGTAATTATATTGTGTGTTTTATGGCAATTTACTTCTAGTGGTATAAAACCAGCAGTAAAAGTCCATTCGTTCGCACAATCCGATAAATTTTGAAGAGCATCTATAATGGGCAGGTAATTAGTAACAACATTATTTATGTTAGAGATAGCATCGTTTAGTGTTGAAATTGCGATTCCTGTGGTTTTTATTTTCACAGGTGCGGTCGCAGTTTCTGCGACAACTATTTGGTTTGCCGTAAAAGCGGTGCCTTTCTGAACAACATCGTTCGCAACAATCGTGGTCCCTGTAATTTGAGTTGATGTCGGTCCAACAGCAACCAAGTTTCCAATAGTTCCACTTATAGTTAAACCGCCACCACCACCACCGTTAATAACATCAAGTAATTGAGTGCGCGTTATACCCGAATCGGCAATGATAGTTTCGCCGTTCTTACCGCCATCCGGTTTAATTAATGCAAGGGTTTGGTTAGTATTATTATAGCTGGAGTCTTTAACAACGACACTTTCTAATGTATAGCCTGAATCGGAACTGTTACCGGGGATTTTCCAATAAAATAAATGATAAGAGCTTGGATCAAGTGGAACCGTCCATGAAGAAGTTGGGTATCTTAATTTATCGACGGATGTATCTGTACCACTGATGGTCAGAACCCCTCCCGACGTTGCAGAAACAGAAACAACACCATCGCCAACTACACGCAGACTGGAAAGATTGGTTGAATCTATGATGGTATTCAAATAAGTATTAGAGTTACTGGTTGCAGTTGCAGTAACACCAGCAGCAGTATTTGCAAATATAGATTTTATTTTGTTAACGTAAGTTTTCGATGTAATCCCTGCATTTGCAGGCATTACAAAAAGCAGCGATGACGCCAATACAGATAGGTGGAATTTATTCATTTTTACAAAGTTCATGAATAGTATTTCCCTGTGATTACTTTCTTATTGTATATCCAATATATTACTTCGTCAAATTAAAAAATTATAGTTGCGTTTATCCCCAGATTTATTCCCCGATTAATCTTTTATAAACTCGTTGGTTTATTTTAACAGGATACTTGCGCTGTAAAAAGGCCATATAATCATCAGCCAAAGCGCGATTCAGCATCGATGTCGATTCTTTTGCAAGCGCTGTTTGTTTTGATGCGTCCAATGGTGCTTCAACGGACTTTTTCACATTTAAGACATAAAAAGTATCTGTTCCTGGCACAATCGTTTTGGTGCCGACCTGATTTGCAAATGCCGCGTTTAATACCTCGGCTGGGGCACCGCGTCCGCGTTCAACGCGAACAGATTTTCCGCCAGTCAAACCATTGCCAGAATTTAATTTTATCAGCAATGCATTTGCTTTTTCATAGGCTTGTTTTTCCTGCTGTCCCGTACGCCATTTGGTCACCAAGTCTTTTTTTACATCTTCAAATGCTGCGTTATGTTGTGGCTGGATGCTGTCAACGCGCACAATTGCGAATCCGTTTTTGGTTTCAATTATCGGACTTTCGATGCCTTGCTCCATTTCAAATATATTTGCTGCTGCGACTATTGCATCACTTGGCGCGTGTCCCGCGAAAATCGGGGCCAGGGATACAAACTTTGCATTCAAACGTGCTGCGGCAGATGACATAGATTCCCCACTGATCAGTGCATCTTCCAATTTTTGCGCGTTTTTATATCCGGCGTCAAAGCTGTCGGGATGGTTCATCTTTGTAGGAATAAGAACATAGGAAACTTTACGCGATTCAGGTACCAGTTTCGGATTTTTGGCATAGGTTTCTTTCAGTTGAGCATCAGTCGGATTGGCAGAAACTTTGAAATCTGAAAATTTTACACTTGTAAATTCAATGTCGCGCATCGCGTATCTGGATTTATACATTGCTGTTGTCATAAATTCTGGTGCCGTCATACCTGCACCTATACCCGCCAGAACCATTTCACGCAAAGTTTCATTTCGTATTGAATCGGAAAGTTGTTCTTCAGAAATTTCTGCTTGATACAAAACAGCATTAAATCTGCTAATGTCAAATTTCCCGTTTAATTGGAATGCTGGTTCATTCTTTATAACATTTGCAATATGTGCATTTGATACAGACATGTCTAAATCAATCGCCCGTTGCTGCAACATTAAACTGGTTGTCATACGCGACAGAATTTGTTCAGAAAACATTTTTTGTGCGGCTTTGTCAGCGTAAAGTTGTTTTTGCTTTTCACGACCCATCGCGTTTAATGCGCGGCTGCGTTCATTATCAAAGTTTTGTATTTTCAGTGGTGTACTGCCAACACGCAAAATTGAATCATCAATCCGGCTTTCACCAAAAATCCAGCTGGCAACGCCCCAGCCAACAAAGCTGAAAATCAGTATACCCATCAAGATTTTTGCCAATGGCTTGTCCGAAGCCTTTCTTAAATATTCTAGCATTTTTTCGCCTTTTCAGTTAGGATAGTAAATTCATAGGGGGAATAGTAATGAAAAAAATTATTGCAGGCAACTGGAAAATGAATGGTGACGCTCTGGCTATGAAAAATATGCTTGGCGCACTAAAATTAGTTGAAACAGACAATCAAGTTATTATATGTCCACCCTTTACCTTGTTGGGAAATCTGGACGGGATGGATTATATTGAATTTGGTGCCCAAGATTGCAGCGCGTATGATAATGGCGCACGCACTGGGGAAATTTCTGCCGAAATGATTGCGATAACTGGTGCAAAGTATGTAATTGTTGGTCACAGCGAACGTCGGCAGTATCACGCAGAAACGAACGAAATCGTTGCTGCCAAGGCCGCTATGGCAATCGCCCATGGATTAACACCTATTATATGTGTTGGTGAAAGTTTGACTGACAAGGAAGCTGGAAAAACTTTAGAGATTATCGGTCAGCAGGTGAAAAATTCAACCATCAATCTTCATCCTTCGTCCTTTATTATTGCTTATGAACCGGTTTGGGCCATTGGTACGGGATTGGTTCCGACGGATCAAGACATTGCATGTGTACATGAATATATTGCCGCACTTTTACCATCGCCAATACTATATGGCGGTTCGGTTAATAAAAACAATGCAGCCCAAATAATGTCTATTGAAAATGTCGCGGGCGTTTTAGTCGGTGGGGCATCCTTGAAACCGGACGATTTTGTTCCTATATTAAAGTCATAACAATTAAAGTATAAGGTGCTGATATGAATGATAAAGAAATTATTGTTGAAGTTCCAAATGAAGAAACAGCGTCGCAAAACAACGATGCTATGGATGCTGTGGAAGAATTAAAATCCCAACTGGACCAGATGAACGACAAATATTTACGTGCGCTGGCAGAGTTGGAAAATACCAGACGTCGTGCAGTTATGGATGCAAATTCAGCTGGGCGCGCACGAGCAATCTCAGTGGCTGAAAATTTTTTGCCGCTTATTGATGCTATAGGGGTTGCGTTGGGGCATGATCCTGAAAATAAAGATTTTATTTCTTTTATGATGGCTGCTGATGGCGCACTGGAATCTGCAGGAATAAAAAAAATCAGTTCAATTGGACAACCGCTGAACCCAATGTTGCATAATGCGATTCAGACCGAGCAATCAGATGAACCAAGCGGAACAATAATTAACGAACTGCAATCAGGATACACTTTTGGTGATGCTATTCTGCGACCTGCAATGGTTATTATTGCAAAATAAAATATTGAAATTAAAAATCCGGCTTTTGCCGGATTTTTAATAATAAATTGTTAATAATGTAGGGTAAATAATTTAGTGCTTTTGTTCTTTACTTGTTTTTTATTTTTTTACTATAATGTGCGCAAGAGAGAATTTTAATGAAATTCAAATTTTTAATTTGTTCGTTATTTATTGCGGTTTTTGCTGTCCCGGCTCATGCAGATTTTTCTACAGCGGCAAAGTTGTTGACGGCGGCCCGCGCAGGTGACGCGCGGACGGTTGAAATGCTTGTTCGTGGCGGCGCAGATATAAATTATGTTGATAATACGGGTCTTTCAATCGTATGCACTGCGATTAAAAACAAAGATAATACTGCGGCCCAAATTTTACAAGTATATGGTGCAGACGCTTCCAAATGTGACAAGCAAATAAAAAAATATAATCAAAAGTATGGGACAAATCGTGAATCTGGTGGATTTTTCAGCGGACTTTCAACCCCACAAAATATGATTTTAATGGTTGGTGGTGCGGCGGCCGCGGTTGGCGGTGTGGTTCTGCTGTCTTCATTGTCGGACAGCGGTGATAGTAACCCAGGCACTGGAAATTCTGGTGGTGGGCATGGTGGTGATGGTACTGGTGGAGATGGCAGTACGACTACAACTGCTTGGGCGCCAGGTGCATTGCCACAGGGTCCCAGCGGAACCAACTATGATCTTAACATTTACAGCAATGCGGCAAATCATCCATACAGCGACGATTTCGCATTCATGTCTGCCAGTGGGCGTCAGAACTATCTTTTATTAATGCGTGGTTATTCACCGCTGGCGCGTGGTTATTTGGGTCAGACCACTTTTCGTAATGCAACAACACACGCCCCTGTTGTGGTGTCAAATGATACTGGTGGCGGACGCCCGATACTGACCGCATTAATAACGAATAATGGAATCAACCCAACAGGCAGCGCGGTGCGTGGAAATATAGACTATGCGACCAGCGCGGCGGCAGATGCAACTACCTATGCCGTAGATAAGTATTACAATAATGCCGCAGATGGTGGCGCAGAAAATCCAATTTTTGATTTGTCTGGTTATGGCAGTGTGTTTAATGCATTTGCATCCATTCACGATTCGTCATTGGCAAAAATCATTGCAGGCTGGGAGTTTGGTGGTCGCGCAACCGGTGACTTTTATGGCTTTGCGCCGAATAGCCAGTTAGTGCTTTATCGCACTGGTGGTGGAAATTTATTTACATCTGATACCAGCGGAACTATTCTGGGAACAGCGAATGCAGCCAGCATTTCCAGTATAACTTCTGTAAACATTGGTGGAACAGATTATGCTGCAACTTATGATGCTGATACAAAAACTTTGACCGTATCCGGCATATCTGGGTTTACAGGAATTGTTGGCAGTGATGGTAAGCTTTATGTCAGTTCTGGTGGCAATACGAATGTTTATTCTTTTAATGGCAGTAATCAGTTTGTTATAAATGGACAGCTGACCCCGGCGGATTACTTGAACTACAAGGCTATGTTGGATGCAGCCCAGTTGGGTGGAGTTGCTGCGCGATCCGTGAATGTTGTTGCGAATGCGGCGATAATTTCGCCAATGCGTGAAACCAGTGCACCGACCATTAATGATGCGCTGGTGTTGACCAGTGTTGGTTCGAATACAACGGCCAAACAGCAAATTTTCTTAGACTTGTTAAACACATATTATAATCAGAACACAAGTGATACATCTAATCCCGGTGCTGATGCAGGCTACTTGTTTGTAAGCACTGGTAGTCTTTGGTCTCCGATGTTGATTTTTTCCACGGGTGAATTTAATTGGGGATTGGGCGATGGAAAAAGTTTAGCCATTTTGGACGCAACATTTGAAAATATGGCGCCGGCGTTGTGGAGTAATCTGAACCATTTATTTATGTCGGTGGTCGCTGTACAGACTCAGAATGGAACCGATGGTGTTACATCAGTCACTGGTATCGAAGGCGCGACAACGCCCGGGAAAATTATATTGTCTTCATACCAAGGGGCAGACGGAAATATTTATGCTTCGCGCGCTTGCGGTATGGCGGGACAGGGAACATCAGGTGTTGATCCGTGGTGCTTTGCGGCCGCGGGCAGCACGGGCGAACAAGCAGTTGCGTCAATGGCTGGTGCGGTCGCCGCAATAAACGGGGCGTTTCCTTATATGAGCCCAGGACAGATTTTCACTTTGCTGGCATTAACCAGTGATGGAACATTATTGGCGTCCGGAAATACAAACGGCACACCGAAAACAAAAGATGAATTGATTGCATACTTACAGGCAAAATATGAATTGCCACCAGAATATGCGGCACGCATTACAAATGGCGAAGATTATTTAAGCGTGTTTGCGAAAGTATTTGGATATGGACTGATAAATCTGGAACGTGCAACTAAACCGAACACAAATATTTATTATGCAACTGGAACATCCACCAAGGGCGCACTTTGGCGAGTGGCAAGTAGCAAAATGTTAAGCAATACGGCGTTTTCTTTATCAGGTCCATTTGGTGCACGCAGCGCATCGGTTCAGATTCCGATGTGGGATGTAATCGAATCGGCCGATGGCAGTTTAAGTTTACCGCGCGTATTTGAAAATAACTTTGCATTAAACGGCAGTCGTCGCGGTATTTATTTGGGTGATGCACTAGGCGATTTTATTACAGAAAAATCATCAGGTAGCCAGCGGGTATCGGACAATTTTTCATTTAATATGAAATTTTCTGAATCGAATCGGACGATGAATATGAATGGATTGGATCAGTTATCGTTTGGATACGAATCGGGCGATTGGAAATTCGGTGCCCAGTATCAGCATCGTTTGAATGATACAACAGGCGTTGTTTTGCGCGGCGATGGATCAAATCCGATTTTATCGTTGGCATCTGATGCTACGGAGTCCAGCGCGCAGTGGGGTCGTGGCGCCTGGCATCTTGGTATGCGTGCATTCACTGGTCAAATTACGGACGAGCAGTTGCTGGCATCCGATCCTGCAATTTCCGGCAGATATGATCCCGCGCGGCTGGGGATAATGCAAGGTGTGGAAAACAGCATTGAATACGCGCGCGAAAAATTTGCACTTGCAACCGCAGTCGGCGTAACACATGAAAGCAATACGGTTTTGGGCGCGTATTCAGGCGGATTGCTGGGGTTGGGTGGTGGTGATACAATTTACATAGACTCAGTCGCAACTTTTGCAGCGATGGATTCATTGACTTTGACGGCGCGCGCGACCTTTGCAAATACACGCGCGAATCCAACCGGGGATGTGATTTTGGGATTGTCTGAAATTCAATCAAACGCATTTGCAATTGGCGCTGATTATAAAAATTGGTCGTTTGCTGTAACCCAGCCTTTGGCAGTTTACTCGGGTCGCATGCAGTATGCGACAATGGATTATGATGTTATAAAAAACGAAAATGGTTATGAATTGGACGCGCGGCCTTATGTTGATAATTTGGATTTATCGCCGGACGCACGTGAGACCAGATTTTCATTGGCTTACCGGGCGCGACTGGGCGCGGCAACAACCGGAGCATTGGGATTTGTATATCGCGTGAATCCGGATCACACGCGTGAATTTGGCAACGAGTCAATTTTGATGTTGAAAGTTCGCCACAGCATTGGGATATAATAAAAATCTACTCTTGTCTCACGGCAGAGTAGATTTTTTCTTTATTTTCTCCTTGCTCTGATTTTCCTGTTTTTGCTAGAATTCCAAAGGAATGAAAAAGTTTTTGATTTTTGCTTTTTATGCCGCAGTTTTTTGCGTGCTGCCTGCGCGCGGTGATGATGTTGAAACCGCTCGTGCCGCTGCGCGTTCGATCGCTTCTGCATCGCAACAATCATCAGTCGGCAGAGAGCAAAGAACAAACATCCCCACAAAAAGCACCCAACAAGTTTCCACACGCAATGCCGCTGACGATGTTTCTGTTCGCAGCGCCGCACCTCGTGCATCTGTGGTTGCACCACGCGCTGCAACATCTGTTTTGCCGCGTGAAATTTCCACGCGATCGGCGGTTGCACCGCGTGGCGCCATCAGCAGCGGTCAAAATTTATCCGCACCGCGCAGCAATGTTTTGGCAAGTCCAGCTCGCTTTGGCACTGGGCAGGGCGCAATGCAATCCACACGTGGCACAACAATTTCGCGTGCAGCTGTGACCGCGGCCCGTGCTGTCGGCGCACCCACAGCCGGATACAAAGTTTGTCGCGAAACTTTTTTTCAATGCATGGATGAGTTTTGTGCAAATAAGAATGCACAGCTGAAACGTTGTGCTTGTAGTGTCCGAGTTCACGAGTTTGATAACATCAGAAAGACACTGGATGAAGTCGAAGAAAAGATGCTGGATTTTAACGAACGTCTGCTGGCAGTCAGCATGGACAAGGAAGATGCAGTTGCAATGTCCAGTGCGACCGAAGGGGAAAAGGCCTTTGCCGCCGACGATAAATCAGAATCAAAAAACATTTTGGACGGCATAATGAAAAAGTTGCAGTCGGCGAATACTGACACTGCAACCAACAACAGCCTATCTACAATCAGCCTTTCCATGGATGCGAATGTCTTTGATACCATAGATTCCCAATTGGGAATTCAGACTACGGCCAAAGAAGGCGAGAACCTTTATAATGCGGCATTACCGACTTGTTTGGAAATGGCGGCCGAGGTTTGCACAGCCGATGAAATTCCAACCGCCCAGAATGCTTACCTTGCAGCGATAGAGCAAGACTGCAATACAGTTTCCAAAACTTACGCAAGTCTGAAAGATAAAGCAGTAGAAAAAGTCCGCGAAGGTGGCGCATTATTAGAAATGTCACGACTGAATAATCAACAGACACGCAATGCCGATGACATTTTGGTCTGCAAGAAAAAGATGTTGGATGCGTTGACCGATTCGGCCGTGTGCGGTGAAAACTTGGGCAAGTGTTTGGATTGGTCGGGCAGGTACATAAATCCTTCGACGGGGTCTGCGATTTTAACCAGCAATTTAGCTGGGCTTGATAATATGATTCGTCGGCCGACTGGTGACGAAAAATGGGCCAAGGTTGCGGGCAATGATAAATTTGTAACTTTCTTGGGGACAAAGAAAAAATATATCGAGCCAGCAATGAAAAACTGCGAAGGTTTGGAATCCGTTGTCTGGACGGCTTTCTTGGAAGACGCACTGGCACAGATAAAATTGGCCCAGGGTAAAAAACTGGAAGATATGCGCCAAAGCTGCACGACAATCACGACCGAGTGTATGACAAATGCGTCGGGATCTCTGGTTGATTTCGATTCGCGCGCGCTGTCTGTTTTCGGTGTATATTACGACAAGAATGTGAATCAAATATGCTCGCAAATCAAAAATGCTTGCACGGCATTGATAAATAATGTTGGAACTGATTCTTCATGGGGCGAAGCGATTGGCAACATCACAACAAACAAAACATTGGACCAGATAGTTACAACCTGTACCGAAGTCGGAAAGAATTGCATCATTCGCAACTGCATGAATTTAGAGTCTAAATTTGGCCTGTGCCAGTCGCCAACAGCAATCATGCGCACAAACATCTTGAATCATAACGCCAGCAATCCATGTTGGGACGAAGTCAGCAACTGTGTCAACTCAACCGGCACAACATCTATTTCCAAGATTATTACCGATACTGGTCGATTCGGAACACTTATGTCTGGTGACATTGTCGAGATGTTTAATGGTTCGGAAATATATCGCCGAAATTCCGCGAATACCAGCATTGGCAATCCAACAGGCATACATTTGTGGTGCAACCAAGGCAGCGACAATGCAGTCACTGACTTGTGCCGTATTACCGAGCGTATATGGGGTAATTGTACCGATAACCCTGCCAGCGGGAATGGAACTATTTTGCAGACCGGGCTTCAAAGCAACAGCTTGTTGGCATGGTTCGCGTCAAATACAAATTCTTCATGTAATGGAACAGCGTGTAACCCGGGCGAGGTTGTTTCTAATCAAGGTTGTGCATTACCATCATTGTTGTCCAGCGATATGTCGTATTGTCCGACAACACCGCCACCTACGGACAGATTTAATGTAATTGGCAGCTCCTTGGTCGGGTACGACATCACTGGCAACTGGGATAATGCAAATTGGACAAACTGCTGCACAACGGGGCAAAAGGACGGATTTGGAAATTGTTGCATTGGTTCAGCTGGTACGATGACTGCGGTTGGTTTTGAACCAGTGCCAAGTTTGGGCACGGGTACAGACGTATGCACGCCAAATGGCGGTGGCACAGAATACATAACTTCGACATCAGTACAATCGCCGTCGGGATACTCCAGTCCGAATCGTCTGGTCTGTGTCGGGGGCAGTGTAAATTGGAGTGCACCTGGAACAGCCACCGGTGATTTCCCGAATGGGGATACAGCGACTTGCAGTGGAAGATTGATGATACTGAATGCTTCAACAGGATTGTATCTGACCCCCGATGCGACACAAAATTATGCAACGGCGTCGTATAATATAGTTGGCGGCCAGTGCGTTTATGGAATGTCTGGCACTGGTGCGACATGGACGCCGTCAGTAAGCGGATTGGCCTGTGACAAGTTACCCGGGCAACCCAGCGCCGCAAGTAATAATTTATTTATAAGTTATTGATACTAATGCGTTATTCCAAGAATTACAGCTCTTTGCCATATAACAAAAACATTTCCCATCGTGCGTCGAAACTCCGCAAAGCCGGGATTTTATCCGAGGCTTTATTGTGGGACATGCTGAAAAACGGGCAATTTTTGGGTTTGGATTTTGATCGGCAGAAACAAATCGGTAATTATTTTGCAGACTTTTATTGTGCAGAGTTGAATCTGGTTATTGAAATTGATGGCAGCTCGCATGATGATAAATACGAATATGATAAACGACGTGATGAATATATGGAAAAGCTTGGGTTGCGCGTAATTCGTATTTCAGACGAAGGCGTTCGTCATCGCATGGAAATGGAATTGGAATGCATTGCAAAAGCGATAGATGAAATTAAAAAAACAATTCCATAATATAATTCTAATTTTTTAAGTGAAAATTTATTGAAAGGTGTTCCCCTCCTGTGGAGGGGTGCCCCCAACGGGGGCGGGGTGGTTCTTGTAATC
>CAZUED010000009.1:0-23712 GCA_964619545.1 uncultured Muribaculaceae bacterium | reverse complement strand
GTTTCGCTGGTGCTCTTGCCCGCGGCGTTGAGGTCTGTGAGTAGCTGGCGGTTGGCGTCGTTGCTGCGCTGCAGTTCGTCGATGGTGGCGTTGAGCGGACCAGCGACGGTTGGGCCCACGCCCGCGGCGTCCATGGTTGCTGTTCGGTGCGGCTGTTATCGTCATAGTGCTTGCGATCTATATTATAGTGAGAATCGTTATGCATAACAACGCTACCGATTCGGTAGAGATTGATTTAACTGCGCCACAGCCGGCGGCCGAACAAACTGCGCCAGCCCCAGCGCCAAATGATTTTGCCGCAAGCGCGGATAAAGTTATCGCAGGACAACCGGAATCTGCAGGTGCGCCAGTTCGCGTGGTCGAAGATAGAAAAGATGTAGTGTTCAAATCTGATGCCCCATCAGCGCCAGCCAAGGCAATGCCAAAGGTTGAACCCCCAAAACCAAGACCAGTTGCAAAACCTGCACCGACCCAAGTAGCGCCAGCGGCACAAAAGTCTGCACCAAAACCAGCAGCTAAACCAGTTGTAAAAACTCAAGCGGCCGCAACAAGTAATTTTTATGTTCAATTCGGTTCTTATGGAACACGTGCCGGCGCGGAATCCGCGCAAAAAAGATTGCAATCCTCGCACTCTGGATTGTTCGCAGGTCATCAATTTGTGATTCTGGCGGCGCAACTGCCAAATGGAAGCACGACTTATCGCTTGCGTATTGGGTTTAAAACTTCTCAGGATGCTAACGGATTTTGTCGGAATGCAAAGTCTGATGGACTGGATTGTTATGTGGCCAGATAATAGGGCCAATCAAAAAAATCGGTGAATCCGAAACGAAACAAAAATAAAGGAATTTAAGATGAAAGCAGGTTTTTGGGAAATACTTTTAGTAGTAATTTTAATTTTGGTTCTCTTTGGACATTCCAAAATTCCAGAGGTTATGAAAAATTTGGCCAGCGGAATCAATGTCTTTAAGAAAGAATTAAAAAAAGATGATGAGCCTGCACCAAAGGCTGCGCCAGCAGCGGCTCCAATAAAAAAAGATGCAAAGCCAGCTGAGAAAAAACCAGTGGCCAAGAAGAAGCCGATTGCTAAAAAGAAATAAAAAACCCGCGTAAGCGGGTTTTTTATTTTGACAATTTGCTTTAGTGTCTTTGCGCTTTATTTATTTTTATGATAAAATACCAGCATGGCGAAAAAGCAAAATTTTCTGCCCGATTCTATTCGGGGCGCGGCGCGCGGCGTTGCATTTCGGGGTACCGGTGTTGCCTTGGTATTATTGGGCGCATGGCTTTGTTTTGCTTTGATTTTTCATAATCCTTATCTGGACGGATTTGCAGCTGCATCTACTTTTGGTCGTCAAAGTCTGATTGGAAACATTATTGGTTTTATTCTTTATGGAATAGGTTTTATTCCGGCACTTTTTATTTTTCTTTTTATGGCGCGCAGCGGTATAGCAATGATGTTGAAATGGGATGAGGGTGCGCCCGAATACAATATTTTGCGCGCTTTTATTACCACTATAATAGGTTCGTTTGGTTTTGGCGCGGTTATGCCATCAAAGGCTTGGGGTGGATTGGCTGGCGCTATTGTTGCAAACGACATTGGGTTGTTTGCAAATGGTTGGGTTTTTATTTTTGGAATTATTTTTATTGCTGTATTTTTATTAATGGCAGGAATTCTTTTACATATCAGATGGCAAGATGTAAGAATGCTGTGGACCGCATTACGCAAGGCCACAAGAGTTCTAGTTGGTATATTACGTTTGCATCCAATTGCGACCGCTGTGCCAAAAGATGAAGAGATAGAAGAAGAACCGGATGAGTCACAAGAGGTCAAAGCAAAAAAAACAAATCAGAAAAAACAAGTCAAAAAAATAAAATTGGCGGCCAATAATTATGAACTTCCACCACCAGAATACTTGGAAAAATCTGTGTTTTCTAAAACAATTGTAACAAATGCGTTAAAAAGAAATGCCGCCGCGATGGAGGCGCATTTTGAAGAATTTGGTGTCTATGGTAAAGTTGAAGGAATCAAGCCAGGACCAATAGTTACACTATATGAGTTTGAACCTGATTCAGGACAACGTATTGCAAAAATTACGGATACTGTTAAAGATATGACCCGCGCCATGGCGGCAGAAAACATTCGTATCGCGCATATTCCACGAAGCAATTATATTGGCGTTGAAATGGTGAATGTAAATCGTCAATTTGTTCGTTTTCAAACTTTGGTTACAGATGATAAATTTATAAATTCTAATTATCATATACCGCTGGCCTTGGGTGTTGATATAGGCGTAAATCCAATGTATTTTGACCTGGCGAAAATGCCGCATGCTTTGATTGCAGGACGAACAGGCAGTGGTAAATCCGTATTTGTTCAATCTATAATTATGTCGATTGTTTATCATTTTACCCCAGACCAATGCAAGCTGGTTATTATTGATCCAAAGGGTGTTGATTTTACACTATGGCAAGACATTCCGCATTTAATTATGCCTATAGTTACTGATGCAAATATGGCGGTAAATGCACTTAAATGGTCGGTGCGCGAAATGGAAGATCGATATAAAAAATTAAAAGATTTGGGCGTTCAGAATTTAGAGGGGTATAACGAAGCCGTTCGAAACCTGCGCGAGCGTGGTGAAAAGCTGACCAAGCAAGTTCCTGTTGGCACCGACCAAGAAACAGGCGCATTGGAATTTGAAGAACGCGAAGTTGATTTGTCCTACATGCCGTATTTGGTAATTGTTATTGACGAGGTTGCAGATTTAATGAGTGTTGCGCGCAAAGAGGTCGAAGCCTGTGTTCAACGTTTGGCACAAAAGGCACGCGCTGCGGGTATGCACATTGTTGCTGCCACGCAAAGACCAGATACCAGCGTTATCACTGGTGTCATCAAGGCTAATTTTCCAACGCGAATTTCTTTCCAGGCGCGGTCCAACATTGATTCCATGACGACGTTGGGCGAAAAGGGCGCTGAGCAATTATTACCATCAGGTGATATGCTGTTTTCTGAAGCAGGCCGGGTGCCAGTCCGAATTCATGGAGCATGGATTGAAAACAAAGAAATCAATAAAGTGGCAGATTTCTTGCGCGCCCAGGGCTCGCCAGAATATGTGGAAGGTATCGATAATTCATCTAATGATTTTGGAGCGTCAGCGTCCAGCATAGATGTTTCAGACATTCCAGGAATGGCAACCGGCAAGGAAGCCAAAGATGCAGATTTGTATCGTCAGGCGGTTGAATATGTGGTGCGTGATAAAAAGCCAACAATTTCATATGTTCAGCGGCGATTGGGCGTTGGTTATAACAAAGCTGCCGGATTTATCGAGCGCATGGAGCGCGAAGGCATTGTATCCGGTGCAGATGGAAATAATAAAAGACACTTGTTATGATAAAAACTTTTATAGACATTCATGATTCCAGATGGGAAAAATACAAAATTGATTATGCAAAAATCGTTCAAGTGGCTGTGAGGATTGCTTTACAAAATGACATCGTTGGTAAAATAATAACAAAACAAAACACTCATCCAGTAAATAATTTTAATCCCAGTTCTGCTGGTTTTTTCCCATTTGGTGATATAGAACGTGAAGTATCAATTGTTTTAACCAATGATTCTGAAATTCATGATTTGAATAAAAAACATCGCAAAATAGACAGACCCACAAATGTTTTGTCTTTCGAGACTGGTGATGCCGAGTTAATGGGCGACATTTATATTTCTTTTGATACAACCATGCGTGAGTCCATACAAGAAAAAAAATATTTTAAAGATCACGCTGCGCATCTGGTTGTTCATGGCGTTTTACATTTGATGGGTTATGATCATTTGAATGATATAGACGCTGAACAAATGGAATCACTGGAAATAAAAATTTTATCAAAAATTGGAATAAAGAATCCTTATGAACAACAAAAATCAAAAAAGAAAGATCAAAAAAAAGATAAAAGTAATATAAAAAACAAAAACCGGTTGTTTGCGATTTGTTCATTATTATTTGGTGCGATAACATCACTTGGATTTGCCCCATTTAATCTATGGTGGATGACAATTATTGGAATTGGGGCTGCTTATTATTTAATTTTGGGACGTGAAAATGTGGTCAGAAATTCTATGCTGTTTGGTGCTGCCTATGCGGCCGCTTCATTTTGGTGGGTATTAAATTCTATATTTGTTGTACCAGAACTAGCGGACCAATTCAGGGTCTGGACCATCCCAGGTATAATTGGAATTGGTATTGTTGGGGCATTAATTTTTTCACTACCATTTATCATAACAAATCTCTGTAAGCACCGGCTGAATGCATGCACGGCAATTTGTCCTTTTATATTTTCAGCGTCTTGGGCGATTGTTTTATGGTTGCGCGAATGGTTGTTTACAGGTTTTCCATGGAATCCAATTGCAAACATTTCGCTGGGTTTTCCAGCAATGGCAAATTCAATGTCATTATGGGGCGCGGTTGGTTTGACGTTTGTAATTATTGGTTTGATTACCAGCTTTATCGAATTTATTAAAAATAAAAAAAGTATCCCTATAATTATTTTTTCTGTATTGATGTTGATAGGCGTGTTTTATGGAAATCAAAATATAAAACAATCAGAAAACGATAATCAAAAATCACAGATAATCAGAATTGTTCAACCAGCGCAAAGTGGCCAGCAAAAGGCCAGCCATTCGCGCGAGCAAGCAATAGCAAATGCCAAAGAAAATCTAAAAACATTGGTTGATTTGGCGAACACGGAAGGCAAGTCCGATATAATTATTTTTCCAGAAACTTCATATCCATTTGTAATTTTACAAAACAAGGATAAATTGGATTTTGCCAAAGAACTGGGACGCTCGGTTATTGTGGGTGCAACCAGTTGGAATAATAGAAATTTTTATAATTCAATGGTTATTGCGGATGCAAATGGAAAAATTGAAAAAATTTATTCCAAAACTCATCTGGTTCCATTTGGAGAATACCGGCCATTTGGTGATATAGTTCCAACGCCTGGGCAGTTAAAGCGGGGGAATGGCCCAGAAGAAATTATTTTTTCAGGATTAAATTTTGTTCCAGCAATTTGTTACGAGATTATTTTTTCAGATTCATTAGTGCCATCTGAAAAAAACCCACAGATGATAATAAATCTGACAAATGATACTTGGTTTGGAAAAACACCTGGAACTTACCAACATTTGGATATGACACGCCGCCAAGCCATTGAAATGGGACTTCCTGTTGTTCGCGCAAATTACTCGGGAGTATCCGCATTTGTTGGGGCGGATGGGCGCATTATTGCCAGCTTGCCAGTCGGCATTTCTGGTGTTTTAGACGGCCAAGTTTGGGGGGGGCATCAAACGCCATTTCGCCGAATTGGTCTGAATCTGATGATGGTCATTATTTTGACATTTTCAGCCGTCTGTACTTTCGCCCTGACCAAACGCAAAGATTAAAACTATCTTTGTGCGCCGCCAGAGTTTGGGTTATCATCACCCAAGTATTTTGCAAAATCTGAAATGTTGCAATTTGTTGCCGACAAGATTTTGGCTATGCTTTGGGTGGATGGCCAACGGGGTTGTCCTTCGCGACTCCATCGCTTGCTTTTATTAAAAGTAGTTGGATCCAGACCGCTGTTTTTTGCCAGTCCTGAACAAGAAAGATTATGTTCGGCTGCGAATCGCTCGATGGCGAACCAAATGCTGTTATGAGTCATGCAATCTCTCCTTTGCATAAATCCCATTATTCCTAGGATTGTGTTCTAATAATAATTGAAATACGGAATAAATTCAACTATAATTTATAGGAGAGTTTTCTTATTTTATTAATTCTTTCAGTATCCAGACCCGCACGGCACTGGAAAGATTTGTTTTGTTTCCACGCGATGCATCTATTTCTTGGATTATTTCGGCAACAGATTTTTTTTTCTTTATGGCAATTTCTTTCAGTTCTGAAACAAACTCGGCTTCTAGTGAAACCGAAGTCAGATGTCCAGAAATGTTTATTGAAAGTTTTTTCATATTTTTCCAACCGCCAGACAATCACTCATCGCTTTGAATATATCTTCGTATTGGCGCATTGGTGTAAGTGTTACGTTATTTAACATAAAGCAATTTCCAAATGCATCAAAAGCAAACCAAAACATGCTGTTGCGACCAAAAATAGTTCGGCCGCGTCCCACAGGTAATGCAGCTGCGTCACGATTTACTTGTAATATAGATGGAATATAATAAATGTTTGCGCCATCGCGCTTAATCTCCATAGGACCAAAAATAGTTGCGTCACCCAACAAAACAGCGCCAGCAGTATTTTTATAAAAATCCGTCAGGCCAAGCGGTATCATCGCTGCTTGAACCTGTTGCAAGGAGTTTTGTGTTTGCGCTATATCAACATCACTGGCCGTTGCCGCCATAGTCGCACCAGCAGATTTTGCCCAAGCCAAGAATTCTTCTTTGGTCATTCCAATCCTCTATTTGCTGCAATTTGCGCTGCCATTTGTTCCAGTCGGTCGCTGGTCGCGTTTCCACCTGGTCCACCACTGGCAGTATGTGCTGGAATATAAATCTTTTTCGCAGGGCTGGGCAGCCAAATATTTTCGCTTCCGGCCTGCTCGATTATAAATCTGTCCAGACTTTGTGAGTGTGGGAATGTCTTGCATGCGAACATGTTACTTATTTCCAGTCGTCCACCCAGCTGCAAAGGGGTTCGCAATCGTAACGATAAATTTGGGGGCAGGGCATTACCCATTATCAATGCCATGAATTCTTCACGTGATAGGTTCAGGAAAGAAATATCTTCGATTGAATCGGAAAGACTGCGCATAAAATCACGACGCAGTGTTTTGTATTTTGCAAACCAGTCAGCCTCAACCAAATGTGGCTTTGCTGCGACCTGTATTACAGGCATATCATCCATAAAAAGCTCGGTCAATCGTCGAAGAGCAGTTATCTGATTATACTGCATATTATTCCTCGCCTCAGGTTTTGTTAAAATAATTTGAAACCGTTTCTATGTAATCTGAGTATGCATCAAAATCTTCTTCTTCATCCAGTTGCATTTCACGATTTTTATTTTGTCTTATCGATTCTGCTAGGTTGTCTGCAGAGTCAAAAACTTCCACTCCAAAGGCATTCCAAATTTTGTTCAATGATTCGCGATTTGTTATTTTTGCATCATTCATTACGACAAATGCCTTGATGTTTATTTGTATTTCAGAATCTAATGTTTCAAGAAATAGTTCGCGGACCTTTTCCATTGCGCTGGACATTCTCCATACTGGACTGGTGAACAATTCGCCATTTGCGCCTTTCCATTTTGAGTCGCCGCCTTCGGCTGCGGTTATATCCCCATTATGTGGATCGGTCAGGCCCATGTATAAAACTTCATCCATTCCAATTGCCCAAAGATTCAATCGCATTCCGGCTATTTTTGGAGGTTGTTTTACAATATAACCAGCTGATTTAAAAATTTCCGCCAATTTTGAATCTGTGTCCCGTGTGTCTAATACAGGCGCAGATGGGGCGGCGGCAGTAACAGGTGCGCTTTCAATCGAAAGCATTGGATTAATAATTCTGGGCGGGCGTGGCAATACTGGGGCCGGCGGCAAAGGTGAATAATTTGGATCCTGCGCAGTTGGTTGTAAACTTGGAACAGGATCTGTTTTTTCAGATTGGATTTGTTCATGATTCGCATTGACGGATAAATCTATTTTTCGCAAACGTGGTCGGCTGATAAAATAAAGCCCTGATACACCCAAAGCAATGAATAAAGCAATAGATATATAAAACAAAGGCAGAATTGCACCATGTGTCAGTTGCTGGACAGCCAGATAATGCCAATGGGCGCCGTGAAATATATTAAAGCCGAAACGAATGTCAAACCAAAAGTTGGCGAACAAAATTGTCGCAGACAGCCACAACGCGTCAAGTAAAATAATTTCAAAGTGTTTCTTCATTTATAAAATTATATCAAAATTTATGCTATTATAGCAATAGGACATCCTGGATAATTAAAAAAGGATTGTCCAAAGCAATTTATCGGGAATATGCATGATTGATTTTAGTGATACTTTGGAAGGATTACGCGGTCGTATCGCTTTATCCTGTGCGGATAGAATGGATGCGCGTTCGCTTATATTTGCAGCGGACAACGCGGCGCGTATGCGTGCCGCTGCTGTATCATGTGACCCAGATTCTGTAAATATGATGTGGACATGGTTGGAAAAATCAAAGATAAAAATATTTGCACGTATCAGCGCGTCAGATAAAGATATAGAAGTGCAAAAAATTGCGGCTGCGATACATAATGCTTTTAAGAAGGGCGCAGCTGGTGTTCAATTGATAGCATCCCCAGCTATGCATGAAAAGTTAGCAGAATCGCTTTCGCCAATAGCAGCAGATTTATTTTTTGGTCGCGAATTGATTTTAACCCTTGATTTGGATGATGTCGCGCCAGATGATTGGCCCAGTATATTTAATAGCTTGAAAATCATGGGTGGGGCGGGCCTGGGTTTGCTGGTCAGTAAATCAGATTATACGGCAAGTGCAATTTATGGAATGCTGGATTATCCTGATTCTGGATTTTGCGGTGCGCTGCACATAATTTCCAAAGATTCTGAACCGGGCGTTATAGAAGATTCATGGCGTCTGACAAAAAAAATACGCCCAGAACTTGTTCCGGGCATAGTGTTTTTTATTGATCAATAGCGAATATTATTCGCGACGTTCCAATTCGTTTTTTTCTTCAATAGTTAATGTTGAAAAAGGATTTGCCAGCAATCTTTTCAGTCCAATTTCTTCGCCAGAAATTACGCTGTAGCCATAGGTTCCTTTTTCCAATCTGTCCAGCATCGCATCGATTTTTGTCAGTAATTTTTTACTGCGATCCAAGAACTTCATCTGGTTGTCCGCCAGTTGGGTTGATGAAGAACTATCGGCTTCGTCATTGGCGCCATCCATTGAATCTATATTAATGTTAGATGACATTTCTGACATACTTTCTTCAATCGATGCCAAAAGTTGGGCCCGCTGAGAGCTCATCAGGTTATAGAAGTAAGCTTTTTGCTCTTCAGACATATATGGTTCCGTTTTCTTTGGAACATATTTTGGGTCAAGAGTTATAGTTTTGTAATTCTTTGCCATGTTATAAACCTCCACTTTAGCTGGAAGCGGACAATTGCTTTATCCACTCTTCGATTGTTTCTGCGTCCATCAGCCCGGTACGGGTTTCAATCAACTGTCCATTCTTGAATGCCAAGACCGATGGTATGGATCTTATTCCATATGTCGCCGGGATACGGCGATTGGATTCGTCTATCTCAAATTTTATAAAACCAACATTCGGGTATTTGTCAGATGTAGCCTCGAATATAGGTCCAAACATGCGGCAAGGTCCGCACCATGATGCCCAAAAGTCCACCAACACCAATCCGGCGGCCGTCAAATCTGAAAAATTCGCGTCATTCGCGTGCTGTATTGCCATTTGTTTCTCCCTGGTTTGATTTGCTGCGAAAGTATATTATAATAGTATAGCAAATCAAGGAAATAATATATTGACAAATACAAAAAGTATTATTTATCTAGACGCGGCTGCAAGCGCATTAAAGCCTATGGCTGTTATACAGGCCCAAACAGATTTTTTGGAAAATAATTATTCCAATGCAGGTCGTGGAATTTGTGCGCGTGCCGATTATGCAGATAGAATGGTTTTGACCGCTCGCGAATCAGTTGCCAGTTTTATCGGTGCTGCGCCAGAGCAGATTATTTTTACCAGTGGTGCGACCGATGGACTGAATAGAATTGCAAATATGCTGCCGGCTGGTTCGCTGGTTGCAGTTTCAGATCTAGATCATCATTCTGCACGTTTGCCTTTTCAGATGCGTCATAAAACAATTCTTTGCGAACTTGATGATAATTTTAACTATAAATCCGTGCCGCAATGTGAAGCGGTTGTTATAACTGCAATGTCAAATGTTTTGGGCGTTGCACAAAATATTCCAAAAGATAAAAATCGAATCACAATAGTTGATGCTGCACAATACATAGCGCATGAAAAAATTGATGTATCCCAGTGGGATTGTGATGCATTGGTATTTTCAGGCCATAAAATCGGCGCCGATACGGGGCTTGGGATTCTTTATTTAAAGCAGCCTGATAAATGGCATACAGATAAATTTGGTGGTGGGCAATTTATGGCAATCGGGCCTGCTCGGTTCGAGGCAGGAACCTTGCCATTAACGCAGTTGGCTGGATTGCCTGCTGCAATCAAAGAGCAAAGCCCAGAGAATATGAATCATGTGAAAAATTGCGTTAATTATTTACGTGGGGAATTGTCGAAAATTTCGCAAATCAGATTTGTATCGCCGGATGGCGCCGCATTGCTTAGCTTTGTGATAGATGGTATGCATACGCTTGACTTTGGCGCGATAATGGGTGCGCATGGTGTATGTCTGCGTGTTGGAAATATGTGCGCATCTTGGTTGCATCAAATGATGGGAATTGACGGAACTATTCGGATTTCAGTTGGGTCTTGGAATACTATGGCCGAAATGGAGCAGGTCGCAAACATAATAAAAAAAGCTATAAAGTGATTGATAAAGAACAGATAATTACAGCATTAAAACAAGTATTCGATCCCGAGATACCTGTCAACGTATGGGATCTTGGTTTGATTTATAATATAGAAATCGGAACAGATAATCCTCCATTGGTATCAATAAAAATGACAATGACTTCACCGACTTGCCCAATGTCCGAGGAAATTTTACAAATGGTAAAATATGCCATATCTTCATTGTCTGGGGTGGGTGGTGTCGACGTTGAACTTGTTTGGGATCCGCCGTGGGACATTTCTAAAATGTCCGATTGTGCGCGTTTAGAATTGGATTTAACAGAGCAGGGCTGGTAAAAAAGAAAAATGAAATATAGCGAGATAAAAAATCTGTTTAATCAAATTGATGACCCCGTTTTGCGGTTGGAATTAGTGATGGATTTGGGACGTGAAATTGGTGGTGCACCTGACGGTTCTGCTTGTACTGAAATTTCAAGTTGTGCATCTCGCGCGGCGATTTGCAAATTTAAAGGAGTGTTTTACGGGCAAGCCGATTCGGCGCTTGTTCGTGGAATTATTGCTATTTGTGTTTCCATGGCAAACGATGGTGTGAAAAATTTAAAGAAAGAGTTTGATTCGCTGAATATAAATCTAGGAGCTGGGCGATTAACTGGGTTAGATGGAATAATTAAAGCAATCAACAATTAGTAATTAGCGACCGGTTGCTTTTATGCTATACTAGATGAATCAATATGCAGGGTAGGACGGGCATGAAAGATGATGAAAAGATTTTCAGATTTGGGATAGGCATGGTTGCCGCGATGTTTTTCATTGGTATAATGTTGCAGGTGTTTTATCGTGCACAAAGCCGAGAAAGGGCCCGAACAAATGCTGAAATTGTGCGCGTTCAACAAGAAACAGCCGAGGCTCAGGCGCGTCTGTCCACGCTGGTTAGACCAGAAGTTTTACGCAGCGTAACATCGGGGATGTATCCCAGATTTGAATCGATTGGTTTCAAGAAAAACATAAACGCAACGGATATTCCTATGCGTGAAGTGGAAAACACTGATGTTTGAAGTAGGTCGGGACATTTTGCAAAATAGGGGTCGTGGTGGCGGCAAGGTCGGATTGGGCAGCGCTCGTTTGCGTATTGTTTATTTAGTTTTTGTTATAGCATTTGTAGTTTTTATTTCTCGAACATTATTACTGGGAATTCATGGCACTGATCGTGCGCGCATAGGCGTGGGGCAGGGATCTTGGGAATCTGGTCGTGCAGACATTGTTGATAGAAATGGTGAGATTCTGGCAAAAAATATAATTTCTGGTCATATCACTTTACGTCCTGGAAAAATAAAAGATTTTGATTATACAGCGGCAAGTATTCATAACATAATTCCGGAAATTTCCGTTTCAGAAGCTTTGGGTATGATGCATTCTGAAAGAAAATTTATTTATCTGAAAAAATTTGCGACTGAGTCTCAACGTGAAATGGTAAAGGCCTTGAAAATAGAGGGACTAGGAATAGAAGAAACCGAATGGCGTAAATACCCCAAACGCAGACTTACCGCGCATGTGGTCGGGTTCGCCAGCAGCGATGGCCGCGGATTAGAAGGCGTTGAAAGAACGCGCGATCAATACCTGCGCGAGAATCGGGCGCCTTTGGTTCTGTCAATAGATTCACGTGTCCAGGAAGTATTTTATCGCGAACTTTCGGGTGCTATGCAGAAATATGGAGCGCATGCAGCAATGGGAATGTTGATGAATTCCCGAACAGGTGAAATGATTGCTATGGTTTCATTGCCGGACTTTGATCCAGAAGATTTGGAATCGGATTCAGCATCAAACCGGATGTTTTATCCTATGCGAGGCGTCTATGAAATGGGTTCGGTATTTAAAATCTTCAATACTGCTATGGCAATCGAAACCGGGATAGGTTTGGATAAAGAATATTATATTAAAGAGCCTTATAAAATTCTGGACAAGAATGGTCGAGTTGCCGCCGTAATTCGTGATGTGGCAAGTTTTAAGCCTCCACGGCCACGGCTGAATGTTGCGGAAATCATGTTGCATTCTTGTAACGTTGGCTCTGTGCAAATTGCATTGGAATTGCCGCCCAACACCCAACGCGAGTTCTTTGAGCGTCTGCATTTGGACAAGTCGTTGGATTTGGAATTTGGTAGAACAGAAAGACCAATGATGCCGGCAAAGTGGGGGCCAGTAGAGCGTGCGACCGTTGCATTTGGACATGGAATAGCTGTGACGCCTATGCATGTTTTACTTTCGGTTAATGCGGTTGCTAATGGATTTTATGTTCAGCCAACTATAATAAAACGCTCGGTCGGTGAAATGTCTGGTTCACGTGTCATGTCGCCTGAAATTTCTGACTCTATACGAAAAATCATGTTCAAGATTGCGGAAACAACCAGTGGCAAGAACGCCAGGGTGGCGGGTATTAACATTGGTGGAAAGACGGCTACCGCGGAAAAGCGAGTTAATGGAAAAATTGATACCAAGAAAAACTTGACCTCGTTCACTGCGGTATTCCCAATTGAATCGCCACAATATGTAATGATGGTTGTTCTGGACGAGCCAAAGGGAACACAGGCTTCATGGGGGCTGCGAACTGCCGCGTGGAACGCGGTGCCAACGGCCGGCGCTATTATGGACGGAATCATGCCTTTGCTTTTTGAATAGTGCTGTTGTATAATTACACTGATAATAAAAAAGATTTAAAGCGATGAGAAAGATAGTAGAAAATTCCATGCTGGGGCGGGCATGGATGCTGGCGGATTATTGTAACGAATCGGATTTAATAAGTCAGATTTTGTGCGCTCGTGGGATAACCGATTCGGACGAAATCCGAAAATTCTTAAATCCTACAATCAAAGAATATATGCCGGACCCTTTTGTGTTAAAGGATATGGACATTGCAGCAAAGATAGCATGCGATGCTGTTTGCTTGGGCAAGAAAATAGCTGTTTTTGGGGATTATGATGTTGATGGAATAACGTCGTCAGCGGTAATTATAAAATACCTGCGGGCTTGTGGTGCCGATGTTATATGGCATCTGCCTGATCGCGAAGTCGAGGGCTATGGTCTGAATCTGGATTCAATCGAGGATTTTGCAAAAAAGGGTGCAACATTACTGATAACTGTTGATTGCGGAATCAGTGGTGTAACAGAAGTTGCACGTGCCAAAGAATTGGGTATGCAAGTTATAATAACAGACCACCATAATCCCGATCAGATTTTGCCTGGAGCTGATGCGGTTGTTAATCCAAAGCGCAGCGATGATACATCTGGATTAAACTATTTGGCAGGCGTTGGTGTTGCATTTATGTTTTTGGTTGCACTGAACCGGGAAATAAAAAACAGACCGGAATTTAGCCGGCAAAAAACAGAGATAAATTTATTAGATTATTTGGACTTGGTTGCGCTGGGTACAATTTGCGACACTATGCCTCTGATTGGATTGAATCGTGCATTTGTTTCGACCGGGTTGAGGGTTTTAGATATGCGTCAAAATGTTGGTTTGGGCGCTTTGATGGAAGTTTCTGGTATAAAAAAGACATCTGTTTATGCTGCAGGATTTGCAATAGGTCCCCGGTTGAACGCGGCCGGTCGTCTTGATTCTGCCACTCCGGCATTGGAATTATTATTGACCGATAACATTTTAATTGCCAGAGATTTGGCAGCAAAATTGAACACTATGAATCAAGAGCGAATGGAAATACAAAACCAAATCATGCTGGCGGCAATTGATTTGGCCGATGGGTGTGTGGCGTCTGGAAAGCACAGCCTGATGTTATGCCAAGATGGTTGGCATGGCGGAGTTATGGGAATTATCGCAGGTAGATTAAAAGATAAATATAATATGCCGGCCTTGGTCGCAACCAGAAATGATGATGTTATAAATGGAAGCGGTCGATCAATTGCCAGTGTTGATCTGGGTCGAATCATTCATGATGCGCTGAATGCTGGAATTTTATCCGAAGGTGGTGGACACTCGGCAGCAGCAGGTTTTACTTTACCAGTTGCTAACCATTCGGCATTTTGTGAATTTTTGGAAGATGCGGTAACACTTCAGTTAGAAGGATGTTCGACAAAGTCAGAATTTATTGCTGACGCCCAGCTTGATGCATCAGCAGCAAATATGCACTTGGTGCACGAACTTTCTGCATTTGCACCATTTGGCCAGGGAAATCCAGAGCCTTTATTAATTTTAGAGGGCGGCACTTTGGCCTGGACCGGTGTTATGGGAAATGGTTCACATTTGCGTGGAAATATACGAACTTCGGCGGGCGAGCTTTTACCTTTTGTAGGATTTAATCTTGTTCAGACCCAGATCGGAGAATTTTTGCTGGACGATGCCAATATAAATCGTAAGATAAGGCTGCTGGGGCGGGTCAAAGAAAATGAGTATAATGGCCGCGTAAGCGTTCAGTTTATTTTAGAGGATATAGCAATATAGGAAAATTTATAATGAAAAAACTATCTGTTATGATTTTTGTCTTTTGTTTTTTGCCATTCGCCGTGTATGCAGCGGTGGATAATGTGCTGGTTAAAAAAGCAGAGATTTATTTAAATTCTATCACAGGTTTATCTGGTGATTTTTCACAGATTTCAGGCGGAAAAAAAGATTACGGAGTTTTTTCAATACTGCGTCCGGGACGCGTTAGGCTGGATTATAAAAAAGCACCGATACAATTAATTTCTGATGGTAAAGATTTATATTTCTTTGATAAAAAATTGGATCAAATTACAACTGTTCCATTAACCAGCACACCAGCTGGAATTTTGGTTCGTAAAAATATAAATCTGCGAAACGATGATATAATTGTGTCTGAAACAACCAATAGCAAAGATTCTTTCGGATTAAAAATGCATATCAAAGGAAGCGAAGGCCTGGGCAATATGTTAGTAGTGTTTGATAAAGATCCCGTATCATTAAAATCTTGGGTAGTAACTGATGCAACAGGCGTCAAGACAGATGTGAAGTTTTCAGAACTGAAAACAAAAACCGATTTTGCTAAAAATTATTTCCAGATTCAAAGACATAAAACCGCATCTACCAGTGCAGGGGATTCTTATTACGAATGAAAAGGTTTATGGTAAATTTTTCTGGAAAAATTATTTTAATTTGTTTATTAAACACATTATTGTTGTGTCCTGTTATGGCCGGCAATACCAAAGATGGCAAGCCAAAGCTTTCTGGGACAGCAGTCCAAGGGGGATTAGTTTATGGTGATGCAAATGGTTTTGATGTTTTTTTAGATGGAAATAAAATTTCTTTGAATGATGTTTTTGTAATTGGTTTGGGTCGCGATGCACTTGATACTTTGAAGTTAGATTTTTGCAAGGATGGAAATTGCCAGACCTTTGCTTATCCAATCACCAAACAAGAATACAAAGTTCAAAAAGTCAATGTGCCGGAAAAATTTCGCACTTATCCAAAAGAAATTGAAAAAAGAATAAATAAAGAATCTGCGAAAATAAAGGAAGCCCGTAATAGTGTGCAAAATGATACCGCTAATTATTTTATGCAGCTTCATTTGCCAAACGGGATTGAAAAGTATCAGATTAGTGGGGTCTTTGGTTCTGGTAGAAATTATAATAATGCTGGGGTAAAATCTTTTCACAAAGGTCTTGATTTTGCAGCACCTGCTGGAACGCCAGTTCGCAGCGCAGGTGCAGGGGTCGTCATCCTTGCCCAAGACCACTATATGAATGGAAAAATTGTTATAGTATCGCATGGGCATGGAATTACTTCACATTATTTACATTTAAGCAAAATAAATGTTAAATTTGGTGATGTGGTTAATGAAAAAACAATACTCGGATTAGTTGGAAGTTCTGGGCAGTCTAGCGGCGCACACTTGCATTTCCAGATTAATTGGCGTCAGGTACCGATCAATCCAAAAAAAGTGACAAGGTAAAAAATGTTTGGAATAAGCTTTGCAGAATTTTTTGTGATAATAATAGTCGCCATGGCTGTGATACCAGCGAAAAACTGGCCACAAGTTTTTCGCGCTTTGGCAAAACTGGTAAAGTTTATACGTGAACTGATTTGGAAAATTACAGATGCAACCGAAAGTATAAAAGATCAAGTAGAACGCGAATTGCCAATGGATGAAATTGTGAAAAAGACAACAGATGATGTTGTAGGTGCGTTTTCAACACCAAAATTACAGGCAAAAAAAGATAAAAAAATAAAGAGAAAATGACAGACAAGAAAATGACACTTTTACAACACTTTGCAGAATTTCGTCGCAGGCTGCTGTGGGTGCTGGTGATTTTTTGTGCGGCCTTTGGCATTGGTTGGTTTATTTCGCCAATGATTCAAGAGTTTTTAACTCAGCCATTGATGAATGTTTGGAAAGATGGTTCTATGATCTACACAGGTTTGGCCGACGGATTATTGATTCAGTTTGATTTAGCAACTTTATTTGCAATTTTTATAACTATTCCATTTGTGTTGTGGCATTTATGGGCATTTGTTGCACCGGGACTGCGCCGTAAAGAAAAGAACTTTATTGCACCTATTTTAATTCTTTCGCCTGTATTGTTTTTAATTGGGGCGGCGTTTGCTTTCTATATTTTGTTTCCAATAGCATTTGGATTTTTTGTAGAGTTAAATCAAAGCGCAGCCGTGCCAACAGTTTTTTTGCCCGCTACCAAGGATTATTTATCGTTTTCGATTGGTTTATTAAAAATCTTTGGTGTCGCGTTTCAACTGCCCTTGGTCATGGTTTTATTGAACAGGTTGGGAATTTTCCCGCGCCGAATCGCTGTAAAATCACGCCGTTACGCAATCGTGCTTATTTTTATTGTTGCCGCAATTTTGACGCCCCCAGATATAGTTTCCCAGTGTATGTTGGCGGCACCACTTATGGCATTGTTTGAACTAGCTTTATTATTTATGAAAAAAGAACCGGCGCCAGAGCACTTATAAAATAACAAATATAAAAATGCGGCGTCTTTATTTTATTGTCTTATTTTGATATAATGAAGACTATGAAAAATCAAATTTGTTGTCTGTTATCAGTGCTTTGCTTTGTGCCACTTGCGGCATGTGATTTGCACGATAAAATTTTAAGTATAGACGACCATCAGCCAATCATCATAGAAAGCGATGCCAGTGAATACATTCAGCCAACATCACGTGATGATTATACTCAATATGCAAGTGACAGCGATTATGTCATGCCTGCCCAAACAACAATACAAAAGACACAAAGCAGGGCGGCACAAATCTCACAGCCTATGGATGTTGTGCAACCAAAGCCAGAACCCGATGATGTTTTGTTAGTTCCAGCAAAGGTTGCAGCAGCGGCACCTAAACCGGTTATAGTTATGCCGAAATCTGGCGAAATAATTGTGGCCAAGGGCGATACTTTGTATTCATTATCAAAAAAGAATGGTATATCGTTGAGAGATTTGGTTGATGCTAACAATTTGGCGGCGCCTTTTGCAATTTCTGTTGGGCAAAAACTAAAAATTCCCAGCGCCCAGATGCATGTAGTTGCGTCAGGCGATACTCTTTATTCAATCAGCCGCAGGTATTCAGTTGACTTGAACTCTTTGGCGCTTGAAAACAAAATTGCTGCACCATATTCTTTATCTGTTGGACAGCGGTTGAGATTGCCTGGAAAGGTTCGAACTTTTACGCCGTCGCCGGTTATTGCCCCTGTCGCTGGGCCGATAGTTTCTGCAGTTTCCGCAACCCAAGTTACCAAAGCACCGGAAATTTTCCAGCCCGCTGTTGCGCCGGGTATAAAAATGATTTCCGAAAAGACCAAGGTTTCAAGCGCGCCGGCCCGGCCCTTACCAATGGTTGCCACCCAAAAAAGAATGACATTCAACTGGCCTGTTCGGGGAAAGATACTTTCCAGCTTTGGTTATAAAAAGAATGGGCTTTATAACGATGGAATTAACATCAAAGCCGCAAGCGGAACATTGGTCAAAGCCGCTGAAACCGGCGTTGTTGCCTATGCCGGGAACGAGTTAAAAGGAATGGGTAATTTGGTTATAATCCAGCACGCAAATGGCTGGATGAGTGTTTATGCCCATCTGGATGCTATGAATGTTCGCCGTGGCGCCAAAGTGGCCAAGGGAGAGAGAATCGGAACAATCGGCAAAACAGGAAAGGTTTCCGAACCACAATTGCACTTTGAAATTCGCAAAGGGACAAAAGCCTATGATCCTGAAAAAGAGTTGAAATAAGCGATTTTATGCACTATAAATGTCAGACGTCAAGACTAAAGAGGTTATTGTGAGTAACAAACCAGAAATTTCAATAATAATGCCGGTTTATAATGTCGAAAAATATGTTGCGGCGTCCCTGGATTCTGTGCTGAATCAAACATTTAAAGATTTTGAACTGATATGTATAAATGACGGAAGTACTGATAATGGTTGGGAAATAGTCAAAAAATATGCCGCCAAAGACAAACGTATAAAATTAATTGAGAATGAAAAAAATATTGGGCTAAGCTCTACGCGTAATGTTGGTCTGGATAATGCACATGGGGAATACATAGAGTTTATGGATTCTGATGATTTTATTCATCCACAAACACTTGAAATTGCATTATATTTTGCAAAACAGCACGATGCAGACATAATTAGTTGGCGTATAAAACACCTGTTCAATAAAAATGAAAAAATTAATTATGAGCGTTATGAAAATTTTAATAATATCCCATTTGAAATAACCCTTAATCCAGTGACTATATGGGGACTGGATACAATGAATAGTAGTTGTAATAAAATATATCGCAGAAGCATTATTGGAAACACCAGATTTATTCCGAATGTAAAATATGAAGATAATCCATTTGTTCTGGAATTATTCTATAAAAATCCAAAGTTGGGTTTCATAGGTTTATCACTTTATAATTATGTTTGTTATAGAAACACTTCACTGACAAGATCAAATTGGGATGAAAAAACATTTTCTGATTATAACATTATATTTAGAAGAATTTATGAAACATGGAAAGATGCGCCAAAGGCAGAAACAAAATTCATAACAGATCACTTGTTCAAAGAATCAAAAAACTTTTTGAGAGCTATACGAAGAAATGCCTATCCAGATAATATAAAGCGCGCATTTGCAAATATGATTGCAGATATGGATAGTGTTGGTTGGTTAAGGATGCCAAAAAATTTACGCAAAATAGATAAAATAAAACATCTGATAAGATTGAAATACTATATTTGGAAATATGCGGATAAAAAAGGAAAATAAAATGCCAAAAGTTTCTGTGATAATGTCGGTTTATAACGGCAATGCTGATTATTTTCGTATGGCGATAGATTCTATTTTAAATCAAACTTTTAAGGATTTTGAATTTATAATAATAAACGATGGCAGTACGGATCCCGATATAGATAAAACAATAAAGTCTTATAACGATTCGCGTATTAAACATATAAATCAACCTAATGCGGGTATTTCAAGGGCAAGAAACATAGGAATGGATGTTGCAAAGGGTGATTATATTGCAGTAATGGATGCAGACGATATTTCATTGCCAGAAAGATTTGCAGTCCAAGTAAAATTTATGGATGAAAATCCGGATGTTTCATTGGTTGGGGCAGGGATAAAAATGTTTGGCGATACAGAAAGGGTTATTATGTATCCGGAACAACCAAAATGTTTAGATATTTTGAAAAGAAACCCTTTTGCTCACCCAGTAGTTATGATGCGACGTGCGGACATTGAAAAATTCGGATTCAAATATAATCCTAAATACATAGTTGCTCATGACTATGAATTATGGTCTCGTATGATAAGAGTTTTAAAGATGGTAAACCTGCCAATAGTCTTATTGAAATATCGGTGGAGCGGACAAAACATATCGGTATACAGGGCAGAACAACCATCCCAGGAAGCAAAAGAAATAAAAGACGATATGCTGAAGTTTCTGACCGATGATCTAAATTTGTGGCCCAGGATACAAAAGCTTTTGGTTTCAAAAGAACCACCTGTACGTAGTTGGATAGGAATCCCATTTATAAAAGTAACAACCAGACAGAATAAAAAGATTTGGCGCTTGTTCGGCATTATTCCTTTGATGAGCGCGAGGTTCTAATAATGCAAAATCCTAAAATTTCAGTAATTATTCCTGTATATAATGTTGCTCCGTATTTGCCAGAGTGCCTGGATTCTGTATTAGGTCAGACTTTTCAGGATATAGAAGTTGTTTGTGTAAATGATGGCAGCACCGATAATTCACTGGAAGTTTTACAAGACTATGAAAAAAAAGATTCCCGAGTGCGTGTTTTTTCTCAGGAAAATTCCGGTGCTGGTCCGGCTCAAAATCATGGTCTGCGAGAAATGCGTGGCGATTGGTTTGTTATAATGGGGCCTGATGATTTTTATGCAAATGAAAATGTTTTGCAGAAATTATATGATGCGGTTACAAAAAATAATGTTTTGATTGCTGGTGGCGCATTACGAAAATTTTTTAATGGGAATTTGGCAAAGCCAACAGTAAAGTCTTCATTCGCAAAAAATGAAATTATAGATTACAAAGATTATCAATTTAACCTTTACTATACCAGATATATTTACTCGGCAAAATTGCAAAGGGATAACAATATATTTTTCCCTTCATATCGCAGATACCAAGATCCTCCGTTTTTTATGAGAATTATGATTGCGGCGAAAAAGTTTTACGCTATGACGGATGATGTTTATGTTTATCGTATAATTCCAAAGGTTCACAATTTTTCAGTTGTTCAGATTACGGATGTACTTCGTGGGCAACGTGATTGTATATTATTGGCTCGGCGAAATGGATTTAAAAAAACTATAAATGAAATTGGTTTGGATTTTGGCGGTAATTTAAAAGAAAGAATAAATGAGCTAATTGATTCTCCGTCAGCGAAAAGTGCGTTATACGATGTTGTCACGGCGGCTGGTGATAATGCAATATTTCGCAGAATTGTAGGAAAGCAACCACTTACAATAACAAAATATGAATTGTTTGGTTTTATTCCATTTTTAAAAATTACAAGACTTATAGGATATAAAAGTCTAAAATTGTTTTACTTTATCCCATTGGTTCGGATAACAAATTCAGCAAAGCGACAAATAGTGTATTTGTTACATTTTATACCGCTGCTAATGATCATATACAATCCTTTGAAATGTAAAGTATTTTATCGTATTTTTGGCATCATTCAGTTTTGGGCGGACAAGGAGGAATGCTAATGAAAAAGAAAGTAGTATTTTTTGCAAAAGTTATGCAGACAGGTGGGGTGGCCAGTGTATTGGTGCATTTATTGGATAGTCTGAAAAATTATAATGACATTGAAATATATGTTTTTGGTGATTGCCTTGAAAAAAGATTTTGTGATTTTTTTGCCGAAAACAAGGACACAATCAAGCATAGAAATAAATTTAGACTTCGAACATCATTATTTTATAAATTTTTAAACTGGTCCAGCTATAAAAAGATGAAGCAAGACAGCGCAAAGCTGTTGGCAGAAGCTGACATAGTCATAGATTTTAGAAATGGTCAATCGTATAACCAGGTCAAGAAATTCAAAGGCAAAAAGATAGTTTGGCTGCATGGTGGCTTTGAATGGTTTATAAATTCCCCAACTTTTTCTGATGTGATGAAGTTTGATAAAATAGTTTGCCTAAGTGAATCTTTCAAGGATGATTTTATTCGTGCTTTTCCAATGCATGCCGATAAAATTGAATGGGTTTATAATTTGATGCCTGTGGATAAAACAGCCGCAAAATCTGAGAAATCTTATGCACCTGATGGTAAGTATTTTGTGTCTGTTGCAAGAATAGAACCGGACAAGGATTACGCAACACTATTGCTTGCATTTAATAAATTCTGGAATGACAACAAAAAACCAGATGTTAAATTGCAAATAGTTGGGGATGGAGTCTTAACGAATAGGATGAAAAGCCTGGCGTCTGCGTTGCCGGCACATGAAAATATAGTCTTTGCTGGAAAAATCCCAGAGCCTTTTGGTTATATGCGTGGTTCAATGGCAAACATACTTTCCAGTCAACAAGAAGGATTACCGACAGTTATATTAGAAGCAATGTCATCGGGAACACTTTGTATATCTTCGGATTGTAAGTCCAGTCCTCGTGAAATGCTTATGAACGGCGAAGCTGGCTTGCTGTATCCTGCGGGAGATTATGAGCGGCTGGCAAAAATTATGGGCGATGTTTACAAGCAGAAAATTCCACGTGATAAAATTATAAAAACAGCAACGTCTGGACTTGCCAGATTTTCGGCTGATGAGGTTATTCCAAAAGTTTTAGAAATTATTCACACAGCGTAAAATCTGGCATACATAATTTTTATGCTCCCGTACCTATTACTAGAACCGAGCAAGGGATGTTTGCTGCTGAACCGCTATCGCGGGCTTGGACAGTTCTCAGCCAAATTTGAGTTGCATCTACTTTATTTATAAGAGGTATGTGTGGATAAGAGCTGTTGCCTTGATTAGGTGTCGCTATCAGCGAATAAGATGTGTTAGCCATAGGCAAGGGTAGCGATATATTAAATCCGCTGGTGCTGCCTGCGCCGGTAAATCCTTGTTCTACCCAACCTGACTTGTATTTTTTATACCAGCCGTTAGTATAATTTGTTCCAGAAAGACCAGTTGCAGATAATGTTACATAATCCATATTTGCTAGCAAGGCTTCGATATCTATATCTGGCACAGCACCGATAATCGTATCGTCCGCGCTGGTTTCGCCGAAAACCTTTAGGGTTTTGTCGGTTGGATTGAATACCAGTTCTCGGGGCAGACCGGTGTATTCTTCGTCAGTGGCTAAGCCTTTAAGTAATAATCTGCGGCGATTGGTGGTTTGATTTACGATTTCCGCAATGTTAAACCCGGTCAGCTGACTGGTGATTTCGTGCAGTATATCACGCTTTTCCAACTGGGTCAGAACATCTTCGCCGACCAGACGGAGCAGGGCATTGACAACCAGCGCCTTGTCCGTGGCATTTAATTCATTCATGAGAATTCCTTGATTTAATGCATTAAAAAAGCCGCCGAAAGGCGACTGGTTATAGGGGTTATTATATCAAAAAAAGGCTAAAAAGTCAAGGAATGGCGATTTTTACTTGCAAGGTGTTGAATTTAAGATATAATTCGCGGCATTGGATGCGTAGCTCAGTTGGTAGAGCAACTGACT
>CAZUED010000008.1:0-25832 GCA_964619545.1 uncultured Muribaculaceae bacterium | reverse complement strand
ACAATACTAGATGCAGCCAACTCTACTTTGTGTCCATCGCCTATTGTAAAAAATTGATTTCTCATTGGATCTTCATCCAAACGATGATGCACAACATATGCAGACATTGGATTTATGTCTATTATTTTAACAGGCTCTTCGGATTCTTTATCATTTGCTGGATCATAAGAAAAAATAGCAGTTTTAGGCGCGCCAAAGCATTTGCCAAGCACATAAAAAGCCTCGGCAAACCAGTGCATGCTGTCAGAATATAAAGTTTTTAGATACTGGGCTGCATCGGCATCAATACGACCGGAATCCAATGCATTTTGTATTTCTTGCAGATTCTTTTTATCATGCTGGGCTATTTGGAATAATATATTTTCTTCTTTATCCATAACGGCTTACTTCATCATCGGGAATAAAATTACATCACGCAATGTTGGCTGGTCCGCCAACATTGCCATCCAACGTTCGAATCCAAAGCCCAGCCCTGAAATAGGAGGCATTCCATGCTCCATCGCCAACATGAATCCTTCATCTAAATCAACTGATTCTTCGTCGCCAAGCGCCTTGTTTGCCATCTGCTCGTTAAACGATTTTCTTTGCTCTATCGGATCAACTAATTCCGAATAAGCATTTATCAATTCTGCCCCAAATGCTATCAATTGGAAATTATCTACGCGACGAGGATCTTCGTCATTGCGACGAGCCAGTGGTCTGGTATAGGTCGGATAATTATATGTAATTGTCGGCTGAATTATGTTTTTGCGAATCTTGTTTTTGAAAACGTAATCTATAACCGCAAACAAAGATTTCATATCCTCGATTTCTTCAGCTGGGAACAATCCGCGCGCGACAATCGCCGCCTTTAACTTTTCTACATCGTCAAATTGCAAAACATCTGCACCTATCAATTCGGTCATTTTTGCTGTATAATCCAGCTTTTCATATTTAGAAAAGTCTAACTTAATGCCTTGGTATTCTATCTGTAATGTGCCACGCAGTTCCATTATCAAAGCCTGGACAAACTTCCAAGAAAAATCAATGTTGTCGTTATAATCCCAATATGCGCAGTACCATTCCATCATTGTAAATTCTTGCAAGTGCATGGCATCCATGCCTTCGTTACGAAAGTTTTTGGCGATTTCGTATACCCGATCAAAGCCGGCTGCGATACATTCCTTTAACGGCAATTCAGGCGCAATGCGTAAAAATAAATCTGTATCCAATGCATTATGATGAGTGATAAAAGGTTTTGCTGCCGCGCCCGAAGAAACGTTTTTCAGTATCGGAGTTTCAACTTCGGTAAATCCATTTTTATTCAGATACTCGCGAATAAAGCGAATTGCCCGAAATCGCATCAACATGGTGCGACGTGTATCCTCGTTCGAAATAATGTCCAAATAACGCTGACGATAGCGAGTTTCAGTATCAGTCAAACCATGAAATTTTTCAGGCAATGGTCGTAAAGCCTTGGCCAGAATTTCATACTTTGAGAGCTTTATAGTCAGTTCCCCGGCGGTTGTTTTATAAAGTTCCCCTGTCAAGCCAACAAAGTCACCCATATCTACATTAGCCTTGAAAAACTTGTATTGTTCTTCGCCCAGTTCTTCACGAGACATAGAAAATTGGATTTCGCCTTCTATATCATAAATACGGCCAAACATCAGTTTACCCAACCAACGAAGCGCAATAACGCGACCCGGAACACGAACGTCAGTTCCATCTGCCATGCCGCGAATTTCTGCGATAGTCGCGGTTCGTTGGAATTTATCTTTCCAAACAACCCCGTCACGTTCACGAATACTTTTGGTTTTTTGCAGGCGTGCTTCCAGCTCATTTGTAGATAAAGCGTTCGTCTGGTCTGACATATTAGTTCCTTTTTTTTAATAAAAACGGGCACTGAAAAGCGCCCGCGAATTTCTGTTTCGTGGCGCAATTTAGATAAATTTTTTTATCTGTTTTGACACATCGCAGATTATTGCAACTTTTTTCCCAAAAGTCCAGATTTTTTTCATTTACGACACTGCCTTCATTTTATTTTGTGCTTGTACTATCGATTTTTATTTTATAAAGTATTTGGCATAAATGACGACTAAAATTGTAAAAATTTGTGGAAGTTTAGCAAACCAAATGTTTCAGTATGCATTTGGCGTTGCTGTCGGAGCACGACAATTTGACCTATCCTGGTTTAATCAAATAAAAAAGCTGAAAAATGTTACAAAGCGTGATTATGAACTGGGTGTATTTAATGTTAATGCAAAAATTTATAATCCAAAAACCAGAAAATTATTAAAAACATTTGGAATCAAGACTAAATTGGTCCAAGAAAAGAACTATTATCTTTATGATCAGTCTTTGTTAAATCAGCGCGGACGGGTTATAATTGAAGGTTATTTTCAAAATGAAAAATATTTAAATCCCGTCAGAAATCAACTAATTCATGATTTTACTTTGCGTGATGCCTTGGACGATAACAACCTTAAAATGTTGAATAAGATTAAAAATTGTGAGTCCGTTTTTATTCATGTTCGTCATGGTGATTACATAAAAAATCAAAATGTTTTTCCTATACTGGATATGGATTATTACAATAATGCAATGAAGGAAATAGAAAAACATATTAAAAAACCGCATTATTTTGTATTTTCTGACGACATAACTTGGGGCAAGGAAAACATTAAAACAAATCACGATATAACCTTTATCGACCTGAATAACCCCGGTTGGATTGATATGGAATTGATGAAAAATTGCAAGCATTGCATTATCGCAAACAGCAGTTTTTCTTGGATGTCAGCATATTTAAACCAAAACGAAAACAAAATCGTCATTGCCCCAAAGAATTGGATTATTATTGATGGGGAACCTTCGGAAAACATTGGGTTAAGTGATAAATACATAAAGATGTAATTAAAATGAAATTATTTAAAACTAAACTTGCAAAAAAAACGGGAAAAGTTTTTTCAAGATACTTTGGCGGAATACAAAAGATTAGATAAAAATTCGCGTTTTCCAGTATCAGAAAAAAACTTTTTCAAATGTCTGAATGACAATACTCAGACAACAAAATTTGATACTCATTACGAATACCATCAGGCTTGGGCGGCAAGATGTTTGGCAAAAACAAACCCTGAAAAACATGTGGATATATCCAGCAAAACAACATTTAATGTTATTATATCTGCATTTATTCCAACAGAGTTTTATGATTATCGTCCAGCAGAAATCTATAATTTAAGTGGTTTAGAATGTCGCGCTGCGGATTTGAATAAATTACCATTTCCTGATAATTCTATAGAATCAATTTCTTGCATGCACACTATCGAACATATAGGTTTGGGGCGATATGGCGATAAAGTTGATCCTGATGGAGATATAAAGGCAATTCGTGAATTGCAACGCGTTGTCAGACCTGGGGGATCTATATTATTCGTAGTTCCCATAGGTCAGCCCAAGATTCAATTTAACGCTCATCGCATTTACAGCTATGATATGATTATGGAATTTTTCCAAGGATTTCAATTGGTTGATTTCAGCCTGATTCCAGACAATATACCAAGTGTTGGAATTATAAAAAATGCAACCCGAGAACAAAGCGATAAACAAACATATGGTTGTGGTTGTTTTTGGTTTAGAAAAATTTAATTAAATCGACGCATCGCGTCAAACCCCAAACCCAGACCAACACTGCACAGTTTGTCACCAGATGAGATTTCCGCATTTGGTAAAATTTTACATAAACTTTCCCTGACAAATGGTATCTCTGTACTGCCCCCTGTTAAAACAACCAATTTTATATCATTTGCATGGATTCCTGATTGCTTTATACATTCTTGCAATGAATGGCTTATTTTGTTAACTTCTGCGGATATTGATTGCTGCAACTCTTGCATGGATACTTTTATTTCAAATGGCAAATTAAAGAAGTCTAATACAGATTCAACATTACTAGATTTGGACAAGTTTATTTTTGTATTTTCTACTGCTGTAATTACTTTATGCCCCAGTTGCCGCTCCATAATCTCCAACAATCGTCCAAACTTTTCCGGTTGCAAAGACTTTAACAATAAAGATTTTGCAGTGTTTATATCCTTGTAGTCGTACAAATAATTTATACGACTCCACTCTGACAAATCAAAGTAAAACGAATTAGGTACAGGCAATATTTTTGTTATCGCGTCATAATCTGTTCCCATTCCTAAATATGGCATAAACTTTGAAATAGAAAGCTGTTTATCAAAATCATTTCCACCAGTTCTGATACCAGAATTAGCCAAGATGTCATCATGTCTGTCCAATTTATTTTTTAATTTTCCACCCAAACGTATTATTGAAAAATCACTGGTTCCACCACCAATATCTATGACAGCTGCTAACAATTCTTTATCTAAACTTTGCTCGTGAGCAAATGCCGCTGCAATCGGTTCGTATTGAAACAAAACATTTTTAAAACCTGCATTGCGTGCGATTTCACCTAATTCTTTTTCTGCCGCCTTATCACTGGATTCATTTCCGTCCTGAAAATGCACTGGGCGTCCCATAACAACTGATTCTATACTCTCCCCAGCATAGTTATCTAAAGAGAATTTTACATTAGCTATAAACGCCCCTATGATTTTCTGAAAGCTTTCATGCTTTTTTCCAATAGTAGTTCCCGCAGACATCAAGCTGGTTCCCAGTACTCGTTTTAATGACCGCATCAATCGACCATCTTCTACGTCCAAGTAATTATTTATCGCCGCCCGACCAAATGAGAATTTATGAGTTTTTTCATCAATAAAAATTGCAGATGGAATTTCCAGATGAGATTTTTCTAGCGGAATAAGTTCAGGCAAACCGCCAATGCGCGAAACCGCAGCAGTTGTGTTAGTGGTTCCAAAATCAATTCCAGCAAAATTTTTCATCACAAAACTCCTTCAAACTTTCATAACGGAAAGCCCGAATAAGTTCGTTTTTTTTGGAAAAATTGAAAGGCTCTCCGCCTTTGTTTAATAAATTGGTGCGAGCAAAGGGGCTCGAACCCTCGACCTCAACCTTGGCAAGGTTGCGCTCTAGCCAACTGAGCTACGCTCGCACGCGGGGCAATTCTGCCATATAAAAATTCTTATTGCAAGAATTTTTTACATAAACCATTTCCAAGGCTGAAATACCTTTAACAAACCAAGTGCCAGACGCTTTTTATCTGTAAATGTGTGTCCGCATCTGGGGCAGACTATAAATGGCGCTGTCAGCATCTTTACATAGCTTAACATCTTGAACCATATTATCAGACCTGCCGCCCAGACCGCTATCATTATTCCCCACATTACATAGCCAAAATAGCTGTCGACTAAGTTCGTTAATGCCTGGACAACAGATAAATTAGACCTTTCTAAATCATTGTATATCTTTGTCGTTACTGGCCAAGTGCTTGGCTTCCAAGGCATTACATGTTTTATTCCGTAATTAGTCAGCAATGTTGTTCCCAGACCTCCACTTTGCTTGTCCAGAAATGATTTTATCTGCTTGTCCATTTCTTTATCAATTTCCATTTGTGCGGTTTTTTCCAGCTCTGCCTTTACCTTGTCCAGTCTGTCATTTACCATTTTAGTTGTGTCATCAACTTTATTTATTGCATTGCCAGCCTGTCCCAAAGCTTTATCCGCCGCGCTGGTATCAACCCCAAAACGACTTGCAATTCCAGAAAGTTTTGACACCTTGCCCGTTGCTTGTTTAGCCTGAGCCGATGCACTTTCAACTTTCGCAATTGGTTTTTCAGCCAACTTTACTTTTTCAATTGCATAGCCAACTGGTTTTTTCAGGTCTATCTGTCCCGCTATACCTTTTAACAAATGAGTGTATTCTTGCTGCATATATCTTTGCAGATCAAAGAACATAGAAACTACGATTGATTTTTTAATTGGCTGTCCGTAATTTGTTCGAACATAAAAAGGTGCCCATATTATAAAAGAAAACCATAATACTGAAACGATTGCAAAAATCATCCAAACGCGCTTTACCCAAGAAGTTTCGCGCTTTACGGTCTTTGCACCATGCATATCAATAACTTCTATCTCTTTGGATTTTTTTGGCATTGCTTATCCCCCTGTATAAGTTTTTATAAACCTTTCTTTGAATTCTATAAAATTTCCGTTTTCAATTGCAAGCCGAATGTTGCTCATCAAGTCTTGATAAAATTTCAAGTTATGCTGGGTCAACAACATCGCGCCCAAAATCTCATTCGCCTTTACCAAGTGATGAATGTACGCCAACGTCAATCCTGTATCGCCCAAAATAGTTTCATCTTCACGGAATTTTGCATTACGTAAATTTATTGTGCCGTGCGCTGTAAAAGCTTGAGCGGTGCGGCCTGCGCGCGTTGGCATAACACAATCAAACATGTCAATTCCGCGCTCTACCGCGCCCAAAATGTCCAATGGAGTTCCAACGCCCATTAAATACCGCGGCTTGTCCGTTGGCAGCAACGGGGTTGTTTTTTCCAGCATATCAAACATAACCGACTGAGGCTCGCCCACTGCCAGTCCTCCGACTGCGTATCCATCAAAACCTATCTCGGTCAGTTGCTTTGCCGAGCGTTCGCGTAAGTCTGGAAAATCTGCGCCCTGCACTATTCCAAAAATTCCATAACCATCACGATTTACAAATGCATCTTTCGAACGCGCGGCCCAACGAGTAACCATTTCTACATTTTTTTCAACGCGCTCGCGCGGCGCAGGCAAATGCAAGCACTCGTCCAACACCATTGTGATGTTGGAATCCAGTTGATGCTGAATCTGAACAGATTTTTCAGGAGTTAAAAAATGTTTAATTCCGCCGTCAATGTGTGAAGTGAATTGAACACCTTCTTCGGACATCTTGGTCAGACCAGACAAAGACATTACCTGGAATCCACCGCTGTCGGTTAAAATCGGACCATGCCAACCAGAAAATTTATGCAGTCCTCCCATTTTTTCAACCAAGTCAGAACCAGGACGCATCATCAGATGATAAGTGTTCCCCAAGATAACTTCGGTGCCTGTATCGCGCACCATATCCATGGTCAGCGCCTTGACCGTTGCAGCCGTACCAACCGCCATAAAAGCAGGTGTTTGAAAGGTTCCATGAGCAGTTTCAACACTGCCGCGCCGCGCCATTCCGTCTGTTGCAATAACATTAAATTTCAATGACATTTTTATAACCTTGCTGCTCTGCTTTGATAAATATATTCTTGGATTTGATTCCATTTGTCCGGGCGTCTTTTATACCCATATTGCTTGTTAAATTTATCAGCAATGTTTGGCAAAATTCCAACTTCGCTTTCAAAATTTGGAATATATGAATTAAAAATATATTTGCCCGAATCCAAAGTTACCAAATATCTTGATTTAATTTTGTATGGTGCAACATCTTGATAAATTTCTTGGTATAAATAATTTGGACCAATAGCTTCATATCCGGATAATTTTTTTGTAAATGGGTTATATTTTTTAACTTTGGAAGTATCTTGTCTTGGATTAGACCAGACTTCTAAAACTAATTCATATGTATCAGTTTCATCACCAATTCTTTCAACATAAGTCCCATCTTGATAAAAGGTTACAAACATTGTATTTTTGGGAAGTATTGAACATCTTATAAAAACTTTCTTATACATATCGACATTCAAAATATCGTACTCAATATCGAATGGTAACATACCTTGGGGGTTATAATCATTCAGTATTTTCTTTTCAACTTTATATTTTCCAAAAGGCAATTCATCACGAACATGTTTTATATGTTCTTTTAAAACAGGATTGTAAAAATTCTGCCTTTCGTCAAACATCAGTCTTCCTTTCTGAACAGCAAACAGCAATCGCCATAGCTGAAAAATCTATATTTTTCCGCAACTGCGTGTGAGTATGCTGCCCGCATTTCATTCAATCCTGCAAATGCCGAAACCAGCATAAACAAAGTGCTGCATGGCAAATGAAAATTCGTCAGCAATACATCAACCGCTTGAAATTTATATCCCGGGGTAATAAAAATATCAGTCGTTCCGCAAAATGCTTTAACTCGTTTATTGTCGCCTTTATCACGCGCCGCAGATTCCAGCAACCTTAAACTGGTTGTGCCAACTGCAATTACTCTCTCTGCCGCGTTTATTTTTTCTGCCTGTTGCCCTGTGATACATCCCCACTCGCTGTGCATTTTATGATTTGCTGTATCCGCAACCTTTACAGGCGCCCAAGTTCCTGCGCCGACATGCAATGTTATGTTTACTATTTCTGCGCCAGCACCACGCACAGCATTTAATAATTCATTTGTAAAGTGCAGCCCAGCCGTAGGCGCAGCCATTGATCCCAGTGGGTCTGCATAAATCGTTTGATAGCGCTCGCGATCTTCGGCCTCTTCTTCGCGTTTCATATATGGGGGCAAAGGCATTTTCCCAACCTTGTCCAGCACCGCAAAAACATCATCTGCGTAAAATTTTATTGTCAGACCACTTTCATCGGACTTTCCCAAAATCTCTATTTTGGTGCCATCATTCAGTTTTAATTTTTCGCCGATTTTTAACTTCTGAAATTTTTTTGCAAAGCCCAACCAGCCTGCCTCAATTTTGGTATGCAATGTGATTTCATATTTAGTTCCATCACTTGCTGTCGCATCAAACCGCGCAGGAATTACTTTGCTGTTATTAAAAACTACAACGTCCCCAGGACGCAGATAAGAAACAAAATCTGTAATGTGTTTATCGGAAATTTCTTGCTGTACAACCAGCATGCGACTGGAATCGCGACGCATCAAAGGATGCGTCGCTATCAATTCGTGTGGCAGTTCAAAATCAAAATCTGAAACTTTCATATGTTTTTTACTGCCGAATTTTTTATAAATTGTTTTGAAAGATTATTTTTTCTAGAAAATGTTGATATTATGTGTATCGTTTCTGTTGGAATTTTATTTAATTTTGCAAAATCTTCGGAAAGCTCTATTTTTGATATATCCTTTCTGGCTGAATTTATTGCTTGGACTTCTGTTCTATATCCATAACTTATCGTAATAAAAGGAATATAGTGAACGACCCCAGATGGCTTTATATATGGCAAATCTATACACAAGTGCCATTTATTATCCCACATAGATTTTCTGATATATGCTAAATAATTTTCAAGCATACTTTTTTTTAATTCGGGAAGTTCTTTTTTTCTGACTTTTAAATAACCGGACCATTGTACATCAGTCCATTTAGATTTATTTGTTCTTTTCTCTTTTTTTATTATTTCTGTCATTTTTGTCCTCTTGGGTTCTATATTCTCTATACCAAAAGTTTTTAATTTCCAAATTCCAGGCCCTGTTCTTCGTAATTTTCGCGTTTGTTTTCCCAATTTGGTTCTACGCGGACAAAGATATGTAATCGAGCGTTTACGCCCCATTCATCTTGGATTTCATGACGTGCGGCCATCCCAATTTGTTTTAATTGCGCGCCACCCTTGCCCACCACTATCTTTTTATGTCCTTCGGTCGCGACAACTATTTTTTGATGAATGTCCAAGACTCCGTCTTCCGCTGTTTCAACCTTTTCTGTCACCACCAAAATGTGGTAAGGCAATTCTTGATGCACAAATTTATAGACCTTTTCTCGCGTGATTTCCGCCAGCCACAAAGTGTCCGGAACATCCGTTTGATCATGAGGCTCGAACAAATAAGGACTTTCTGGCATTACCATTGCCAACGATTTCAACATAGGTCCTATCCCGTCGCCAGTCAGTGCGCTGCCTATAAAAATTTCGCGAAATTCGGTCAATTCGGACAAGCCCGCTATCATTGGCAACAAAGTATCTTTTCTTACCGCGTCAGACTTGTTTATAAACGCAAAAAGAGGAATGTTTTTTATCTTTGCGACAATGTCTTTGGTTGTTTCAGTAATTCCATGCTTTGCATCAATCATTAACAAAACCGCATCGGCATCAGATAAAGCGTCCATAGCCGCGCCAACCATTGCTCTGTCCAATCTCCGTGAGGGCTTGAAAACACCCGGAGTATCAACAAAAATCAGCTGGACATCGTCAACCATTTTAACTGCACGCAAGCGCGAGCGTGTTGTTTGAACCTTGTGAGAGACCGCCGACACCTTGCGCCCCATAATTTGGTTGATAAGGGTGCTTTTACCGGCGTTCGTAGGCCCAATAATAGCGATAAATCCAGATTTTGTCTTGTTCATAGCCGCCAGAATACCATACCTAAACCAAAATGCAATATACTAAAAAGATAATTGACAAATTGATTATTTAAACTAGAATTTTGGAAAAACAGGAAAAATATGAGCGTTAAATTCAAAGACATATCTAAAACTCGTGTAAATTGGGACGAAATTTATTTATTCAAAGCATTTTGTATGGCAACCATGAGTCATTGCAGATCCAGAAAAGTTGCTGCAATTATTGTAAAAGATGGTCGAGAAATCGCAACTGGTATCAATGGAACTCCAATGGGGTGCAAAAATTGTGATGAAATTTTTCCGCCAAAAAATTCCACAGAATGGAAACGTGAAAAACATCATGAATTTCAGCTGATGCATGAAATACACGCAGAAATAAATGCTATATCATTCGCAGCAAAAAACGGGATAACAACGAACGGCGCAACTCTCTATTGCACTACAGAGCCTTGTAATGATTGTCTGAAGGCTATTATGGCATCCGGTATTAAACGCGTTGTTTATGCAGAAAAATATGATTTTGCGTCACAAGATAAATTTTTGAAAGAAAACTTGAAGGTACTTGGTATAAAATTAGAGCACATTCCAATAAAAATGAAATTTGCTGTAGATACAATAAAAGAAAAAACTAAATAAAAATCCCGCAAACGCGGGATTTTTATTTCTTTGACGCTATTAAATGCTGTCAGCATTTACCCACTTGCCATCTTTCAGCAAGCCCGGGGCCATACCTTCGGTGCTGCGCAAAGTGTCAATTGTTTGACGCGCTGCTGGTGCATCCAGACCCAAAATGCGAACTTTATACATTCCGCCTTCATTCACTGTTTGGACATTGCCCATATTACCAATCCGTTGGGCCAACATCTTTGCGTTATCTTCTGAATAAAACGCTGCAACCTGAACAGTGTATGCGCCATTGCCACCCATCACAGGCTGTACCGCAGGTACTTCTGTGGTTGAACTTCCTAATGTTGCGTTTTTCACTGAAGTGCTTTGATCCGCCAAAACTTGGACTTGGACCTTGGTCTGGCCTGTCATGCCCAATTTCTTTGCTGCTGCTGCGGAAACATCAACCAACCTGGAATTCACAAATGGGCCGCGCTCGTTCACACGTAATGTGGCCGAGTTCCCATTTTCCAAATTCGTAACCCGAACAATTGACGGCAAAGGCAAAACCTTGCTGGCCGCGACCAATTGGTCCGAGCTGAATACTTCCCCATTCTTGGTCTTTCTTCCATTCAAGTCGCTTGGGATAATTCCCGCAACACCTGTCTGGTTATAAGTCAAATCTTCCATAGGTGTATACTGGACATCGCCAACTTTAAACGGAGTACCAACGTGATACTCTGGCGCCGCGGCCATTAAATAAGAATCATCGGCATAGCTGGCACCAGCCAAGCTTTCTTCGGTCATTTCGCCATAGCCACCCGAGCCATCGCCATTTCCAAGGTTCGCGCAAGCAGTCAGCGCAAACGGCAAAACCAGAAACGGCACATAATATAATTTCATGGATTTCCTCCTTCCATTCATGCTGGCATTTTACCACAAAAAAAGAGTGCGTTCAACTTTTTTTATTTATAATCCACGCTATTGGCAAATACAAAACTCCGAATGCGGCAATCGCGCCAAATAAAATCCATATGCTTTTTATAGGCGCAAACCACAATGCACCCGCCAGCACTACCGAAAGCAAGGCAAATGCTGCTATCGCTCGCTTTGTCCCTGGTAAAGCCTTGAACAATTCTCGGCGGCGACATTCGCGCAGCAACAAATAATTTTTTACATAGCCTCCGACTACCGCGCCAACTGGTATTGCAAGGTAGCCTATAAAAGAAAATAATCCCACATAAAATACACTGGAAACAATTAAACCAATCACAGAACTTTTAACTGGAGTTCTGACATCTTGTGCTGCAAATAAAGTTTTAGAATAAATCTGACTGGTCGTCATTGCAGGCAAAACCAAGGCCTGGATCATCAATGCCGCAGATACAGCCATTGTACTTTCGGGTGTCCATGCGCCATGCTGGAATAAAAACTGAATTATTGGCGCAGCCAATGCAATCAATCCCGCCATACACGGCAGTGTCAACATCATACTTTGTCGCAATGCCGCGTTCTGCTGCGCATAGACCCGTGTCATATTTTTTTCAGCCAAAGCATTAGAAATACTGGTCAGCAGAACCGTTCCAACCGACAGACCAATAATTGCAAAAGGCAGTTGTACCATTCTGTCAGAATAATAAAGCCATGAAACTGCACCCGCTTGGTAAGAAGCTATCAGGGTTCCAATAACAACGTTTATCTGGTAAAATCCGCTGCCCAGAAGTCCTACGCCCAATCTGCGGAAAGCAGTCCTCATTTGTGAATTCCAACGAGGACGCACAATGCACAGCCCAAATTTTCGTGCACGCAGGCGTCCCCACAAAACAGCCATTTGAACAATACCCGATAATATAACCGCTGCGGACAAAAAGTATAAAGCCGTTGTTCCAGCCCCCAAACGCATTGCCGCCAGCAGCGCGCCTATGGAAAATATATTCAGAATAACTGGCATTGATGCCACCAATGCAAATTCTGAAAATGCATTCAAGATACTGCCAAGAAAAGCAGAACCACAGATAAAAATCAAATATAAAAATAACCAACGCGAAACAATTATTGTCATCTGCATCTTTTCAGGATCCGATGCAAATCCGGGCGTCAAAATCCAAATTATTAAAGGCATTGCAATTAAGCCAATTATCGTAATAACCAGCAACAATGCCATCAGCCATGAAAAAAAGTTATTTGCAAATCGCACGGATGCCGACTCGTCGGCTTTCTTTTGATCTGTAAACATAGGAACAAATACTGCGGATAATGCACCCTCGCCCAACAAATCGCGGAATAAATTAGGCAGCTTGAACGCTGCCAAAAAAATGTCAGATAATCGCCCTGCACCCAAAACATTTGCAATTAAAACGTCGCGAATAAATCCAAAAACTCGCGATATAGCAGTCCAAATACCCACCTTGAAAATGTGTTTGCCAAGTTTCATAAAAGGCATTATACTCTGATAACGAAATGGAAATCAAGAAATGAAAAAAACTTATCTATTATTTGCTGTTTGCTGTGCTTTGACCGCTTGTGGCGGAACCGCTGTTCAACCGGAAGAAACTTTGCCCCAGATTTACAGCTCTGCTTATTCCGAGCTGAATGGTAAAAACTATGCAAAAGCATCTGAAGAATTTATTCGCGCAGAATCAAATTTTCCTGCCAGCGAATGGGCGGCAGATGCCTTGATTATGGGGGCATACAGCCAATATATGGATGGTGACTTTGCTGGCGCACTGCTGACTACCGACCGATTTATGCGTTTTCATCCTGGGCACAAAGATGTTCCATATGTTTTATACCTGCGTGGAATGACATATTATCGCCAGGTTTCTGATGTCCGGCGCGAGCCTGGAATGTCTTCATACGCGATGAATCAGTTCCAGCAGTTAGTAGATAGGTTTCCAAATTCTGGATATGCAGAAAATGCAAAAAATAAAATTATGATTCTGAAAAACTATTTGGCGGGCAAGGCAATGTATTCTGCCAGACGCGATATGCAAAAAGAAAATTGGACCAGTGCAATTAACCGCTTGCAGTCAATCGTCAGCGGCGCGCAAGAAACCGCCATGACGCCCGAGGCTATGTTTAGACTGACCGAGGCGTATACAGCGATAGGATTGTCAGAACAAGCAGATGGTTATGCTAAAATGCTGCGCACGAATTTTCCAGATAATGAATGGACAGCAAAGTTAAAGAAATAAAAAAACTTAAATAAAAAATCCCGCGAAAGCGGGATTTTTTTTAACCATTTCCATTTTACCGAGAGTAAAATTCAACGACCAATTCTGGTTGCATTTGTACTGGATATGGAACTTCGGCAAATTCTGGTACGCGAACCAATGTCGCAACAAAATTCGCTGCATCTACTTTTACATACTCGGCAAAAGGACGCTCTGGCGATTCCAATGACAAAACTACCAATGGCATCTGCTTTGCTTTTTCGCTGACCGTGACTTCGTCACCAGGTTTAACTTGATAACTGGAAATCTTAACGCGTTTTCCATTTACCAAAATATGTCCGTGGCTGACCAATTGACGAGCGCTGAACACTGTTGGTGCAAATTTAGCGCGATACACAACTGCATCCAAACGTCTTTCCAGCAAACCAATCATATTTTGTGGTGTATCGCCACGCATGCTGGTAGCTTCGGCATAGTATTTGTGGAATTTCTTTTCGCCAATATTTCCGTAATAGCCTTTCAACATCTGCTTTGCTTTATGCTGTTTTGCGTAATCCGAAGTATTTCCGCTGCGGCTGGTTGGACCATGCTGGCCAGGTTTATATTTTCTTTTATTGAATGGAGATTTTGCTTGTCCCCACAAATTCACGCCCAAGCGGCGGGAAATTTTAAGTTTGCGTGTGCTGCGTTTTGCGCCATCGCGTGCCATTTTTTATCCTTTTTATTTGGTTTTCTTGGTGCCAGCATTATTGCAGAATCCTTATCACGAATGAGACCAAAAGACATCATCGTTTAATCAGTTCTGGCGCGCCAGCCACGGGATTTTACAGGCATTTATTATAAATTGCAAGAAAAATCCGCGTAATACGCGGATTTTTTACTTGTACACGAAATGAACGTGGATTGCTGGGGATTTTCTGTCGCCCATCATTGGTCGAATAACCTTTTTTACCGCGGTTTCTACCGCTGCACGCAGGTTTTCTTGACTTTTGCGATCCGTTTTGTTCAGATCCTTTATCAGATTAGTAATTTCTATCTGGATTTGACGCTTTGCATAGCCCGTGCTGTCAGATTCAAACAAGCCAGCCGAAGAAATCGCCGGAACATCTTTCAGATAACCTTTCTTGTCTACTGACAAAGTCGCGAAAACTGCGCCTTCGGTTGAAAGCTTTTTCCGAGTCTTTAACACCGGATCATCTCCACTGCGCTCGGTTTCACCTTCCATAACAATAAATCCAACCTTGAAGCTTTCTGCAACGTATGGCTCTTCGCCTTTCTTCAATCTGACTATGTCACCATTGTGAACCAGCATCATTTGCTTTGCTCCACCGCGCTCCATAGCCATCTTTGCATTCAGCATTTCTGTTACATATTCGCCGTGCATTGGAATAATTACTTGCGGATGAACCAAGTCGTAAAAGCGTTCGTACTCTGGACGACCCGCGTGTCCGTTCGCATGCAACTTTTCTGTGTCAAAGATTGTGTGAGTATGAATACCCATCTTTGCCAGTTTGTTATACAAGAACGAGACCTCGGTTTCGCGTCCTGGAATTATAATTGCGCTGAACACGATTGTATCGGTTGGCATCAGCTTTAATTCTTTGACCTGACCGCGGCACAAACGTGTCAACATTGCATATTTTTCGCCCTGAGAACCGGTCATATAAATCGCTTGTTTTTCAGCTGGCATATCGCTGATGTCTTTGAACAAAACAACATCGTCTTTTTCCAAATATCCGCATTCCATACCAATTTCACGAAACTCTGGCAGCCCAACATAAGGTACTGGACGCGGATTGCTGCGCTCTTTAATACAGGGCACACGACCGGCCTCTTTCGCTGCTTTGCTGAATTCTTTAATACGCGCGATACTGCGGGAATAACCACACACAAAGACTCTGCCTGGGGCTTTTTTCATAATGCTTTCCAGTGTTTCGCCGACTTCAACCTCGGTAATTTGTGGGGTTTGGCGCTTTATCTCGGTTGAATCGCAAACGCAAGCCAGCAAGTCTGGATCGCTGCCTATTTCGCGTAAACGTGCGTAATCTGTCGGATTTTCAATTGGAATTTGGTCATTAAATGTCCAGTCGCCAGTGTGTAAAATCTTTCCCGCCCCTGTTTTGATAACAATCATCTGAGCCTCGGGGATCGAGTGGCTAGCGTGGAAAGTTTCAATAGCAAATGGACCAACGTTAAAGCTGGCGCCATTATGATCAAACACAACTATATCTGATGGCTTGTAATCAATTCCAATTCCATCAAAAGTTCTGGTTAAAAACTTTCCGATAAATCTGGTGCAATAAATTGGGCATTTGAATTTAGGCCAAACATATTTCATTGCTCCAACGTGGTCTTCGTGACCATGGGTTAATATAATTCCAACTATGTCTTTCTTGCGCTTTTCCAAGTAAGTTGTATCGGAATACTTTACATCGTCTCCGCCAACGTCTTGGTCCAAAAAGCCCATTCCGCAATCAACAATCAGATACTTGCCCTTGTACTTATAAACGTACATGTTTTGGCCGACATGTTCCAGACCGCCCATCGCAAAGAATGACACAACATCATCGGGCTCAGCGCTTGTAGCAAGCTGTTTTTCACCTGATTTAGCCTTTGACGCATGATCATTTTTTTTGCTGTTTGTTGTTTTTTTAGTGGGGGCCTTCTTGGTATTTTTATTAATGACGGCCTTTTTAGTTGCAGCGATAGCAACGCTTTTATCGTCATCAATATAGTCGTCTCCATTACGCAGGAAGGGTAAATCTCCGATTTTATCCTGCGGGTTTTTTTGTGTTTTAAGTCTTATCATTTTAAATTTTACTCTTTTATTTATGTTAAATTTTTGCCCCAAGGCAGGAAATTCATTACGAATAAACAAATTGAATTTTTTTAGGAAATTTATTTGTAGTAAATCTCCGCCCCAAAGCGGTTCACCTGAATTTTACCATTCCTTTTCAGGTATGTCAAGCAAACGAAGAACAGAGATTTTTTAGGAAAAATTGCCAATTACAGCCTTAATCCGGCGGACACCTGCGGCCGAAGATTCTTCTTTCTGAATCTTAAAGCTGCCCAAATCCGCTGTATTCGCAGCATGAGGCCCACCACAGATTTCTTTCGAATAGCCATCAATAGAATAAACCTTTACCTTTTCCCCGTACTTACTTTCAAACACACCCAGCGCACCAGCAGCCTTTGCCTCTGCGACAGACATGTCTTCGCATACGACAGGCACAGCGTCAACAATTGCCTGATTCACAATTTTTTCAACTTCGCTGATTTCTTCCGGAGTCATTTTTCTATCAAAGGAAAAATCAAAGCGCAATCTTTCTGAGGTTATATTGCTGCCCTTTTGAAAAACGCCATCGCCAAGGACGCGACGCAACGCACCTTGCAACAAATGAGCCGCCGTGTGAAGTTTAGTCGTTTCAACGCTGTGATCCGCCAACCCACCTTTGAATACTTGCGAATTACGGGAACGTTCTTTTTGCTGCGCCATTGATTCATCAAATCCTGGAACATCAACCGACATTCCGCGGTCTTTCAAAATGTTTTGAGTCAAGTCTAATGGAAATCCATAAGTATCATATAACTTAAACGCCATATCGCCAGGCAATACATTATTGTTTACATTCAATAATTCTTTTTCCAACAGCTTTAAACCATTTTGCAACATATCTGCAAAAGCGTTTTCTTCTTTTTCTATTGTTGCAATAACTCTTTCCTGTTCGCGCGCAAGTTCTGGGTAAGAATCCGCCATTTGCTGGACCAGCGCAGGGTAAAGTTTTGACAACAACGAGCCTTGACGTCCCAAAACCTGACCATGACGCATAGCCCGTCTTAAAATTCTGCGTATTACATAACCACGCTCTGTATTGCTGGGCACAACGCCATCCGCAACAGCAAAACCAACCGCGCGCAAGTGATCCGTAATAATTTTGAATGAGGCTCTATTTTCAGCCGTTTCTTTGACCCCAGTTAAATCACTGACTGCTGATTTCAGATTCACAAACAAGTCCGTATCATAGTTATCACGGACACCTTGTAACATAGCAGCCCAACGCTCTAATCCCGCACCAGTATCTACATTCTTATTAGGCAAATCAGTTAAACCGCCATCTACGCCGCGATCAAATTGCATAAAGACGTTATTCCACATTTCAACATAACGTCCACCATCTTCATCCGCGCTGCCCGGCAATCCACCAGGAACACCCGCACCATAATCATAGAAAATCTCGGTACATGGTCCACATGGTCCAGTATCACCAGCCGACCACCAATTAGGTTTGTCTAATCTAATCGCCTCTTTCCCAGTAACCTTTTTCCATATTTTAGTAGCCTCATCATCGGTGATATGAGTCGTTACAACCAATCTAGATGGATCTATACCTAAATCATGTGTCAAAAGTTCCCAAGACATTTTTATAGCATCATCTTTGAAATAATCGCCAAAAGACCAATTACCCAACATCTCAAAAAATGTATGATGCCATCCATCATAACCAACATCTTCTAAATCATTGTGCTTACCGCCGGCGCGCAAACATTTCTGAGAATCGGCAACACGTTTTGCAGGCGCAGGTTGACGCCCCAAAAACACCTCTTTGAATGGAACCATACCCGCAACGGTAAAAAGCAAAGTAGGATCATCTGGAATCAAAGACGCCGAAGGTACAATTTTGTGCCCGTTTTTTTCCATATAATTCAGAAACAATTTACGAATTTCATTATAGTTCATTATAAATTCCCCACTGTGCGCGAAATTATAGAATATGACGCTATTAATTGCAAGCGGTCGCTTATTTTGATATAATGTTTAACATGAATCCAGGTTTTTTATTTTCTGTGCTTGCCATTATCGCGATTATTGTCGCCTCGTCATTTGGGCTGCATATTTTTCCAACCGCGCCTATTCATATTTTACCCGATTCGGTCGCTGATGCCGCACTTTTTGTATGTCCGGCCGCCAGCGAAACTTTTGACGAAATTGCTCGCCAGCTATCATTTGCCAGAAACTCTTTGACAATTGTTTTCTTTTTTGTGTTTATGATTTGGTTGGCAATGATTGGATGGTCTTTTTACCAGAATTTATTAAAAGATAAGTTTGATGAAAAAAGCTGGCAAAGCATTATATTCCTGGGGAAAACACTATTTTGGATGACAATCATAATTACAATTTTGATGCATTCTCCAAATCATTATCGAAAGATTACATTGCGCGGCGCAAACGGCGATTTTGTATTGTGCGAATCTAACGATCCAGCATCACGTCCAGTTCACAGCGCAGCTGTTCACAGCGACCAATAAAAATCCCCTTGACTCAATCCCGCAGATTTCCTACGATTCGGACAAGCAGGAAGGAATATCTGCCTGAAAACCAAAACTCTAAAAAGGAGAACCTTATGAATAAAATGGAACTGATTGAAGCCATTGCTAATGAGACCAACACAACAAAAGCGCTGACAAGCGAATTTTTGGACTCTTTCATCAAGACCGTCACAAAAGTTTTGAAGAAAAAGGGCGAAGTCCGTTTGGTTGGATTCGGCACCTTTACAACTGCAAAGCGTAAAGCAACTACAGGCCGTAACCCACAGACTGGCGCTGCTATCAAAATCCCAGCGTCCACTCAGCCTAAATTCAAAGCTGGTAAAGCTTTGAAAGATGCTCTGAATTAATAAGGGTGTTCAGTCGGATAAAATCCCGCTTGCGCGGGATTTTATTTTGCACTATACTTCGCTTGTCAAACCAAAAGGAAGGTAAAATGGCACCAAAAAAACAAATCAAGCGCACTCCTCGTGCCCCAAAACCTGCACCGGTCGCAACGGCTATGCCAACAGCTGCATGCAGCTGCGGATGTGGCTGCCACAGCACATGGTTTAAAAAGTTTATTATTTTGTTGCTGGTATTCGCAGCGGGCTTTGCAACATGCCACTTTATGTGCATGAAGCCAGGCTTTTATGGATTTCACCATGCAAAGCGCATGCCCCAGGAAATGTTCGTGAATGGATGCTTGGATACTGCCAAGATACAAAACGAAAGAATGCTGCAAAAAATAGCCATTGCTGATAAAGACGCAGATGGTTGCATTACTATGGAAGAAATGGATGCACATCGTGCGGAAATGCGCGGCAATCCAGAAATGCGTGGCAAACCAGATATGGGACCAAAGCAAGACATGGGTGGCAAACCAGAAATGGCTGGCAAACCAATGATGCGTAAATAAAAGTATTGCTTATCAAAAAAACTGCCCAATCGGGCAGTTTTTTTATTTTGGTTTTCTATACATAAAAAAATCCCGCAAATGCGGGATTTTTTTATTTTGCGCCACCCCAGAATTTCCATCCTGGTTTCTTGTCGCCATCATCACGACGTGGGCCACGATTTCCGCCAAAGCCACCTTCGCGAGGACCGCGACTTGGACGACCACCAAAGCCGCCTTCGCGATCATTACCACGGAATGAGGAACGACGTTCTTGGAACTTTTTCGCCGATTCTTCGTCGCGTTGTATAAGTTTCAATGTAGTGACAGATAATTTTCCATTTCTGACTTCGTCATCAAATTCTACAATGTCATTTTCGTTCAGAAATCTGATGTCCGCTGCTTTTAATGCAGACGAATGAACGAACACATCTTCTTTGTTACCGGTTTCATTGGCAGTGTCTGGGGAAATAAACCCAAAGCACTTTTTACCGTTATACCATTTTACTTTTCCTTGACGCATAATTTAACCTTTCGTTATGCTTGTTTTGATGCGGCGAAACCACATCACCTTGATTGTGCTACATCTTTACCCTCAAAGCAAGAAAAAACGTGACCATAGGAAAAATGGTCTAGGCTTTCTTTTTATATGCTAATACTAATGGTTCTAACTTATCAACATATCTTTTATCAATCAATGTTTTTGGTATTTTAATGCTGTTATTTTGACCTGCTGCCATCTTTTGCAATTCTTCATAATTTTTAGCATTTATTAACTTATCCAAAACAACAGATACCTTTTCCATAATACCGGGCAAGATGAATGTTATTTTGTCGCCTTGCTTTATCTCGTTCCGCAATTCCATAATTATGCTGTCGTCTGTCGCGCCCGTTATCACGCCCGCTGCTTGATAGTCAGAACTTGACCGAGTCGTTTCAAAATTATGTGCATCAGCAGTCAATTTTCCATAAAAGAAAGCGTCCGTATAGCCGCGAGTTTCCAATAAATTCAGATCTTCCATAAATGGTGCAGAATCAAATTTTTCCGGATTTTCATAATAAGAATCTATTGCATTTCTATATGCCCGAACTACGCTTCCGACATAGTACTCGCTGCGATTGCGACCTTCTATCTTTAACGAGTTCGGACTGCTTCCCAAAATCTGTGCCAAGTGAGGCATCAGGCATAAATCTTTGGAGTTCAGAATATACGCGCCACGTTCGTCTTCTTCCAGCCCCATTTCCAAACCGCTTTCTTTTTCACGCAACACGACATCATATTTCCAACGGCACAGCTGAGCGCATGCTCCGCGATTCGCAGGACGTCCAGTGATAAAGTTCGACAACAGGCAACGACCAGAATAGCTCATACACATTGCCCCATGAACAAAGATTTCCAATCCCATGTCTGGGCATTTTTTACGAATTTGCTTGAACTCTTCATGAGAAACTTCACGCGCTAAAACACATAAACTTGCGCCAGCATTCTGCCAAAACTTCACGGTATTTGCCGAGCAGATGTTTGCCTGGGTCGAAATATGTATCGTCATTTTTGGAAAATTTTCTTTGACCCACAGCAAAACACCAGGATCAGAAATTATCAAAGCATCAGGCTGTAAAAACTCTATAGTTTCCTTGACCCTTGGCAGAAAGTTATAATCGTTATCATGCGCAAACAAGTTAAATGCCAGATAAACTTTTTTACCCATTGAATGCGCAAACTCAACCCCCTGTTTCATTTCATCGGTAGTGATTTTTGCCCTTGCCCGCATTGAAAAACCCGGAATTCCAGCATAAACAGCATCCGCACCATATAAAATCGCGGTTTTTAATCCATCCAAAGTTCCTGCTGGTGCTAAAAGTTCTGGTTTTTTCGTCATATTTTATATTTTTAACCGATATTTATAAATTCGCAACATTTATTGTTGAAATCGTAAAATAAAAAAGTTAGAGTATGGGCTGCGCCGGATTAGCTCAGCTGGTAGAGCATCTGATTTGTAATCAGAGGGTCGTTGGTTCGAATCCGACATCCGGCACCAGTTTTATCTTTAAGATAACATTTCTAATAATTTTGCTGCCGCTGCTGCGGTGGCTTCTTTTTTAGATGCGCCCTGGCCCGATGTCTTTTTCCCAAGTGCAGAAACATTAACGTTAAACACTGGGCTGTGCGATTTTCCAATTTCATCAATAAATTCATACTCAGGCAATGCGCCACCGCCATTTTTCTGAACAAATTCTTGAAGTGCAGTTTTTGCATCTTTGGGTGGACGAACATCGCGTGCCGCAATAGGACGCCAAATTTCCTGGATTTCATCACAGGCCGCATAAAAACCGCCGTCCAGATAAATTGCACCCAAAACGGATTCCATCGCGTTCGCCGCAATGTGATTCATCTTTCCCGCAGTCATGTGCCCATGCCGAATTTTTTGCACAAAGCCAAATTCTTTTGCCACGCCCGCCAAAGTATCTGTCGAAACCAAGACCGCATGTCGACGCGCCAAATCCCCTTCGGATTCGTTCGGGAACATTTCATACAGCATCGCAGCAACAGCCAGACCCAGAACTCGGTCACCAATGAATTCTAACCTTTCATTGTTATTCACCGCATCCGCACCAGACTGAGTCAATGCCAAGTCAAACAGCTTTTTATCATTAAATTTATATTTCAATTTTGTCATTTTATGCCCCATATTTTCCGCGCCGAATTGGACGATAAGAAATCGCTTCGGCCAAATCTTCTGTTTCTACTTTATCACTTCCTCGCAAGTCCGCAATCGTTCTTGCTATTCTTTTTATCCGTTGGTAACCACGCGCAGAAACCCCCATCTTTTCTGCCGCATTATTCAGAAATGTTGTTTGATTGTCTGTCAAGGCAAGCGCAGCATCCAGCTCTTTCCCGTCCAGATTAGCATTCATTTTTCCCTGACGCGCAATCTGTTTTTCGCGTGCCGCGACAACCCGCGCACGAACCACTGCGCTGGTTTCCGCTGACTGCTTGTCATCCGTCATTTCCCAAGGATTTACCGCATCAACATCAACGTGCAAATCTATTCTGTCCAAAAGTGGTCCGCTGATTTTATTCTGATAAGCTTCTGCGCAACGAGGCGCCTTGGAACAGGACAAGGCTGCATTACCCAGGTGTCCGCAAGGACAAGGATTCATTGCTGCAATCAACTGGAACTGGGCAGGATAGGTCGTTGTTTTCTTTGCCCGCGAAATCATAATTTTTCCATTTTCCATTGGCTGGCGCAAGATTTCCAATGTTGCACGTTGGAACTCTGGCAATTCATCTAAAAACAAAATTCCCGCATGTGCCAATGAAATTTCCCCAGGCTTTGCATCTGTTCCACCGCCCGCCAAAGCAACCGCACTGGCCGTGTGATGAACCGCGCGAAAAGGTCGCGTTGAAATCAAACTCTTCTCGTCCAGCTGCCCTGCAACAGAATAAATCATCGAAACTTGCAAAATCTCATCTGGGGTCATTTCCGGCAAAATTCCAGGTAACCTTGATGCCAGCATAGTTTTTCCAGACCCCGGGGGGCCAACCATTAACATTGCATGTCCGCCAGCTGCCGCAATTTCCAATGCACGCTTTGCGGCATCCTGACCATGAACATCGGCAAAATCGCCACACTTTGTAACCGCTTGGCGCGTGACTTCTATCTCGGGCACTGGCAGAACTTGTGTCCCACGAAAATGATTTATTAAATCCAAAATATGTGCCGGTGCAAGAATGTTTGTATGTCCAGCCCATCTGGCTTCGGCCCCGTTTTTGACCGGGCAAATTATTCCCATGCCGTTTTTATTCGCCCACACGCTGGCGGGCAAAACCCCATTAGTCTTTTGTATTGCGCCATTCAACCCGACTTCGCCCATTATCACGTACTTTGATAAAGCATCTTCTGGCAAAATTCCCATAGCGCACAAGATTCCGCACAAAATAGGCAAATCAAAATGAGCCCCAGATTTTTCAATGTCGCTGGGCGCCAAGTTTATTGTCAGCTTTTTATTCGGCAGCGATATATTCAATGAAGCCAAAGCATTTTTGACACGCATCTGCGATTCCTTGACAGCGCGATCAGGCAGACCAATCAGAAAAAAATTCTGTTCGGACATGCCGGATGTCATCTGAATTTGGACCTCGATCCTTGTGGCTTCCAATCCATTGAAAATTAAAGAGTTCAGTGAAATCATATCTGAAATAATAAAGCTTGCGCGTATTTAATTCAAGGTCTAAAATGCCCGCGAACAAAAGAGAATTAAAATGGCAAAAAAATACCGCAGCACTACTGGTGAATGGGTCAATACTTTATTTTGGGCGGGACTTATCGCTATCGTCTTCCGCAGCTTTTTGTTAGAGCCATTTAACATTCCATCCGGCAGTATGATTCCAACACTGCATGTAGGTGACCATATCTTTATCCAAAAGTGGTCTTATGGTTATTCGCGTTATTCATTTCCTTTTGGCTCTTGGCATATGTGGGATGGACGATTTCTGGCATCGGAGCCCAAAATGGGTGATGTTGTCGTTTTCCGTAACCCTGCAAATGAATCTTTGGATTATGTAAAGCGACTAGTTGGAACGCCCAGGGATTCTATCCAGATGATTTCTGGACGGCTTTTCATTAATGGAAAACAGGTAGAACGCGAAAATCCACAAAGATATATAATTGCGCACCTGCCAAAAGAAATCCGCAGTGTAGGATTTTATAAAGACAACATTGCAATCAAAGGCAATCAGTTGTTTATTGATAACGCACCTGCGAAATTTAATTACACTATTGAATATAAAACTCGTTCTGAATGTATGGCCTCCCCTATTTGTATGAATGGTGGAATTGATGAGCTGACCGAATGGACCGAAATTCTGCCAAATGGGGTTAATCATAAAATTATAGAGCGCAGTGATAACGATCAATACGACAATACTGAATTATACAAAGTTCCAGATGGACATTTCTTTATGATGGGTGATGATCGCGATTGGTCAGCAGACAGCCGCGCTGGGGTTGGCATGGTGCCACGTGATAACATAATGGGTCAGGTTTGGTTTGTGTGGTACTCACACAACTATTATTCTCCACTGCTGTTTGTTTGGAATTGGTTGGATAAAATAAGATGGGACAGAATTGGATTAGGAATTAAATAAAAAATGCGCCAATGGCGTATTTTTTAGAACTCGAATCGTATTCCAATGGTTGCTGCACTATAAAGCATATTTTCAGCGCTGAAAATATCTTTGGACTTGGCCCCTGTTGCAGAATCAACTGCGCTGGAATTATTCAGCGACCATTTGACGTTCGGCAGATATATCAACCGAACACCCATATCTAAAAACACGTTAGTATCTAAACCATACGAAAATCCCAATGCACCAAGCACAGCAACATTTTGGTTCGAAGTTTCGGACGTATAAAAATTCAGAATTCCCCCAATATCAACACCAAAATTTTGCAATGAAGCCTGGCCTTGCAAATCACCATACAAGTCATTAACCTCTAAAACCGTTGTAGTATCAGCATAACCAGCCCCGACACCAATATATGGAACAAATGTTCGTAATGGTTTTTGCATACCATCAAAAAAATCATAATAGGCCATTGCAGAAAAAATATCTGTTGTAATGGTCGATTGCACACCAGTTGATTCTATTTCCAATAATGAGCCCGTTGTAGATTCCAATACGCCCTTG
>CAZUED010000007.1:0-27693 GCA_964619545.1 uncultured Muribaculaceae bacterium | reverse complement strand
GACTATCAAAAATTTTCCCATTAAATTTGCAACGTCTGACATTCGATTGGAAAATCCCCACTCGTTGTCATACCAAGACGTAATGTGCAATAATTTATCGCCTATCATTTTTGTCTGGGTCGCATCAAATATGCTGCTACGCGCGTCATGAGTAAAATCTACGCTGACCAAAGGCTTTTGGTTAAAGCCTAAAATGCCCGTCAATTTACCCTTAGTTGCTGCCGCCAACATTGCAGAGTTCACATCTGATTCTTTTGTTGGCTTTTCCAGATTCACAATCAATTCAATAACTGAAACGTCTGGCGTTGGAACGCGAATCGCTATGCCGTTCAGCTTTCCTGCCAGCTTTGGCAGAACCAGTCCAATCGCTTTGGCAGCACCAGTGCTGGTTGGAATCATAGAAAGATTTGCCGCGCGCGCGCGTCTGAAATCGCTGTGGTTTTTATCCAGCAATTGTTGATCGCCAGTATAAGAATGAATGGTTGTCATCCAGCCATTTTCAATTCCAAAATTTTCATCCAAAACTTGTGCAATCGGCGCAAGGCAATTAGTCGTGCAACTGCCATTGGAAACTATTTTTGCATCCTTTGTCAAAGCTTGGTCATTGACGCCGAAAACAATAGTTGCATCCGCGCCATCTGATGGAGCCGATACCAAGACACGTTTTGCGCCAGCATCCAGATGAACCCTTGCCTTTTCTGCGCTGGAGAAAATTCCCGTGCATTCCATAACGATGTCTATATCCATTTCACCCCATGGCAGTTTGGTTGGGTCGCGCTGGGCCAGAACTTTTATTGTGTGTCCACCGACTTTGATTATATCGCCATCTAATTCAACAGGAGTTGGCAAATGCCCATGAACAGAATCATATTCCAGCAAAAACGCAGACTGATCGGCCGGCATCAAGTCATTGACGGCAACAAATTCCAAATCATCGCGCCCTGATTCAATTGCTGCGCGCAAAACCAAGCGACCTATGCGTCCGAATCCATTGATTGCTATGCGTGTTTTTCTCATTCTTGCTTCCTTTCCTGTTTTAGTTGGACATTAGAAATTATACACTTTATAATAAAAACCGCAATGAAAATTAGATCCTACATAATTGCTGGACCCACGGCCAGTGGCAAATCAGATTTTGCAGTCGCACTTGCGCGAAAGCTGGGCGGCGTTGTAATCAACTGCGACAGCGTCCAGATTTATAAAGGCATCGAAAACATCAGCGCCAGCCCACTGGCAGAAAAAATCGATGAATCTGTCTCTCATAAACTTTTTTCGATAATTCCTCTTACCCAGCAAATCAATGTAGCGCAGTATTTACAGCTGGCACGCAAAGAATATGACGCGGCAATTCAATCTGGCAAGCCAGCAATTTTCGTTGGTGGCACTGGATTTTACATCAATGCGTTGGTTAATGGGATTTCACCCATACCGGAAATTTCGGATGACAATCGGAAAAGAGCGCGCGAAATGGTGCGTGATTATCCTGATGCGGCAAAGCAATTATTATTAAACGCAGATCCAAAATTTGACAGCTTTGACCCGCAACGAATGTCGCGAGCATTGGAAGTATTTCTAGAAACAGGTCGTCCGCTGTCCGAGTGGCAATCCCTGCCACGTCGCGGAGCCATTGCGCCAGACGCAATTAAAATCTTAATCAATCCGCACAAAGAAATTATTGCCGCGCGCATTGCAGCGCGCGTGCCAATTATGATTGCCCATGGCGCACTTGATGAAGCCCGCGCTGCATTGACGGCTGGCTGGGACACAGGTCGCGCAATCGGCGCGGACGAAGCCGCAAAATTTATTCAGGGAAAAATCACCGAAAAAGAAATGATTACCAATTGGATTGTGCGGACTAATCAATATGCAAAGCGTCAACGGACTTGGTTCAAACATCAGCTGGGCGCAGACATTGAAATTGGGCATATTCCAACAGACAAGGATTTGGAAAATGTTTGCAAGCGGTGACATTGTCAAAGTCTTGGTTCCGATTGCAGTTGGCAACGGGTATGACTATCGCCTGAATGCGCCTGCAGACATTGGCTCTTTCGTCAAAGTTTCTGTAATGAACCGCCCGCTGGTTGGTGTGATTGTTGGTGCTGGGGATTCTAACTTGCCCCCTGAAAAAATAAAAACTGCAACCCCGATGCCTTTTGCGCTTGGACGGGCAACATTGCGTTGGATGGCGAAAATGGCCGAATGGACAATGATGCCGCCTGGCTCAGTTTTGCGATTAGTTCTGAATGTTCCCGAAGCTTTTGCACCGCCAAAGACTGAGCAACTTTACACACTGGAAACATCAGAAAAAACAAAAATGACCGACAACAGACAGGCTATTGCTGACGCTTTTGCAATGGCGGATGGCGAACCCATGACCGCATCGGACATTAAAAACATTGCACACGTTTCCAATGCTGTTGTGCAAAGAATGATAAAAAACGAAATCTTAAAACCTGCGGGCGAACAAATTAAAAATAAAAAATCCGAAGTCATAAATTATTTTGATACCGGCTGCGTGAAATTAAACAATGAACAGCAAGCAGCGGCCGATTCGATTAAGTTGGAAAAATTCTTGGTTTATTTGCTGGATGGAATAACAGGAAGCGGAAAGACTCAGGTTTATTTCGATTCGGTTTGGCGCGCCTATGCGGCTGGAAAATCAGTCTTGCTGATGATGCCAGAAATTGCACTGACTGCACAATTCATGAACAGATTTGAATCCAGGTTTGGGGCAAAGCCAGTTGTTTGGCACAGCAATTTAACAGCGGCTCGGCGCCGCGACATTTGGCGCGGCGTTGCAAATGGCGAAATCCGGATAGTTGTTGGCACGCGCTCGGCATTATTTTTACCATGGCAAAATTTGGGATTGATTGTTGTTGATGAAGAACATGATGGATCTTACAAACAAGAAGATATGGGAAATTATCATGCAAGGGATATGGCAATTTTGCGCGCATCAATTGAAAACTTTCCAATAATTTTGGCGTCCGCAACGCCGGCGGCAGAAACTTTGCAGAACGTGACAGATGGAAAATATACTCAATTAAAACTGACATCAAGATTTGGCGGCGCTATCCTGCCCGCAATCGAAACCATAGATTTCAGAAAATCTGAAGAACATTCTGAAAAAAGTCATCTTTCCGTAAGTTTGCAAAACGCAATAAAACAAACCCTGAATGATGGACAACAAGCAATGCTGTTTATCAATCGCCGCGGTTATGCGCCAATTGTGCAATGCACAAAGTGCGGCTGGCATGCGGATTGTCCTGATTGCTCGGTCGGAATGACTCATCATAAAAAAAATAATTCTTTGCTGTGCCACATCTGCGGACGAACTGCGCCGATGCCAGCGAAGTGTCCCGATTGCGGCAGCACAGAGCTATCAATGTCTGGCGCGGGACTGGAAAAAATCCAAGAAGAAATTGCAGAAAAATTTCCAACCGCGCGCACAGCTTTGGTGTCATCGGATACAATGATGTCGCGTCAAGCACTGGAACGACTGGTCGCGCGGATGGAATCAGGGGACATAGACATTGTTATTGGAACACAAATTTTGGCCAAGGGTCATCACTTTCCGAATTTGACACTGGTCGGCGTAATTGATGCAGACATGGGATTATTTGGTTCGGATTTTCGGGCGGGGGAAAAAACTTTCCAGCAATTATTCCAAGTCGCAGGTCGCGCAGGTCGTGGTGACAAACATGGTAAAGTCTTACTGCAAACTTATCAGCCAGAACACGCAGTGCTGCGCGCATTGGTGGCGGGCGGACGCGATGAATTTATGACGGCGGATTTGTCTGGACGGCGCGCGGCAAAAATGCCCCCATTCGGACAGCTGATTGCAGTGATTGTCGAGGCAGAAAAAGAACCTGTGTTAAAAAAGTTCTGCGCGGATTTAGCCGCTGCTGCGCCAAAAATTGAAAACGCAAAAATCTTGGGACCAATTCCGGCTCAGATTTACAAGGTTCGCACCTGGCACAGAATGCGGTTTCTGGTATCTGGCGACCAGCGCGCAAGCCTGCAACCTGCCGTTTTGCACTGGCTGGCAAAAGTAAAACAACCTGCAAATGTTCGTGTAAAACTGGATGTAAATCCACAGAACTTTATGTAATTATTTTACATTCTGTTTCATTTTTGCCCACATTTTTTCAAACTCTACATTTCGCGCCAAGCTGCGCAATTTGGGGTATTTAGAAAATATAGGGTCGGTATCCCACAAATCCATTACGCTGCGACCTGCTTCCTTTTCTAACTTTGCGATGTCTTTTTTATGTTTATCAAAATAATCGTCGCCAACCAAAACGCGGACAATCGTATCAAAGTCAGATTTAGATATGAATATATTCGCAGCCCACGTCGCAATTCGCGCGCGCCGATTACCCTTTAATCCTCGCACACCTGGGGATTTTTTGGATTTGGACAGCAACAGCAGCCAATAATGCAAATCATGATCGAACTGCAAAACCAAATAACAAAAAATTGCTCGCTTAAATTTCACTTTTGGATTATGGTACAATTATTCAAAAGGAGCAACAAACAATGTTTTCATTAAACCAATTTCCCCTGCCCTTTGCACGAGAGGCGCTAGAGCCACATATTTCTGAACGCACCATAGGATTTCACTATGACAAGCATTTGGGCGGATACATCAACAATCTGAATGGACTGATTGCTGGCACAGAATTTGAAGGAATGCCATTGGATGAAATCATCAAAAAATCATCTGGAAAAACATTTAATAATGCGGCGCAAATTTTTAACCACGATTTCTTCTTTAAATGTCTGAAAAAAGATTGCGAAAAAACTGCGCCCACTGAAATCGCAGCATTATTGCCAGAGTTCAAGGCAGCGGCCGTTGGATTATTCGGCAGTGGTTGGGTATGGATTTCACGTGATGAAAATGAAAAACTGATAGTTGAAACGACGGCGAATGCTGACACTCCACTGGCGCACGGACGCAAACCTATTTTGACACTGGACGTGTGGGAGCATGCGTATTATTTGGATTATCAAAACCGCAGGGCAGATTTTATTGAAGAATTCATAACACATTTAATTAACTGGGATTTTGTTACAGAAAATATGGATTAAAAAATAAAAACCTTGCGTTTTGGACGATGTGATAGCATAATCGGGCGCATCGGAGTGTAGCTCAGCCTGGTAGAGTGCTGCGTTCGGGACGCAGAGGTCGTGGGTTCGAACCCCGCCACTCCGACCAGAAATTTGCCCCCATAAATGGGGGCATATTTATTGGTCGGCAATGAAGTGTGAGAACCCGTGGGTTCGCTTATGAGCTGGGTTTTTGCAAGCGACATAAAAGTCGCACAACAAAACCCCTGCGAATGGTGAGCCAGTCGCGTTTAGCGACGATTGCCATGCGGCAAGGCGAACAGCCCCAAAACGAAGACCAGAAAAAAGACCAATAATAAAAAATCCGCCGCAAATGCGGCGGATTTTTTTTACATCTTTATATCTTCACATTTTTCAACAGGAGTGCTGGTAGTACAATTAGTCTTTCTTGAATCCCAAAGCCCCCAAATACCACGACTTCCCGTAACTTTACAATCTTGCACAACTTTCGATTTGCAAAGATGGCAATTTCTGGTTTCACGATCAAACAATGCCCAAGTTTCTGTTGACACTCCACCGCCAGAAGTCTTGAAATGATAACCTTCCTGTTGCATTCCGCCTATTTGGTTTGTCTGTGCATATCCACCGGTCATCAATTCTGTGCTGGTCAATCCTGAACCTATCTCGTAAGAAATTGCATAAGGAGGCGCAAGCGTTGAATCTACAGCCGAAGCATTTATCTGAGAGCTGCTATTTTCTGCCATTTTTTGACACATATACTGGGCCAAATCAGCAGACGCATTTTTCGTCGCATCGGAAATCGCCGTATTCAGTTTTGCATTGTAATTATCTTGGGCTTTACGCAATGCGGATGCGGCAATCATAGTTTTCGTTTGATTCAACAAATTCGGGAATCTTGAAGCTGTATTCTGATTTTTACCCGTAATTTGAGACAAGTTACGACCATAAACACAGAATTGAATTTGCGGATCTTGCTCTATCAATTCAATCGTGCGATTGATTGTGCCAGCAATGTTATTCAACTCGGAATCAATGCTATTAAGTATTCCATCCGCATCAGGAATTTGTGCATTTCTGGCGCGCGCATTTGTGATGTATTCATTTATCCCAATCTGACCGGGCAAAAGCTGAGTCTCAGCGTCATTTATAGTTGCAGTTGCGTCACCCATCAGAATACTACCGAATGAAATCATACCAGTGATGCGATAAATGCTCCCATCTTTCTGTGGTTGCAAGCTGCCCGTGCCAATTGTATCGTCAGCCGCGAACTTGTTGCAGTCTGTCGTACTGCCACAAATTTCAAGCATCTTTGCATCAACAATGTTCTGGCAATTTTCCAATGCTGCATTATCAACATTCAAATACAATCCCATCAACATTGAATCTACATCGCTCATAGAGAATTTTGGATTATTTTGTTTACAAACCACTAATTTATCCAGCGGGCAAATACTGTGCATGTAATCGTAATCCATTCCAATACATTGACTGAAATCAGAACCGCAGCGTTCGGTAAAGCAGGTTTTGACCTCTTGGGTGCATCTATCTACGCGCATAGACGCTAACTTGTCTGTAACATAACCCCAAATCAAAGGTTCCATGCGCTCGCATGTTTCAATTTGAGTTTTGCAGAAAGACCGCGCCATATCAGGACGCGACAAACATGAATCCATTGTCGCAACACCTTTACCTTCTATGTCATCTTTACAAGCTTTCTGAATACAGCTGGAAATATCGGTCAAGCATGATTGACGCAAATTTGATTCCGCATTTAATTCTGCCAACTTCAGGCTGGGCGCGACCTCGCGCAAGAAATTTTCCCAAACTCCGTCACGAACTGCAACGCATTTATCCAAAACATTTTCACATATATTGCGTTTTGAATCCAGAATTTCCATAGTAGTATCAGTAATCTCAAATCTTACCACATGATTTACATTTTGCCGTGAAACATTGCTGGTGCGCTTGCTATTTTGCATATTTTCTGCCGCAATAAAGCCTACACATTTCGCCCAATCAGAGCCACATACATCTGGCCCCATCATGCATTTGCGAAAGTTCAACATGCAGGTTCCGCTGTCGTATTCGTTGGCAGAATCAAATGAAGCCAAGCGTGCATCACGAACCGCTTTTTCAGCGGCGGCATACTCGGTATCCACTTTGACCTGCATTTTAGAAACCGTATTTTCAAAAGCTTTGCAATCAGATTTAATCTGAGTGCTGTAAAGTGAAGTCAAAAGATTTATATCTTTGCTGCAAGTTTCAGGCATCCGATCCATACACATTTGATGTGCATTTTTATAAAGCGTCCCGCCTGATTGATCCGCAATAATTTCTTCCTGAGTTTCGGCGAATGGGTCAAACTCACTGGTATCCCATAATGATAAAAGTTCTTGCTGTTTTGCATTTTTTACATTGTCTAATTTTACAACATTTCCAGACTTGTCATATTCGCGAGTACCAGTAAATACTATATCTGCGCGCGCGCCTGCTGTTATCTTTTCAACTTCTATTGTGCGCAAAGTATTTGCTTGCTCCAGCTGTTGATTCATTGTTGTAATTTTATCTTTAAAGCCTTTGCCTTCATCACTGCATGCGCAGGTGCCACCATCTATCGTCACGGGTTCGCCGGGAATGTTCAGAACGGCAGAATCACCTACACAAAATTGATCCATACAACCATAATAAGATTCATAGCACGATTGATCATAAAGCCCAGTTGGTGCAACACGAGTACGAACAGTCGACCCACCAGTCTGCACAACTGATTGGCCCTTGGCAGTCGCCGCTTGCAATGTTTGCGTAGCAAAAATTACAGCGAACATACAGCAATTCGTAATAAATAGCGATGCGGTAAAGTTAAATCTTTTTTTCATTACACTCTCCGGTACATCAGATATTTCTATCTTCATAAATTGGACCAACTTCGTGGCAAATTGTTTTTTCATCCGCAGCCTGCCCGCCAGCCAGGGCTCCACCAACGCCGCCCAAGACCAAGCCGCCCAACGCGCCCCATGGACCCAGTGCGCTGCCTGCGCCAACCCCCATCGCAGCCCCACCAGCTGCGCCCTTGATTATACCAGTTCCTTCTGACACTCCTGACACTTCACAAACTTTCTCCCAGCGCGTCAGCTGACAATTACGCAGGTTCGGCTCGAAATTATATGCCGTAGTCCAACTGCCCTCCTTGTCTTCACTGCGAGCCTGAGGGCTGTTCTGTTTAACAGCCTCGGTATAAATAGTTTCGCATCTGGCACGCGCTTCTTCCAAAGACTTGGTCCTGGAAATTTCATCAACTTTTGCATTGTAAAGTCTTTCCATTCTTTTTACTGCGGCAACGCGTCCCATCAATCGAACTTCTCCGAAAATGGTCCCTTTGAACGATTTAACGCCAGCGGGCTGATTTGCTTCGACACATCTGGATGCAGTTATAGATTCCTTTTCCATACTGTCAAAGAATTTATCAGATGCACTCTCGGCAGCAGCAACAAGTTGAGTTTTTAACTCAGCCTCGTTCCCTGGAATTTCGTTCAGACTTGTAATGCGGGCATCAGCAGGAATACAATCCATTTCAGACCCACAGCCCGAGCGTCCCATAAATTCTTCCACAAAGTTCATGCATCCATTCAGCAACTGATAATCCACACGCAGCGCAACCGCAGATTTTATTGCATCAAATTGAGCTATGCCCTTGCATGATGGAAACATAGACTGGGGACACATACTTTGCAGACTGGTTACTTTTTGACCAACACATTCTGGGGCAGTAAAGTTAGCACCACATCTATCCTGCATGCATTTAGTTATATCGTTCTGGCAAAAATTTACTCGCAGCGCTGCCAGCTCATCCTTGTATGCATCTTTTAAGCCTGGCACCAACGCATCGCAATCATTAATAACCGGGCAAACTCCCGCGGCTACATTGATGTCGGACAGACACATATCATCGGTCGCAGTGCTGCAACCATTTTCCAAACAAGCACGAATGCGCGAGCGACACATAAGGGGTTTATTAGTACGTTCGAACTCAGCGGCTTGGGCTAACACCAGTTTTGATTCTTCAGACCAATCTTTCAAAACATCATCTCGAACTGCCATACACTGATCCAAAACATCGGTACAAGCATTCGCACGCCGACCAAGCAGCGATGCATCCATACAATTTTCAAAATTCACACCACAACCACCTTTATCGGAAATGCAAGCTTTGTAAGCCAGCAAGCATTCACCGCGATTAAACCTGTTGGTCGTATCCAGCATTTCAGCACGCGCGGTGCGAACAGCCTTTTCGGCGGTTGCTTTATTTTGCTCGGCAACACGCTTTTGCTGATCAAGGTATTGACCAAAAGCCTTGCAGTCAGACGCGATTGTGCGCGAATACAAAAGCCTTTCCATTTCAGCCATATCACCACATGCCTGTAACTTAGCGGCACATTGCTTGGACGCTGTTTCATAAAGCCCAGATCCAATTTGCAAATCTTGCCCCAATTCCTCTTCATCGGATTGAACCATTGTTTCGGAATCCAGCCATGCAGCAAAGATATCACTTTTTGCAGCAGAGTTATCAGCAAAGGTCATATTTGCACGCGCGCCCAGTTTTTCACGTTCGACACCTTCGCCAAACAGCTTTTCCGCATCAGTCTGAATTTCTTTAATTTCTTTGATTTTTGACTTAGATGCATTGATGTTGTCAGAACATGCACACCGCTGCCCTTCGGATTCATCCAAAAGACAAAATTGATCCATGCAGTCACGATAAGCCGTGCGACACCCATCGGCGTTTTGTACCGATGCGCTTGATGATGCAACAGAACTTACAGAAGTTACGTTAGTTGCGGGTGCTATAACAACCGCTTGGCTTGCGTTTGATTTAGGAACAACACGCGATACGTTAGTGCTTGAAATACCCACCCGGTTTGCGACAGATGGTCTTTCGGCACCAACTGCCGGTAAAGCAAAAACAACTGCGAGCGCAAATGCTAAAATTTTTCTCATCTCCAACCCATTTTATCTTAATCTAATTTTATCAAAGAAACGCAAAGTATGCAAAAGGAAAATAGAGAAAAAGTGAAATAAATCAAATAAAAATCCGCCCAAAAGGCGGATTTTTAATTTTCAGGAACTTGCATTGGCGCGGACGGCTGAACTAATTCTTGTTGCAGCTCACTTACTTGGGGTTTATTTGCGGATCGACTGGCCACAATAGCCAATGCACCGCACAATAAAAAGAAAATTACCGCCAAAATAGTTGTTGCTTTGGTCAAAAAATTCCCAGCCGAGGCACCTGTCAGTGCACCGCCAAACATTGAAGCAGCACTGCTGCCAGACATTCCCGAGCCCTCGGACTTTTGTAATAAAATTATGCCTATCATCAGAAAGGCGACAATGACCAATAAAACAAGCAAAACTGAAAACATTGATTATCCTTTAATTTCCGGCAGAAATATAACCTGAAATCAAAAAATATGCAAGGGGTTTTTATTGCAAAATAATCCAATAATAACCGAAAAAAAATAATAATGTAAAAATTGCTTGATTTTGGGGCCAAGAGAGTTTATTATTGAGCGCATCCGCGCCCATAGCTCAACTGGATAAAGCATCTGACTACGGATCAGAAGACTGAGGGTTCGAATCCTTCTGGGCGCGCCAAAAAATCAAATGACCTTCATGGTCATTTTATTTTTTGCGTTGGTCAGAAAATGAGAACCCGGGTTCGACAAGAAGTAGATTTGGAAAGCTTTGCGCGTCCAAATCTTTACGATTGCCGCGCAGCGGACACAAAGTGTCCAGCGAGCGAATCCTTCTGGGCGCGCCAAGTTATAAATAAAAACCTGCTTTTGCAGGTTTTTTATTCTTGTGGTTGAGCCGCTGTACCTGTGGTTCTGTTACGTTCGGCATAAACTATCCGCCCTTTATCCAAATCATATGGTGTCATTTCAACACGAACTTTTTCACCGACATTTACCCAAATTCTGGATTTACGCATTTTTCCCGATACGGTTGCCAAAATTTCATGCCCATTTTCCAGCTTTACACGAAACATAGTGTTGGGCATCTTGTCAATGACAACACCATTAAAAACAATTACATCATCTTTTGCCATAAAAATTCCTTTGTTTTATCAAGGGCAAGCTTAACGCGCCAACCAAAAAAAATCAAGTTATTTCCCGAATTTTTCCACATGTTTTTGTCGGGACACTGTGTACATCTGATTTAGAATATTGGTTGCTGCCGACACAGTTGCAGGTGCACCAGACCCTGTTCCGCCTGTAGCAAAATTTCGCGCACCACCCAGCACAATAATTCTGCTGGGCAAATCATTTGATGTTCCGCACTCAATAAAATAATCTGGATATGCATATTTTTTACCAAAACACTTGTTAGTATTCAGCGCGACAACCCATCCATCTTGGGCAAGTTCACTACAAGTTGGTTGTTGACTTAACATAATTTCCCCATTTGCAACCCGCTGATCTGCGCCACTTAAAACTCCACTGCAAAATACATTGACCCATGCGCCACCAACCATCGCCTTACTTCCATTATCCTTGGTCTTGCGTGCGCCCCAACATCTGGAAGTAGAATTTAACAGCTCGAAATCAAAATCTGCATTTTTATTTAATCCTGATGAAATCTGAGATTTGGAATAAGGCACCATGTCATCTGTCGCCCCCACCAAAGAATCGCCACATACCATTTTCATACCCCAACATCCAGCGCTGGTATCCCATAAAGCGGCATCAAAACCAACGCCCATTGATGTATAGCATTTGTCCGGATCCGGGCGACAAATTGTATCCATGGCCCACCAGTCTGCGGCATTTGCCGATGCAGCAACAAAAAATGATAATAAAACTAATAACTTTTTCATTAAAAGTCTCCCTCTTTTATTTTTTATATATTCTGCAATATACACGCAGTTCCATTAGAACAATAGGTAAGGTCGCATCTGCATCCAGCTGAAACACATCCAGGAGAAAGCAACCAATCCGGAGGCGGACAACCAGCTTGTGTCTCGGCCGCAGTACAGCTGGCATCAATCGAAGAATTAGCTGGGCAAATTGGTGTATGACAGGCCCCAACACTGGAAGATCCAGGTGCAGAAACCAATCCAGCACCGCAAGCAGTTATACCCTGATTGATGCTTTTTATTTCATAAGTTCCGCCTGCGCACCAGCTGTTTGCAGGACACTGGATGCAAGAATAAGCACTCGCAGGCAAGTATTGCCCCGGGGTGCAATTTACAATTTGCACGCATCTGTCCATAGTTATGTATGGCAAGTCCCCTCCCCCTATTGGACCACCAACTGTGATGCCACCGCCTATTGGGATTTCACCAATTGAACCACCGTTTCCAGCCATAAACTTGTACCCAGAATTACATCTGCAATATTTTGACAAGCATCCTCCTACTGTACCAGATGAACTTTTCACAAGGCAGCTTGTATCCCAGCTGGAATTAGCATCACATTTTGCCAAACATTTTCCTTGGTCTTCCAAAACTACATCCCCAGCACCATATGGATTTGCCGTGTTATAATTATGCGGAACACTATAAAGATAAGTCGGACATTTACAATACGGCAACTGAGATTCAGGTGTAGATCCAGAACCAGTTCTTCCTATGCAGCCACCCAATGTTGGCGGATTGGTGCTTAATACTTTTTCAGAATTATCACATATCGAAGTATTTATGGTCGCGCCACTTGGGCAAGTAATTCCGCGGCAATTTTTTGCTGTGCAACCTGGAGTTGTACTGGTGACACAAGTTTCATCAGCAATAGAATTCGCTGGGCAGCATTGCTTTACCCCATTAGAATCCAACCATGAATCACCTTGGAATACGCAGTAAGGCTTTATACAAACTCCCCATAAATCGGATGCAGACACCAACTTGGTATAAAGATCTATATTTGATTTATTTCCATTATCCAACCATTCGCCCGAATACCTTTCACACTCTGTTTTTAACAAAGTCCGCATATCGATAAAAACATTATCAAAAACTTTATTTACATACTCCATAGCGTCCGAAGGCAGCGGCTGGTCAGCCGGAAAATCTGTGCGCACACAATTTTCACGTGCGTATTTTACTAACAATTCATAAACAGATCCTGATTGTCCTGTACATGCCGATGCCCCAGACCAATTCTTCATTTCGCAATCATAAGAACCAGGATTTCGGACACGGCATGAATACGGATAACTGTGTGCCAGATCACCGGTTACAGCACACACTTCGTGAATATATTTATCCAGACTTGCCTGGCAATTTTCCGAGATTTTCGCAGATCCCACATCATGAACGAATGCCAACAAAGAAGCCAGACCATTAGAGCCACCACCAAACACATTGCTGCATGAATCCAGCTTTTCTTTGCATAAAGCTTCGGCAGTTCCGACAGATTGACCGATCAACATCTGGCTGTCTATATTTGCAAAGTTTTTCAGTTGTCCTACTTTCTCGTCATAGCACTGATTTACAACGGACAAACATTCATCACGAACTTGCTTTACGCGCGATTGCTGTGCTTGATAAATTTCTATGATTGCTTGGCGCTTGAATTCTGACCAAACATCATCTGCGACATCGCGACAAGTATCTAATCCGCGGGCGGCGGCCGACTTTTTTTCTTCCAACGCGGTCAACAGCAAGCGGTTAGTGTTGGCATTCATAAAATCACCATCCAAAGTGGTTTGCTTTTCCAGCTTGAAAAATTCTGGTGAATAAATCGGCGCACCAGTATTAAAATCCAGATACAAACCCGTCATATCCAAACAATGAACAAAGTTCGTGCCACATGCTGCGTCAGCGGTCAGGTCCTTGCGCACCTGGGCTATGCATTCATTTATTTCGGTCGAATTATGCGCATCATAATTTTCCAGTCGTGCCAGTTCCATTTCGCGACCAGTGGCCCGAACAGCGGCAGCAGCAGTTATTTTTCTGCCTTCTATTGCTGCCAGCGCAACATTGCAATCTTGTTCAATATACATTCCATATGCCGATACAACCATGTTCAATGTTGCCTCGCGCGGGCAAGCCGATGCAACCATACTTAAACACTGGCTGTTAACTTGGGAATATAATTTTTCACCCTCCATATTTGCTATATCACTGCCGCCGATAAAATCTGGGGTAGACCAAATTGCACCGATGTCACCAGCAATGTCCAATGTTCCAGCCGTTGATAAAGATTTAGTTTTAGTCCCGCCCAAAACTGCAGAAATTCCCGCCAGTTTTTGCGCACTTTCTGATTTGTCCGCCAATGCTGTGCTTTCTCCGGTTGTGGCGGTCAAAGATGCTGAAACTTCTTTCGCGGTTTTAGAAATTGCATCTATATTGTAATCGGAAAATGTTTCCAGATGACCCTGGGTTTGCCCAACCTTGCGCGCCATTTCACGCAATCCATCCAGACGAGAACTGCATGCGCAACGACGATACGTCTCATCCTTGTTTGCGCAAAACTGGTCCATGCAAGTAAAGTAAGCATCGCGGCAAGTGTTATATCCATCGCCCATCGAAGTCGAAGTTGGTGCGATCGTTGCGCGCGCCGTATTTGCTGATGTCGACTTTATACTGGTTTGATTTGTTCGTGCCGAGCGGGCTGTTCCTGTTGCAGCACTGCGACTGGTCGTTGCCGACCGAGCTGTCTGAACCGCGCTGCGTGTAGAAATGGATTGAGTTGCCGACCTGGTCGTTCTGGTATCAGCCGTCTGGGTGCGGGCCGGGGTGGTAGAGCCCAAAGTTCTGGGGCTTTGGGCACCAAAAACAGGTGCCGATACCAGGCACACGCAAACAATGCCGCAAAACTGCAGAAATTTAAGCAATTTACCCCTTGAATTTCCTCAGCCGGATTCTACATTATTTTTAAGTATCGGTGCAAGCGGAAAACTCGCGAATCGGAAAATTCAATGCTATAATGCGAATACTTGTAAAAGGATAAGACATGTCTTTAATACCAATGGTCATCGAAGAATCTCCACGCGGCGAACGCAGCTTTGACATTTACAGCCGCCTGCTGCGCGACAGAATCATTATGCTTCAGGGCGAAGTGAATTCTCAAATGGCAAATGTCATTATTGCCCAATTACTTCTTTTGGAATCTGAAAACCCGAATGCCGACATCGCAATGTATATCCAAAGTCCCGGTGGCGAGGTCGATGCCGGTCGCGCGATTTTGGACACCATGCAATATATCAAGGCAAATGTTTCAACTATTGGGATGGGTCTGGTTGCATCCATGGGTGCAGTGTTGCTGGCAGCCGGGGAAAAAGGGAAACGTTTTGCCCTGCCCCATTCGCGTATCATGATTCACCAGCCTTTGGCGGGAACCCAGGGACAGATTACTGATATGGAAATCCATGTCGCAGAATTTTCTAAGTTAAAGAAAGAAACCACGAAAATGATGGCGGAATTCACCGGAAAAACAGAAAAGCAATTGCACGATGCGATGGAGCGCGACAACTTTATGTCTGCACCCCAGGCAAAAGAGTTTGGTTTAATCGACGAAGTTATGACTAAAAAGGCGTAAAGCATGTCTGAAAACGAAAACAAAGTTTCACCAGAGCCACAGGTTTGCAGCTTTTGCGGAAAAGCAATGCATGAAGTCCGCCGAATTGTAACCGGCAAGAATGTCTGTATTTGTGATGAATGCATAAACCTGTGCAATGACATTTTGGCAGATGATAATCGTCAGAAAATCACAACTGACGCATCGGCACTGCCCACGCCAACAAAAATTTATAACATCTTGAATGAATATATTATCGGTCAAGATGAAGCCAAACGAACATTGGCCGTTGCAGTTTATAATCATTACAAGCGCCACAGCGCAGGACTGCGTTCTGATATCGAGGTACAAAAATCCAACATCTTAATGATTGGTCCGACCGGAACCGGAAAAACTTTGTTTGCACAAACTTTGGCAAAAATACTGGATGTGCCATTCGCGATTGCGGATGCAACCACTTTGACCGAGGCTGGTTATGTCGGTGAAGATGTTGAAAACATTCTGACGCGATTGGTTCAGAACGCAAACTTTGATATAGAGCGTGCACAACGTGGAATTATTTATATTGATGAAATTGATAAAATTGCGCGCAAGAGTGAAAACCCCAGCCTGACCCGTGATGTTTCCGGCGAAGGAGTCCAACAGGCTTTGTTAAAACTTATCGAAGGAACAATTTCTAATGTTTCCCCCCAAGGCGGCGGTCGCAAACATCCGGGCGAAAGCACTTTAACATTGGACACCAGCAAGATTTTATTTATCTGCGGCGGAGCATTTGACGGATTAAATAAAATAATAGGCGCGCGCACAAACGATCGCGCGGGCATCGGATTTGGCGCTAATGTCGCCAGCAAAAAAGAGCGCGAGGCAAAAAATCATCTGTCGGATGTCCAACCCGAAGACCTGGTCAGATTTGGAATTATTCCAGAATTGATTGGCCGTCTGCCGGTTATCACGACCTTGACCGAGCTGGATGAAAATGCGTTAGTAGAAATTTTAACTAAACCGAAAAACGCGATTGTGCGTCAGTACCAAGCTTTGCTGGAAATGGAAGGCGTAAAACTGACAATCAAAGAAGACGCTTTGCATAAAATTGCACAAAAAGCTTTGGCACGCAAAAGTGGTGCGCGCGGACTGCGCAGCATTTTGGAAAAATTATTATTACAACCAATGTTTGATGCGCCAGATCGTCCGGAATTGGCCGAGATTGTGATGGACGCAGATGTGGTGGAAAATAAAAAATCACCAATGGAAGTTCTGAAAAAAACAAAGAAAGCGGCGTAATTTATTGCCGCTTTCTTTTTCTTTATAAACAAAACTGAATTTACAGCATCTTAGATAATTAGTGTCTAAGAACAAATGTGCAGTCTACCGTGGGTGTCTAATAACAAATGTGCAGTCTACCGTGATTGTAGATGGTGGAATAAGCCCATAATCATTGGTGGTACCAGCAACAACCCCGCTTCTGTAAAACAATCCTGTCCCGCCGCCTTTCGGATCCGTACCCAAAAACATCACCCCGGGCTCATAGATACCTGGTCCAATCGTACCATAATTACTTTCAACAGCCATAGAAAAAGTACAAATTTTAACATTTCCAGGATTATGGCGACTTGGGTCATCAGAATCAACACCACCTATATCACCACCGGTGAACTCATAAATAAATGTTCCCGGACAGGGCTGGGTCCAGTCATTACCACAATTTTGGGCAACTGGATTTTCAGGGGAAAATCTGAATGTAACGGTCTCGACAATACCCGATTGATGACATTCTACAGTACTAAAGCTCATTGATATTACTGGATTCCAATCTGGGTTACAATCACTAAAGCTACTACCACCGCCGACCACACTGATTTGATTTCCATTGATGCTGATGCCGGAACCCGCAGTATACGTCGTGTTCGTATCAGACCATGGAACATTAACATAAGCAATACCACCAGAATCAAGCTTCAGGCGATAATTTCTGCCACCAGTTGTAGTATTCGCAACCAAAGTCGCCGCAGATGCATCCGCCGCTTGGGCCAATTTTAATCCGCCTAATGCCAAGTTTGTAGCAGCAGGAAGAGTATAATTACCACCACCGGTCGCGCTGATGACATTTCCGCTGATGCTAATTCCGGCGCCCGCGGCATACCTATCAACAGTTACATAAGCAATGTTTCCGGAATCAAGTCTTACCGGATAATGCGATCCCAGCGTCGGAGCTGGCGCCATAACCACCGGGGTTGCGGTCGCCGCCAGCGACAGTTTTACTCCACCTAGCGCCAAGTTTGTAGCAGCAGGAAGAGTATACCCACCCCCCGGCAGTGTAAGCATCCCAGTCCCCGTGCCATAAATTTGACTAATAGCAACCCCAGAACTGCCAACTTCGGCTTCACCATTCTTACCCGAACCATCTTTTATTATAGCAAGATGATTAGCGGTAGGCAAAGCTGAGTTATACACAACATTTTTAGATATGGGATATCCCGAATCAACTGTTCTGGTATCACCATCAATATTACGCCAATATAAAGTGTTATATTGGCTAGAAGGAATGGGCGTGGCCCAAAGGTCAACGGGAACATCCAATTTTTTACCCAGCTCGGTAAGTATCTGGGTTACGGTATAACTGGTGCTTTTCGCCTTTGCACCACTTGGATCCGAAGCGTCTGCTTCCAACAGATAGCCGGTATTAAATGGACTTCCCTTGCCCACTACATAACTTTTTGCTGTAATTACGGCATGTAATGGTGTCGAAATAAAAAATAAAATAAAAAATACTACAAACTTCTTCACAGACAACTGCCAACTTATGTCAAAAAAAACTTTGAAAAATCCACCTGAATGTGTAATAAGATTTCTGCGGGTTTGGCGCATATCTATTCTCCCCTTTAATTGAATTACATCCATGATAATCTATTATTCCGATTCGGGCAAATATATTTCGCTCTTTTTTTATCAAACATCAAATAATAGGCGGATTTATAGGAAAAAAATGCAAAATAAGCTTTGACAAAAAAAATTAATGTTGTATATTCATGGAATTATTTAAACAGGTTTTATTATGACAATAATACAAAACTATTTGAAAAATAAATATGCAGACTTTCTTGGCAAATATAGTATTAAAAATCAAAACATATCCACCGGTCCCAGACAACATATCATGAATAAATCTGTTGAGAAAGCTCTTAAAAATGGTTGGGCTTGGGAATATAAAAAACATGCCAAAGCACGCGGACTTCCAATTTATTACGATGAAGATTATTATTGGGTTTTCTTTAAACAAAAGATGTCCCATCTCATTGGTGTTGATGCCAGAGAAATTGAATCTATTGCTTTTACTAATGACGATAAAGATTTTTCTGTTCAAACACCAGAAAATCAGAAACAAAATATATCCAAAGTTGACATATCTAAATTCAAGTTCCAAAAGAAAAACTATACAGACAGCACACACTTGTACTGCTTTACCAAAATTAATGGTAATTGGTACGGGGTCGCAAAGTTTTCTGGTATTTCATATTCAACATCTTGCCAGGTTCGCTGGAACGGAGCAGAAAATCTGGTAGCCAGCGTAATCGAGAATCCCGACAAACTAAACGAACTGGCGATTGCTATGGGATTTGTTCCGCAGAAAATTTCCATGAAAACTTCATTAAAAAAAATCCGGTAATAACCGGATTTTTTATTTAATAAAAATATATTGCCAGTTTATGGACATGCGCCTTGGCTGGTCGCAACTGGAATGTTTTCTGCACAAACGTTATTAGTAACCGCGCAAGCGTTGTAAACAATTGCTGTGGATGTTGCACCGACTGGCTTGTAATTCAATGCTGCGCCTGTGCATTGCTGAATGTCTTTGATTGCCGCGCAAGCGCTGCGCCAACTGGCACAATCTGTTACTACAACACTGGGCGATGGGCCAATGGTATCGGGAAGTCTCAGATTCCATTTCACATAGAAATTTTTCAATGAATCTATACTGCCACTTTTGCCCATTGCCACGCGTTCCATATCATTTCCGACACGACAGCTGATGTTATTTTTTTCAACAAAGGCCGTTATCGCGGTCGCCAGACCCGTCGCACCCGCGCCAACACCCGCTGCTATCAGCGAGTTTTTAACAACCTTGTTCATTTCTTTACCACCATTGCGCAATATGTCGGCCACCTTGGATAAATTGTTTGCCAATTGATCAACTTCCAACTTTGTTATTTTATTTTCTACGCATCCACTGGGACCAGAACAACGGCGATTAGTATTTAACAAAATATTGCTCCACTTTATATTTTCACAAACTGGCTCGGTTCCATAGTTGGTGCTGGTTGCATTTGCCGAAACAGGATTTCCGTTAATGTCGACCTTTAAAATCAAGCTGTTTGCATTAGCATTCGTATAACATGGATCAGACTTGATTTCTTGCAAAATGTCTTGCAGATTTACAATTTCTTCACATGCATCAAACTCTAATTCAACATCACTGGATCTTAACTGATTATTCATGTAAAGATTCAATGCACCTTCCATATTGTTTTCACGGATTGCCCGGCGCAAGTCTTGACGATGCTCTGGATTATTGCAATTAAACATTCCGGTATTCTTTTCCTGGGCAGGAATACTTGCCAATGCCGTAATTCCAGTACCCAATACAGTCGCGCCTGCCCCGACAACCGCAACCGTCGAAGTTTGATTCAATAAACTAAAATCAAACAAATCCTTGTTGCAGGTAAAGCTGCTGCCAGCCGATTTCCATGCCTCGGCCGGTTTATCATCACCAGCTGCACCAAATAACCATTTATTGGAAATTAAATCATCCTTGTTATATGCGGCAACACGTACCAGACATTCGCCAACCTTGGCGTCCCAGCGCGCATAATTGCCACGACTGCCATCGGCGTTATTAACGTTAAATCCTTGGGGACCAACAGCCTGGAACGACCGTCCCTGTGTGCTTTTATCAATCAATATACATGTGCTTTCCGCTTGATTTGGTGTCAAGCCAGTCTTGCGCAAAACAAAATTATAATACTGGGGCTGAACTACGCGGGAATTAAAATCAATCCAAACATCTGATGCATTATTGTAAACATCCAGATTGGCAACACAATAGTCGATGGTCGAGCGACATATTCCACTTCCAGAAATAATGGAATTTCTGATGTTTGCATCATACATATCGCTGATACCACCAGGCAATGCACCATTGTTAATACACGCCAGTAAAGCATTCATGCATTCATCAACAGTATACGATAATACAACACATGCACCCCAGACTCCGTTATTGTTGCAAACCTGATTGCCAGTTTGTCCAGATGAAGTTATACAAGGCTGTGTGGCGCCGGGCGTACAGCCGGATGGACACGGACAAGTGCCGCAACCACAATCTGTCGGAACGTTTGTACTGACATTAGCGCCCAGGTTTCCACCAACTACTCCGCCAATCCCCCCGGGCATGCTGGGCATACGATTTGATGCATTAACAGAAGTTGAACGATAAACATCGCCCCCCCTTGCATTAGGTATTGATGCTGCCTGTGCAGAGACACCAACAAATGCCGTAAAGGCAAAAACTCCCAGAAAACCTAGTATTTTTCTCATGTCCCGTTCCCTCTATTTCTTTTAATTATACCACAAATAAAAATAGATGGAAATGGAAAAAAGGAACCAAAACCGCAGACAAACTCTATACTTGACAAAAAAAGCCATTATGTTATACTCTTGACAAATGAAAGATAGTGAAAAGAAATCTTTCCCTGTAAAAAACATTGCCCTTTGGACGGGCTGGTATTTTGTTGCGTCCTATTTGATTTTTTTGATTCTTTTTGGTTTTGACATTTTGCATATCAGCGACTGGGCAAGCATTCCCAGCTATGCAATGCACGGATTCAGTGGATTCAGTTTCGGCATAACCATGATTGCATGGGTTCCAATATGGATTGCAGGTTGTATGGTTATTACCAAAACAGGTAAACCTTTATTAGCGCGCAAAGAAAAAAAAGAAGAAAAAAAGGAAGACACGACCAATAAAGAAGTGCCAAAAGAAAAACAAATAATATTTCCAGCAGAATTGCCCGAAGAAATGCGAGTACCCTATTCCCGATTAATTCGTGGTCAGCTTTCTCGCGGTGCAACCGATTACAAGATTGTTCTTCCCCCTATCAAACAGACTGAATTATCTTCAGAGTGCGCACCAAATACCGACTGCATTTCATCGATGGCGCTGCCCGAAAATTTTGATTTGGAAGCCGATGAAGAATCAGACGCACCAGTATTCAAAGAATTAAATTGGGAGGACGATAATTCCGATACCAATTCAACACCAGCGCTGGAAATAAAAATTGAAATTCGCGGGGATAAAAAATTCGCCATAGCAACTCATGACGACCCAGACTTTTGGGTTGCAGATGGAGATAATTGGTTTGCGACCGGAAAACAAAAAACTTCGCCTGTCAATGCAGTTATAGCCGCCGCCAAAGAAAAGAACGCTGTACCAGTATTATTACTGAAAACCGAAAATATAATGGATTTGAACCAACTTAGCAAAAAATGGGAAGCTGATGGCGTAAAAATAATAACGGACATCTCAGAGTTATAATATGATTATCAATGATCTTAGAAACTATATTCCTAACATTGAAAAGAACTATCCATACTATGGTTCTGTTTTGTCTGTTGCAAAAATTCAATTTATTGATAACGAACAAAAGCGTGGCTATTTCACTATTGAAACCCGTGTTGAAAAATTCAAGCATTTGCGGATTATTCCAGAAAAATTTATACCTGGCGAAAAATACGATTTTAATATCGTTGATATAAAACAAATTATGAATTGGATTTGGGGTTATGCAGCAACCGGCATGTATGTCCTGCCAAAGTCGCAAAATATAATTTGTGGAATGCCGACAGAGCATATTTTTTCATACAGTGGTATAGAACAAGATCTGCGCACAGCATTGGGGCAAATATCAGACTTTGATGATATAATTAAATTTGTTCATGTTCTGGATAATGCTGGTAATAAAAAAGGCGAAGCAAAAATTATGAAGGGCAAACAAAGCCAAATTCATTGTAATTATAAAACTGCAAAAAAACATAATTTTAATTTCTATGATTTACAAAACATGAAAGATCTTGGTATGAATATGTCTAAAACTGCAATGATAATCCCAATTTCAAAAAATTTTTGCGACAATAATGGTTTAAAAATTCTTCCATGGAATTCAATAAATATTCCAGATCTAAGTAAACTTTATGATTATTCTAAAGTCATAAAAAATCCAACACCATTGCAAGAAATAATCCAATTTGCGCGATAAATTATTGATTTAAAAACGCCGCTTTCGCGGCGTTTTTATTATTTACCAGTTGCTCTACGCTTTACAGCGACAGCTTTTGTTCCGGTGACCTTTGCTTTTGGGGCTGCAGCTTCTTTTACAACTTTTGCTGCTGGTGCTTTTACCGGTTTTGCTGCTTCAGCTTTTTCGGCTTTTGGTTTTTCTGCTTTTTTATCATCTGTTTTAGCTTTTGATTTTGCAGATTCATCACGATCAACAAATTCAATTACAGCCATAGGTGCTGCATCGCCATAACGAAAGCCTGCTTTCAGAACTCTGGTGTATCCGCCTGGGCGCTTTGCATAGCGAGGACCCAAAACTGCAAACAATTTTTTTACTGCATCTGCACTGCTGCTGCCCAGTTCGGCAGCAATCAAACGACGATTTGCAACAGAATCTGTTTTTGCCTTGGTAACCAGTTTTTCAACAACGCTGCGCAAATCTTTTGCCTTTGGCAAGGTTGTTTTAATTTGTTCTTTTTCAATCAAGTTTTTTGCCAAGCCACGAAATAAAGCTTTTCGTGCATTACTATCGCGGTTAAACTTGCGTCCTGCTCTCATATGTCTCATATTGCGCTCCTTTTTGCGTTACTGCCTTGGTACCCAAGGATTAGACATTTTTTCTGCATCACAATAATTTGCAATTACAGAAATAATAATTTCTATGTGGCATATTCTACCACATAGAAATTTATTTAGTTGTTTTATTTGTATGGGTCTTCGTACTTTTTTGCCAACTCAGCAATGTTTTCTGGTGGCCAACCTGGAACTTCCATACCCAAGCCCAATCCCATTGACTCTAACTGAGCCTTGATTTCATTCAAGCTTTTGCGGCCAAAATTCGGGGTCTTCAGCATATCGTTTTCGGTCTTTTGTACCAATTCACCCAACCAATTGATTTTATCGTTTTTCAAGCAGTTGTTTGCACGAACGGACAATTCCAATTCATCAACATGTTTTAACAATTTTGGATCAAATGGCAAAGCTTCTTTTTTCTTTTCTTCTTCTGCTGGCATATTAACCTGGGTTGGATCTTCAAAGTTGATAAAGACAACCAACTGATCAGTCAAAATTCTAGATGCCAATGCAACTGCATCTTCGGGGCTGACCGAGCCATTTGTTTTAACAGACAATTCCAAACGATCATAGTCTGTGCTTTGTCCAACGCGAGTTTCAGATACGATGTTTGCAACACTTAAAATAGGCGAGAAAATGGAATCAACCGGAATAACCCCCAATGGCAGCCCTTCGGCACGAGCGCTGGCTGGAACATAGCCGCGACCTGTTCCCAACATGATTTCCATATCCAACGATGCGCCTTTATCCAAATTGCAAAGTTCTACATCTTTGTTTATAACTTCAATGCCACCAGTGGTCTCTATCATACCTGCGGTAACGACAGCTGGGCCCTTAACGCGCAAAGTAGCTTTGTGTTGGCCTTCGTTGATAGCCTTGAAATAAACACCTTTTAAATTAAGGATGATGTCAGTAACATCTTCGCGAACGCCAGTAATGCTTTGGAATTCGTGTTGAACGCCATCAATTTTTACATAGATTGGTGCGCAGCCTTGCAAAGATGATAACAGAACACGACGCAAAGCGGTGCCCAATGTTAAACCAAATCCTTTTTCCAAAGGCTCGGCAATAATAACTGCTTCGTTGGGGTTTGTTTCATTGACTTTTACAACCAGCTTTTTTGGTTTAATAAGAGTCATCCAGTTTTTTTCTATCATTAAAGGCTCCTGTGGCTTAGTTTATTATTTTCACCCTGGGAACGGGCAATTCGCCCGCTAGCAAAATATATTTTAGACGCGACGCACTTTCTTTGGGCGGCATCCATTATGTGGAATGCGTGTAGTATCAGTGATGGACTGAACTATCAAACCTGCATTGCCCAGACCACGAACCGCAGACTCACGTCCTTGGCCAATTCCGCGCATCAAGACATCAATGGTTTTCATTCCCATTTCAGCAACTTTCTTTCCAACCGCATCAGCAACAATTGTTGCAGCGTACGGGGTGGATTTCTTCGCGCCTTTGAAATTATTTGCACCCGCGGTCGCCCACGCCAAAACTGCACCAGACTGATCTGTGATGGTGATGCGAGTGTTATTATTCGTCGCCAAGACATGGGCAATGCCGTGCGAAACTTTTTTAACGACTTTCTTTTTCGTAGATTTAACTGCCATTTTTTATTTTCCCTTTGTTGCCGAACCTGATACGACTACGCGCTTGCCCTTGCGAGTACGAGCGTTTGTCTGAGTACGCTGCCCACGAACCGGCAGGCGATTGCGATGACGAATCCCGCGATATGCCTTCAGATCCTGCAAGCGTTTAATGTTCATCGAAATTTCACGACGAACATCGCCTTCTACTTTGAAATTTTCTTCAATATAGTTGGAAATATTTACAATCTCGGCGTCGGTTAAATCCTTGGTACGCAAAGAATCCTTGAATTTCAAGGCCTTTACAATCTGCGCGGCCTTGGCCGGGCCGATGCCGTAAATGGATTGCAGCGCGATTTCTACGCGCTTGTTTTCCGGAATATTTACACCTGCAATTCGTGCCATACTTTTTTTTCCTTTTACTTTTTGTGTTCGCGCTTATCGTGCGCTAAATTTACTTTTGCCCGGGCATTTTATATCATACACAGCAAAAGTCAAACCCTAAATCTGCCTTTCTTTTGTGCTTTTTTGATGACGCTGCTATATTGCTTTGCCACCAGGTAAGACTGAACTTGATTAACAGTATCCAAAACAACGCCTGCAACGATCAATACACTGGTTCCACCGATTACCAGTGGCATACCTAAGTGAGTGTTCAGAATTATAGGAATTACACAGACAACTATCAGATATGCTACACCAATTGCGGTCGTGCGGGATACAACATTATCCAAGAAATGTATTGTCTGCTCACCCGGGCGCACGCCTGGAATATATCCGCCGGCATTTTTCAAGTTGTTTGCTGTTTCCTCGGAATTAAATACGACCGCAGTCTGGAAATATGCAAAGAAAGCTATCAGCAAAGTAAAGACAGCCAGATATGACCAAGTCCCATAAGTGAAAAATCCCATAACACTTTGAACTATATGATTTTCGCTTTGGATAAAACGTTGCAAGAAAGCAGGCAACATCATGATAGACGATGCAAAAACTGGTCCCATAACGCCAGACATATTCACCTTTATCGGTAAATACGAAGCATTAGTATTCATAACCCCATTTGCCATAACTTGACGAGGATAAAGAATCTGTATGCGACGCTGGGCCTGTTCCATAAATGCGATTAACGCGATAATACCAACAACAAATCCAACGATCAGTGCAATCATAGCCGGAGAAATCTGACCAACACCACCCAACGAGAATAACTTTGCAATGCCGCCTGGAACTTCAGCTAAAATACCAGCCATAATTAACAATGATGCACCCTGACCTATTCCGCGTGCAGTTATTTGTTCAGCCAACCACATTACGAAAACCGTTCCACCGACCAGTGCAATAACCGCGGACAATTCAAATGATAAACCTGGATTGATAACCGCAGGAACGCCATTAACTGGCGCCATTGCTTCCAACCCTTTTGCAACTGCCCAACCCTGAACAACGGCCAGTAATACTGCCAGATAACGAGTATATTGATTGATTTTAATACGACCAGACTCGCCTTCTTTGCGCAATTCATTCAAAGATTTGCTGGTTGCAGTCAACAATTGAATAACGATGGATGCTGAAATATAAGGGAAAATGTTCAGCGCCAAAACAGACATGCGGGACAGCGAACCGCCAGAAAACATATCAAACATTCCCAACATTCCGCCTTCGCCTTGGAACAAGTGCAAAACAGCCGAAGCATTAACGCCCGGCAATGGGATAAACGACCCAACACGATAAATAATCAACGCACCAAGCGTAAAAAGTATCCGCTTTTGCAGGTCGGAAAGATTAGAAAAGAAATTTTTTATCGATTTCATATTCATTATGTGTGAATTCGTAAGACACAAGGCATAAAACGAAAGATTTTTTATCTTACGTCTTATAACTTACGCCTTACGTTTCACGCTTTATTTTCTTTTACCGGCTTTCTTTTCGCTAAAACCCGGCAGGCCAATTTTATCACCAATACTGATTACAGCCCACGTAACAACTGCTGCCAATGCGCCTTGGACCAGGAAAATTGACAAGAATTGACCAGTCACCCTTATTACGAACCATGCAGCCAAGAATATCAAAATTCCGACGATAATTTGTATTGTAAGTTTTTTGTTTTTTTCGGTCATATTCCTCTCCTTTTTGTTTGTTTTACAAAAAACTTTTATGCTTTGATATTTCCACCAGCTTTAACAATAGCGGCTTCTGCTGCTTTGGACCATTTGGTCGCTTTTACGTTAACAGCGGTTTTGATTTCGCCTTTGGCCAAAACTTTCAAGCCATCAAATTTGCGGTTCAAAATTTTTGCAGCTAACAAAGTATCAATGTTGATTTCTTTTTTTGCATCAATCTTACCAGATTTTATAAATTTTTCGATGTCACCCAAGTTGATGGAAATATATTTTTTTGCAAAAATATTGTTAAATCCAAACTTTGGAAAACGACGCAAAATTGGCATCTGACCACCCTGAAAGGTTTTCTGCTTGCGCGATCCCGCGCGAGCTTTCTGTCCTTTATTACCACGACCAGCAGTCTTGCCAGTTCCAGATCCCATACCACGACCAACACGCTTAATGCTGTGGGTTGCGCCTTTATTATCCATCAGTGCATT
>CAZUED010000006.1:0-33582 GCA_964619545.1 uncultured Muribaculaceae bacterium | reverse complement strand
CAACTTATCAACCAATGCCCGGAAGGCAATGGATGAAGGCTCGCCCAGCTTATACTCTTATTTCATAAAAATCAAGGATTTTTTTTATAATTGATAAAAGGCCGCTTGGCGTTACTTTCTTTTTTATGTTATAATTGTCATCGAGAGAATGAAAAAAACAATCGGTTTTTTCATATTTGTTTTTTGCGTCGCTTTGCTGACGCCTACTTTTGCTGATTCAGAAAATATAAAGCCCGCGTCAGATGTGGTCAGTGAAACTGCGGCACCTGCCGCAGAAGCCGCCCAAAATGCCTTGCCAGTCCCAGAAATACAGCCAACCTGTGCTCAACAAGTCTTTGCCGATGCGTTGAGTTCGGATTCTGCCGCTGTTTCGGAACAATCTACAGAAATTGAGATTCAATCTTGGATTTACAAAAATTTTCAAGCCCCATCAGTTATTAAAAAAGTTTTGGCCTGTCCCGAAGTTTCAGCGCTGGATGAAGAAGATAATCTGGTGGTCCCCCCGATTGAATACCAATTCCCAGTCAGTCGTAAAATTGTTGTAAATTATGAAACTCAACCAAAAATTTTGCAACAACGGGTTCTTTTATCTGGCAAGCAGCCCCTGCCCTGCAGCGGCAACGATTGTATTTCTCCACGCGTCGGTGCACCCGGCGATAATAACGTTTGGACCAATACAGAACCGGCATGGTATGGAATTTTGGTCGTCCAAGCTGGCGCACTGGATGCCTTTATCGGCGAAGACAAAAATAACACTATTTCTTTGAAGTATTTTGAAGATAACTTTGATGCGATTTATCCAAAAAATCACAATACTACTAAAATTTGGCAGGCGGGTGGCGGAATTACTGCTCCCCTTTGCACCAGCGTTTCAGCATTCGCCGACGATAATGATATTGTAAACCTGGCTGCGGTTAAAACCGTTGCTATGAAAGAATCTGGCGAAAAAGACAGCAATGATTACTATGTCGCAGGATTGGCGAATCTGCAATGGGTCACGTGGGCCCAGGTTGCGATGGATGTTGCAATAACCGTTGCGACGGTTGGTGGCGGCACTGTTATACTGGGTATGACCAAGGCCGTACGTGCAACCCGCGCGGCCAGAAATTTAGCGGAAACAATGAAGGCATTACGTGGATTGGAAACTGTAAAAAATTATGAAAAAACCGTAAATGCAGCCGCTAAATCAAGAAAGATTCTGAAAGAACTGGACGCAATTTCTGATATCAAAAAATTGGAACTGGGCAAAGCGGATGATATTGCAAAAATTCTGAAAAATCCAAATGCCACGGAAAAAATGGTTCAGATTGAAAAAAATATGCGTGTGGCCGAACAGAATTTAACCCGCACAAAAGATGTAAAATATCAATATGAAATAAACCGTCAAAGAAATTTATTCAAACAGGAATTGGAAATAGTGTCCAAGACCAAGGACGCCAAACTGGCGGAAATTGGTAAATTAGAAAAAGAAATTGCCGAGGCGGAAAAAATTGGTGATGTGAAAAAATTAAAAGAAGCCCAATCGGCATTTTCCAAACTGCAGGATTTGCGCCGAGGGATGAAGGCATGGAAAATCCCGCAGCGCGGTAATGTAATCGCACGCGGATGGCGCATGGCCAAGGGTTTGCGCGCGCTGAACAAGGGTGAAAAGACAATCAGCGCGGGAAATAAAATCGCACGCGCGGGTATGAAATCTGGAAAAATTCGTGATTGGTTATTCCAAAGTACTTTGAAAAATGTGGGTCATCTGGCAAAGATGGAACGCCAGGCTGGAATACTTTATTCTGCATTAAAGTTTGGCGGTGATTTTTATGATTGGAGTGAAACCTCTACCGGTGAATTTACCAGCAATATAGAATTTAAACCATTGGGATTATTATCTGCTGATGATCTGTCCGGTCAAGAAAATGTTGTAAATCATGGAATGTGGCTTTTGTGGGCCGGCGATTCGATGTCGCCTGTGGATGACGATGCGGCGTTCTTGCAGGCTATGGACTTTGCCAACAAATTTAATCAGGATATGCAAGAAGTTCAGGACGAAGCGTTCGAATCTGGTCGAGGTGCTGGTACTATGTGTGATATAGATATATTTGTTGTGCGTCCAATAGTCCGCAATCCCGATTCCGACAATCCAGAATTGTTTTATTTAATAATGAACGATGTGCCCTGGAAAGTCAGACAATAAATTCCCATTGTTTTTGCTTTAGAAATTTTCTATACTTTTAATAAAGAGAGGTATAGCCATGAAAAAAATATTTATTTTTGGATTATTGATTACCATTTGCGCATCAGCAAATGCATATACTCTTCGCTCTCAGAAAGAACTGGGCAAAGACGATGCACGGAATCAAAATGTAGTTGCGCAATGCACAACTCCGGATGGCAAAGTCTCGAATCAAACCTGCCAGTTGCGCAGATATGTAAAGTGTACAACTAATGCCGCAGGCAAGAAAAATTGCAGCGGATGGCAACCTTGGCAAGACTTACGCAGCCCAGGCGCGGGATTTTCTGACTGGCGCAAAGGCGCAGAGTCTTGTTGTCAGGCAAAAGGCTTGCGATAAAAAATCCGCCATTTGGCGGATTTTTTTATTGAACACTGGCATTTGATGGATAGAAAGTCAGCTGTATTGTTTTCCAGCTTTCATATTCGTTTTCGGGCAGCATACTAAAAGGTTGGCAATTTGTTATCGCGGTCCGTATTGTTTCAAAAACATATGCAAGAGATGGATTGTCTGCTGCAGCAGATTCTTGCTCGAACCAAACGCTTTGTACAAATCCGCGTTGATTCATAGAAAGGTGTGCAACTGCACGGATGTCATTGATACCTGGATAATTCCGATCAAACACCCAGCATCTGGTCATCGCAACCCGCAGTGCGTCTACAACCGAAATTGTCATTGTCCGGTTCAAGCTGGTTGTTTCACGATTTACACGAACTATGGTTGCAGCTTTGGGGGCATCGGGATTTGGTTGAGTTGTGGTCTTTTTTACCACATCGGGCAAAGCAGCAATTTTTTCCAAAACAGGATCATCGCCAAAAGGCTCTGGTATTTCTTTTGTTTTGTTTTCTTTTTTTTGTTCGGGCTGTTCTGTATTTGTCTCAGGCGTTTCTGTATTGAAAACCAGCGTTTCATTACCTTTGATTTCAACGCGAGTCAGATCTATTTCATAAATCTGAACATGATCAGCCATAACAACTTGATCCATAGGATTCAGCACGGCAAAAGATGTAATCAGTAAGGCAACAATTCCCAAATGCCCTGCAATGGATACCAATAAGTTTTCTGATAAAATGGTCTTAGTAGTTTTCAATTTTCAATTTTCGTGCGCAGACCAACCTTTTGGAAACCTGCGTCTTTCAATGCGCCCATCATTGACATAACAGCGCCATAGTTCGCATTTTTGTCGCCATTTATCATGATTGTCAGTTTCGGATTTTCACCACGCATTGCAATTAAACGCTCTACTATTTCTGCCCTGGTTCGCTGTTCTTTGCCGACAAAATAACGCCCTCCAGCATCTACCCCTATTTGGATTGCATGATCATCGCCAGACATGGCGCTTTGTCCTGCTTTGGGCAAGTCCAAATCAATTCCACTGGTTAACATTGGTGCCGTGACAACAAATACCGCAAGCAAAACGGTCATGACGTCAATCATCGGCGTCATAACAATCAAAGAATTTGAATCAACCGATTTTCTCTTGCGTGGCATTTTATTTTCTCTTTAATTCTTTGGCGGATGCTTCGATTTTGTTATACAGGTCATCTGATTTTTTGCTGAAGTATTGATAAGAAATCGCGGCGGGTATTGCAACGAACAGACCCAATGCAGTTTCGCCCAATGCAACCGCCAATCCGGGGGCTATAACCGCCAAACTGGTTGAATTGTTTGCGCCAATTGCGCTGAATAAATGCATAATTCCCCATATTGTTCCGAATAATCCTACAAAAGGCGCAACAGCCGAAGCCATTGATAAAAACCATAAATGTTTATCATAAGGTTCAATAATTTTATCTGGGATTGTATCCAAATTATCTTCGCGTGAAACCTTTATTTGGCGATTTTTTGTTTCCTTCCACAGGCGGAATTTCCCAATAATGATTGTCCAAGAAATAACACTTGCCACAACCAGCATTATTGATGTTAAAAAAGCAACAGGGTCACTTGGTGAAAAGATTGATAGAAATGAAAAGTTGTTTTGCATTAGTTTCTCTTTTTTTATTTTGTTATTTTAGTGTATTCGTCCGGGATTCGCTTTGGTTTCATATTTGCGCCGATATAAGCCGCAGTACCGTTTAGTATAGCATAAATTTCATTATCTTTCACAAATTTTTGCTCGATTTTAATTGATGCGGCGCCAGCATCAATTGCAATGGTCTCTACTACAAAATCATCACCCAAACGCAGTGGTTTTTTATATTTTACATTCAGTTCACGAATTACAAATCCGATGTCTCCGTCTGGCGGGATCGCACCGCGCAACCAGTTCATCCGAGCACGTTCGGCAATTTCAATGTATCGTGCATGATAAACAATTCCGCCGGCATCAGTGTCGGCGTAGGCGATGGAAAAAGGGAAAACGTGAGGGCTCATTTTTCCAGCCCCAAGTGCTTGTAACCCTGCTCTGTTATTACCCGACCACGGGGAGTTCGCTGAATAAAGCCTTGCTGCATCAAATATGGTTCTATCACATCTTCTATAGTGTCTGTCGGTTCAAATAGAATCGCGCTGAGGTTTTCAATTCCGACCGGTCCACCCCCGTAATGCCGGACTATTGCATTCATATACTCGCGGTCAATTTCATCCAGTCCTCGTCCATCAATATGAAGTTGAAACAAAGTCGTTTTTATTGTGTCGTCTGATATATCCGCCCTGCCTTTCGCTGCTGCAAAATCACGCGCGCGTTTTAACAGTCTGTTTGCAATACGCGGCGTGCCACGCGAAGAATGTGCAAGATTCAGTGCACCAGTAGATTCTATTGTAATACCTAATATGTTAGCGGTTCTTTTGATAATTTTACCCAGATCTTCGGGTGGATAAAAATTCAGCCGCAAATCAATCCCGAATCGGTCACGCAAAGGATTAGAAAGCAATCCCGTACGAGTTGTCGCGCCCACCAAAGTAAATTGGGGCAAATCTATACGTACACTTTTTGCAGACGGCCCTTCGCCAAGCATAATGTCCAGCTTAAAGTCCTCCATCGCGGAGTACAGAACTTCTTCTATTGCGGTTGGCAAGCGATGAATTTCATCAATAAACAAAACATCGTTTGGTTCCAGTGATGTCAAAATTGCCGCCAAATCACCCTGTTTGGTCAGCATGGGGGCTGCAGTTGCACGGAAATTCGTTCCCAGCTCGTTCGCAACAATGTGCGCAAGTGTCGTTTTACCCAGGCCGGGGGGGCCATATAACAGCACATGATCCATTGCTTCTCCACGTGTGCGTGCACCAGTGATAAATACACCCAGATTTTGTTTCAACGATTCTTGGCCTATGAAATCGGCAAGTTTCTTGGGACGAATCGTTGCTGTCATTTCGTCTGGGATTTCAGGATCAATAAAACGTTCGGTCGGTGTATTTTTCATTATAATAACTTGTCATCTGCGTTTTCACGGCCCACATACGCCTTGATGTCGTTGTAAAGTTGTTTTAATTCTGCCGGAGTTGCAAATTTTTCTGTCGCATCTTTAATTTTTATTGTTTCCAGACTTATCTGCGCTTGCTTTTTCAGTATTTGCGTCAAATGAACGCCGAAAGCATGCGCATCTTCGCTTTCTTTGGCACCCTGCAGCATCAAACCGCGGTTTGGACGAGGTGAAAGAAATGTAAAGTCACTGACAGAAGAATCTGGCGATACCAAAGTAAAGCCGCTGACTTCGGGTCGACGCATCATCGCCTGGATAGCGTACCATGCCCCCAGATGATTGCCAGCCAGCCAAAGTCTATCGCTTTCTTCATTTTGGTTCTGAATCCAGTCTATGACTGTGGCAATGTCCATCATGTTATCTGCTGTCGTACCCAATGTTCCCTCGGAATCGCCAACACCACGATAATTAAAACGCGCAACTGAAAAGCCTATATCCATATAGGCGCGAAACATTGCGTAAGTCACCCGGTCGTTCATATGAAATCCGATATGAGGATTCCCCGGAAGAATTACTGCCAAGGGCGCGGCCTCGGTTGTCGCTTTGTGATAGACCGCATGAATTTTTCCAGTATCACCAGAAATTATTACATCAACCATTCGCTTTGCTCCTTTCAGTCGCTTTACAGACACTTTAGTTTATGCATCAGTTATACACCATTGTCATCCAAAATTTCAAGGTTATTTTTCCCGACATTGATTAATCTTCCGATTTTTTGTTTTGACAGGACATGCTGAAATGTTCTAATATGATTTGCAAAGAACAAGAGCGAATGTCATGCCAAGACAGATTTATACGCCGAAAAAGGCGAAAACTTTCGGGTTTTTTAAATGCGCTGCTGCGTTTCTGGCAGCTGTTTTTCCATTCGCAACTGATGCGGCTGGCGACTTTCAAACAATTTATACTGAAGTTCCGGCGGCTTCCTATTTTGCGCGCCCAGATGATCCGAACTTTGTACCAGAAGTTGAGTTCATGCAGCGCACGGATTCATTGAATTATGATGAAAATATAACAGCTGCTCAAAGAGAGCAAAATTCCGCTATGCCGGGCGTTCGCTTTTCAGACAGACCGGCTGTTGTATGTCGTGATTTTGGATGCACCCGTCTGAACGATAGAATTACCAGAACTTTTTTATTTAATAGTCTTGCTGGAATCTTTATGACAAATACCCACTCGCGTGTTTCAGTGTGTGAAGCTGATCCGTTTTCGCGTGTTTGTTTGCAATCAGGAATCACTTTTCCTGTGCGTGTTGGAATTGCAAATGCATTGGTAAAAATTCCAAAAGCTACAATTACTCAGGTTAATATATCAACCGGGCTTTCCAAAGCGACCATCGGGATGAGCTATGAGTTCCTTGTTAACGGAATTAATGTTCAATGTGCACCAGCGTTGGTAGATGTTGTAATTCCCTCGAATTCCCAGGCTACTTTGGCTACTCGCGAATTTTCGTGCAACATGACCATGGATGGACTTACCAATGTTTCATTACTGATAAATGTTGATTACATAGACTTGGATTTTGGTCTGATTGGTGGTTATTATTCATTGGGATTACAAGGGCCAGCGATTGGCGGTGGCACTGGATATGCATTGTTCAAGGTAGAGTTTGCTAACAAGGGCATGAAGATGAAAGCAAGTGGTATAGATGATTCCCAGGATTATCTGACCATTCAGCCCGGAGAATATGCGGTAGAGCCAGTACAGAAATAATAATCTCTAACCACTGACCACCCCTCTGTATAGGGGTATAGATATGAACAAAACCATTCTTATTATTGATGATGATGATGTGTTGCGCAGCAGCCTGGCCAAGGGATTGCGAGCCGAGGGGTTTGCTGTGATAACGGCCGAGTCGGCTGAGTCGGGTGCACAAATACTTGACAGAGTTTCAACGGATGCGATTGTTCTGGACAGAATGATGCAAGGAATGGATGGATTAAGTTTTTTACAATCCATTCGTGCAAAGAATGATAAGACTCCGGTTATTATGTTGACGGCTATGTCTGGGCCTGAAAATGCTATTGCGGGACTTTCTGGTGGGGCTGATGATTACTTGGCAAAACCATTCCAATTAAAAGAATTAGTTTTGCGTCTTAAAAAAATAATGCGGGTTGCAACGGGCTCGGCGGCAACTAATTTACCCGATGGACTTGCATTTTCGGATAATGAGTTCTATATTAATGGAAAGTTATTGGGTTTGTCTGGGGCCGAAAAAGAATTGTTGAAAAACTTGACGCACCCGGTTGGAACAACCGATGCTGCTGCCCCAATGGTCGCAAAGCGTCTGCGTGAAAAGCTGGGGGGATTATTACCCAGCGCTGAATTAGCCACAATACGTGGCAAAGGATATAAATTGGTGGTGAAGTGAAATTATTTCCAAGATCTTTTTTATGGCGAACCGTTTTGATTATAATGTTTCCATTGATTGTGGCGCAGATAATCATGGCGAATGTTTTCTTTGGCAACCACTGGGAACGTGTACATGCCTCAATGGCTCGCTCTTTATCTGGCGAAATTGCAACAATGCTGAATCTTTCCGATAGTGGGAACGAGGCAGCTGTCGCGACCATGGCACGTGATACAGGAATAAATGTTTCTATAAACGAGCACCTGAATCGTCCACGTGAAAACGACAATAACTCGCGTGAGGCCGGACAGCTGGCCCAGGACTTGAAATCAAAGCTGAAAGCGCCGGTAAAAATTTATATTGATCGTGGAAACCGGTTGCTTTATGTGGATGTGCCGCGGGATGGCAAAATAATGACTTTTGCAACGTCTTTGCGTCGCGTTTATTCCACCAGTACCGAAGTATTTATAATTTGGCTGATAGGGTCTGTTTTAATTGTCGGAATTTTGGTTGCGCCTTTTATTATTCTGCATACCCGTTCTATCCACAGAATTGCACGTGCGGCCAACAAATTTGGACGTGGATTAGACGATCCGAAATTCAAGCCCATGGGAAGTCGTGAAATTCGTGAAGCCAGTCACGCATTGATTTTAATGAAAGAGCGCTTGAACAGATATAATCGGACTCGCACGGACATGCTGAATGCGGTCAGTCATGACCTAAAAGCGCCACTTGCACGCATGCGGTTAGCCGTTGAAACAGACAGCGCGGAAAAAGACGGATTGCTGCGCGACATTGACCGGATGGCGGAAATGGTAAATGGTTATCTGGCTTTTGCTCGTGGGGAAATTCCTGAAATAGAACAGGAAATCTCACTGCCCCCAATGCTGACGCGCATAGCGCGTGATGCGGTTGGTAAAAAGAAGTTGGAAACTGATTTTCCGGCTGCTGCAGTTCAGTTTTATGCTCGGCCTACCTCTTTGGCCAGTGCGTTTCAGAATGTTATTGAAAACGCCGCACGGCATGCCAATAAAAAAATAGCCATTGCCGAGCGCGATGAAGCTGAGTTTATAGAAATAACTATAGATGACGATGGGGCTGGAATTCCTGCGGACAAACGTGCAGATGCTTTGCGTCCCTTTGTTCGGTTGGATGCGGCGCGTGGTAAAGAAACTGGCGGAACAGGTTTGGGATTGTCTATTGCTCAAACGGCGATTGAAAACCACGGCGGACAACTGATTTTAGAGGATTCTCCCCTGGGTGGTCTGCGGGTTCGGATAATTTTGCCGATTTAGAAATGAAAAAAAACGCCAAAATTTCTGTGATAATTCCGATGCATAATGCCGAAAAATATATCGGTCAGTGTCTGGATTCTGTGTTTTCACAGACCTATCAAAACTTGGAAGTCATAGTTATTGATGACGGAAGCACTGATAAAAGTGCTGAAATTGCAAAAGTGCACGGCGCAAAAGTTATCAAACAAAAAAATATGGGTGTTTCGGTTGCGCGTAATGCCGGTTTGGATGCGGCAACTGGACAGCTTTTGCACTTTATTGATGCAGATGACAAGCTAGCAAATTCTGATTTTTATGAAAAAGTTCTGTCGGGTATTTCGAATTCAGACATTGCTGTTGTTGGTGTTATTGATGAAAAATATGGCGATAAACCGGTTGAAAAATTTAATCACGTGAAAATTTATTGTGCCAAGCAATCAAAAATAAGTATCAGTAAGGTTGCGCGGCGTCCAGCTGTATGGCGCTTTGTTTTTCGTCGTGATTTTTTATTAAAGAATAATTTAAGGTTTGAAATTGGCCGTGTTACCAGCCAAGACGTTATGTTTACCATACCGGCGATTTTTTATGCGCGCTCTATTGCAACGATACCGGGGGCTTTTTATTGGTATCGTCGTGCACCACAGGGCGCGATGCGCGACCCTGCCCGCGCAATAGCCCGCAAACAAAATAAAGAAATAGTTTGGGATCGCGCGGTTCGATTTGCGGTACAAAATCATTTCTTTTTGGGATTTCGCCGCAGTTTTTTTAAATGGGTAAAACTGATTATCAATTCCTAAATTTATCATCTATTGTGACAGGCATAATTACGACCAACGTAATTTATGTATCCATCATTACAATGTTTTAGATTTACCTTTTTCCACTCGATGCTGTATACATTGGTTTCTTCATATTTGATGTTATTTTCAATCATTAAAGAAACTACTTTTATCAGCTTGTTTTTCGAGTTATAAGAAATCGCAGTTTTGTGTCTGGTTTTATAATTGTCGGTCCAATCACAGACCAGTTTTATTGGAAAATCTTTGTGTTTGTTTTTATGAGCTAGGTCAAATACTCGGATAACGGGCTTTTTATTAGCCAGCTTTTTATAGCATTTTTCATGTACCAACGAACATTTTTCCGACGCTTCTTCATTAGATAAAAGTTCGCCGCATAATGCGCATACCCCGATGGTTGATTTGTCATGCAAAGTAGCTAAAAAGGTATTTTCCAAGAAAGATATTTTTTGTTTGTTTTTATTATAATGTTTTTTTAACTTTCTATTTGAATGCAATTCATGGCCAATAATTTCAGATGATTCTATAAAAGAAAAGTCATCTGTATTAATAATTGCCTGTGGTTGAACATCTTCTGGCTCAATGAATTTTTCAGGCGTATATTTTTGTTTTGGGGCTTTTGATGAAACACAAGGCTTATATGCTTGAATTACTTCTTTGCACAACTCTATTGCCTTTTTTGCCTCGGTATAACTTTTATAGAATAGTATGGTACTCTCTATAGAGTTATATTGCGTGTAAGACCATTTTACATAATAGCGTTTATCTTTATTCTTAAATGGACCTGTGATTTTACATACAGCTGAATAAGGGATGCTCATCTTGTTTTTTCCAATTCTTGTTTGTATTTTTTTAGTTTATTCTGAACAGATTTTAAGATCTGTTTTATTGGTTTGTTTGTTTTTAACTGTCTTTCCAGTTTGTTTAATAAAGTTTTAATTCCAACTCCTTTTTTGCCGGCATTATTGGCCATTGCTTGTAATACCGAAATTTGTGCAAGTAACTCCAAGGCCCAAATCGATTCTTCGGATTCTTTTGTGCCGTATTGTTGGTTTAAATAATTCTTTCGAATATCATTTCCCATCGTTCACCGGTATTTGCAGTTTTTGTTTTGGGTATATTAAATCAGGATTTTCTATATTGTTTTTTTCCGCAATCATTGTGTATCGAATTCCGCGTCCCAAGAAATTTCTTGCGATTATCCACAGGCTGTCATCACGACGTACCATATACCATGTGTCATCCCCAGGCTGCATTTGTGGCATTGTAAATTTATGACGAATGGCTGCGGCTGCGCGCCCACTGCCGTCATGCATACGTACCCGCAGGACGTATTCTCGCCCGGGCTCTAGTGTTCCCACATTTGCCCCAATGCCAAAATTTTTGTGATCGGAGACATGCGCCATTCCAATAGGCTGTCCATCCAAGGTCATTGTAACGCGAGTGCGTGGAATTGCGCTGCCCTGCACTACTATTCTTCCATTTTCCAAATAATCAATTTTGCTGATGTTCAGGTCGCCGCTTTGCAGTTTTGGTTTTTGCAGAAATCTGGATCCGTCTTTTGCCATCAGTAATGACATAGAGTCAGTTCCACGCTGGGAAACATAAACAAATACATCTTCGGTTGAATCCAAGTTTTGCTCCACTCCTGATAATCTAATTGCATAGTTACCTGCTGGGAACACCTTGGTCGGAGAATATACAAATTCTCCGTGATCATTTGTTTGTTCGGTCGCGACCATTTTACCATTGATTTTTATGGACACAGCATTGCTGGGCAGCCAGCGTCCAGCAACTATGATTTTTCCATTTTTATCAATTCGTACCATGTCAAATGTCGGGACTTGGACCTGAGTTGGTTTTTCAATTGTAACAACTGGCTGAATAGTTGGCTCTGGTACAGATGTCGGCGTGACTAAGCATCTTGGTACAACAATAACATAAATCAGCATTAAAATAACAGCTGCAGCGCACAGGATTGGGAACCAATAAGCCAACAACCAATGACGTGTTTTTGATTGCATTTTGCGTGGAGTCTTTTTTTTGGGTTTTGCAGGTGCGCCAGTTTTGGTTTTTGCAAAAATGTTCAGAGTGTGCAGAATGCTGGATGCAATAGCACTGCGTCTGGCCATCCAGTTGCTTTGACGGCTGACAGCGGCATCAATCATCTTGTTTGTGGATTTTTTAGTCTTGCTAAGTTCGGGGGTTTGTTTTTTCTTATGAAACCGCATAGGCGAGCCCTTTATTTAAGGTTATAATTCCTTTTTATTCTCTCGCCCTTGACGATAATCCTAGCCAAAATAAATTTTATTGTCAATCCAAATTGTGGTAGAATGCAAGATGATAAAGGAACAGGTATGAAAAAAATAGGAATTATGACAACGGGTGGGGATTGCAGCGGATTAAATGCAGTTATTATGCGTTTGGTTACTGGTGGTATTGCGCGTGGACATCAAATGTTTGGGATAATTGACGGCACTGATGGACTGACGCAAAATCCCCAGGCATTGATACCATTGAATTGCAATATTCCACCCATAGAGTATTTAAGTCTGGCTGGCAGTTTTTTAAGAAACGGAAATTCGGCAGTTGAAAATTTTAACTCGGCCGCTCGGGCTGGTAAAATAAAGGAATTCCAAAATAAAATTAAAAAAGCGGTAGAAAAAACTGGATTGGACGCTTTAATTTTAATCGGGGGGAATGGAAGTTTAAGTTTGGCTTATCAACATCGCTCGATTTATTCAAGTTTGCAACTGGTTTGCATTCCAAAGACCATAGATATGGACATTCCGATGACGGAAAGAACACTGGGCTTTGAAACCGCTGTGCAGCAGCTGACACAGTTCTGTGATCAGTTGATGCTGACAGCGCGTTCACACCATAGATGGTTTGTTGTTCAGGCTATGGGCCGCAATACTGGGCATTTGGCTTTGCACGCTGGTTTGGCATCGGGGGCTTCGGCAATTTTAATTCCTGAAATAAAATTTTCACCAGAAGTTTTGTCAAAGCATCTAAAAAATTCTGTCCGCGATTATGGCATTATTGTTGTAGCCGAAGGAATTAAAATGCGTGGACATTCAGGCGCTGCCGCAGAAATGGTTGCCCGCGAACTTGTAAAACGCGGATTTTCAGTAAGGACCGCATTACCAGAACATGATCAGCGTGTTGGTGTCACGACCGCAACCGACAGAATTTTGGCGGCCAGATTTGCAATGACAGCATTGGATTCAATAGATAATAATGAAACCTATGTTATGACTTCTTTGATAGATGGACATGTAAAAAGTATACCATTGTCAGAAATGGTTGCATATGGCGAAGTTTTACCAGATCCGAACATTCCAGATATGAGCGTATCAAACTCGTTTGTTCCACTGGACAGCCCCCTGCTTTCCGCGGCGGTTTCAATGGGAATTTATGTCGGGGAAAGGAAATAAAAAACACTTTTACCCCCTTGACGGGGGGATTTTTTTAACTATATTCAAAAGAGCAAATTTAAGGAGTACAAAACAATGTCAAAAGTATTGGGAATCGATTTGGGTACAACAAACAGCGCTATGGCCTTTATGGAGGGCGCAGACCCAAAGATTATTGAAAATGCCGAAGGTCAGCGTACCACGCCGTCAATAGTCGCGTTTGCATCAAATGGCGAACAGCTGGTCGGTATTACCGCAAAAAACCAGGCGGTTACGAATCCAACAAACACAATTTATGAAATTAAACGTCTGATGGGTTTGCGCTTTGATTCACCTGCGGTCAAAGAAATACAAAAGCATATCCCTTATAAAATTGTCGCTGGCGACAATACTGGGGACGCTTGGGTTGAAATTGATGGGAAAAAGTATGCCCCATCTCAAATCAGCGCAATGATTTTGGGTAAATTGAAAAAAGACGCAGAAGGCTATCTGGGCGAAAAAATTTCAGATGCAGTTATAACCGTTCCTGCTTATTTTAATGACGCGCAACGTCAGGCAACCAAAGACGCTGGTCGTATCGCGGGATTAAACGTTTTGCGTATTGTGAATGAACCAACTGCTGCTGCACTGGCGTATGGTATGGATAAAAATAAGAATGGAATTGTCGCTGTTTATGACCTTGGTGGCGGAACATTTGATATATCCATTTTGGAAATTATTGATGGAGTATTCGAGGTTAAATCCACAAACGGCGATACCATGCTGGGTGGTGCAGACTTTGACACGCGCATCTTGCAACACCTTATCGCTGAATTCAAATCGCAAAGCGGAATTGACATCAGCGGCGATAAATTGGCACTACAACGCTTGAAAGAAGCAGCGGAAAAGGCAAAAATTGAATTGTCCAGCAAAACATCAACTGACATCAATTTGCCTTTCTTGACCGCAAATGCTTCGGGTCCGGTTCATTTCAACACTAACCTGTCTCGTGCAAAGTTAGAATCATTGGTTGCGGACTTGATTGAACGCACTATCGAGCCTTGCAAAAAAGCATTGAAAGACGCAGGTGTTGAAAAATCTCAAATCAACGAAGTAATCTTGGTAGGTGGTCAAACCCGTATGCCAAAAGTTATGGGCGTTGTTAAAGAATTCTTTGGTCGCGAACCTCACAAGGGCGTAAACCCTGACGAAGTCGTTGCATTGGGCGCGGCAATTCAGGGCGGTGTTCTAAAGGGCGATGTCAAAGACGTTCTGTTGTTGGACGTTACCCCATTGTCATTGGGTATTGAAACCTTGGGCGGAGTATTTACCAGATTGATTGATAGAAATACAACAATTCCTACAAAAAAGTCTCAGGTCTTTTCAACCGCCGAAGACAATCAAAACGCGGTTACAATTCGCGTATTTCAGGGCGAACGTGACATGGCGGCAGACAACAAATTGCTGGGCCAATTTAATCTGGAAGGTATTGCGCCTGCCCCACGCGGCATGCCTCAGATTGAGGTTTCGTTTGACATAGACGCGAACGGAATTGTTCATGTGTCGGCCAAGGATAAAGGCACCGGCAAAGAACAAATGATTTCGATTAAATCTGATGGTGGTCTGTCTGAAGATGAAATCAAAAAAATGATGGCCGAAGCCGAAGCAAACGCCGAAGCAGATCACAAAAAACGTGAACTGGCTGAAGCTAAAAACCAGGCAGAAACCGCGGTCTTTGCGACTGAAAAATCACTGAAAGAACACGGGGACAAGGTTGACGCGGCGACCCGCGATGCGATCGAAGCCGACAAGAAAGCGTTAAGCGAAGAGTTGGCAAAATCTGACGCGACAGCGGAAAGTCTGAAAGCTGCGACAGAAAAATTGACCGAGTCTGCGATGAAGCTGGGCGAAGCAATTTACAAAGCACAGCAGGCAGCCGAAGCCAACAAGTCAGAAGAAAAACCTGACGATAGCGTAAAAGACGCTGAGGCAACTGAAAAATAAAAACTGCAAAAGTTTATGGGCAATGTAAAAAACATTGCCCTTTTTTGTTTTTACTTTATAATAATCTTGTGAATCATATACCCGTTCTTTTGGAAAGCGTTTTGGAAACATTGGGTGACATCAATGGAAAAACCATTATTGATGGAACTTTTGGTGCTGGTGGTTATACGCGGGCTTTCTTGGAACGTGGGGCAAATGTTATTGCATTTGATCGAGATTCTTCGGTTATCCAAAGTGCGGAAAATATATCCAAAGAATTCGGTAATAAATTTCAATTTATAAACGCTCCATTTTCTGATTTGAATAAATTGCAGACTAATGCAGATTCAATCGTATTTGATTTTGGTGTTTCGTCCATGCAGATTGATACGCCAGAACGTGGATTTTCTTGGCGATTTGATGCCCCCTTGGATATGAGGATGGGAGATGGCAAAACCGCTGCAGAATTGATAGGAAATTCATCAGTTTCAGAAATAGCCAAAATTTTAGCCGAATATGGTGATGTTAAAAAAGCGGGTCCAATTGCACGTGCAATTAAAGAAACCCTGCCCCCAACCACATTTCAGTTGCGAGATTTAATTCACAATCCAAAAGACATTGCCCCAGTATTTCAGGCTTTGCGCATTGCGGTAAATGACGAGTTAGGTCAGATTGCAATGGCTTTGGATGCTGTTCCAAATTTATTAAATTCTGATGGAATTTGCATTTGCGTAACATTTCATTCACTGGAAGACAGAATTGTTAAATCAAAATTCCGTGAATGGACAACTCCTGTGGGAGATCCCAGATTCCCAGTCGCACCTGCCCTATTTGAATTTTTGAAAACTTATCGGCCGTCTGAATCTGAGCTGGAATTAAATCCGCGCGCTCGTTCGGCACATTTGCGGGCGGTTAAAAAAATATGTGATTGACGCACTTCGCATAATTTTGTAATCTGGTTCCACAAAAAGGAAGAAAAAGTGAAAAAGTTTTTATTTGGATTTTTATTGGCTATCTGTGCAATAGGTGCAGCATCAGCTGTTTGTCCAGTGTGCACTGTTGCGGTTGGCGCTGGACTTGAAAGTGCTCGTTTGCTGGGGGTTGACGATGTAATTACTGGAATCTGGGCCGGGGGATTAACACTTTCTGTATTCTTTTGGACAGCTGGCTGGTTAAAGCGTCGAGATGTCAAAAGCATTTTCTGGCAGATAATTGGGCCATTTGTTTTATATTATGGATTGCTGGCTGGTGTGTATTTAATGCCGGGCATAAACTTTGGCGAACAAAGGATGTTTGGTATAGATAAATTTTTGCTGGGTGTTATTATTGGAACAGCTTCATTCTATATTGGCGCTCGCTGGTATGCAAAAATAAAGCAGAAAAACGGAGGACATGCGAAATTCGCATTTCAAAAAGTGATTGTTCCCCTTTCTTTTCTGTTGGTTGCGACGGCGGTATTCGCAGCAATAATTTATTTGTAACCCAAGGGATGATTAAATGAAAAAATCTGATAAAAAACTGACACTGGAAGAGTTAATTAAAAAAGCGGATAATGCGAAAAAAGCAAATCCTTTGGACTTGTCTTCGGACCAGGATTTGACGATTGCTTTGATGAATTTGGTTTCATTGGAAGAGCATTTCTTTTTTTCAGGTGCTAAAACAGGCAAAGTCGGCTTTTATGATTTGATCAACACCGTTCGTGAAATGCGCAAAGAGCTGATGTTTCGTATTGTAAAATCTAATAATGCAAAAGATGGTGAAGTATGGTGCATTTCTAAACATTTGCTGGCGGCATCAATGCGATTAAAAGAAGTTGGGGATAAGGCAAACGCCCAGGGCAAAAAGAAAGATGCCCAAGATTTATATGCCAAAGCATACGATTTATATTCCTTGTTCTGGGGAATAAATATGGATTTGATAGATCTGGATGGAGTAAAGAAAATAGAAGGCGAAATTTTGCCCTATAGCCCCGATGGTGTAAGTACTGAAAAAAAATCCAAGATTGTTCAATCTACAAATTCTGCTTCGTTGCCTGATGATGGGAAAAAAACAGCGGTAAAGCGATTGGGCGAATGGGTAAAAAACGCAGTAAATTGCTGTATTGAATAAAAATTTGCTTTCAGAATTTATTTTACTAAAATCACGCTAGTTTCGCGGGCGTAGTCCAATGGTAGAATGTAAGCTTCCCAAGCTTGAGACGAGGGTTCGATTCCCTTCGCCCGCACCAGATTGTTAAGAATGTGTATGTGAATCGGGTAAAATCTTGCGATGCGCACATCAATTCGCCGCTAATAACGCGGCTTATTGTGTGCTTTTTCGCTCGGTTTCCCTTCGCCCGCACCAATAAAAAAAGGCTTTATAAATGATAGACTATAACAAAATTGCAACAGATGTTTTAGATACTGAAATAAAGGGCTTGGCAGATCTTAAAAATTCATTAGTGGCAGATTCTGCATTTGGACGCGCAGTTGATTTATTGCTTCGTCGTACTGGCGCAATTGTTGTAACTGGTATGGGAAAATCTGGTCATATTTCTAAAAAAATCGCAACAACTATGTCCAGCACCGGCAGTCGGGCTTTCTTTCTGCATCCTGGTGAGGCATCGCACGGAGACATGTCTATTATTTCCCCCCAAGATGTAATTATCGCTATTTCTAATTCGGGCGAATCCAAAGAGCTTTCAGACATTGTTGGTTATGCAAAGCGTTTTAATGTTCCACTGATTTCAATTACCAGGGCGGCTGATTCTACCCTTGCGCGTGCTGCAGATGTGTCATTGGTTATGCCTGCGGTTCCTGAGTGCTGCATTATTGGCAAAGCCCCAACAACCAGCATGGTTCAGACTTTGGCTTTGGGTGATGTTTTGACTATCGTTTTAGAGCATGCAAATCATTTGACCCCGGACATGTATAAAAATTGGCATCCGGGTGGAAAATTGGGCGCTTCTCTTATCCGAGTATCAGATTTAATGCACCAAGGCGAAGAGTTGCCGATAGTAAGCGAAGATGATTCATTTGAAACAGCAATCGATGTAATGGGTCGCCCTGTCCGTTTTGGCTGTGTCGGAGTTGTTGATAAATCTGGTAAAATGGTTGGGATTTTAACGGATGGAGACATCCGACGTCAGGTCTCGGGTGGCTTGTCAGGCAAGAAAATGCGTGAAATTATGAAGTCAAACCCATTCACTATTGGGTCTGAAACGGTTGCGACCGAGGCTTTACGGATTTTGAATGAAAAACAGATTCAGACTTTATTCATTCTTGATGATGCGGGTCGTCCGGTTGGAATCATAAACTTCCACGATTTATTAAAAGCTGGAATTGCTTGACTTTCTGATTTTTTTAAGCAATAATTGCGGCAACCAAATAAAAACCTTCGTCTGTGGGCGCGGGGCACCGAACGGCAAGTTTTGCTTTCGGTGGATTTTTATTGAAAAAACCAAAAGGAAAAAATATGGCAGTTGTAATCAGACTTGCACGTTATGGCGCAAAAAAACGCCCTTATTATCACATTGTTGTAACGGACAGCCGCGCGGCACGTAATTCTGGAAATATATTGGAAGTTATCGGAAAGTATAATCCAATGGCAGCAAAAGATTCAGCGGATCGCATTAAATTAGACGCCGATAAGGCAAAATCTTGGATGTCCAAGGGCGCACGTCCATCGGACAGAGTTTATAAATTCTTGGCAAATGCAGGTGTTGTTGCTGCAAAGCCACATCCAGTTCAAACAAAGAAAAATCAGCCATCTGAAAAAACTCAGTTAAAGCTGAAAGATAAAGAAGCAAAATTGGCAAAAATAGCTGAGGCTAAAGCAGCCGCAGAAGCCGCCGCAAAGGCAGCAGCCGAAGCCCCTGTAGTGGAAGAAGCTGTTACCGAAGCTGCTGCAGAATAAAATTTAATGAACAGCAATACCAAAATTCTTGTTGGAAAAATTGTTGGTGCGCAAGGCTTGTGTGGCGAAGTGCGTGTGCAGACTTATACTCAAAATCCAGAAGATTTGAAAAGTCTTAAGTTTGAAGGGATGAATCTGAAATTTATCCGTGCTTTGCCTAGCTCATCGGTTGTAATTATGAAAGCTGCTGATGACCGAAATGCAGCCGAGGCCTTGCGTGGGACAGAACTTTTTATAGATCGTTCTGCCCTGCCCGAACTTCCTATTGGTGAGTTTTATCATGCCGATTTAATTGGTATGTCGGTTGGAAACAATGTTGTTGTTGCTGTTCATAATTTTGGTGCTGGGGATATTTTAGAGCTGGACAGCGGAGAAATGATTTCCTTTGCTGGTGCCAAGGTTGATTTAGAAAATAAAAAAATTACTCTATAAAAATAATAAGGTTAAAAGTATGTTGGATTTGAATGTAAATGCTAATGTTGAAAAAATTGATATAAATAATTTCAAGAAAATAGATTTTTTTAGCAAAGACGCTTATACAGAAACTATCACCGTTTTATACAATGATAAAAAATCACGTATTGTTATTGAAAAAAGCACTGAAGTTAAAGGTCTTATAAAGAAAGGTTCTCATATTAGTGTTGTAAAAGGTGAAAAAGCAAATAACATAAAATCTGTAATCGTTATACCCGCATATTTGTACAATAAAATGAAGCAAGAGCAATCTCGTCAAAAATAATAAAAAAATGCAATTTAAAATTCTGACCATTTTTCCAGACATGTTTCCAGGCACTTTGGGTGGCGGAGTGGTCGGTCGGGCATTGAAAAATGGCATTTGGTCTTGTGAAGTTATAAATCTGCGTGATTTTGGCGTCGGAAATTATAAAGCGGTTGATGACGAGCAATTTGGCGGCGGTGCAGGTCAAGTAATGCGCGCCGATGTAATTGCTGATGCCCTAGATTCTATAAAAAATCGTGGAAAAATCATATATTTTTCTCCACGTGGGCGGGTTTGGAATCAGGCAATGACCCGAGAATTTGTAAATAATTGCAAAGCTGGGACTGAAAATTGCACCTTGCTTTGTGGTCGGTATGAAGGCATTGATCAAAGAGTAATTGACGAGTATAAAATAGAAGAAATAAGTATTGGCGACTATATCCTGTCCGGCGGGGAAATAGCGGCACAGGTTTTTATTGACAGCGTGGTTCGTCTGATGGATAATGTGTTACACGGTGGATCAGAATCTACCGAAAATGAAAGTTTCGAAATCGGGGGGTTGGAATGGCCGTTATACACCCGCCCGTCAACATGGCGTGGACGAAATGTCCCAGAAGTCCTGTTGTCTGGTCATCACGGCAATATAGAAAGATGGCAGAAAACTATGTCGGACGAAACAACAAAAGAAAGGCGTCCGGATTTATTAAAGGAAAAACAAAATGAACTTGATTAAAAAAATTGAAAAAAAACAAATTGAAAAATTGACTGCGGACAAAAAAATACCCAACTTCAAAGCTGGTGATACTTTGAAAGTATATGTCAAAATCAAAGATGGGGAAAAATTCCGTACCCAGGTATTCGAAGGCGTTATAATCGCTCGTGATGGCAACTCATCTTTCACAATTCGTAAGGAATCCTATGGCATAGGTGTCGAGCGCAAATTCCCATTGCATTCTCCTGCAATTGAAAAAATAGAAAAAGTTCGTATCGGAAAAGTTCGTCGTGCAAAGTTGTTCTTCTTGCGCGGATTGTCTGGTAAAAAAGCACGTATTGTGGAAGATTTAACAGCCACTGCTGCGGAAAAAAATGCAAAATAATTTTTTCGCTTTTTGCGTAAAGATTGTTTAATTAAATAACAAACAATGAAAAGCATCACAAATAATTTTTGCAAAACATTTGCAAAACGCTTTGTTTGCGTTGGCTTTTCTTTGTTTGTTATTTTTTGTTCACCAAATTTGTTTGCTGCAGAAAATGTGTTTATCGATAGAAATACCGCTGTTATTCGATTTATGAACAAAGCTGCGGGCAAAACGCATACAGCATCATTACCTGTTGCAAGAAGATCAGAGATTGAAAAATTATCAGTAGTCGTTCGCGCGTGTAAACAAACCGGCCCATACATGGCAGAAAATTTTTATATGTTTGTGGAAATTGAAAAGAACGGCAAAAAGATTTTCAGCGGATGGATGGACAGAAACGAACCTGGTGATAATCCACTGCAAGATGCAGACTATGATTTGTGGTTGATAAAGTGCGAATAAGGAGAAAAAAATGAAATTTGTAAAATCAAATCTGAAATTGGTTGTTGGAATTTTGGCACTTGGGTTGGCGGTATCAGTGTTTTTTATCGCTATGAAAGCACAAAGTAATTTAGAGGAAGGCAATCTGCGTGCATGGTTATCCGCATCTGATACCAGACGCGCTGCTGCGGTTGAAATTCTTTCTGGAACTTCGGAAAATTCCGATCTTATGATAGCTTGCGTTTCTAAAATGGCCTCGATGCCAGATTCAGGACAAGTAAAAGTCCGTGATGCGGTATCCTTGTGCTCTATTGGGATTGCGCTTCGTGATGACAACGAATAAAAATCTTCTTTGTCTGGGTATTGAATCTTCATGCGATGAAACTAGCGCGGCGATTGTCAGTGGAAATCGTGAAATTTTGTCGCACATAATTTATTCTCAAATTCCCGAACATCAAAAATTTGGTGGCGTTGTGCCGGAACTGGCTGCTCGTTCCCATGTCTTGGCCATTGATGAAGTTGTTGGCAAGGCCTTGATAGATTCAGATAAAACTATTTCAGACATTGATGTTATTGCGGCAACGGCTGGTCCGGGATTAATTGGTGGGGTCTTGGTCGGCTGGGAATTTGCAACTGGTCTGGCCCAGGCAACTGGCAAGCCGTTGGTTGCGGTAAATCATCTCGAGGGTCATGCACTGGTGCCCAGACTTACAAATAATGTTCCGTTTCCCTATCTGTTAATGTTGGCATCTGGTGGACATTCCCAAATTTTATTGGCGCGCGGTGTTGGTGATTATGAAATAATTGGTCAAACACTTGATGACAGCGCGGGAGAGGCTTTTGATAAAGTTGCCAAAATGTTGGGTCTGGGTTATCCAGGCGGACCAGTTATTGATTCGCGGGCAGAATTGGGAAACAGCAAAGAATTTCAGTTTCCACGGCCTTTATGCAATAAATCTGGATGCGATTTTTCCTTTAGCGGGATAAAAACTTCGGTGCGCACTCAGATAGCAAAAATGGATGGAAATTTAAGCCAAAAATTTATAAATGATTGTTGCGCTTCGTTCCAAGCGGCTGTAGTTGACACTATTATAAATCGCTTGCAAAACGCACTGCAAGATGACCGAGTAATTGCAGCAAATCCTCGGACGATAGTTGTTGCTGGTGGAGTTGCAAAAAATTCTGCAATTCGCGCCGCAATGGAAAAACTGGCAAAAGATTCTGGTATGGATTTTGCTGCGCCAGCACTAAATTTATGCACAGATAATGGTGCGATGATCGCATGGGCTGGAATTGAAAACTTTTCATTGGGACGGGTCGTGCATCAGCCTATTGCGCCCCGCCCCAGATGGCCTTTGACGGAGCTGTGAAATGAAGCCGGGAAAACGCGATTTTCTATACAAAAAAGCAACTGAAGAGCTGATGGCCAAGGCTGACCAGATTGATAAAGAAATTAACCAATCTAATTCTGATTTGAATGTTCATTATACTTTAAGTTATCTGACAAATTATTTTCGTAATGTTTTTACAAATAAGCGAGCCATGGATTTTGTTTTTGATGCCCCACGGCAATTTTATACTTATTCTTCTTTGATGTGCGACTCGTTAGCGTTGATTTTTGAAGCAACCGGTGGAAATAAATTCTGGCGCGTAAAATATATCAGCAGCAGGGATTGGGATGATGGACCGCACTGGTATTTAGAAACAAAATCAGGAATAGTTTTTGACATTACTTATGATCAGTATTCTGTCAGAAAAATAAAGATACCATACAATTTGGGTCAGGATTGTACAAATCTTCCACTTAACCAAATAGGAAATATAGCCAAAGCAAACAGATTAGCACAGGTTTGCAATATAGATTTTCAAAGTATAGTAATGCAAAATAAAAGTAACAATGATTGAAAAACCAGAACCTTTTGTAAAAGATGATATGATTTTCAGTGTTTCTGATGCGTCTGCACTGCTGAAAGGAGTTGTAGAGACCGCTTTTTCGCGTATTAGAATTCGCGGTGAATTATCCCAGATTACCAGGGCATCAAGTGGTCATGTTTATATGACTATCAAGGATTCTGGTGCGGCAATCAATGCAATTATTTGGCGCGGAACTCCGTTGCCTTTTCAATTGGCTGACGGGTTAGAGGTCATAGTTTCTGGCAAATTTACGACTTATCCAGCGCGCAGTAATTATCAAATTATTGTGTCAGAAATAGAAATGGCGGGCGTTGGCGCAATCTTGAAAATGCTGGAACAGCGCAAACAAAAACTGGCAGCCGAAGGTTTGTTTGACGCATCGCGTAAAAAAGCATTGCCCAGATTTCCATCTGTTATTGGAATAGTAACCAGCCCGACTGGTGCGGCATTCCAAGATATTTGCAACCGCCTGCGAGAGCGGTTTCCAGTCCAAGTTTTATTGTATCCTGCAATGGTTCAGGGAACAACGGCAGCGGCCGAGGTTGCGGCAGGCGTTAAATACTTTAACGATAAAAAGAATGTAGACGTAATCATTGTTGCCCGCGGTGGTGGAGCATTAGAAGACTTGCTGCCATTTTCCGAAGAAATTGTAGTTCGCGCGGTTGCAGAATCAAAAATTCCAGTAGTGTCTGGTGTCGGACATGAACCTGATTGGATGCTGATAGACTTTGCTGCTGACGTCCGTGCGCCTACTCCGACTGGTGCGGCGGAAATAGTTGTCCCAACAAAAATTGCTTTGATACAAGAAACGGAAAACATTTGGCACAGAATTCATTCCAGTTTTACGACCGAATTAAAAAATATGCGTCAACGGATTGATACATTGTCAATTAAAAATCCTCGTCAGCTGATTATGGAACAACAACAACGCATTGATGATATCTCAAAAACATTGGGAATTCTTTATACGAATAAAATTGCCAGCATGCGTCAGTCAGTTTCTCATTTCCAGCAAATGTTGAATTCACTCAGTTATAAAAGCGTTCTGAATCGGGGTTTTGCAATGGTTCGCAGTGGCGATAAAATCGTCAGCCGCGCATCAGATTTCAAACGTCCTGCGAAAATCGAATTCAGTGATGGTATTGTAGAAGTTTAATTTTTTATCAAGGTTTTTGCAGTTGCAATTGATTCTGATGTAATTTTATCGCCACTGATAATTCTGGCAATTTCATTTATCCTATCATCATTTTCTATCTTACAAACACTGGTCGTGGTTGTATCCGCGGTAGAACTTTTCTGTATTAAAAAGTGAGAATCTGCAAAACCTGCGACTTGGGCAGAATGAGTAATTACCAACGCTTGACAATTGGATGCCAGACGCGCCAATCTGCTGCCGACCGCGCTGGCTGTGGCGCCGCTGATACCTGTATCAACTTCGTCAAAGATAAAAGTCTTGGCAGTTGAATCACCCATTAAAACGACTCGCAATGCCAACATCAAGCGAGCTAACTCACCACCGCTTGCAATTTTATGCAATGGAGCAAATGGAGTTCCAGGGTTTGTTTTAATCATAAAAACAACTTCGTCGCTGCCGCGCTCGCTGGCGGGTGCCGGTGAAATTTCAACCTGAAAATCAGCCTGCCCCAGCTTCAAGTCTGGAAATTCAGCCACGATTGCACTGCGTAAGGCAACAGATGCGGCAACACGTTCCTTTGTCAAAGCAGATGCAATTTTTTCATACTCGGATTTTCGTGCTTTTGCGGCTGCCATGACATGTTTCAGTTCAGCATCTGAATTATCAATGGTTTTCAGCTGCTGGGTCATTTCTTGCAGTTTTGCTGCCAGTTCATCTGCCGATACCCGATGTTTTCGAGCGGCAGCACGAATGGCAAACAGGCGGGCTTCGATACTTTCCAAAGATTCAGTGTCAGTTTCAACTGGCATTATTTTGCTTTCTACATCTGCAGCGATTTCTGCAATGTTATAAAGCGCGTCAATTTGCCCAGAATAAGGATTTGGTTCGGTCTTTACCCGCTGTAAAATATGCGCAATGGCGAAAATCTTTTCGTCCAGCCCGCGAATTTCTGCACTTGCATCATTTAATATGGCAGAGTTCTTTTCCGCGTCCATCAACTGCGCACGTCTGGTTGCCAATTCCTCTTCTTCCCCGGGCAAAGGATTCAATGCAGCCAGCTCTTTAACATTGTGTTGTAAAAAATCGCGCTCGGACTCGCTGCGGCTTATCAGCTCTTGCAGCTCTTTCAATCGTTTTTCTGCCACGTGCAGCGACTTATATGCCTCGCGCACAGGTGATAAATCATAGCCACCAAATTCATCTAATGCGATAATGTGTGTCGCGGTATCCAGTAAAGAGTGATTTTCGAATTGTCCATGAATTTCACAAATCTGATCACCAATCTTCTTCAGTGTTTTCAGGCTGACTGGAACATCGTTAATCCATGCCTTGCTTTTCCCATCAGAACTTAGTCCGCGACGCAAAACCAAAGTGCCGTCAGATTCTATGCCCTGCTCGGTCAAAATTTCTAAATTAATTGGACAGGCAAATTCCGCAATTACTTGTGCATTTTCGCAACCATGGCGAACCAGTCCAGTATCACTGCGCGCCCCCAAAGAAAGTGCCAAAGCGTCCAGCAAAATAGACTTGCCCGCACCAGTTTCGCCGGTTAAAACATTCAGTCCAGCGCCGAATTCCAGATTCAGCTTGTCAATTAAAACGATATTGGAAATATGCAGGTTCGTCAGCATGCGGCTATTATAGAATAAATGACCACGTTTATTCAACGATTTTTTCCAGCTGCCAACTATTCAACCACAAGATAAATCCAGAAATATGGCAATCAGGATGAGTCGTGCGCAGCAAGGTCGCATACAGCTTCATAGTGTTTTCATAATCTTCGCGCCGCGCCCGATTTGTATCGGTCTTGTAATCGATAAAAAGTATATTTTTGCCCATTTCATCGTTGATGTAAACCAGTCTATCAATGCGTTTGCTGTAAAATTTTCCAGAAACAAAACCAGCAATAGGAACCTCTGCGCGGCTGTACGGCCCCCAAAATTTTGCCAGTTCTGGATTGGACTTTATCCGCTTTGCAATTTCGGTATCATCGGTTAAATGCAAAAATTGCAACTGGCGATGAATATCTGTGCCATGGTCAGTTGCAAACTTTTCACCAGATTTTTTTGCCAAAATTTCAGTCATACTTTCAGTCATTTTTGATCACTATTTTTTCGCCATCAAAATTTGCTGATGGCATTGATTGTAAAGTCTCCCACAGCCTTGTGTGCCAAGCATCATCTGGTGGATTTTTATTTGTGCAGAATCCATAAATATAAAGCTGATCGCGAGCGCGAGTCATTGCAACATACAGCAAGCGCCAGTATTCTGCCATTTTTTTATCCATATCAAGTTGTGCCGCCGTGCACCACAAATCAGAATTATTTGCGCGCGGTGACCACAACCAACCAAATTCATTGATAGAAACAACCTTTTCAGGCTTGTCATGCGGGGTGCGAATTGTGTCGATTAAAAATACTATTGGTGCTTCCAGACCTTTGCTGCTGTGGGCTGTCGCAATTCGGACCCCGTCTGCAGCGTTGGTTTCGCGCTTTATTTCGCTGCCTCCTTCAATAAACCATTTCAGAAAGTGGCGCAGCATTCCGCTTTGCGTTCTTTCATACGATAGGCAGATAGTTAAAAATTCTTCTATCGGTTCTATAATTTGCCCACCAAGTGCGGCAATCATTTTTTCGCGCCGACCAGAAGTATTTAGGACTTTCATAAAAAAAGAATACGGCGCAAGGATTTTTGCCCATTCAGAAATTTCGGAAAGTTGTTCATAAATTTCAGGTCTTTGAACGCGCAATCTTTCATATACACTTATATCGCCGCGATTGTTGCACAAAGCAAATAAATCGCCCTCGGTCATACGAAATAGCGGACTTTTTAACACGCAAGCCAATGCATAATTATCAGTATTATCAATGCACCAGCGGGTTAAATTCAACAAATCTCTAACTGCTGGAAATTCAGGTAAAATAATCCTGTCGCTGCCGGCAACTGCAATGCCGCGTTTTTTTAACTCATTCACCAGTGCTGCCGCAAACGGCGCGCGCCGTTGCACCAAAACCATAATGTCACCGGGTGCTGCGCCCGCGTTTATTTTATTTTCAATGTCAGTTGCGATTTTTGTAATGTACTCACGACGAGCGATGGCGGTTTTTTCTTCGGATTGGCAAAGGTTGTTCAACTCTACCACGCCTGGAACTTTATCGCGAAAAACTTTATGGTCATTGTTTGCAAAGCCATACAATTGATTAAAAAAGTAATCAACAGCTGCCAGAATTGGTGCAGCACTGCGGAAACTTTGCGCCAGTGGAATTTCTTGGATAGTTCGCAAATTATTTTTTATTTGCGCGTCAATTTCAGACCTGGATGCGGCAAAGGCATTTGGATCTGCGCCTTGAAATCCATAGATAGATTGTTTTGTATCCCCAACAATAAATAAAGAATGCGGATTTGCGCCCCTATCTCCATCTGTAAAGAAATCTGTCCCCAGCGCCTTTAATATATCCCATTGCATTGGCGAAGTGTCCTGGGCCTCATCCACCAAGATATGATGCAAAGACAAATCCAATTGAGATAAAACCCAACCCATATTTTCAGGATTAGAAAACAGACGGCGAGTGTAAAGAATCAAATCATCAAAATCTAACAGGTTTCTTTCAGACTTTAATTCTTTATAAGTTTGTGCGAATGCTGATGAAATTTCAAATAAAGCAATCGTGTCGCCAAAAATTTCTGTATTTTCTTCGTGCTGGGAAATAGCAAAGACTCGGTCTTGTTCCGCAACCAAATAATCTCGTTTGGCAACGTTCGCAATTTTGCTGTTTGTGGCCGTCAAGTATGCTTTTTTATATTCTGAAAATTTTATAGTCTTGTCAATGTATTGTTTTGTTAAATTAACAATGTTTATCAAGTATGCAGCCGGCTTTTTTGCAGATTTTATTTCGTCTTCAGCCAAATCAACGATTTTTTGCAGGTTTTTGGGGTCAATTTCGGTTTGGATTGGTTTGTTCAGTTCTAAGAATTTTCTAGCTGTGTCAATGAATTGTTTGCGATAGCTATCAAGATTTATTATATCAAAAAAATACTTATACTGGTTTGTCAGTATTCCCAATAAATCATCCAAAGAGTGTTCGGATAAGCGTCCAACTATATGGGTAAAAGCATCCATTATTTTTTGGTCAGCATCAGAATTTATCAATTTCTGAAATGCATCATGTAAAAGTCTGCGTTGATCAGCATCAGATACCAATCCCCATGCTGGTGCTACGGCTGCCTCTATTGGAAATCTGCGTAAGACTTCCTCGCAAAATCCATGGATGGTTTTTATTTTCAGTATGTCTGGATTGTCAATATAAGTATAAAAAATCGCGCGGGCATGTTCCAAGTCCGTTTCGTTTGGAACTTTATTATAAACTATTCCGGACAACATATCACTAAGCGTTTTATCGTCCAGCATTGCCCATTCGCGCAAAGCCTCCAAAATTCTATTTCGCATTTCCGACGCGCCAGCATTAGTATAAGTCAGGCACAAAATTCCATTATTGGTATCACTGCGAAATAAAATGCGCAATAAGCGCTGCACCAAGACACTGGTTTTGCCAGTACCAGCATTTGCCTGGACCCAAACATTCAAATCTGGATCCGATGCCCTGGTTTGTTCATAAGATGGCTTGCGCTTTTGTGTCATTTTTGCTGTTGATTGATTATGCCGATTGTAGTATAGATTTTATTATAATTCAAGGAATCTGATTTATGCCGATGGAATGCGTTTCGACAGGTTAGATTATTTTGACTAGACTTTGGTTTGAAAAATTTACTATCATTGCCAAAGCAATAATCGGAGAGAAAAAGTGGAACTGAATAATTTGATTTTAATTGGTGCTGCGATTGCTGGAGTTTTGGCCATAGCTGGTGTGGTTGCATTATTTTTTGTATCGCGTAAATCTCAAAAAGCAATGGAATCTATATTGCTGTTGCTGACCAAGCCAGAACGGGCAAAGATCCAGGATGCTGCACGCGTTTTGCATGTGGTAATGGCCGATGAAATCACAAAAATTGAAGATATATTCAAGGCAATGCAGGATGCGTTGGTCGCCCAGATCGGACAAGCCGCTGCATTGGAAAAAGAATTGGGTGCACGTAATTCTGCATTGGTAGAGCTGGCAGATGAAGCCGTCAGAAAAATTTCAACAATGTCATCCCGTTTGGAAAGCACTGCAGGTGGATTCCAGACTATAGTAAATAGTCATGAATGGGCAGAAGTAGAAGCATCTTGCGAGCGTTTCCAAAGCCGTATCAACGAATTATTAAATAGAATTGATTCTGTTTCTAATGAAGCGACAGAACATGCCCGTGTCTTGCAAGGTCATATAGAAAGCTGGGTTGGATCCGGGAAAACCCTGTCTGCTCAGTTGCAATCAGACATTGAAAATAACACCAGCCAGATAAATTCTATGGTTGTTGAATCCGAAGCAATGCAGCAAAAATTATCCGAGCTGTCCAGCTCTGTCGCAGCGGGATTTGCTGAGGTTAAAAAGGAAGTTTCAGATTATGAAAATCTGATGACTACAAACGATAAATTGTTGGGGAATCAGTTGGAAAAAATGGATGCCTTTACTAAGCAATCAAAGAAATTACTTTCATCGCAACTGAATAATTTGACCAGCACGGCGAATGCAGTCGGCAGCCAGATTAGATTGGCCGAAGCGTCAATTGAAAAACAAGAAAAAGGTTTGGCTGCGGCTGTTGCTAACCTGATGGAATCTTCGCAGACGACCGAAGGGTTTATTAAGACTATTGCAGGTGAAGTAACCGGCTTGTCCGGTAAATTCCAGATAGAAATTCGCGATTTCGCAACCGGAATTGTTGGTGAACTGACTACTGTTCATAATGTTGCAACAACCACTCTTGCAGATACCAAAACTGCGGCTGGTGCTTTCTCAGATTCTGTACGGGCAATGACCGAAGGTGTGCGACAGACTTTGATAGAAATGAATGCTGCCCATGTTCAGCTGACCGGTCAATCACAAGAACTGGTCAAGGTTTCGTCCGAAACAACAGAACAATTAAGGCCTTTGTCAGAGTTAATTGAAAAGTATTATACATCCCTGCCCGATCTGACACGCGGCTCGGCCGAAATGACTGCTCAGTTATCAGGGGAAATTTCATCTTTGGATGTCAAGATCCGAGAGCTGGCGTCCCAGGTTGAAAACTCAATCGCGGGTATTGCAGATTCTTCATTGAAATTAGAGCATCTGTCAGGACAATCTCGTCAGCAAATGATTGATTTATTATCTGACTATGCAAAAGCTACTGATACAATGCAGACATTAAATCGTCAAATGATGGAAGCGCGGGCCGCTGCGCCTATGGAGGCAATTTCACAAAGACCAGAAAGCCGTGGCACGAAAACTGGTGTTGCAAAAATTTCCAGCAGTGATTTTATTAAGTATTCCGAAGGTATCATGGAAAAGCTGCATGAGTTGTCTGTAGATTTGACCCGTGCTGCCGGGGCAGAAATTCCAGCCTCGGTCTGGAGCAAGTATCAAGCCGGCGATAAAACCATTTTCAGCAAGTGGTTTGCCAAAATGCTGGGTGCGGCGGACAAGCGGCGCATACGCGAATTATTCAAAAATGATGCTGTATTTCGCAGCCAGGCAACCCAATTTGTTCGTGGTTTTGCGAAAATGATGGCCGGGGCGGAACAGACTGATAACAAAGATATGGTTGCAGCAACCCTGCTGAAAACTGATTTAGGGCAAATGTATCTGGCATTAAAGGCAAACTTGTAAAAGATTGATTTAATATGCTTTTTCCACTTGAAAATGCGTCTGATATGAACTATATTCAGCAGGCTGAATAAAAAGGTTTTCCATGAATTATCCGTATATGCCGAAATCCACTGCTTTGTGGTTGATAGAAAACACTGCTCTTTCTTTTGAGCAAATCGCAGATTTCTGTGGTCTGCACGAGTTAGAAGTTAAAACGATTGCTGATGCCGAGCGGAGCAAAATCCAGGGTCTGAACCCAATTTTGCAAGGGCAGCTGTCTCGTGAAGACATTGAAAAGTGCGAGTCTGATCCATCTGCACGTTTGACTTTGCGTCAACAAGTTGTAGATTCTCAGAAAAAACAAAATAAAAAAGGTGTTGGATATACCCCTCAGATTCATCGTCAGAATCGCTCTGGCGGAATTCTTTGGGTTCTGAAAAATTATCCGCAGCTGACCGACGGACAAGTTGCGCGTTTGATGCGCAGCACAAATCCAACGGTTGCATCAATTCGTAATAAAACTCATAAAAATTATTCGAACATACAAATACAAAGCCCTATTGTTTTGGGGCTGGTGTCAGAAAGTGCTTTACGCGAAGCCGTTGACAAGGCTGAAAAGGCCAAAAAAAATTAACAAAAAACAATCATAATAACCACTTATTTGGTGGTTATTTTAATTGTACATTGTAATAAAAAAATAGAAGGTTTCTTCATGCCAAAACCTATAGACGAAGCAACAAAATTTTTGATGGAATCATTGCCGGAAAATTTACGGCGCTTGGCCGAATCCTCTTCGACGGCGGGATTTTTATCGCAAATGGATTTTGATGCTGCAATTCTTGCCGATGAAATTGCAGATACAGAAAAAGAAGAAATTTTATCATTTTTCCAACAGGATTTAGGTTTGGATGTTTTGGAATCATCGGTGTTTTTGGATAATGTCAGAAATTATGATGATGCAGAAGATGAAGGGCCTCGTGATAAATCACGTGATTTGTTGAATGCAGACACTGAACAGGTTTATGCCGGCGATGAAGACTATGAACATTATGCAAAACAACTGGAACGCAGCACTACTGGGGGACTTACCCTGGGTGTTCAGGATTCTGTACAATCTTATCTGAAATCAATCGGAACGGTTCAGTTGTTAACTGCCCCAGGCGAAGTTTCAATAGCACAACGTATCGAGGCTGCATCCCGTCTGATGGTTTATGGTTTATGCGAAAGTCCTATGACCATTCGCGCTATGTTGGATTGGTATCAACAGCTGATGAATGACGAAATAAAGTTGCGTTATATTGTGAACTTGGAAGTCATGTATTCTTCGGATGCCGAACAACGAAAATTGGCCGAGCTTTCCGATACCCTGAAAAGCAAGGGAATTGAAAATATAGAAGAATTAGAAGACGATGATCTGGACGATACCCTGGGCGATGTCGAAGAAGAAGAGGAAGCAGAAGCAGATCAACCCGCGAAAGATGAAGCCCCGCGTAGCAGTTCTGGCGTCCCGGTTCCTATGATGGAAGAAGCCCTGATGCCAATGTTATTGGATGTTTTTGCTAAAATTAAACGAATATTTAACAACCTTGAAAAAATGCAAAAGCAGCGTATGGATAATTTGGTTAAGTCTGCCAAAACCGATGAAGCGCTGGAAAAGAAATATGCAAAAGCACGTTTGGATTTGTTTGAACACGTCAGCAAAATCCGCCTGAATGAAGAGCGCATTGGCGAAATCTTGGAAAAGTTGACCGCAAGAACAGCATTGCTGATGGGGTTAGAAGGCAAATTAATGCGCTTGGCATTGGCATCCAAGGTTAAACGCGAAGAGTTTTTGGCCGAATATGCTGGCAATGAACTGAACAAAAACTGGGCGAAGAAGCTGATGAAAAGCAAATCGCCAGCTTGGCAAAAATTTGCAACCAAGCATGAAAAAGACATTCTGAAAATCCAAGAAGAAATTCTGAAAGTCGCGATCGAAACCGGTCAGCCGACCAGCGAATACAAAAAAGTCGTTGATTTGGTTCGCCGTGGTCAGCAAGAAGCGGCGCGTGCAAAGCATGAAATGATCGAGGCTAATTTGCGTTTGGTTATTAAATTTGCAAAGCGCAGCAGCCCTCGTGGTTTGGGTCTGGACTTTTCAGACTTGGTTCAAGACGGCAACATCGGATTGATGAAGGCAGTGGACAAGTTTGACTATCGTTTGGGAAATAAGTTTTCAACTTATGCAACAAACTGG
>CAZUED010000005.1:27140-44586 GCA_964619545.1 uncultured Muribaculaceae bacterium | reverse complement strand
GCTGCGGTTGCTGTTAAAATTACCAGTAATGAAGTTAATGCTATTTTTTTCATATCTCTTCCTTTTGGTTTATGAGATTTAATGAAACTCTCGGCATAACCTATTATTTTACTACTTAGCGCCTTTTAAAACAAGTAAATAAATAAAAACCGCGACATTGGTCGCGGTTTTTATTTGTTCAAAATTAATTATTAAAAATCAATTCCGAATTTCATGCCCCACTTATAGCTGTCATCATCCGATTCGGCATTCAGTTGTCTTTCGGCATATAAACCAATGAACTTGGTAGAATCAAAGTTATAGTTTACACCCAAAATTCCATTGATTGGATCGTCGATTGGATAATCTTCAATTACATAATAACGTAAGCCAGCGGTAACATTCCAGTTTTCATCCATCGCATATTGACCATCCAAACCAAATATCCAATTATGGTTCATATAAAATTCTTCGTCCCAATTGAATGCTTCGGTATTGTTATAAGTATATTCTGCCATAGCCGCCAATGTCCAATCGTTTGCTACATAACCCCCGCGTGTTCCGATTGTCCAATGATACATATTTGTATAATCATCATACCAATCATTGCCATAAACATTCATTTTTCCGTAAACATCCATTTTCCAATTAGCATCATCAATACCACGGAAATTTAATTCACCGCCAAAATTATGCCAATCGGTTTCATTGGCTGCATCTTCTGGTAAATACATACTGACATCTGTATTCAATGACAAGAATAATCTGTCAGTAATTCCATACCCTAATTTCGTTGCAAATATCCAGTCGCGAAAATCATCTTCTACGCCGGTAAATGTATATGCATCTGTGACGCTGTAAAAATGGCCAGTTGTCGGACGATACAATGGATTATTATTGATTATATTTGCGGCATGGACGCTGGAAACAGCAAACATTGCAAACAAAGAAGTTAATACTATTTTTTTCATATTCCTTCCCTCTTGGTTTATGATTTTTTAAACCTTTCGGTTTATGTCTTTAATTTTTCTATGGAAAGAAATAAAAGTCAAGCTAAATGAAATATAAAACCATAGGAACAAAGTCTTGTAATTGCTTGTATATTCAAAATTTATTTTTTATTAAATGAATTTATACCGGGACTCCAAAAAGTTGTATTAAAAAATGTGAAAAATTAGAAATTTTTTAACATTTTTATGAATAATTGATTTTGTTTACGACGAAAAGTGTGATAAAATATGTATGTACATTATTTAGTTTAACTTATCAATAAAAGGAAGAGAAAATGAAAAAAGTAGTTTTAACATCGTTTGTTGCGATGTTTGCAGTTACCACCGCACATGCTGTCGGAACGCCGGGCACTGTTACAGATTTAGCAGCTGGAGCCGGCAATACAATTACCTCGCAAGCGTATGTTAATCGAACAATAAACGACCAAGTTGGGGCCGAGCAAATACACAGAAAATCGGCTGATGGTGACCTGCAATTTACAGGCACCGCTCAACCGGCGACAAACATTACCCAGGCTATCAATTTAATCTCTGGTGCTATAGAAGAAGTTGATAATAAACAAGACAAATCCGCAGACGCAACTGCCGTTTCTGGCAACATCGCGATTTGGGGTGCCGACGGACAAACAGTTACTGGAAAAGTACTTCAGGGAAGCGTAAGCACTATCGGCGGAATTACCCCCGGACAAGTCGCCAGCACAGATTTGGTTGAATCTTATACTGGTTTGGTTATAAATGACTCTCTTGGTAATGCAATAACCCAAGGAACAAAAACCACTGACGCTGTAACAGAAGGCGACATGCGCGCCGTTACATCAAATGCTGTATATGAATCAATAGATTACATAGATGGTCGTATTGACACCATAAATGGCAGCATAACTGGTACAGATGTTACTGGTACAGGCACTATGAACGGGGGAATGCTTGAATTTACTAATGTGACAATTAACGACGGTGCTGTAAGCAATGGAAAACTTGCAACAGGCGCAGTAACTACCGATAAAATAGCTGATGGCACTATCACCACGACAGATATTAATGCAGCAAACATTTCACAAGTGGTAAGTGCAACATCCACTAATACAGAACTTGCAACCGGTAAAGCGGTATATGACGCAATACAAACTGTTACAATGACAGCAGAAACCTGCACTGCTCCTAACATCTTAGTTGGAGATCCTGCAGACCCGACTCACTTTATCTGCCAGACAGTTGTTCAATAAAAAAAGCACCAAATAAAAAACGCCGCGATTGCGGCGTTTTTTATTATAAATTCTGTTAATAAGAATTATTAATACATCCTTAACCAAACCCAACCGTTTGCATCCTGGGACAATACGCAGTAATTCACCCCACCCTCCATACAAGTTGGATCCAGTTGTGGAATCTGCAATGCTGATATAGCGTCTGAAACTGCACCACCTGTCGTAAGGCTTGTATTACCAGTTGTAATTCCAGCGGCACTGTTTGTAATTGCAACTTGGGCACCAGTTTGATACTTGCCAGTACCATCGTTGGTCCATAACGCTACATTGCCAGATGTCATGCCAGTGGCTTTATCTTGTTTGTTTGAAAGATCCGTGGTAGTTACCAAACCTGTTGTCGCAGCATCAACATATTCTTTGACCGCCTTGGCAGAAGTATAGTGAACCGCTTCTTGAGCAATCTGGTATGATGCTTCGATATCCTGGGTTTTATCTTTTGTAAATTCTACACCATCCAGGTTGACGCCAGCCTCTATATTTTGTATTGCTTGGTTTAACTCGTTAATTGCCGGCACGACAACCTTGGCCTCGGTGGTAAGCGTTGCTTCGTCACCAACCTTTGTATTCAATGTGCTTGTTCCAACAACACCACCATCAGGAAGTAATGCTGCATTCGCTGCACCTGCAGCAAATAATGCACTTAACGATACAAGAGTTATTTTTTTCATTTACATTCCCTCTTAATTTTCATTTTATTACAAGCCTCAATAAACCTTCATATATGTCGGCCCACTGACACCAGTTCCAGCCTTATCAACTGCAATAACATATCCCCCATCTCCTTGGGTCAGTTCAGAAGAATCCGGAATTGTTATAACTTTGTCTGCAGCAATTCCCGAATCGGTCAAGTTTCCCTCTGTGCTGGTTAATCCCGCCAAATTGCCACCAATGGCACCTTCAACCTTGTCTGCTTTGCCTGATATATCAATACCCGAATTGGCAAGAGTTACAACATCTACAAGATTCAACCAAAGTTCATCCCCAACCAAACGCCATTGAATATAGCCAGAAACAGAATCAAAACGCATTTCAACTTCACGTCCATTTGTACCGGCCGCGCCATCGGCACCATCTAATCCATTTATTCCGTCGGCTCCCTTCAGGCTGGAAAGGGTAACCAAATTAGTCCAATCCACATCACCATCGTATTGCCATTGTAAATAAGTCCCATCATTACGAATAATAATGTCACGCCCGTCCGCGCCTGCTGGACCTGCAGGTCCCTGCTCTCCTGCTGGACCAATCGGACCTTGCGCACCGGTGTCTCCCTTGGGCCCCAGACCAGATGAAGAAATAATTTTCTTTCCAGTTGCGTCTTCGGAAATTGTTACATTATCGCCAGCAACCAAATCGGTCCTGAATAACTTTTCATCTAACAGAGTATCGGTTTCAGGAATGTCATAATAATTTGACAGATCTACTTGGGGTTCTAAATTATTAACTACGTTTTCCAAATAATCATACTGCTGTTGGGTAACATAGTTAGAAAGATCTATATTTGTTGTTCCGCCGCCACCTGTTGGAATCTTTATTGATGCGCCTGGTTTAAGCTGATTGGCACTGTTACCTAGAAATTTCCCGATTGTGTTATATGTGCCCGCGCGAGTGGTAGATACCCGATTACTGGGAAGAGTCGTAGTCCCGATACGAATAGGCGCCGAAGCCCGAATTGGAACAACGACACGCGCAGATGATGGTGTGCCAGATGCAACACCCAAGCCGGTAGATGATTTAATAGTGACGGCCGCATTCGCATCCCCAGCAAAACCAAAGATGCAGGCAGCAACTGCAACAGCCGCGTTGCGCAAGATAGTTTTATTTTTAATATCTAAACCTAGCGAACTCATTCTCTTCTCTTTAATCCTTCCTTTTGCCGCTTAACTAAACACCCTAGAAATAATACCGCAGCCCTATACTGATTCCATGATTCATCAGCCATCCAGTATCAGCAGTAAATATGGTGACTTGTGCTGTATCTGGGTCTACACCATCCCAAAAGCTCAGGTCTCGTTCATGTTTTGTCCCACTGAATGTATAGAATTTATACCCTATATCCAGCGCAAGATTTTCTTCTATAAACCATTGGAATCCAGCAATAGCCGCAAACATTGGTGAAAATTCACGCTTGGTGGCGTCACCATGTAGAAACCAAAAAGCCCCCGGCCCTTCCGATGAAATTTCTGTCATTGGAAATGCAAACCCCAACCCCGGTCCAATATAAAATCCAGTCTGGTTATTACCCGCGAAGTTATACAATACATTAAAAGTCAGATAAGGCGCAGAAATAGCAAACTTTATACCATCAGCCGAATCGGAATGTTCCCCGGTATATCCGCCTTCTAACTCAAACCGCCATTCCGCGTTATAATTTTTTCCAGCCGATACTGCAAAGCCCATCATGTTTTCCATGGAAAATTTATCAGACCAGTTGTTATTAAATGGTGTTAAACTCACCGGGGTAAGCCCAGTCCAGTTATAATCTGAAGTAAAACTGGTCAGAGTATGAACATATTTAATCGCGGCATACCAATCGCGTGCAAAAGAATCATTATAATAAAATTTTTGGCGGACTGGTGCTGGCTGTGCTTTATTGCATGTAGTTTCTTCAACCTGGGATGGTGGTAGGCTTGGGACATACATTGGCGCAGAAATTAAAACCGGTGGTCTGGAATAAGCGACTTTATAATCGAAATTATTTACGACTTTCAACCCATTACCAGAACCAACAGCGCCAAAAGCACCAGGCAACCAGGTACATATTCCCAGTGAAAGAGCGGTAAAAATCAATTTTTTCATATCGAAATGCTTCCTGTATCTTGGTTCATTATATCATAAAAAAGGACATAAAAAAACACAGACAGCAAAAATTGCCGAAAAAATTATTTAATAAAATAAAAAATGGAAATTATTTTGACTTTTTAATCGCGCGCCATATTTCACGATTGGCTTTATGGCCTGCATAGTCTTCGGAAAAATTATGACCACCCTGCCCGTCGGCTACAAAAAATAAATAATTTGTATCTGCTGGATTTAATACCGCTGTAATAGCCTGGCGTCCAGGGTTTGCAATTGGACTGGGTGGTAATCCGTAATGTTTATAAGTATTAAACGGACTATCCATTTGCAAATGACCACTCAGCAATGGTGCACCCTGCATGTCACCCAACTGCTGGGTTAATGCATAAACGATTGTTGGGTCGGCTTGTAATTTCATTCGCGTACGCAGGCGATTCAAATAAACACTGGCAACGATGGGCATTTCATCGGTTTTTGGTGTTTCTTTCTGAACTATACTGGCCAAGGTAATAACTTCGTTCCACGACTTTAACGGACGAGGTGCATGACGACCCGATACTTCCCAGCCACGTTGAATTTCGGCCATTTTATTTTTCATCATATCTATGACTGCAGCGCGTGTGGTGCCCTTGGCCACGCGATAGGTATCCGGAAAAAGTTCACCTTCGGACGGACAAGAAGTGTTGCAAGCCGGTCCGGTCAAGAATACATTTTCATTCAAAACTGCAACTATCTGCTTGGTAGTCAAACCTTCGGGAATTATGATGATGGTGCTGGCAATGTCACCTGTGGACAACATTCTTGCGATACGCCAAACGCTGGCACGTGCAGGCAAATCATAAACCCCAGCCTGAACTTCACCACCGAACCCCATAACCATCAGCTTGAATGTGTCAGATGAATTAATCCATCCGCGTTTCTTCATCTGCTGGGCAATACTACCTACGGATTCGCCGTGCACAACCTCAAACGATTCGGGTGCCAACATAGGGCTGTGCACCCCAACGAACCAAAAGCCCAGCAAAAATGCAACAAACGCCAAAGCTGCCACAAAAAGCAGACTTTTCCGCTTTGGTAAAGACTTGGTTTTTTTGCGCGGCATTAAATTTTCTTTAATACCACGCTGGCGTTAGTGCCACCAAAACCAAACGAATTGCTGACCGCAACATCAATTTTGCGCTTTTTCGCATTGTTTGGCACCAGGTCAAAATCACCAACCATATCTTCTGGGTCATTCAGATTTATGGTTGCTGGCGCGATTTGATCGCGAATGGCCAAGACCGAGAATATAGCCTCGACCGCGCCAGCCGCACCCAGCAAGTGTCCCGTCATGGATTTGGTGCTGGACATTGATACCGGTGCATTCCCAAACAAAGTTTTAACGGCTGTTAATTCACCAACGTCACCCAAGCCCGTGCTGGTTCCGTGTGCATTGATATAATCAACCGATTCGGGTGCTATGTTTGCATCCTTTAATGCTGCGCGCATTGAACGCAGTCCGCCTTCGCCACCTTCGGCCGGGGCAGTAATATGATGGGCGTCACCACTCATTCCATATCCTGCAACTTCGGCATATATTTTTGCACCGCGCGCCTTGGCGTGTTCATACTCTTCCAGAACCAAAACACCTGCGCCTTCGGCGATTACAAAACCATCACGACCCTTGTCCCAAGGGCGCGACGCACCGGTTGGGTCATCATTTCGCGTAGAAAGTGCACGCATAGCACAGAATCCAGCAATCCCGATTCGGCAAATTCCTGCCTCGGTCCCACCACAAATCATTACATCAGCATCGCCATGCTGAATCAATCGTGCACCTTCGCCAATTGAATGAGTACCCGTTGCACAGGCCGTAACAATTGAAATGTTTGGGCCCTTGAAACCATGTTTTATAGAAACTTGACCAGCGGCCATATTTATCAAAACCTTTGGAATAAAAAAGGGACTTACATATTTTGGGCCATTTTTTTCCAACTCGACCGAAACCTCATACATATTTTGCAATCCACCGACACCACTGCCGATGCAAACGCCGATACGCTCGGGATCGCCAAGTTCACCTGCATCACGAACTGCTTGGTCGGCTGCAACCATTGCGAACATTGTTGATTTATCCAACTTTCGCTGTTCCTTGGGCTCAGCAATTAAATCGAAATCACATTCGCCCTCACCCTTGCCTAATGTCGGAATGCCAGCAATCTGGGATGGCATGTCTGCAACATCAATTTCAGTAATAGTTTTTATACCGGATTTTCCAGCAATTATATTTTTCCAGGCAAATTCAACACCTGTACCGACAGGTGAAACAATTCCCATACCGGTAATGACTACTCTACGTGTCATAAGAAATCCTTTCGTTTTTTTATAAACTCATTTGGGATTCTACATTAATAGTGAAAAAATTCAAGCAAAAGAGCAAAAACTGCACCAAACAAAAAAATATTAAAAAAAGTCGTGCAAAAGCACGACTATTAATAATTAAAAACCCATTTGCACGGGTCTTTATTATTTAACGTTTGCGTCAATATATCTGACTGCATCCCCAACCGTTTGCAATTTAGCAGCGGCATCGTCTGGAATTGTGATGTTGAATTCTTTTTCAACTTCCATAACGAATTCGACAACGTCCAAGCTGTCTGCGCCCAAGTCCGCAACGAACTTTGCATCCATAACGACTTTCTCTTTGGCAACGCCTAATTTATCAACTATTACTTCTTGAACTTTATCAAAAGTGCTCATTTTTTATCCTTACGTTTAGGTTAAACCTTTGTGCCCGTTTTTGTGTTTTTGTTTATGGGCGACTTGCCATAAGATACCACCCATGGACACCCCCTGTCAAGTTTTATAACAAATTATAACACAGGGATATTTGTCAACACATTGTTCATATTTTCGCGTAATTGCTCACGATCAGCGGACCAAACCAGCTGTCGCGACAGGTACTTGCAAACATCATTCATCTGAATCCCAGGAAGTTTTGCAGCAGTAACAAGAGTCACCCATGCTTTTCGCGGATCTGTCAAATGCCGACCACGCGAAGGAAAAACCCATGCACTGCTTTGTGAAATGTTTCGCAGCAGAACAACTGCTGGGTCAGATAAAGGACGCGACAGCCAAGTATCATTATTAAAGTCCAAATCACGCCAGCGCATTGAAAAAATCTCGGACTTGCGTGCAAACCCAAATACCAGCATTAAAAAGGCATTGCGCAATACAGGATTTTTTTCTTTCTTTATGGCAGATAATAATCTTGCGAATTCATTTGCGCCGAATTTCGGCTTTCTGCGACATTCTTGAAACTTTTGTAAATTTTCCGCAGGATTTTTACGAATATGTCCACTTGCTACTGCGAACTTGAAAATGCTGTTTAGAATTTCCAACATTCGATTTGCAGTTGGCGCACCACCGGTTGCGCGGATTTTTTCATGAACGACGACTAACTCTTGAGTGGTGATTTCTGCAACTTCGCGCTTCATCAGTGGCGCCCAGTGTTTTGCTGCGGCGCGCTCTAACTTTTTCATACCATCTACCGAGCGCTTAATTTTTCTGGCAGCAAAGACTTGGAATAACTTATCAAAAACAATATGATTTCGGCGAACAGGTATTGGATTGGACGCCCCAGCAATTTTTTTGGCAACAGCCGCACGGGCGTCTTCTATCGATACCTCGGGCCAGCGACCAATTATTATACGCTCGTCTTTGCCATGAACACGTTTTCTGGTAAAAAATGTTTTTACGCCACGCGCCGTAATGTATAATCGAAGTCTGGGTTCAGAAATATCTTGTACAACATCGAATCCAGCCTGGGGCACTGACAGGTTGTCCAAAATATGTGGTGAAAAGAAAAATTGATGACTCATATCAATCCCCCCCACTTATCGCTAGCAAACGACAAGACTTAAATTCCCCTTTACTGACAAAGGGGAATTATATTCAGTGATCCGAATTAACAAAAATACTCTTTGACTGAAAATCTTGCTTTTAATAAATCTTTCTTTATATTTTTCATGATCTTCGATTTTTCGTTATATTCTTTTAGTGTATTGTTATATGCCAAATAATCTGCATACAGCTTGCAATCGGTTTCTCCGCATGGTTTGTCTTCACCAAAATGCTTGCACTGCCAAACCACGGTAAAGCCTGATGGGTCGCCTGGTTCGGAAACATATAATTCGGACCAAAATCGATGAATACAGCATTTGTCCTTCATTGATACATCAAAGTCATTTACCGATCGAATGTTTTTTATTCTGTCTTGAAAGATTCCGTTTATACATTGTCCTGTTTCATCAATTACGCCGGATTCGGTTATCTTTGCCATACAAATATGGTACTTTTGCTGCGCAACTTGATAATCTAACTTGGCTTTATTATAAATCTTTTTTTTGTTTTTCAGGACTTCATTATATTTTTTTATGTTTCTTAAAATGGTCATTTTAAGCTCCTTTTTGGGTTATGCATTCTCCCTGCCATAAAAAATTAGTTCCCGACTTTCAGCGCATTTATGAATGCGCTTTGTGGAATTTCTACATTTCCAAAACTGCGCAGACGCTTTTTACCCTCTTTCTGTTTTTCTAACAATTTACGCTTACGTGAAATGTCCCCGCCATAACATTTTGCTGTAACATCTTTACGGAATGCCGCTATTGTTTCGCGTGCTATGATTTTTCCACCAATTGCTGCCTGAAGCGGAATTTTGAATTGATGTCTGGGAATTAAATCTTTTAACTTTTCTACAATTTGCCGACCACGTTTTTCTGCAAATGAACGATGGCACAAAAATGATAATGGTTCGACCGGTTCTTCATTCACCAAAACTGAAACTTTGACCAAGTCGCTGACCTCGTATCCAGCCAGAGCATAATCAAAACTGGCATAACCCTGGGACAACGATTTTACGCGGTCATAAAAATCAAAAACTATTTCTGCCAATGGTAATTTATAAACCAAAACTGCCCTACTTCCGACATAGTTGATGTTTTCTTGGATACCGCGACGCTCTATACACAGCGACATCATTGCACCCAGATACTTATCGGGCGCCATCAGTGTTGCACGAACCCATGGTTCTTCTATACTTTCTATGGTTGTCGGATCTGGCATATCGGCCGGATTTTCCAAATCAATCGATTCGCCATTACGCAGATGCAATTTATAAAGCACCGATGGAATTGTGTTTATCAGATTCAGATTAAATTCGCGGGTTAAACGCTCGGAAATAATTTCCATGTGCAAAAGACCCAAAAATCCACAACGCAAACCAAAACCTAATGCCGAAGATTTTTCAACCTGGAAAACAAAGCTAGCGTCATTCAACGCTAACTTTTCCGCGCCATCACGCAAGTTTGGATAATCATCAGCTTCGACCGGAAAAAAAGATGAAAATACAACTGGGATTGATGGCTTGAACCCAGATAAAATTTTTACTTCGGATTCTTTTGCGTCTGTAATTGTATCCCCGACTTTGCAATCACGAATCGTTTTCATGCCTGTAATGATAAATCCGACTTCGCCAGTATTAAGTTCCTCGGTGTTTAACATCTTGGGTGTAAAACAACCAATTTTATCAACAACATATTCTGCGCCTGTTGCCATAAATTTTATTTTTTGACCGCGGGATAATTTTCCATCCATAACGCGAACCAAAACCACCACTCCCAAATAAGAATCATACCAAGAATCAACCAGCAATGCGCGTGTTGGTGCATTTGCATCACCATGCGGAGATGGTAATTTTTGCACGATAGTTTCCAATAACTCTGAAACCCCAGCGCCAGTTTTGCCAGACACACACAAAGCGTCATTTGCGTCCAACCCAATTACATCAGCAATTTGTTCACGCGCTGCACACACATCACTGGATGGTAAATCAATTTTGTTCAGGACTGGTAAAATTTCCAAATCATTATCTATCGCCAAATAAGCGTTTGCCAAAGTCTGCGCCTGGACACCCTGGGTCGCGTCAACCAATAAAATTGCACCCTCGCACGCGGCCAAGGAACGTGAAACTTCATAAGTGAAATCCACATGCCCGGGCGTATCCATTAAATTCAGTTGATAATCTTGTCCATCTTTTGCTTTGTAATTCAAACGAACGGTTTGGGCCTTGATCGTAATACCGCGCTCGCGTTCAATGTCCATAGAATCCAGAACCTGGGCCTTCATTTCACGGGATTGCAAACCGCCGGTATATTCGATAATGCGGTCAGAAAGCGTTGATTTTCCGTGATCAATATGCGCAACAATAGCAAAATTTCTGATGTTTTTTTGATTCATGTTGCGGCAATGATACACCAGTATTATTTGATATGCAATCAGATTTCTAAATTATTTAACAGTTTTTTTATTCTGTCGGATTTATCCAAAGTATCGTCATAAACAAATCGGATGTCGGGGGTATATTTTTGGTCAATTCGCGCAGCCAGCTCTTTGCGAACTTGTGGCTTTATGTCATCTAATTTACTTTGCACAGACTTGTCACCTTGATAATAAATCCGGACAAATTGCAGCCCCCCATGGGATTCCGAACCTGTCAAAGTTATGTTGATTTCAGAATAATTATCACGCAAAATCTCTGCGACCAAGGATTGAACCTTGGCCGCAATACGATCACTGCGTGCAAAACCTTTATTATTTTGTTTTTTCAATTTTCTTGCCTTGTCGCTTTCGCTGATTGTTTGTTATAACTGCCTGAGTCTTTTTATAAAGCTGGTTCGCCTGATCAAGAAGGTAATTTGTGGTGAATGCTGAATCAGTAATTTTCTTTGGTCGTCCAGCGCGATTTATTTTTTTACTTAAATTTTTTTCAACCACATAGTCATCCAGCATATCTAATTCATACCCCTGATTTGCAAGATAATCTATAAAGAAGCTTGATCCATTTTTTTCATTATGTATTGCGCCGACCAAATAAACATTCAAGCATGCATCCGTCGCAAACCTGAGTAAAACATCCAGCGTTTTTGGATTATTAATCTTTTGCACTTCTTCAATAACTAAATCTTGTGCAGTTTTTTCACCTAAATGCTTCATCAACCATGAATATGACATATCTTGAGTGTAAATTACTTTTGATTTTGCGCCATTTGCAGGAACAGCACCCGGACACAAAGCTATCGGTTTTTTAAGTTCTTTAACAAGTTTATTCAGATAAAAATCGCGAGATTCTTTATTGTCGCTTACATTTATAACAACTTTGTTCGGCATGGAATATCCTTTTTTTATTTTTACCTTTACTCCCACCTATCTAACATTCTAAACTGCTTTTCATGAAACTGCAAGACTACTTATTAAAAAAAGCTGACAGCACAGCGGCACTTTGGCTGGTATTTTTTGGAACCCTGTGCGATTCGATTTTCCTTTTTATCCCACCCGAGGTTTTTATTACCCCACCAATTATCGCCAATAAAAAGCATGCATTACCCGCAGTAGTTGCGGCAGCGGTTGGATCTTTGATTGGTGCGATAATCGCCTATTTTATTGGTGTTTGGCTTTATGATTCGGTCGGGCAATGGATTATCAATACTTTCAGTAATCCACAGCAGTTTGCTTTTGCGCGAGAAATGTTCGCTCGCCACGGTCTGCTGATAATTGTAATTGCTGCATTTACACCAATCCCGTTCAAGCTGTTGACAATCTGCGCGGGCTTTTTAGGATTTTCCCCTTTACTTTATCTGGGATTTACGGCTATCGGGCGAACAATGCGCTTTGCGATTGCAGGATGGTTGGTATGGAGATTCCAAGGACTGGCAAACCAACTGGTAAAAAAATACTTTTGGTGGCTGATTGTTGCCGCCATTCTTGCGGTGGCATTAGGCGTTGGTCTGATGTATCTTATATAGTCTAAATTTAATCTGACTGCTATTGACTAGTGGTTAATAATTGCTCTATACTGACAAACATGGAAGCGGGAACAGCAATCTCTTTTGCAAATGTGGCGGCTCGATACGAAGGCGGACGCGAGGTTCTATCTGATGTGTCATTTAACATCAGTAATGGATCTTTTTATTTTTTATCCGGGGCATCTGGCGCAGGAAAAACGACTTTACTGCGTTTGATTTATATGCTACATCCCGCGTCCCGTGGACAAATCAAATTATTTGGAAAAACCACAAATGGTATGTCGCGCGATGAAATCACTGCGCTTCGCCATAAAATGGCTATTGTTTTTCAGGAATACTCGCTGATTTCTCATTTATCAGTATTTGATAACATCGCCCTGCCCTTGCGGGTTCGCGGTTCGGATGAAAAATACATAAAAAAGATTGTGGCAAAAACTTTGGAGTGGGTCGGACTGGCGCAGTATGCAAACCAGCGTCCATTAAACCTTTCTGGTGGTCAACAGCAACGTGTTTCGGTTGCACGCGCAATTATTACACAGCCACAAATCCTTCTTGCGGACGAACCAACTGGAAATCTGGACGACGATTCGGCGGCACGCCTGATGGAATTGTTTTTACAAATGAATAAAAACTTTGGCACAGCAATCATTTTGGCAACACACAGCCAAAAGTTGATGGATACTTATAAATTTCCAAAGATTTTGGTGGAAGATCATCATGTAAAGTTTATGGAAGGCGAAGAAAATAAAACAAAAATCGGTGATGTAAAAAAAACATCTTCAACCGCGGGTCTTCGTGCTGATAACTATTTTGGGGACTTATCTAAAAAATTTGCTGAGCTTGCGGGGGAAGAATAATGAAACGACAACCACTGGTTTTTTCTTTTGTGAAAGAGCAAGCGGTTTTTCTGACTGCTTTGATTGCGTTGCTGTCGTTTTTGGCGACTTTGGCACTGGGTATTACAATTGGTATTGGTGCCGGGGTCAGCAAATGGAATTCCGGGTGGGATAATCTGGCAACAATCCAGGTTTTACCTGGCGGTAATTTCGATGCAGCGGTTAATCTTTCTAAAACCGCGCGGCGGGCAACAATTATTCCAGATGAAGACGTAGCAAGAATGTTGAGACCATGGCTGGGTAATACGGGCACTCTGCAACAATACCTGCCAAAGATGATAGAGGTTGAGTTCAATAAAAATTCTGAACTTCGTGCATTTTCTGACCAAGTAGCAACTATTCCTAATGTTCGATTTATCACACATGCGGCGGGTGCAAAAAACATTACCCGGGCAGGATGGCAGATTATGGGAATTTCGGTTATTGTAATGCTGATGATTTTATCGGCAATTGGTCTGTGTATTTCATACATCACACGAAACATCACGCTTATACATAAGCGAGAATTAGAAATACTGACACAAGTTGGCGCCAGCGATTCGTTCGTAGCCCGTCAGATGCAAATCATAATTACAAAAATCAGCGCATTGGCATCGGCAATTGGACTGGTAGTCGCAGCACCAATTATTGTACTGATTATAGCAATGGCAAAAGGGACACGAATCGGTCTGATGGCTCAAATGCATGTGCCGGTCGCTGGATGGATAGCGATTGTTTTGCTTCCTGTTGGAATTATATTTCTGACCACATGGTTGGCACGTAGAACAACTATAAGGATTTTATCAGATCATAAGGCATGATGCCTTATGCCATATTCTCTAATGAAACTTCTGACACCATCTTTAATTGTTCTGATTTTACTGGCGGGCGGTGCAACTGCATTCAAGCTGAGCACCCCGAACAAATGCGCATGGGTTCGCGCAGACGATACACTTTTCGTGTTGACTGGTGATGCACGAAGAATCCCCTATGCAATGAAGCTGCTGGAGCATCATCCAGAAAGACATTTGGAAATAATCGGTGTCGGTGGCCATGAATATGCATCACTGATTCCAGAAAAACTGCGGGAACAAGTTGAATTAGAAATGCTTTCACGATCTACCTATGAAAACGCAAAGGCGGTTCAGAAAATCGCGCATGAAAAAAAATTAACCCGAATTGTAGTCGTAACAACCGAAGACCATATGAACAGATCGCTGCTGCTTATTAAAAGACAGCTGAATAATACAACTATTATTCCCTGCCCTGTTCGACTGCAAAAGATGAACCCACAAGAAAGGTTAATGCGCTGGGGTATGGAATACATAAAATATATTGCCAGCTTGTTTGGACTTGAACGTAAAGCATAAACCCAATAATCAGCATCTGAGTCATAATCAAAATTAAATTCCGCCAGCTTTGGCGGTTTTTTTTCAACACAAACATCCACACAAAAGTCCATGCAACTGCACATACGGGCGACATCACAAATGTATTGACAATTGTAAATACACTGGTATAGTTCCTTGTATCGGCGTCGGTATGTGCGTCCGTGTATGCAAATATATTGCTTGCTAAAGAGGTGGAGAAATGCCCAATGTAATGCAGCAACTGTTCGTTATGAACATAGAAGCCCTGCTGAAAGAGTACGCTGCCTATCGCGCGTTCAATAAATCCAATTGTGTAATCAACATGCGTATCCCCGAAGAAATTCTGACGCGCGTAAAAAAATTGGCCGACGAACAACACGTTCCCTACCAATCATTAATTTCATCTGTTTTATTTTCTTTGGCGAATATAGATGAAACAAAAAAATAAAAATCGTTATCATCTATAAACTTATTTTTTAGGTTTGTTTTCCCCTTGGCACCAAGGGGATTTTTTGTATCTTTTTATACTTATATTTTTTGTGATTTGACAATAGATTATTATAAATAGATTATTATAAAAAGAATAGATTCATAATTATTGAAATTAACACTGGACACGATTCGTTGTTTTTTGATAGAATCGGAATATAGCAATAATGCTTAAGAAGGATTTACCAATGAGAAATTTCAGCAAAGTCAGTCTGGGGGCGCTTTTCATAGTCTTGATGACATCTCCGGCTTTCGCAGAATTAGCATCAAAAACCTATGTTGAACGCAAAACATCTGTAAATGATGATCTTTCTACAGATCTGATTGGGAGAATAGCAGTTTATGCGTCTGATGCCAGTGGAGGACAAAAAATTGTTGGAAGTCTTCTGGTTAAAGAAACTGATATAATGCGGAAACCATCTGATATGACCAAGGTTGGACTTAACGGTGCAACTGCTGCTACTGGAACTTTTGATTTTTTTGCGCCGTTGACATCCGGAACCACCGGGCAAATCTTGAAAGCGGTTACCGGCGGCGCACCAACTTGGGGAACCGATCTTGATCATATAACAACTGCAACTACCAGCGGTGCTGGAAATGCTGTCACAGCAATCACTGCTGATGCGAATGGTGCATTGACCGTTACCAAGGGTGCGACATTCTTGACCAGCTTTACTGAAACAGATCCATCTGTTGATACGACGGTTATGGGTACTGCATTCACTACACCTGGCACAACAGGTACCGCGGGCAAGGTTTATAGGGTCCAGAAAGATGCCGCGGGCAAGGCCGTTGTCAGTGTTCCATGGGCCGATACAAACACTACTTATTCTGCTGCAACATCAACGGCATTGGGTCTGGCGAAATTGGCCAGTGATACAGCACAATCTATTGCTCCGAATGCTGTATCTGCAACAGCCGGAAAAACTTATGGAATTCAGAACAACGCATCAGGTCAGTTAGTTGTTAACGTTCCTTGGGTTGATACTGATACAACTTATACCGGAACCGCGCCTATTACAGTGTCTGGAACCGCAATAAGTCATAATACCAGTGGAGTAACCTCTGGTACGTATGGTCCAGGGGCTAATGCAACCCTTACATATGGTGGAACTTTCACGGTTCCTGAGTTCAAGGTTGATGCAAATGGTCACACAACTGTGGCAGCAACCAGAACAATGACTATGCCGGCGGATGCCGATACCATGGATAGCGTTGCAACTGGAACAACCGCCGGAAGCGCGAATACTTATACTTTGGCTGGAACGGGTTTTGTGCTTACACGCGGATCACATGTTGTGGCAAAAATAAATGCCGCCAATACCGGGGCCGCAACATTGAATGTTAACAGCACGGGTGCAAAAGCCATTCAATTTGAAGGCGCTGCGTTGACTGCTGGAATGTTGAAAGCTAATACAGATTATAGTTTTGTTTATGACGGAACAAATTGGCAGCTGTTATCAGATAATAATAATATAACAACTGCGACCACCAGTGGCAGCGGAAATGCTGTCACGGCAGTCACAGCTGATGCAAATGGTGCATTGACTGTTACCAAAGGACAAACATTTTTAACCAGTGCCGATTTGCCAGCGCCGTATACTTTACCAGCGGCTACAAATGCCGCACTTGGTGGTGTGAAACTGGCACAGACTGCAGATGCATCCGCAGCAACTTTGGAAACGGACACGACCACAACAGGAAGAAATTATCGTGTAAAACTGGACAACGGAAATATCGCTTATGTAAATATACCTTGGACTGATCTTGATCATATAACAACTGCAACTACCAGCGGTGCTGGAAATGCTGTCACAG
>CAZUED010000005.1:0-27040 GCA_964619545.1 uncultured Muribaculaceae bacterium | reverse complement strand
GCAAGGTTTATAGGGTCCAGAAAGATGCCGCGGGCAAGGCCGTTGTCAGTGTTCCTTGGGTTGATACGGATACAAATACAACTTATTCTGCTGCCACATCATCAACGTTAGGTTTGGCAAAATTAATCAGTGACACAGTACAATCGGTTGCTGCGAATGCTGTAACTGCAACCGCCGGAAGAACTTATGGAATTCAGAACAACGCATCAGGTCAGTTAGTTGTTAACGTTCCTTGGGTTGATGTGAATAATAAAGCCTACAACGGGGCCTCTACGGCTGGTACGGCGGCAGCATATACTCTGGCAACAACTCAACCGGCATTTGGCGCGGCAGATTTGACGTCTGGTTCGATTGTAATTGCTACTATCCATATGGCTAACTCTGCCAGTCCGACATTATCTGTCGGCGGACAAGCAGCTAAACCTATATTTATGATAGATACGGGCTTGGCGGCTGCGGCGGGTGAGTTAAAAGCGAATACTATTTATTCATTTACTTTTAATGGATCAAATTGGTATGCAAAACAAATTGATACAGATACTACTTATGTTGCCGGCACCGGAATAAACGTAACTGGAAACACTATATCAAATGCCCTTTCATACGCTTCGGATACTACTGCTGCGAATGTTGGAGTTTTAACAAACGGCTCTTCAACTGGCGGGGCCATGAAAACAAAAACTTTGACAGCTGGCAATAATGTAACTATCACTGGTGGAAGTGGAACAATAACCATCGCAGCAACAGACACAAACACTACGTATACTGGAACTGCGCCTATCACCGTATCCGGAACTGCGATAAGTCATAATACCAGTGGCGTAACCGCGGCCTCGTATGGTCCAACAGCAAATGCTACCCTTACATCTGGTGGAACTTTCACGGTTCCTGAGTTCAAGGTGGATGCAAACGGACATACAACCGTGGCGGCAACCAGAACAATGACTATGCCAACAATACCGGTTGATACCAATACTGCAGCTAACTTGAGCACTACCAGTACGACAGCCTTGGCAACAAGTGCGTCGGAATCACTGCTGAGCGGAACTGTTAGCTTGCACAAGGTTGCAAAGACTGGTACTTTTTCAGACCTTATCGGCGCACCTTCTATTCCGGCAGTTCCATCGGCTTGTTCCGCAGCAAGTTCAACTTGCTCGCTGAACTATGGACAATGCACCGCGACTGAAAATGCAACTGGTGTAGCTTGCTCTGGTGCCCAGTATTATTGGGAAATCGTTGTGCGGTAAGATTGTTTTATGTAAAACCGCGCCGATGGCGCGGTTTTTTTTGTTTTGATTTTATTCTTAACATTGAATAAAATACACCCATGATAAAAAACCTGTTTCTGTTTTTTTCTTTTCTGATTTTGCCTTTGGCGGCGATTGGCGCGGAACCAGTCAGTGCAACCACCGGATATATCTTTGATGGTGATACCTTTGCAGCCCACGTCCGTTTAGAAAATGGGGTAAAAATTTCCGTCCGCGTCAGAATTTTGGGAATAGATGCCCCAGAAATTCATGGAAAATGTGAGTCAGAAATTCTGATGGCTAATGCCGCACGCGACAGACTGGCAAATTTATTGCCAAGGGATTCGGTTATAGAGTTGTCCAACATCAAAGACGACAAATATCTGGGACGAATTGATGCGCATGTCAAGATGGCTGACGGCCGGGATGTCGGCAATATAATGCTGAATGAAAAACTGGTTCGAAAATATGGTGGTAAAAAAAGACAACCATGGTGCATTTAAGATGCTATGCTTGCTTGCACTCTTGTTTTCGCTGTGTTAAAATCTCGCGATCAGGAAAGGAATTTTCATGTTAAAAAAACTGCTTTTATTTTTTGCTGTTGCTTTTTTGCCTGTGCTGGCGCACGGCGAAATGAAAATAGACATTGTTGCTGGCAACGTTTCCCCTATGCCAATCGCAATACAAAAATTCGAGTCCAAAGATACAAAGCTGGCCAAGACTTTACACGATGTGGTTGAGAACGACTTAAAATCCACGGGGCTATTCAGAATTATAAAACAATCCGCGCACCCGCAAATGGTAAAAATGGACGAAATGCCAGCCTTCCAAGACTGGGCTGCAATAAAAGCCCAAGTAATGGTTCAGGCTAAACTGACCCAGACCAATGATGGGCAATACCGGCTGCAATTCTATGTCTGGGACATCCAAGGCAAAGAACAACTGGAAGCGCAAGTTCTGGTTGCACCAAAGAAGTCTGCACGTCGCTTGGCGCATATCATGGCAGATGCTATTTACGAGCGACTGACCGGAGAAGTCGGTTATTTTGACACCCAAATCGTAATGACAACCGAAACAGGCGATATGGATAATAGAAATAAGCGTTTGGCAATTATGGACAGCGACGGACATGGATTCCGATATATTTCAGATGGCAAAACAATGGTTATGTCACCTCACTTTTCGCCAAACCTGCAAACGATTGTATTTTTGTCTTACCGCGATGACGACCCAATGGTTTGGACGCTGAATCTGAACACAGGCGAACAGCGCAGACTGGGGCAGTTCGGCGGAATGACTTTTGCGCCGCGGTTTTCACCTGATGGTGGGCGCGTGGCACTGACCTTGGTCAAGGGCGCTGCAACTAATCTTTATGAATTTGACATTGCAGCAAACAAGCTGCGGCAATTAACATTTGGTGATTCCATTAACACTTCGCCCAGCTATTCACCAGACGGCAAGCAAATGGCATTTAACTCTAACCGATCAGGCAGCCAACAAATTCATATTTTGGATTTGGGAAATTTATCCGAAAAAAGAATTACTTTTGGTGCAGGCAGATATGCAACACCTGCTTGGTCGCCTGATGGAAATTATATCGCATTTACAAAAATATCTGATGATACTTTCTTTGTGGGTGTGATGTCGCCAAAGGGAAAAAATGAAAAAATTCTGGCGGGTGGCTGGTTTATGGAGGCCCCCAGTTGGGCACCTAACTCGCGCCGAGTTATTTATTATGAAACTGAAAAAATCAGTGATAAAGAAAGAGAAAGCCATATTCGCAGTATAGATATAATGGGACAAAATTTATACAGCATAAATCTGCCTGATGGAGTAAGCGGATTAGAACCAACCTGGAGTCCTAAATTACCATGATAAAAACGATACTATTTAAAATTTCTCTTTCAATTTGGTTTGTTCTTTGGGCGCCATTGCTGCTGATTGTATTACCATCAAAAAAACTGACACGTCTAGCAATCGTTGCAGATGCGGCCGGCGTTTTGTGGCTGGCACGTGTCATAGCCGGAATAAACTATCAAATAAATTACCCAGCCGTTTCCCAAGATGGAATCCCGGTCGCCCCCAGCCAATTTCTGCGCGCCGATGGCAAGGCGATAATCGCTGCAAAACATATGTCGGTTTTGGAAATCGCAATTCTGATGACTAAACTGCCAAATATTTTTTTCATTATGAAACACGAGTTGATGTGGATTCCGATTTACGGCTGGGCTTTTTGGCGTATCGATATGCAGCCTGTAAATCGCGCAAAGGGTGCGACTAACATGCAAAATCTGACTGCTGCAGTTGCAGAAAAAATAAAAAACGGCATGACTTTGGTAATTTTCCCCGAAGGGACGCGCGCGAGGCCCGGTGCGCAGATAAAGTTAAAACGCGGATTGTTGTTTATTGCAGAAAATCTTAAATTACCTATTGCACCAGTTGGAACTGATGCAGGAATTTATTGGCCAAAAAAGGGTCAGATGCAAAGCGGCACAGCGAATTTATGGTTTGAACCTTTGCTGCCCAGCACCGCATCTTTGGAAGAAATTGCAACAGCGATTGGTCGCCACAGTGCATAAAAAAATGCGGGCCACACGCCCGCATTTTTTAACCTTTGATTGCCTTTTCTAATCTTGTCCGTAACTTCTTCATGTCATCGTATTTGGTCAGTTTACCATGTTCTGCAATTGATATATCGCCACTTTCTTCGGATACAATCAAAACCAATGAATCCGTACTTTCAGACATTCCAATTGCCGCGCGATGACGAGTCCCATATTTCCAATTTAAATCAGACTTTTTTGTCAGTGGAAGTATTGCGCCCGCATATAAAATTCTGTCAGATCCCAGCAACATTGCACCATCATGCAATGGTGTTTTGTTAAAGAAAATTGTCAGAATAAGCTCACTTGAAATTTCTGCATCAATTTTAGTTCCAAGATTTTCTATGGTTCCATCAAACTCGTTACGAAATACCATCAATGCACCAGTGTGTTTGTGGGACATATAATCTACGGACTTTATTATTTCATCTAATGCGTGTTCTGTGCGACTTTTTTCTTCGGCATCTTTTATTGCGCGCGGAGAAAATAAGATTTTCAGCAATTTTACATGCCCCATCATCGCAAAGAACTTGCGAAGTTCTGGCTGGAATACCACAACAACACCAACAGACAAAAATATTGCTGCCAAGCGTGCGAATTCACCGATAACTCGCAATCCTATCCACATAAACAACCAGCTGGACAACCAGATTGCAGCCAGACCGACCAGCCCCATAACCATTCTTTCCGAATTTGTATTCTTTATAAATCGTCTGTAAAACATCCACAAAATTGCGCCAACTGCAACAACCTGCAAAATGTTTATTATGTTTTGTAATACGAAGTTCATTTTTTCACCTTTTTTTATTTTATAAGTTCCGCGACCAACTCTTCCAGCGGTCGATTCATAAATGCCGGATCGCCTTCCCTTGCGGGTGCGCCACGCATCAATGCTGTTTCACATGGTTTTTCATCTGTCAGCCAGTTGTTCAACAAGTCTCCAGCCAGAAATCCTACACCAGCGCCCGCAAATAAGCTGAGACCGCCTGTAAATGGTGCCAACACCAGCATTCCAATCCCAGCCGTAGTAGCCGCGCGACTGATCATTGCGCCGTTATTCAACTTAATGTCTGGCTCGGCCAGATTTCCAGTGAACTCCATTGCATTAACTATGCTTCCGGTGATGCTAAGCCGTATACCACGCACCGGGGTAGAAGCCAACGAAACATTCATGTCTTCTTTACCCAAATCCACAAATCCCATTGCGCGCATATTCACGTCCCGCGTCTGCAATGCAATTCCCTGATCTGTTTCAGCCCTGCCCTGGCGCAATTTCAGATTTACCAAGGCACATGAAATTGCAACCTTGTCATATTTCTTTTGTGACATAACTATATCTTGGACGCTGTGTCGGACCGAAGTCAGAAAATCCCGCCCATAAATATATTCTGCCGCATCCGGCAAAGCAATTCCAGCACCAGAGCTTTTTATCTGGATTGGACCATTTAGATTTGACATCATCTCTGACAAATCGCGTCCGTTTCCCTCCACATAAAACTCAAAATCCGCCGGTAATCCATAGATGAAATTTCTTTCATCTACTGATTCTAAAATTTTTCCAATCACTACGCCCTTACCACGAGCAGCCGCACGTGCAAATACTGCGCCCGAATTTTCATGCGCCAGCAAACTTATTTCAACCTGGCCATTAGCAAACTTATTATCTATGTTCAAGGAAAGCGAACCATCATGCAGAACCAGGCGAGCATCTACGTTTTCCATCAGCATACTTCTATAAACCTCCATTTTAGCAAAGTCAATAGTTATTTCCGCATTCACAGAATTCAAATAATCAGCATTTAATGGAACATTTTTGAAAACATGCAGTTCTCTATCTGGGCGCTGCCAAGGTGTATCGCTGTCGTATAAATCTGGAAAAACTTCATCCAAGCTGAATCTTTGTGATTTTAACTTTATGTTTATATTCGGTCGTTTCAATTCCCATGAATACGAACCAGATATGAAAAGATCACTTTTACCAAACAAAATTGAAGATTGTCGCAAAAACAATTGATTATGATTAACACCACCCGCAATGTTAATAGTCATCGGTGCAAGTTTTACAATATCAATTCCAAATTGTTTGAAAAATCCGGCCGCATCATAAATTTTTCCACGAACCACAAAATCTATAGGAAGCCTACTGGTTTGTTCCAATGCTATGTTTGCAGTCAATGGGGTTAATTTATTTACTATCGCCACACGCACTGGATAAACTTTGCGTTTTATATCAAGTTGGGAAAGCGAAGCTATAAAAGAATACTCTTGATCATTCAGAACTAAACGCCCATTGTATTCAACTAAATTTGGCCTTTTGTCATAATTTATTATAATTTGATCGGCTTTAAATTCTTCTATTTTGTCTGGATTAATTAAAACAAGTTTTGGATTTTCCATACGGACAGAATCAATTCCCCAATCTGTATCAATCGGAAATTTTGGTAAAGTATCTTCTGCGGATTCAGATTCAAATTTACGTTTTGATTCCAAAGAAAATTCACCCTTGGTGTTTTTTTCTAGATAAACTATCGGGTTTTTCAGAACTACATCTCGGACCGATGGGTTAGAACCAAACAAAGAAATCAGACTTATCTTTGCTTCGACCAAATCTATGCTGACGCCATCTTTATTTTTTGCCCAATCTTTTGATTTGACCGCGACATCCGTCAAAGCAATTTTCGGTGTCAAAGAAAATCTCCAATAAATCTTTCCGCGTATTTCAACCGGCATTCCAACAGCATCTGAAAGGGTATTAGTAACTTCATCTCGCAAAGCTTCCAAATTTATTTGTGATAAAGCAATCGCAATAGAAACCATCAAACCAATGAAGAACATTGCAATAATGCGTGCTAATCTTAAAAAACGATACTTGCGCAATCTCATTTAATCTGCCTTGAACTCTAAAAACTTCGCAACAGATTCCATAAACTGTGGCATCTGAGCACGAATCATTACTATTTTTCCTGTTTTTGGATGCTTGAAAGATAATTTATAAGCGAACAAAAACAAGTGCTTGGTATCCAACAATGATGCCAAAGCATCATTTGCAGGACCATGAATTCCTGTATCTCCATATAACCTGTCGCCAACAATCGGGGCATTCAACGAAAATGCTGAATGTAAACGCAGCTGATGATTCCGGCCAGTCATTGGCGAAAACCTGACCCAAGATAAAATCCCAGGCAACTCTGCCATAACCTGGTATTTTGTGATTGCCCGCTGGGCGCCAGGTCCGGGCTCTTCATCTCCAGAGAAAACTTTGCCCTTGGCGATAAAGTTTTCAATAATGCCTGTCTTTGGTAACACTTTTCCAGACAATAACGCCAAGTATTCTTTGGACGCGGTTTTGTCCTGGAACTGGGCGCTTAAAATCTGGGCCGCGCGCTGGTTCTTGGCCAATACTATTACGCCACTGGTTTCTTTATCCAGACGATGAACCGGCAAGACCGAGTCATAAGGAAACAACGCAACTGCCATTTTATCAAGTGATTTTTTTATCCCTGTTCCACCCTGGACCGCCAACCCAGATGGTTTGTTGAATGCAACAAAGTCTGGATCGTCATAGATTATACATTGGCGCAACTTTTCCAAATCACTTAGTGAAAATTTATTTCCAGCATTTGATTTTTGGTCTTTATTTTCTTCATTTGCCAGCGCAGTCATAAACGGAGGCAATCGCATTGCGTCGCCAGCTTTCAGGATTTCATCGCCATGACATCTGGAAGAATTAACACGCAGCTGGCCTGATCGGCACAGCTTGTGAAACTCTCCGTCCGAAATTTTTGGATAGTGTCTTTTTATCCATTTTTTCAGACGAATTCCATCCTCGGTTGTTGAAATAACTTTATTAGTCGCCATAAATTATCTGAACATAGTTTTGTCCCGATGGTGCGCTGCAATCATCTGGGATTGCAACGGCGCCGCCTGATTTTCCCTCTGATACTTTGTATCCAACTGAATCGGACCAAGCCTTTGTCTTGAAATACCCGCAATCAGAACTGCTTAATCCCTCTATAGTCAAAATAAATTGACGCACATCCAAAGGATTAACAGACAATGAATACTTGCCACCATAGGGATTCTTGTCAGACATACCGATTGCTGCAAATATGGTCGAATTATCCAAACCAGAAAAATTATCGTATTCACCAAGAATGGTTCGAACACCTGTTACAATTTGGGCAACTTCGTCCTGTAAAACAGTTCTTTTTTGACTGCGCATTGCAGCAGAAATCATGGTAACTGCACCGACCGTTATTACGCCCATTATGGCCAGCACTCCCAACATTTCTATCATACTGCGACCTGATTCTTGATTCATAAATTTCATTTTTTCCTCATTTGCTTTTTTCTTTGACGATTGTATCATAAAAGCGATGATTATTCAATTTGCTAATCTTATAGAAAATAGTCCTAGACTGCCCGGCGTCTATCTGATGTTTGACGCGGATGGGGCCCTGTTGTATGTGGGCAAAGCAAAAAACATAAACGCGCGCTTGCGCCAGTATTCGGATGTGTCAAAACTTGAATGGCATAAAAGGGTTATGCGCAATTTGGTCACATCGGTCCAGTGGCAAACAACCGCAACAGAGTCTGACGCTTTGGTACTGGAACAAGAGCTGATAAAAACCAGAAAGCCAAAATACAATATAATGCTGACCGACGGAAAAATGTACCCTATGCTGGCGCTGACCAACCACCAGTATCCCAGACTGATGAAGTTCCGTGGAAAAATTTCGCAAAAAAAAGATGTGTTTGGTCCTTACCCTTCGGTCAGTACTTTGAACGAGGCACTGAAAACTATTCAGAAAGTCTGCCAGCTGCGGACTTGCACTGATAGTTTTATGAAGAACAGAACTCGCCCTTGCCTGCTGCATCAAATCGGCAGATGCAGTGCGCCTTGTATGAATGGCGACGGCTATGATGATGGAGTTCGGCTGGCGCGAAAAATTTTATCTGGCGACATCGGCGTTGTATCTAAAGAGTTATCCAGCCAAATGCAAGCAGCGTCTGAAAATCAAGACTATGAGAAAGCAGCACAGCTGCGCGATAAAATTGCAGCATTGTCAGCGACGGGGAATCGCGGAAAACCAAATATAAAAAGAACGGATAATTTTTCAGAATCTTTTAATAAACTGGAAAACTGGCTGGGGATAAAAATTAGTCAGGTTGCAGTATTTGATAATTCTCATCTTTTTGGAAAAAATCCAGTTGGTGCAATGATAGTCTTTGACCGAAATGGATTTGTAAAAAGCGGCTATAGACATTTCAAGTTAAATGACGCGTCGCGCGCAGGCAATGATATTGCAATGATGGAAGAATTTATTTCACGCTTTGCGCAAAAAGCAGATTCAAAAAATGTTGATTTATTGATAGTAGATGGCGGACGGGCGCAATGGAACATTGCAAAAAAAGTTTTCACCTGTGGCGCAGTTATGGGCGTGGTCAAAGGCGAAGTTCGTGATGGCGATGAACACTTTATAATGCCAAATGGCGAAGAAAATCGAACATTAAAAAAAGATTCGACCGCATTTTTATTGCTGCGACGCGTTCGTGATGAGGCGCACAGATTCGCAATCTCTTTTCATCGGCAAAGTCGGGCAAAGGCAGAATTTGCCAGCACATTGGACGAAATCGAAGGTATTGGCGCAGCGCGTAAAAAAGCATTACTGCACCATTTCGGCAGCGTAAAACAAATTGCGGACGCAGCGGAATCTGACATTGCGCGAGCACCAGGAATCTCAAAAGACTTGGCGCAGAAAATTTACACTCACTTTCATTGACAAAGTATGATTTTACTTTATAATCTGCGGGTTAAACAAAAGGGCAAACAATGGCAAGTTTCACTGCAAACGATATGCGTGTTGGTTGGGTAATTTCTCACAACGGCAAAAGATACTCAATTACCAGCATTACAAAGGTTAAACCTGGCAAAGGTGGCGCATTCGTCCAAGCGGACTTGCGCGACATTGATTCAGGAAACAAAGGTGGCGATCGCTGGCGATCCGAAGACAAAGTTGAAAAATTGATGGTCGAAGACATTGAATGCCAATATATGTATAGTGATGGCACTGACAGCTTTTTCATGCGCTTGTCTGATTATGAACAATTTACAATGCCTAACGACGCATTGGGTGAGCAAGTAAAGTTTTTGCAACCTGAAATGTCGGTCAAGGCGAACTTTGTCGAAGGTCATCCAGTTTCGATAACCCTGCCAAAAACAATCATCGCGGTCGTTGCAGAAACTGAACCAGCGTTAAAGGGTCAAACTGCGGCCGGCGGTGGCAAGCCTGCAATCTTGGATAACGGGGTGCGCTTGTCCGTTCCAGTTTTTGTAGAGCAAGGCGAAAAAATTGTGGTCAACACCGAAAGCCTTGAATACGTAGAACGCGCAAAATAAAAATCCCCATTTGGGGATTTTTTATTTATTTCCAATTTTGCCTTTTGTCAATTTTTATCTTTTTTCTTTTTATCCTTATTTTTTTCTGCTACTCTACTTTTTCTGATAAAGGAAAGAACTAATGAATGACATTATAATACTTGGAAGTGGACCTGCTGGATTGACGGCGGCATTGTATTGCGCGCGTGCAGGAAAAAATACTTTGGTTTTAAGTGGTGAAAAAATTGGCGGATACATGACGTCAATTGACAAGCTGGAAAACTATCCCGGATTTTTGGGCAATGGACAAGAACTGGCTGAAAAGATGAAGGCTCAGGCTGAAATGTTTGGTGCAAAAATCATGATGGCCAGTGCAAAGTCTGTTAAAAAGACCGCTGAAGGCTTTGTTGTAATTGCGAATAATGGTAAAGAGTTCGAGGCAAAATCTATAATCATTGCAACTGGCGCAACCCCAAGAAAATTGGAAATCGTAGGCACCAAAGAATTTATAGGTCGCGGAGTTTCCTATTGCGCGACTTGCGATGGATTTTTCTACAGCGGCAAGGACGTATTGGTAATTGGCGGGGGCAACTCGGCATTGAACGAGGCCATGTACCTGTCGAAAATTGTAAAGTCTGTAAAAATACTTTACCGCAAAGATTCTTTTTCGCGGGCTGAAAAGGTTTTGATTGATCGGGTTGACGCAGCGGAAAATATCTCTGTTTTGTGGAACACGGAATTGTCCGAAGTCGGTGGAGATGAATCTGGTGTTACATTTGCGATAACAACCAAGGGCGAGAAAATAGATTGCGATGGAGTTTTTGTAGCAATTGGACACGAAGCAAATACAGATTATTTGACCGAGGATATAAAGCGCGACGCGATGGGACGATTGGCCCCAAGCGCCCTTCCCGCCGGCATGTTTGTTGCGGGCGACGTACGCAGCGAGTTAAAGATGCAGGTTGCGACAGCGGTCGGCACTGGGTGTGAGTGTGCAATGGAAGCAATTGCATATCTAAATAGTCAAAAATAAAATTTTTACTATTTTCTTAATAAAAAAATCGCGCTTTTAAGGGGCGCGATTTTGCCCTTGCCCCGAATCGGCATTTTATGTAAAATTTCCCACAGAATGGATATAAATAAAGGACACTAGATATGGAATTCTCAGTTTTTCGCCAAGTTTTAATAAAGGCGCTCGGTCACATGCAGTCAATAGTTGAAAAGCGCGCGACCTTGCCTATCTTGATGAACGTCAAGCTTGAGGTTGGTGATGACTTGGTTTTAAGCGCGACTAACGTTGATTTGGAATTGATCGAGCGTGTCCCTGCAGACATCACTCTGCCTGGCAAAATAACCATCCCGGTCCAGATGATTTACGACATCGCGCGTAAATTGCCCGAAGATGCTGAAATAAAGTTCAAGCAATCTGGTGATCAATTGGTTGTATCCAGTGGACGTGCGATTTTCAGATTACCAACATTGCCAGCAGAAAACTTCCCAATGATGGCGAATGCAAACTTGACGACAAAGTTCCAAATGACAACTGGCGATTTGGCTCACCTTATCAATCAAACAAAATTTGCTATCCCAACCGATGATGTTCGTTATCACCTGGGCGGTATTTATTTCCACATCACCGAAGACGGCAAAAAGAAAATGCTGGCTGCTGTTGCAACAGACTCGCAAAGATTGGCTTTATGCAGCATTGCTGCGCCAGAAGGCAGTGAAGAAATGCCTGCGGTTATTTTGCCAAGACGCGTTATCGGCGAATTGTCAAAGCTGTTGGAAGATGCATCGGTTGATGATGTTATCGTAGAATTATCAGATACCAAGGCCAGATTCAGCGTAGGCGCTGCAACACTTACCAGCAAATTGGTTGATGCGCAGTATCCAAACTATCGCGTTGTTATTCCAAAAGGAAATGACAAGATTGCAACCATTGATAGAAAGCAATTTGTTGCTGCGGTTGATTTGGTATCTATTGCCAGCCAAGACAAAACTAAATCGGTTCACATGGAATTCTTGATGAACAGATTGGTTATTAATGCATCCAGCCCTGACGCTGGAACAGCAACCCAAGAAATCGACATTGAATATAATGGGGACGAAACATTCTCGATTGCGTTCAATGTAAAATTCTTGCTGGACATCGCAAATCAAATTGACGGCGATAAATTCCAGATAGAAATGCAAGATCCGTTAAGTCCCACGATTATGAAGTCCAAGGACAAAAAGTCGGACGCTTTATTTATCTTGATGCCTATAAGAATGTAAGAAAAAAAATTCCCGCGCATCAGCGCGGGTTTTTAAAGTAAAAAGTATGGAGTTTTTTAAATGAGTATTGAACATATCAAGCCGGGTGAAAATCCGCCAAAAAAAATGACTGCGGTTATAGAAGTGCCCGAGGGCGGCCGCGTAAAATACGAAATTGATAAAGCAACTGGTTTATTGCGCGTGGACAGAATTTTGCATACTCCATTATCCTATCCTGCGGACTATGGTTATTTTCCAGGAACACTGGGTGATGACGGGGATCCATTGGATTGTGTAGTAGTATCTAATGCTGCGCTTGAACCTGGCGTTTTGATTGACGTGCGCCCTATCGGGGTTTTATTAATGGAAGACCAGGCCGGTGGGGACGAAAAAATAATATGCGTTCCATTGGACAAGATTGATCCATTTCATACTAACACTCACTTTATCGATCAATTGCCGCCTATATTAAAGGCAAAGATCGAATACTTTTTTTCACATTATAAAGATCTAGAGCCGAACAAATGGTCACAGATAATTGGTTGGGGCGATCGTGAAACAGCCGACCGAATAATAATGGAAAGCATTGATAGATATAAGAAAGCCAAATAAAAAAAAGCGGACACATATTTGTGTCCTTTTTTGTTTAATAATTTAAAAAACGATTTTTATCTAAGTTACCAAGCCAAGCTTTTTGTAGTCTTAGATTTTTTATCAATTTGCTGGGTTAACGACTGAAACATATCACTGGATATAACCCGCAAAACCAATGATTCATCAACTCTATCTGCCAGCACTGGTACAATTTTTTGATCTGGAACTCCGGTGTCACGCAAAACTTGTTCTATTATTGCCAATCTTTTCGCCGCCAATTTACGTCCATCAAAGCTGCGTGTTGCGTGTTCTGGAATTGAAACCTGGATTGCGCGCTTTGGGTTGCTGACAACTATGCCTGCATACTCGGACAACAACATATAATTATCGCGCGACAGCGCCGAATCGGAATCTTGGAAACTTATTTTTATTTCCAGCGGGCGAATGTCGCTGCGCTCGGACAAATCAGGTGTTGAATCAAAACCTTGGACTGCGGTGTCCAGATTTTCATCGCTGGCGGTATCAAACTTTTCATCAACGCGATACGCGGACAAGTGTTTGTTTTCAGAAACATAGGTTTTCTTGAACGCACGCTTTAATTGCATTGGTGATAATTTAGTCAACGGCACATCATCTGGGTTTTTGTATGCAAATTCTTCTTCGACCATTTGTGATGCCTTGGTCGAGCGCACAGATGCAACAGCTGCACGCGGCGCATCATCCATAGCAACAACCAATTTCCGTGTTTTTGATTCAATCGACTTTGAACTTAATGCCTTGTCCGCAATTCTTTGCAATTCTGCAATTCTGCCCGCATCATACGCCTGGGCAACCACATCATCATCAACAGATTTTTCTGTAACCTTTTCAACCACTTTTCTGGGACTGCGAATCGCCACCGGAATTTGCAAAGCAATTTTATCTGTGTGGGAATCTTTTAAATCCAAACTTTCTTCGGGCAAGGAAACTTTTTCGTCCAGCATAGCAAATTCATCATTTCGTGGCATACGCAGTGGCGCATCTTTCGGCTGGGCCCACAAGTTTTCATTCGGACGACGTGGCGATAAAACATCGCCCGCAGAACTTGATTTAGTTGTCTTTGGCGCATCGGTGCGCGCGGAGATTTCTGATGTTTTTTGTGCAGTAAAATTTTGGATGACTGGCGCTTCACCATACATGGCCCGTGCAGAAACAGAACGCGAAACATTAACAGATGGCAAAGCAGCGCCAGCAAACGCCGAACCCGCGAAAATCAAAGAAAAAACCGGAAAAATAGAAATTCTGGGCCGCATCAAATTCCTTCCTTAACTATATCTTAGAACAAATCGCAAATGCGGAGCAAGTGAAAAATCGTATTGCCTGACTGGATTTTATTGTAATTATTGCTGAATGATAAATTGTTTGGCGACTTTTTTAATTCCCTTGTTCTTAAACGCTATTGTTAATACGTCGCCATCTTGCTCTATCACAACACCGCTGCCCAATTCATTATGATTTACCAACTTTCCAACATAACCATCATGATTAGTATAAGATGGTAAAGTTTTTTTTGCTTTATCTTCTTTATAAGAGTCCAGCGTTTTCCGCTGTGGAAATTCAATAAACTCGCTTGCGATTTCATTTATAAAACGACTGGCCGGATTGTACTCTCTTTTTCCGAAAACCAATCGCGACATCGCATTAGTAATTACCACACTGCGCCTTGCACGTGTTATTGCAACATAGGCCAGGCGACGCTCTTCTTCTATATCATCGGCTTTTTGCTGATTTGGGAAAACGCCCTCTTCCCAGGCTGGCAGAAACACATTGTCAAATTCCAATCCTTTGGCCGCATGAATAGTCATTATTGAAACAGCATCTATTTGCTGGGCTGGTTTATCACTGATTGCATCATCTGCAACCATCAGACTTGCATTTTCTAAAAACTCGTCCAGAGAATCGTATTTTACAATTGTGCTATTTATCAATTCATAAATGTTTTCGATTCGGTCCGTGGCGTTATCATCTTTGGATTCTTGCCACATTTTAAAATAACCCGCATCTTCAATCAGCTTTAACGCCGCATCAACCGGCGCCATTGATTTCCAATCAAAATCAAAAGCATTTATAAAATCGTTTGCCGCAGTCCTTTGTTTTACCTTTAACGAAATTTCCTGTAAAGCCTGAAATAAAGGCACTTTATTTTGCACCGAATATAATTTCAATTCACTTATTGCTTTATCTCCTAACCCGCGCCGCGGGCGCCCCAAAACACGCAGCAAGGATAAATCATCAAACCGATAAACCAGCAGGCGCAAGTAAGCTATTGCATCTTGGACTTCTTGACGTTCATAAAACTTTTGCGCACCAACTAACCTGTATGGAATTTGTCTGGATATAAATTCATCTTCGAATTTTTTAGACAGCGAGCCATTTCTTATCAATATAGCAAAGTCAGATTTTTTAGAGACCTTATCATTTTCAATAACACTTGCAATTACGTTTGCTTCTTCGAAATCTGAATAAAATGTTACAACCTGAACTTTTTGTCCGTCACCCAATCCAGACCATAAATCTTTACCCAGCCGTCCCATGTTTTTTTTAATCAACGAATTGGCGGCATTTAATATATGCGATGTGCTGCGATAATTTTGAGTCAGTCGGAAAACTTGTGCGCCGGAAAAATCTTTTTCAAAATTCAGAATGTTTTTTAATTGCGCACCACGCCAAGAATAAATACTTTGATCGTCATCACCCACACAACATATATTTTTATGATACGCCGACAGCAATTTTAATAGCATATACTGCGGAGCATTTGTGTCTTGAAATTCATCAACCAGTATATGTTTAAATAAATTCTGATAATACTGCAAAATCGCGGGGTTTTCTATCAGCAGATTATTAGTGTGATTTATAATGTCTGCAAAATCAATGGCATTCAGGCGCGCCAGTTCTTCATTATAAGCCGCAAGAATTACATCAAAATTTTTGTCTTTTTCTTTTTTACCCGTATCTTTAAAAAAAGAAATTTTTTCAACCCAATCTGCTGGGTCATAATCATTTGAATCCAGACCAATACTTGCAAATACAGATTTCAGAACTTTTTTCTGCTCGTCTTCGCCAAAGACCAAAAAATCCGAACGCATTTGCAAGTTTTTCCTTTCGTGGCGTAAAATTTTCAGGCAAATCGAATGGAAAGTCCCACACCAATATAAATTTTGACCCTTGGCATCTGAAATTCTACTTTTCATTTCATTAGCAGCCTTATTAGTAAAAGTCACCGCCAAAATTTCATGAGGTCCCCGTATAGTAATAACAGCAGAAATAATCGCTATCAATGCAGTTGTCTTACCCGTACCCGCACCAGCCAAAATAAGAACTGGCCCTGCATTTTCTTTTGATGCGGCTTCAACTGCTTTTAGTTGCTGCATATTAAGATTTTCTAGCATTGGATTCATAACTTCGTTATGATACACCAAAAGGTAATAAAATGAATAGAATAATCTGCTTTGACATTGAAACCACAGGATTTGACTATGCACGGGGCGACCGAGTTATCGAAATCGGCGCAATGGAATTAATGGATGGAAAAATCACAGGCAATTCTTTACATGAGTATATCAATCCAGATGGGAAGATAATTCCACCCGAAGCATATAAAATTCATAAATTGTCAAATGCATTTCTGGAAGACAAACCGAAATTTGGGGCTGTTGCGCAAAAGCTTTTGGATTTCATAGGCGATTCGCCAATTGTCGCACACAACGGGATTGACTTTGACTTTCCTTTTATAAACTGGGAATTACGAGCATTGGGTCAGCCAGAAATACCGCGCGAAAAACAACTGGATACATTGATAATTGCACGGCATAAAGTTTTTGGTCCAAAAGAATATACGCTGGACGCACTTGCAAAATGGTTTGGTATTTCTTTGGCAGCCCGCGCAGATTCGCATGGTGCATTGATCGACACAGAAATTCTGGCCAAAATTTATCTGGAATTAGAAAACGCAACACCTGTAAGAAATTTTGCAGATATAATTGCGGAACATCATGAAGCAATGCTGAAACATCCAAAAATTGGTTTTGATTTTCCGCGTCGCCAGTTCCATCCAAATGATGATGAGCTGGCCAATCATGAAAAATTTATGAAAAAAATAAATAAAATTTAATTTATATTTTTATAAAAAAAACGCGCCATTGGCGCGTTTTTTTTAAGCAGGTTGTTCTGTTGGCACAGGTTGCTCAACCGGGGCCGGTTCTGGCGCAGGCTGTTCAACCATTGGCGTTGGTTCTGGTGCTGGCTGTTCAACTACTGGCGCAGGTTCTGGGGCCGGCGCCGGTTGGGTGGCAGGCGCTGGATTCTCGGTCTGGTTATTCAACCCCGCCAACAAATCCAGTATTCTTTTTTGAGTGTCTGTATCACCCAATGCTGCAGCCAAGGTATTGGCAGCTTCTAAATCGGATTTTGCCGCCGCCATATCTTTTATCTGAACATGCAGCGCAGCACTTTTTTCAAAGTAAGACATCGCACGACGTGACATACTTATTCGCTTTGCTGCATTTTCATTATTCTTTATGGTGCCAGAAATCGTAGTTATTGCAGACATATAATCAACCAATGCCGCTTCGTAATTGCCTGTTGCAGTATATGCGTCTGCACGTCCCGCAAAGTCTTCATCGGACGGATCGCTTGGCGATTGAGAAAGCGCAGCGCTGTAATCGGAAATTGCAGTTTCCCAATTTTTCATCCACAAATTTAATTGAGCACGCTTGGAATAAATGTCGCGGGCAGCAAGAACTTCATTAGGGCGCTTACCGAACACATCCAAAGCAATATTAAGATCCGCAAGTGCTTCTTCAAGATTGCTCATCTGTATTTTCAAAAGTGCACGATCGTAAAATGCCAACGAGCTTTCTGGATCCAATTCAATTGCTTTATCAAAGTCAGCCTGGGCTGCGGCATAGTTTGCATCTGATAAATATGCCTCACCACGATAGTTGTACACAACAGCCGCGGTCGGATCAGTTTTTATCGCTGCGGTCATATCAACAATTGCACCTTTGACATCACCACTTAATAACTTTGCCTTGCCAGATTCCAACATACTGGAACCTTGCGCAGACATAGTAATTTCACTTCCGCCACGTTTAAGCAAGAATTCATGCCCGCGTCCAACAATGTAAAATGTTGCACAAACAAATGACACTATAATAAACCAATAGATATAAATCGTAAGGCGTGGACATTTATGTAATGATTTTGCGCCATCAATTGGTGTTGCTGTGATAGGTTTCGAAATTGGCAATTCTGGTTTTACAACCGGCTTTTTATTTGCTACTGGAAATCTTTTGGCGACTTTGGTCGTCGGCTTTTTTGCTGATTTTTTAGGCATGCTTCCCTCCCTACAGGAATTCCTTTGAGCACAATTTAGAAAAAAACGAAAACTAAGTCAAGAAAGAAAACAAATATAAAACAATAAATAATTAACTTTTTTTAAGCTTATTAAAAAATAATCCAACTATGAAAAAATGCAGCATTTACTATTTAATAGTTATTATTGACTAATGACTCTTGGCTGATATAATTTACGCCATGGAAAAAATAAAATTATTCTTAAAAAAGGCACTGCGTTTTTTGTTGCGCGCTTTGTTTTGGACACTGCTTGTTGGAATTGTATCGCTTACATTAATGGTTTTGCGATATGGTGCAGATTTACCGGATTATACAAAACTTGCAACTTACGCACCACCTGTTGCAACCAGATTATATGCATCAGATGGTTCATTGCTGATTGAATATGCACAAGAAAGACGTGTATTTATCGATTACGACGATATGCCCCCAGTTTTGGTAAACGCATTTATTGCAGCCGAAGATAAAAATTTCTGGCACCATCCCGGCGTTGATGTATTGGGAATTACTCGCGCAGGTGCTAATAATATAATCCGTTTCTTTGGTGGCCCTACCCGTTTTACTGGTGCATCAACTATTACTCAACAAGTCGCCAAGAATTTCTTTTTGACCAGTGACAGAACTTTTTCAAGAAAAATCCGCGAAGGAATTCTTGCGCTGAAGCTTGAACGTTCGTTCTCTAAAGAACATATAATGACGCTTTATCTTAACCAAATCTTTTTGGGCGCACGTGCCTATGGTGTTGGTTCGGCATCGCTGATGTACTTTAATAAACCGGTCAAAGATCTCAGCTTGTCCGAGGCTGCTTTTCTGGCATCCCTACCAAAGGCACCAAATGACCGCGATCGCGCGGCTGGGCGCCGTGACTATGTTCTGCGTAGAATGAGAGAGGAAGGTTTTATCACAAAACAGGAAATGAACGCGGCAATTTCAGAGCCTTTGAATATAAACAGCGATTTTATGGCCCAGCAATCCGACGATTTTCAGTATTTTGCCGAAGAAGTTCGTCGCGAATTGTTGAATACTATAGGGCGCGAAGAACTTTATAACAACGGACTTTATATCAAGACAACTATTGATCCAGAATTACAGCGCGCTGCATCGAGGGCGTTAAAAAATGCGCTTGATGCCTATAACGCTGGACGTAGCGGTGAAAAATTACAGGGTGCATTAATAGCAATCAATCCACATACAGGCCGTGTTCTGGCGATGGCAGGCGGGGCATCATTCGCACAAAGCAGCTTTAATCGCGCAACTCAGGGCTATCGTCAAATTGGTTCAACTATTAAACCATTTGTGTATTTGGCCGCATTAGAAGATGGTGAAAATTGGAATCCTACTACATTAATTTTGGATGCGCCTATTGTTGGATGGAAAGAAGATGACAGCCTTTGGAAACCAGAAAATTATGACAAGAAATTCCTGGGTATGGTTCCATTGCGCCTGTCGTTAGAACAATCAAGAAATGTGCCAACCGTTCGGCTGGTTGAACAAGTTGGAATTCGGCGCGCTGTTTCCGCTGCACAGCGCTTCGGTGTCTATCCCGAAGATTTGGATAATATGAACCTGTCATTGGCATTAGGTTCTGGGGAAACAACGCTTGAAAAATTGACATTGGGATTTGCATCATTTATTAACGGCGGACAAAGAGTAGAATCAAAGCTTGTCGATTATGTAGAAGATCGTTATGGACGCACTCTAGGGACAGATTCGGTTAATATGCAAGACTGGCGTGATGATTTACCACCACCAGAAAAAAAAGAAAAAGGCGAACCTCTTTCTGATCCGCAAAGTTTGTATCAGGTCGTATCAATTATGCAAGGCGTTGTAGAACGCGGAACCGGACGTTCGGCAGCAATCCCTGGCCATACGATTGCGGGAAAAACTGGAACAACTAATGATGTCAAGGATGTTTGGTTTGTTGGATTCTCCAAAGACTTGGCTGTAGGCGTTTGGATGGGATACGACACCCCAAAACCGATGGGTGCAGGCGCAGGCAGCCACATGCCGGCAAAAGTATTTTCTGACTTTATGACCCAGGCGTTAAAAAATGTTCCTGACCAGCCTTTTTCTGTTCCAAGTGGTATCGAGTTTCGCCGGATAAATCGCCAAACTGGAACCGCTGCTGGCGATTCAGATGGAGGAACAATAATTCAAGAAGCATTCAAACGCGGGCAAAAACCAAATGCAACAAACAAAACCAACCAACCATCATCAACCGGATACCAATCGCCAGCAGAGGTTGGTGGTGTATTCTAGTTAAAGTTGAATACCTATTGGAAAAAGCAGGCTCAAATGTCTGCTTTTTTTATTTGTCTGGATACTCTAAATTGCTAATGACTTCATTTTATTTTTATGCTATAATTATGTCACCAATAAAGGAGAACCCTAATGAAAACTTTTGTAAATTCACTATCAGCCTTCAGAATTTTTGTGGCTTTCGCAATAATTCCGCTGTTTTTATTCCAAATGCACTGGATTGTGTTTACGTTATTCACGCTTGCAGCACTCAGTGATTTCTTTGATGGATACTTGGCAAGAAAATATAATGCAACAAGCAAAATTGGCGGTGTGCTTGATCATATTGGTGATAAGCTGTTAGTTGTAAATTCACTGGTTATATTAGCAGTAATGATGCGCGTGTGGTTCATCATGGTACCTGTTATCTTAATAATCGCTCGCGAGCTTTACGTCAGCGGCCTGCGTGAATTCATGGGAACACAGAAAGCAGAAATGCCTGTACCAAAAGCACGTTTTTCTATGGGCAAAGTTAAAACTGCATTGCAAATGATTTCTGTTGGTGCATTCTTTTTACTTATCGCACTTGGTTCGACCATCACCCCTCCGATTACCAGTAAATCTTTATTGTACGCTTTGATTGGTTTACCTTATGTTTGTATCTGGGGTTTGTGGTTGACCTTGGCAGCAAGCCTGTGGTCTGCAACTATGTATACTTTTGATTTCAGAAAAAAAATAAAGACTATGAAATAAAAAATAGTATTAAAAAAAATCCGCCCGATGGGCGGATTTTTATTTGCATTCGTTTATCATCTGCTGAATTTCAGCGTTCAGTATCAGGTCTGATTTGCGCGCCGCATTAATTTGATTAATTCCATATAAAATAGTTGCATGATCGCGATCGCCCATTAAACGACCAATTTCAGATAAAGATAACTTCGTTGCAGATTTTAATGCCAACGACATTATCTGACGCGCCCGAACTATTGAACGATTGCGCGCTGGGCTGCATACAGCTTCGAAAGATACACCTATTTTATCGCACATTGCGCGAACCATCGCCAGTGGAGTTTTATTTTTTGATAAAGTATCTGCCAATAATGTTTCTGCTATTTCCTCGGTGACTTTTTCACCCATCAATTCATTATAGGCTTTGATTTTTTTTGCAATGCCAGCTACCAAGTGTCCATCCGCCTGGGCACGGACAGATAAGGAATCTGCAACATCCGCAGACAAACCCGCACGCAGCAGCATTGTATTACGCACCATTTTATTTGGCGCAGCCAAATCTGCCGTCAGTCCGCTGGCCAGAACAGATTGTACGCGGCGATCAAAACCTGAAAGCGCACTTGGTGCAGCATTAGCAGTCAATACCACACCAACACCATTACGCAACAAATCCAAAAGTAACGATAAAAATTCATCCGTACATGCACGTTTCCCAGCCAAGATATGAACATCATCCAAAATAAACAAATCGCAGTTGCGACAGAAATCTTTGAAGGCAAAAACCGATTTTTCATTGATGGCGCGCAGAAATTCAGAAACAAACTGGGCGCCAGTCATCATCAATGTGCGTCCATTGGCAGCCGAGTGAATACAACCAGAAAGCAAAGTTTTACCAGACCCAGAATTGCCATATATAAATAACGGAGAAAAGTTTGCCGACCCAGAGGCTAATTTTTTTGCAGCCGATACTGCAAACGCATTTTCATCAGAAACTATAAAAGAATCAAAACCACCAGTCGTCGGAATACCAGCATCTACTGGCTGAAATTTTGCAAACTTATTATCATTTGCATTCAGGTTTATATTCTGGGCCGCACGACCAGTTCCAAAAGATAAAACCAGGCCAAATTCTGCCGCAACAGATTCAAGTATATTAATGTAAGTACGACGTATAAAATCAACTGAAAATTGATTTTGCGCAACGATATCCAAATTATTTTCAGAAACACAAATTTTTAATGGGGCAATCCAAGACTCGTATGCTGCGCGGGGCATTTTTGCCGCTATGGTATTCCTTACAGATTCCGCATTTGCTGAAATCTTTTTCTGCACCATTGCCTGCATACCGAGCCTCCTTTACTTCCTACAAAGAAAGATGAATCTAACGATTGATAATCTATATGATAAAAATGGAATAGCAAATTTTTTTAAGCGTTTTTTGCAAAACTTTTTTCTTGCATCCGATTCGTTTTTTTGCCGGTTTTCCGCACCTTGTATAGACACTGTATTGACATTTTAGACATCAGAACCTTACGTATCCCAAATCTGTTTTTTTAATTTTTCCGCCCAATTCCAGCATTATCAATTCGCGTTTAATTTCAGATATATTTTTTTTGACAAGCTGCGTCAATACAGATTCCGAAACAGGAATTGTTCCTATTTTATCCAACAGCTCACTTTCATTTTTTGCGCCCTGTTTTTTATTTTTAATTTTTTCATCAGATATGAAAAAATCATCCGATCCGGCACATAAAATTGCCCTGCCCTGTTTAATCAACCGATTCGGTCCCAGCGAGCGAGCGTCCGATGGATGCGATGGTATTGCAAAAACCTGCCGCCCGAAAGAGCGCGCAAATTCTGCAGTTGCCATACTACCTGATTTGGGATCAGCCTCGCCCAGTATTAATTTTTCAGAAATTCCGGCAATCCAACGATTGCGCTGTATAAAGTTGCTGGGGATTGGCGCCATACCCACCGGCATTTCGCTGATTACTGCGCCACGTTCTATTATGTAGTGATACAGCTTTTCATTTTCAAGGGGCCAAATGTTATCTGCCCCTCCTGCCAGCACCGCGATGGTCTGGGTATCGCCCATGGCGCGTAAAGCCCCAGTATGCGCTGCTGTATCCGTTCCCATTGCCATTCCGCTGACGACAACGTTTCCATGCTCTGCGAAAGCCTGGGCTAAATCCGCCATAAAAGAAATTCCTGCGGCTGATGCATGTCTGGTTCCCACCATTGCGACGCACGGCCGCGACATCGCCGCCAAATTTCCACGGACGCTCAGAACTGGGGGATGATTTTTTATTTCACGCAAACATGCCGGATAAATTGGATCATCATCGCAAATATATTTTATGCCCAAAGAATCAGCCAATTCCATTTCTCGACGAACCGAATCAATCAAAGCCTGGTCTGCGCAAAGCGATTCGGATGCCGCAGCGACCGAACCAAATTTATGAATTAACCCAGCATATGCCACCGGCCCAATACCGGGTGTGCGAAGAATTAAAAGTTTATTAAAAAGCTCAGGCATTTATTGCTATTACAATCCCTAATACCAACAAGCCAACAATAACCAGCGCGGCAATCAGTTTTCCAGGATTCATCTGCATCTTTGATTCGGTACCAGCAATCAGTCTTTTTATATTATCGCGATGCTGGAATAAACAGAGTGCTGCGATGGCTGTAAAGACAAGCCCCATCTGTAAACTTGCGGCAAAGCCCAATAAAGGCATAACCAGAAACCCGACTATCGCGCCAAGACTGGAATAACGTGTAGTTGCTGCGACCAACAACCATTCAATCCCAACAACAACAAACATAACCGGATTCACGGCCAATAAAACACCAAACATACTGGCGTTTCCTTTGCCGCCCCGAAACTTTAACCAAATTGGAAAACAATGTCCAAAGATTGCGACAAAACCGCACAAAGCGCCAAAAATTGGTGATACAAAATGTGCGCCCAGCCATACGGCTGCTGCGGCCTTGGCCATGTCTAATGCCCACACACTTACAAATCCACCCAGTCCCAAAACTCGCGCTACATTGGTCGCGCCTGTGCCACCACTGCCAGAATTTCTGATGTCACCACGCCCCAGTGCGCGTACCAGCAGCCATCCGAAAGGGATACTGCCTAATAAATATGAAACAACCAATAAAATTGCATAAATCATTTGCTTTTCCTTTGCCTAGCATGTAAAATAACGCAAAACCAAAGATAATAAAAGGAAATAATAAATGGCAAATCACAAGTCATCAAAAAAACGGATTCTGACAACAGAAAAGAAAAACGCGATAAACACCGCGCGCAGAACCCAAATTAAAACTTATACAAAAAAAGCTGTCAAAGCGATTGAAAGCGGTGACAAGGCTGCAGCAGTTTCTGCAACTCGCACAGCGGAAAGCAAAATTATGAAGGCCGCTGGCAAAACCATGCCAAAGAAACGTGCTGCGCGCAAGGTTTCGCGTCTGACAAAGAAAGTGTCCACAATGTAATTAAGACATTTTCAGGTTCTTATTTTTCAATCCCCGCTTTACGGGGATTTTTTATCTGAATAAATTCCCAAGAAAAATGACATCAAAACATGATAGAATGTGTATTAATCACTGGACACATCCATGAAAAAACCAGACATAACTATATTTTTTAATCCATCTTGTCCTTATTGTCATAAAGCGCTGGAATTCTTAGCGGCCCAGTTCCCGGATGCAACACTTGACGCAATAAATCTTGGTGATGATTATTTAGAAGATAAAAAACGATTCGGCACAACTTTAAAAAAATGCGGTCTTGAATCACGCGGAATTCCATTGATTATTACAGATGGCGAATGCTTCCAAGGCTTTGATGAAAAAATCGCCGACGCAATGCGCCGGCGAATAAATAGCAAAGTAAATTAATTTATTAATTCAGTGGGGCGCCCCAGTGTTGCTGTATATTCCTTTCGGCATCCATCGGGGAAACCAAAACCTGTGGCGTCAGTATCACAACCAAAACATCGCGTTGGCTGGTTGTATCACGACTGCCGGATAAAGCCATAAAGTCTGGATCACCAATACCATAACGTGTGTCATTATTGCTTTGACGTTCAAATCCCGACAGAACCAAAATCTGACCAGATTCCATTATAACTTCTTGCATAAAGCTGCGTTCTTCAACTTCGGGCAATTGCAAAACCACTTCACCGATTCTTTCCGAGCGCATATTTATCAACTCTCGAACAGACATTCTGAACATCAACAAAACCTTGCTGTTTTCCAAAACATTCGGCAGCAGCTGCATGGAAAATCCTGTTTCTAAATTTTCCTGATCAACTGTGCTGGATTCAACCGTTGTAAAGTTTCTGGATTCGAATCGTTTGATATATCCCATGCTTCGCGTGTTTGATACCGGGGCGATTCGATTGTTACGGGTTGTGACACCAACATTCGTAACCAACGATACTTTGCCCTGGCGCGCAAGCGCGGTAATAAGTGCATTACTGCCCTGTATACTGCTAAGTGAACCATTGGCCACACCCTTGGCATTCGTCCCAAGAACTGCAATACTCATCGAGCTGGAATCTGTCAATCCCAAATTATTTTTTGGATTTGCAGTAACGGTCAGTCCCGACGCTGCATTGATCGCCGCGGTCAAATTCAGACCGAATGCCGATGCATTTTGGATTGAAACTTGTAAAACCTTTACATCTATCGTAATCAGCTGGGACAGACGTTTGTTTTGCTTTGTAATATAATCACCGACGCGCGTCAAAACAGACGGAGGCGCCGTAACGGTTATAGTTCCCAATGCGCGCGAAACCGTGAATTTCGCATCGCTGCTGGTACCAACGATTGAATCCATGGTTTTTTCAATTTCTTCCCATTCACGCAGGTTTGATTCCATGGACACCTGATTTCCATCATCTGTACGGATTGCAGACTGATAGCTGACGTCGGTACCCAAAGCAAACAAAGTAAATGTTCTGGTTTCTGTCTCGTAAAAAACGACATTGTTTTTGTCATAGTACCACAGCAAATCCAAATCTGTTGCAATCTGATTAAGCAGTCCCGACAATTTGCCAGTGTATGAGACACCCATTGTGCGTTTTAACTTTTCCGCATTTATCTGGTTGTCTATCTTTACCGGTATACCAGTAATAGAATAAATGTTATTAGCCACGACTTGCAGAGTTACTGGATCACCAAGCATTATTGTTATACCGGTGTCATCCTCGAATTCTTTTGGCAGATTATTTTTATGATCCAATACGGTGCTGGAGCTTCCCAACCAAACACCTTCGCTGGTTGAAATTGTATCAGTGGAAATTTTTGCTTTTGGGTTCTTGGACATTTCAAAAGCGTCGTATGCATTAACAAAGTCCTGATCAACCGAAGATGCAACTTGCGCGGACTCTTTTTTAGTGCAACCAGAAAGCACCGAAAGAACACACAGCACAGAACAAAGATGAAAAATTTTTAATTTCATAGTTTTTTTCCCTCAACAAAAACTTGCGAGCGCGACGAACATTATATTTATTATTATGTCCTGTGCTTTTGAAATCGTAAAGCGATTTCTTTTATTCCTCGGTCGTTGTTATTATCAATACGCGATT
>CAZUED010000004.1:43281-46948 GCA_964619545.1 uncultured Muribaculaceae bacterium | reverse complement strand
ATGACCTGGTTTATTCTGATGGTCCCGGCGGCGAACATACAACAACAATTGCAGGTAATGGTAAAAATCCAACTGAAATTGATATATTAAAAGTTGCAGATTCTGTTGGCATTTCAAAATCAAAAGCAGAAAATATAATTGATGAAGTAAAATCTGTTTTATAAATGCATGTGATCTGGAAAACCTTTTATTACATCTGTATTCAGCATTAAATAACAATGATTTAGCACATAGAATATCGCAAGTACTGCCTGCCCTAAAAAGGTCATTGTATAGAATATGGTATAAAAATGGGAATAAACGAATTGTATATCCTATACCCTGGCAAAACATGAAAAATCAAACAAAAAATCCCGCACAACTGCGGGGTAATTTTGAATACTGGTTTTTACTAAGAAAATGTAGTAAAAACAAGGAGTTAAATGGCGGATGGGGAGGGATTTGAACCCCCGGTGGAGTTGCCCCCACGACGGTTTTCAAGACCGTTGCATTAAACCACTCTGCCACCCATCCTAAACTTATCTTCCAACGGTTTCTCAACCGCTGTTTTATCGCCTTACACAACTCTTCCGTCGCGTATGCAAGGTTGCCATTATAACTTATTTTTTCTTCTCCGCAACTGCAAAAACAAACACGCCCGCAATTATCATTCCCGCGCTCAAAACCATTCCCATTGTCAACCAATCGCCCATCAAAAATCCCAGCTGGGCATCCGGTTGTCTGAACTGCTCGGCAAAAATTCTGAACGCCCCGTAAAAAATCGCAAACAGGCCGCTTAACGCACCTGCCCTTTCCTTCAACTTCGTCCAATGCCACAACGAAATCATTATCACAAACAGCAAAACTCCTTCCAGCGCAGCTTCGTACAATGGGCTGGGATGTCTGGGCAATATGTCTCCACCCGCAAACACCACCCCCCAAGGCTTCATCGTTACCCTGCCCATCACTTCCATATTTATAAAGTTCGCTATGCGGCCCAAAAATAATCCAATAGGCGCAACCACTGCCAACATATCAAGAATCGCGAATGTTTTAATACCTTGCTTTCTGGCGAACAAGAATACTGCCGCCATTACTCCCATCAGGCCGCCGTGAAAGCTCATCCCGCCATGCCACACTGCAAAAATCTCCAATGGATTTCTGATAAAAAACGGCAGATTATAAAACAGCACATATCCCAATCTTCCACCAATTATTACTCCCAGAATCAAGGCTGTGAATAAATCATCTAACGATTTTTTTGGCATTTCGACCTGGGACGAAGACCGACTGAGTCTTTTCAGCAACCAAAATCCAATTACAAATGCTGCGACGTACGCCAGCGCATACCAACGGATTACGATAGGCCCCAAAGAAAACGCTATTGGCGAAATAGGCTGCAAAATTATCATTTTCATTCCTCTTGATTTTCGACCCCATAATAGTTATATTATCTCGGCAAATAAAGGAGAAAATTATGGCAAAAAATACTCCCGCTGTCCGCGAAGGCGGAATGGGATTATACTTGAAGCGCATTTTCGCGCTGATGTTCGGTGCTGTCGCATTAACTGCAATATGCAGCTATCTGACAATTTACGCCGGCGGTATTTCACTTTTGATGAATCCAGGTGGACCATCAATCTTGTTCTATGTAATTCTGTTCGGCGGACTGGGGCTGTCTATTTGGGCACAAGCACGCGCCTTTAACATGTCGCCAGCATCTGGTGCATTGTGTTTGGCTATCTACTCGGTCCTGATGGGATTCACGCTGACTCCATTGATTTGGGGTGCGTTGAATGTTAATCCAGCATCTATCTTACAGGCCTTTGTCATATCAGCTGTAATGTTCGGATGTATGGCATTATTTGGATACAAGACCGCTAAAAATCTTTCTTTCTTGGGCATTTTCTTGTTCATGGGAATGATTGGTCTGATCCTGGTCGGATTAGTCAGCATGATTTGGCCGCTGGGTAGTATCTTCGCGACGATTGTATGCGCGGTCGGAGTACTGGTTTTCGCGTTATTCACCGCGTATGACATGCAAAAACTGAAAAACGCATATAATGAAATTCGTGATGAAACACAGCAAAACCAGTTGGCAGTTTTAGGGGCACTGCATATGTACATTTCTTTTATAGCAATGTTTCAATATGTTTTGTCTTTGTTGAATATGAGAAAATAAGGAAAATAAAATATGGCTTATAAAATTGATCCGAGTAAATGTGTAGCATGTGGAACTTGCGCTGGGGTGTGTCCAGTGATGGCAATAACACCGAAAGACGGCAAGTATGCGATTGATCCAGCAAAATGTATTCATTGTGGCACTTGCGCCGCTGTCTGCCCAGTAATGGCAATTGCACCTGATACAGCAGCATAACTTTAAAAAACAATAAAAATGGGCGGAAATTTCCGCCCATTTTTTTAGAAATTATAAGTTAATCCCAAACCCCAAAATAAATAAGAATTATTTACCGCGGTCGCCCCATTGGAAAAATGCTGCATAAATAATTCCATGGTATATTTTTCTGAGATTTTATAACCAGCAAACAGCTTGAACTGGAATAAAAGTTTAGAACCTATGCGTTGATTTTCATCCATTTGAAATCCGCCGCCAATACCAGCACCCGAATACCACTTGTCCCCATAAAGCAATGCAACATCTCCGGACCAAAATACAATTGGAATGGAAAAATCACGCCAATCCCAACCATTGCCCTTTGCCAACCCAAGATTCATAGAAGTGTTCAGTGATTGTCTTGCTGGCATCTTGAAAAATGTAGCCGGCTGAGAATATTGCAAATTAGCAGTATAATAAGGCACAGAACGTAACGGAGGTGCAATAAGCCATCCGTAGTCAAACCCTTGCCCAAGGTTCAGTGCAACTTGATTTTGGGATTTTCCGAAAAACGGATTGCCAGAGGTTTTAGACGCTTCGGCACAAGCGGGCATTGCTGCCACACAAAGAATAGTTAAGACCCAATATCCCTTCCACATCACATTGTCATTTTACAACTTTTTTGGCTTTATTTCAAACGAATTTCTTTCGTTGATTTATTGGGTTTATTGTGTAAAATTAAGAAAAAGGATATTAAAGCATGGCGACTATTAACGATATTGCCGCACTTTGCAAGCGGCGCGGATTTATTTTTACCGGAAGTGAAATTTATGGCGGAATGGCCGGGACATATGATTATGGTCCATACGGCGTTGAATTGATGAAAAATATAAAGAACGCTTGGTGGAGCTCTATGGTTTATCAACGCGATGATGTAGAAGGTTTGGATGCTGCGCTGATTTCCAATCGTTTAATGTGGAAATACTCGGGACACGAATCCAGTTTTTCAGATCCTTTGATTGAATGTAAAAAATGCGGCGCACGCATGCGCCAAGACAAAATGAAAGACCCGAAAAAGTGCGATGCCTGTGGGTCTGCGGATTTAATGCCGCCACGCGAATACCAGTTGATGATGGGTCTGTCAATGGGTGCGGTTGCAAATGGCGAAATAAATGCTTACTTGCGCCCAGAAACCGCCACAACAACCTTTACTAATTTCAAAAATGTTTTGGATTCTGTTCCGCATAAATTACCATTTGGAATCGTCCAAATCGGCAAGGCGTTCCGGAACGAGATTTCCCCACGCGGGTTTGTCTTTCGTATGCGCGAATTCGAACAGGCCGAAATGCAGTA
>CAZUED010000004.1:0-43271 GCA_964619545.1 uncultured Muribaculaceae bacterium | reverse complement strand
GGTGGAAACAATGGAAAAAAATCCGTATGGATTGGTGGATCAATGAATTAGGAATTCCAGCGAAAAAATTACGTTTTACTCCGCACGAAAAATTGGCGCACTATGCCAAGGCCGCAGCTGACATTGAATACGAATTCCCTGATGGATTTGATGAAGTAGAAGGTATTCATAACCGACAGGATTTTGACCTGGGTAGTCACACAAAGTCTCAGAAAGAATTCAATCTGGCCGCATCGGTTATGGAAAACACTGACAGCACAACAAAACTTTCCTACAGCGACCCGCAAACAGGCGAAAACTTTATCCCCTATGTTGTTGAAACGGCGATGGGCGTCAATCGCGCCATGCTGGCCGTTATGCTGAACGCTTATACAGAAGAACAGCTTGAAGATGGCAAATCCAGAGTAGTATTAAAGTTAAAACCGAAATTAGCACCCGTCAAAGCGGCAGTAATCCCATTGGCGCGCAATGTGCCAGATCTGGTCGCAACAGCAGAAAACTTGGTTGCTGAACTGCGTAAATTGGGTCTGGGTCGGATGGAGCTGGAAAATAGCGGAAATATAGGTAAAAATTATCGCCGTCATGACGAGATTGGAACGCCAGTGTGTATCACTATCGACCACCAAAGCATGGAAGATGGAATGGCAACCATTCGCCACCGCGACACAATGGAGCAAGAGCGTATTAAAATCACCGATATACCAAACAAAATTAAAAAAATTATAATGTAAAAAAACACCCCCTTTTATTGGGGGTATTTTTTATCCGTTCCGAACATTTTGCTGGCGCATCATTGCAGGAGTTACATGATAGGTCGGCGTTAATTGAACGCCCAACAACTTTTCTAACAGCAAGATTTTCAATTCGTTGTCCGAAAGATTTCTTAAATAATCGTCATCGGCAATATTTTCATTTCTTGCACGCTCTAATAGCTTGTTACGAGGCATTTGCTTTATTTGATCAACCTGATTTTGCAGCTTTTCCACTAAAATTTCATTAGTATGTCCAATGAAAACTTTTCCGGATTTGCCGTTCGAGAAAACTATCTTTCGAACCATTTCATTGTTAAATCCTATTGTACAAAATTCCCCGTGAGCATCAGCAACAAACTTGTTATTAACAATGCGCCCGCGTCCTAGAAACATCTCGGTATGACCGTAAGTGCTGTAAAGCGAGCCGGGTTTTATATTATCTGCAGCAATGTTTTTCTTGTCAAACGCTGCCAGATAAGACTCGCGTTTTTGCTCTATTTCGTCATTGCTTATAAAGCGTTTGGAAGAATTACGCCATGCGGCTATCTGATTATCAGCAAATTTTTCACGAGCTGCAGAATATGCTTTGCGACTTTCCCAGATTACCCCATAAAATGAACTTTCTGGATTCTGCTGGCGAATAGTGTTTATTAAGTTAGAGCAAGCGTCGGTTTCTGGCATAGGGCTGACATTCAGATCTATAGCAGCGGCAGCGGCCTCGAATGATTTTCTTTCACCCCAAACGCAATGAGCGTGTTTACCACGATATACAGGTGCAGGCGCACCAAATCTTTTTTTCAATGCAGTCATATAGCCGGCCTTGCCCTTTTTGCCGGACAAGTCCGCCACTCTGTTTTTAACAGTATCAATATAATCAGACACTGCTTTATCAGCACGTGCATCTATCAAATATGAAAAGTCAACATTATCAACATCCATCAACAAGCTCGCTGCATCAACATTCATACTGGCAACCTGATTTTTTGTATGTTTTACACTTTGCGCGAACAATTTGTCTTCCTTGAACATCATCAAGGTCATTAAAGCAGAAACACCAACTAGCAGTGATTTTTTTCCTACATAAAGATTTCTCATTTTCAGCATTTTCGTTCTCCGTTGTCTATACACAGGCGGACGTGCGCAAAAGGCATGCGCCAGTCTACCATAAGCGTTAAAAATAAGTTGGTTTGCGCGTTGAAAAGCAACACAACATACATTCAACGCATTACGCGTCCGGCTTGCAGAAAGGTGATAATTAGTCATCTCTGCAGTCTGCCCTGTGACAGGGAACCAAATGTTTGCATATACATTATAAGAAAATCTTGGGTAATGTCAAGTGTATTTACCCCCTTTTTTTGAAAGGGGGAAATTTTACATAGGAATAAACAAATTCGGGTTGTTGGACAGCGCATTTGATGCTTGGTCTATCTTGCCCTTGAACTCTAGGAACTTTATTTTTTGCGCCGCTGTCAGGTCGTCAATACGCGGAAACGTAACGGTCATTGGATTTACATGAACCCCATTCTTTATAATTTCATAATGCAAATGCGGCCCAGTAGAAAGCCCGGTAGATCCAACATATCCAATTATTTGTCCCTGGGAAACGCTGGTACCAACATTTACCCCCTTTTGGAATCTGGACATATGTCCATAAAGGGTTTCAAATCCATTTGCATGTCGGATTTTTACAAAATTACCATGACCGCGGTTATAGCTGCGCGCCACTACCCTGCCCGCTCCAGCTGCTGGAATCTTTGTTCCGGTTGATGCGCGGAAGTCCACACCTTTGTGAGCACGGGTAAAGCCCAATACTGGATGTTTTCTGTGCAGGTTGAATTTACTGGAAATGCTGGCACCATCAATTGGGGTACGCTTTAACGATTTTATAGCGCCCTTGCCTTCATCATCATAGTATCCATATTTGCCACCGGCTTTCTCGAAACGATACATTTTCAGCTTGCCGCGCCGATCAAGGTGAGTATCAAAAGAAACAGAAATAACGCGACCACCATCTATAACTTTGCCATCCAGCAGGTTTTCTTCGTAAAGAACTATAAATTCCTGACCTGGCTGGATGTCACGCTCAAAGTCAATTTCAAATGCCAAAAGATTTATAATTTCATAAACGGTTGCTATTGGGATTCCGGCATCAATGCCCGTTTGACTGAATACCCCACCACTTGGTATTTTCCCCGATTTTCGGACCAATCTGGTATCTTTTTGTACACTGACTATTTCAGCGGCCCATTTACCATCCGAATCGCAGGATAATTCTACCCGTTTCCATGGGCCGCTGGACAATGTAATTTTATCCACAGCTGCATTTTCATTTTTCTTTGTTATTACTAAAACGTCTGAATTTGCCCGCAGGCTTTGTACCCCGCAATCCTTTTTTAACAACGTAGCAATTGCATTGATGTCATTACCTGGTACACCATGCCCAGATAGAATTTTGGACAGGGTATCACCAGCACTTACCCGAACATGGGTTTCCACCGGCTGGGGCAAAATAATTTTGCGCGTCGGTTTTATAATATAAAGCAAGGCTGCCGAGACCAGCAAAATACCGGCCAAAAGCACCAAAATTTTTGTTATTTTCTGCAGATTGAATTTTTTCATGAAAGGGATTATACTGGTTTTATGGACTTGAATCAAGCATTCATAATTTTACAAAAATCAGGTGGTTCGCATGCGGCCAAAATCGTGCTGAATAAGATTAGCCAGCAAAATAATCCGGACTCTTTCTCTTTCCGTTTTGCCGTCTGGCGCGCAGCGTGGCAACTGCGACGCGGTGTGCCGGTCGCAAAAATAATCCACGAAAAGTGGTTTTACGGATTGCCATTTTATACAAATAAACATACCCTGGACCCACGGCCGGACAGCGAAACATTGGTAGAAGCCATCCTGAAAAAAGCCCCGGCAAAAATAAAAATTTTGGATCTGGGTACCGGTACCGGATGTTTAATTTGCGCAATAGTGAAAAATTTGAATGGTGCATCTGGTGTCGGAATTGATAAATCATACGGCGCTGTTCGTGTCGCACAAAAAAATGTAAAAAATTTGGCTTTAAACAACAAGGTTAAGATTGTACGCGATGATTTTACTTCATCCTTAATTCTTCATCCTTCATCTTTTGACATTATTATCAGTAATCCACCATACATCGCATTCGGCGATGCGCGCGTTGATGCTGGCGCGCTGCACGATCCGAAACTTGCTCTTTATTCCGGCCATGATGGACTGGATGCTTACCGGGCTATCGCAAAAAATGCGCGCATTTGGCTGAAACCAAACGGGCGAATTTTTCTTGAAATTGGTATTGGACAAGAATTTGATGTAAAAAAAATCTTTACCAAAATGGGTTGGACTTTCATTGATTCTTATAAAGACTTAAGTGGCACTATCCGAGTTTTGGAATTTATTTGACTTGCGCAGATGCAATTATTAAACTGGTTACAAAGAGGCGTGAAAATGGCTATATTTACACAAAATTTCAAGAAAACTATTCCTTGGATTATTTTATTTTTTGCACTTGTCGGCGTAATTGTTTTTCAATGGCTGGGTTCGCAACGCACACTTGGTCGATCTGTGAATGTGGTCGGCGAATGCAGTGGTAAGGTTGAAAAAGACACAACCGCGATAACTTTGCGCATTCAGACTTTGGCGCCATCAGGCACCGATTCTATGGCTATGGCGCGCAATACCTATAATATAGTTGCATCAATGCTGGCCCAATTCAGTGGACTGGAAAAACAGACTAATCGGTGGGAATCATTTGAAAAAACCGAATGGCGTGTTGATCACCAGGAAGCTCTGGGGATACAAACAATTATCAGCATTGACGTGTCCAGCAAAAATGCAGCTGATATAGAAGAGCTGATGGCCCGCGCCGAAAAAATTGAAAATGTTTATCCAGAAAATCTACACATGTTCGCATCCAAAGAAAAATTAAAGCCAGCGTTAGAAGCATGCATTAACGATGCTGTCCAGAATGCGCGCGCAAAAGCAGAAACTATCGCAGAAAGCGAAGGAAGTCATCTGGGCAAAATGATTTCCGCAGAATATATTGGCGCAAGTGATGGGGAGGCGCCAAGACCTGTGATGATGATGAAATCATTAGATGCGGAAAGTATCGCTGGCGCGGGACTTTTGGTGACCGATGCAGAGTTTTCTATAAACATTCGTGCATCTTTCATGTTGAAATAACATTTTCTTTGGGCATATGGCGAAATTGGCAGACGCGCTGGATTTAGGTTCCAGTGGAGAAATCCGTGGAGGTTCAAGTCCTCTTATGCCCACCAAAATATAGTAAATAAAAAAAACCGCCGATTGGGCGGTTTTTTTTTAGAATCCAAATACCATACGTTGTTTGGACTGACGTTTCTTTTCGTTACGCACGGCTTCTTCTTTCAGACGCTTGCGCATTGTAGTGGGCTTTTCAAAACGTTGCCGTTCTTTCATTTCGCGGTACAAACCTTCTTTCTGAGACTTACGCTTGGATACGCGCAAAGCCTGTTCAACGTTATTATCGCGAACTAAAACTTTAACCATATAAATCACCCCCTTTTACGAATTTTGGTGGAGCCAATCAGACTCGAACTGACGACCCCCTGCTTGCAAAGCAGGTGCTCTACCAACTGAGCTATGACCCCAAAACTTTTGCAATTCAATCAGGATTCTTCCCAAATGCTCGCCCATTCTATAGGTTCAAATTATAAATGTCAAATGAAAACGCAACCCTTGACCAGATAAATTTTTTTCGCTAAACTGCGCCTATGCTGAAAAAACTTAAAAAAATTGTCCTGGATTTGTTCCAGCCGAAAGATGCCGATTCCAAAATACAGTGGTCATTATATGGCCGCGTTTGGCAGGAAGTAGGTAAACCACAATGGAAATGGTTGTTGGCCGGTGTTATTTGCACCATCGCTGCTGCCGGTGCCGAAGGTTTTACAATTACGCTGGTCAAACAGGTTATTGATCAGGCTTTTATTGAAAAAAGTATGTCATCGCTTTATCTGTTCGGTTTGCAGATTGTCGCCGCATTTGGTGCCAAGGGTGCATTTACTTATTCCAAAGATTTAATTATGACCAAAGCCGGGCTGTTGACCAGCGCCAGGTTACAAAATCGTATTTACTCGCACATGATGAAAATGGATGTTGCGAAATTTTATGGTGGCGGAATTGGTAAACACTTGAACTATTTTGGTGTCCAGGGAAACGCTGTTCAGGGATTGGTTACCGGTACAATTATCCAGTTCGTGCAAAATATTGCTACACTTGCCATAACTATTGGTATTATGGTCTATTACGCGCCACAAATGTGTGCGACACTTTTATTCTTGGTGCCTGCTATTGTAATTCCGATTGTGTTTATAACCCGTAAAAAGCGCCGCCTGTCGCGTCAATCGTTTGGTATTGCAAACAATGTATCACAGCATTTAAATCAAACTTTACAGGGAATAAAAACTATTCAGGCATTCAGCAATGAAGAACGAGAATCCAAAAAATTCGCTGAAGCAGTTCGTGTCGCGCAACGTAATGCTTATCGCGGTGTCCAGGCATCTGCTTTGCAATCTCCATTACTGGAAATTATGATTTCTATTGGGCTTTGTATTTCATTGATTGCTGGCGGACATTTTATAACCAGTGGTGTATTAACTATTGGTGATTTTACTGCCTTTTTGTTGGCCTTGACTGCGGCATATAAACCTGCAAAATCCATCACCGGTTTAAATGGCGGTATTCAACATGGATTGTTGGCGGCCGAAGTTTTATTTGACTACTTGGACAGCAAGCCTGATATAAAAGATGCGCCAGATGCAACAGAATTAAAAAAGGGTAAATTGTCCGTAGAATTCAATAATGTTTCATTTTCTTACATCCCGGGCGAGCAAGTTTTAACTAATGTCAGTATTGATGTGCCTGCGGGTTCTGTATGCGCATTAGTTGGGCCATCTGGTGGTGGAAAAACAACTACTTTCAATCTGCTGGAAAGATTTTACGAGCCGCAAAAAGGTAAAATTTTAATCAATGGCAAAGACATTAAAAAATATACATTACGTTCATTGCGTGAAAATATAGCCGAGGTTTCCCAAGATGTATTCTTGTTCAATGGTACAATAGGCGACAATATAAAGTATGGTGCACCAAAGGCGACCAAAGAGCAAATAGAGGCAGCAGCAAAGGCTGCAAACGCTCATGACTTTATTATGGGATTTCCGAAAAAGTATGACACGTCTGTCGGCGAACGCGGACAATTATTGTCAGGTGGACAAAAGCAAAGAATTGCTATCGCACGCGCTATATTAAAAGATGCCCCGATTTTGTTATTGGACGAAGCCACCAGCGCGCTGGATACGCAAAGCGAAAAACAGATTCAATCCGCATTGAAAAAATTGATGGTTGGACGTACCACCTTTGTAATCGCACACAGATTATCAACCATTCTGGACGCAGAACAAATTTGCGTTGTGCATGGCGGGAAAATCGTGGAACGCGGAACTGATAAAGAATTGGTTGCCCTGAACGGCGAATATAAAAAACTGCGTGATATACAATTTAAGAAAGCAAAATGATAAAAGAAGTAAATGAAAATATTTCAGGGCAACAACTTAGTGAAGCGTTGGGTGAACGCTATTTGGCCTATGCCGTTTCAACCATTGTTGCGCGCGCCCTGCCCGATGTTCGTGATGGGTTAAAGCCCGTTCATCGCCGTATACTTTATTCTATGTTGCGTAATAAACTGACGCCTGCGGCCGCATTCCGTAAATGCGCAAAAGTTGTTGGTGATGTTTTGGGCTCGTTCCATCCTCATGGCGATTCTTCCGTTTATGATGCTCTTGTACGTTTGGCACAAGATTTTTCTGTTCGTTATCCGTTGATTGATGGTCAGGGAAACTTTGGAAACATTGATGGAGATCCTCAGGCTGCTTACCGATACACCGAATCAAAAATGACCAATGCCGCCATGTTGATTATGGAAGGTTTAGACGAAGACAGCGTTGATATGATGCCGAACTTTGACGGCACCACGCCCGAGCCTACAGTTATGCCCGGCGCATTTCCAAACTTGCTGGCCAATGGGTCTATGGGCATTGCCGTTGGTATGGCGACCAATATTCCAACTCATAATGTTTCGGAAGTTTGCGACGCACTGAATTTGATGATTGATAAGCCAGACAGCACAACAGCCCAAATTATGAAAAAGCTGGTTGGACCAGATTTCCCAACTGGCGGAATCTTAATTGATGACTTTGATACAATTGTAAAAAACTATGATACAGGTCGCGGGGCATTTCGTATTCGCGCAAAATGGGAATCTGAAGATTTAGGTCGCGGGGCATATCAAATAATAATTACAGAAATTCCGTATGGTCTGGAAAAACAAAAATTGGTGGAGCAAATAGCCGCATTAATTGATGCAAAAAAATTGCCACTGGTTGATGACATTATGGACGAATCCACGACTGACATTCGTATTGTTATCACCCCTAAAAACAGGGGGGTTCCGGCTGAAAAATTGATGGCGCATTTATTTGCAATCACGCCATTGGAAACCCGCTTTAACATGAATTTCAATGTTATTGACAGCATGGGCGCGCCACGCGTTATGAAAATCGGTGAGGTTTTAACTGAATTTTTGGCGCATCAAAAAAATGTTTTAATCCGAAGAACAAATTGGCGTTTGGGAAACATTGCACGTCGTTTGGAAATCTTGGCGGGACTCTTGATTGTTTATTTGAATTTGGATCGTGTGATTGAAATCATCCGCACCGAAGACGATGCAAAAGCAGTCTTGATGGAAGAGTTCAGGTTAAATGAAATTCAGGTCGAGGCCATATTAAACACTCGTCTGCGTTCTTTGCGAAAATTAGAAGAAATGGAAATCCGTAAGGAAGATGCTGCGTTACGCGAAGAACAAAAAAATCTGCAGGCGCTATTAGCATCTGATGAAATGCAGAACGAGCAACTGAAAGCCTGGTTCGCAGACATTAAAAAACAATATGATAAAAAAACCAACTTGGGTCGCCGCCGCACAATTTGGGCCGCTGCAGGTGAAGAAGATGTTGTAAATCCAGATGAATTTATTGAAAAAGAACCATTGACTATTATTTTATCAAATATGGGTTGGATCCGCGCCGCCAAGGGCCATTTGGCATTGGATGCTTTGGATGCAAAATATAAAGAAGGCGATGAATTGGCATTTGCTTTCCATGCGCAAAGCACAGATAAAATCAATTTGTTCGTATCAAATGGAAAAATGTTTTCTATTGCTGCAAACACATTGCCATCCGCGCGCGGTTTTGGTGAATCTGTTCGTATGATGGCAGACATTGGCGCAGATGAAAATATCGTGAATGCCTTTGTTTTGGATACTAATGCAAAGTATTTGCTGGTCGCACGACATGGGACGGGATTTATAGTATCTGGTGAAAATTGCTTGGCACAAACACGAAGTGGAAAGCAAGTTATGAATGCAGACACAAAAAATCCAGCTGTTATGTGCGTCCAACAAAACGATGGTGAAATGTTGGCCATTGTGGGCAGCAATGATAAACTATTGATTTTTCCAGCATCAGAAATTCCAGAAATGGCACGTGGCAAGGGCGTTATTTTGCAAAAATACAATGCCGAAAGGACTTATGTCATGGATGCAATGTTCTTTACAAATGCGACAGGATTTGGATGGACAACTGGACGTGGTCGTACAACATTGGATGATTGGTCGCCGTGGGCGGGCAAGCGCGCATCCCAGGGCCAAACAATACCGGTTGGATTCCCGCGCAGTGGAAAATTTAATAAATAAAAATAAGTCATCATGGGAATTTTTACAAAAATAAAATCTTTGTTCGTAAAAAAGTGTTTGGATAATGAAACACTGGAAGCAATGCATGATGCGTTGATTATGGCAGACATCGCACCAGACATTGCGACGGATGTAGTTAAAAGATTGCGCGCAAAATTCAGACCCGAAGATGATACAGCCGACAAAGAAATTAAAAATGCATTGATGGAGATTTTACGTCCTTATGTTGAAAAATTGGCTAAAAAATCTGATTCATTGAACAACAATAAAAAATCCCCACAAGTAGTTTTGATTATCGGTGTAAATGGCGCTGGAAAAACAACAACTATTGGAAAAATTTCCAGAAAATTGATTGATGATGGCAAGCGGGTTATTATCGGAGCATGCGATACTTTTCGCGCTGCAGCTGGTGAACAATTGGATGTTTGGGCCAAACGTGCAGGCGCAAAGTTGGTCTGCGGAAAATCAAATGACCCTGCTGCAACCGCATACGCCGCAGTTGAATCTGGAATTTCCCAGGGCGCCGACATTGTGATTTTAGACACCGCCGGTCGTCTGCACAACCGCGCAGATTTGATGGACGAGCTGGGCAAAATAAATCGTGTAATTAAAAAGTTGGATGAAAGTGCACCACATGAAACTTTGCTGGTATTGGACGCCATGACGGGACAAAATGCCATCGCACAAATAGAGCACTTTCACAAAGTCGCCCCGCTGACCGGTTTAATTGTTACAAAAATGGATTCCAGCAGCAAAGGCGGGTTTTTAATTTCATATGCATCAAATGAAAAAAATCCACTGCCTGTTTATTCAATCGGTTACGGTGAAAAAATCACTGACGTACGCGACTTTGACACTGATGAATACCTGAGCAAGTTGTTGGATTTATAAATATTCTTTATAATGTTAATTCACTGCTGCTAACTTTACAGACCACAGCTTGCTTTCTTTTGTATCCGAACGGCTGGTTAAAATCACTGGCGGAAGTTTTTCATTTCCTACAATAAATCCTGCAATCATAAAACCACCAAAAATAGTCAGACTTTTATACAATGAATTACCCTGGTCAATGTTATCGCACACTAAAATGTCAGGTCTTAATGCACCCTGTATCTTTTTTGCTTTTGCAGAGTCGGAAAAGCATACATCCAATGCGTTATGATTTGTACGAACATCTGAAAAGTTTTCTGAAACAAACTTTTCCAATTCTTCTGCGTCCAATGAAGACTTTATTTTCTTGTCTATCTTTGATGAAGGCGTTAAAAAATTAACGACTGGTGATGATGCCAATTTCAAGCGGCGCGCCAGCATTATCGCGTTACGTGTGATTCCTTGCTTGTCTGCCAGCTGGGGCGCAATGTTCAATGCGGCATCTGTTATTATTATCGGGGCGACATCGTCGCGCTTGAATACCCCACAATGCGAAATAAATCCGCCGCCAAGTTTTTTATTTATTTCCAACACACGATGCATAAAATCGCTGGTTTCAACCAAGCCCTTCATAATTATGCAATCATCCAGATTTTCACGTAAATTAAATTCTTGCATCGTCAGATTTTCAAGCGAATCTATACCGAAACTGGCAACATCTGATAGATTGATATGAATGTCGCCATCGCCAATTATTAAAAGTTTTGTCATTGTTTCACTCCAAAATACAGGGGCGGAAAATCTTCCGCCCCCATCATTAAAATCACAAGATTTTATTTCAAGGCTTCTTGGATTTGGCTTGCTGGAATCGCACCCGGGAAGGCTTGATCTCCAACAATCAAAAACGGAGTTCCGTTGATTCCGAACTTTTGTGCTATTTCCCCAACTTGGGCCAGCTCGCCGGATACAACTTCGCTTTGCATGTCTTTTTCAATACGCGCTACATCGCAATTTGCCTTTTTCGCGTTTTCCAAAACGTTTTTCAAGATTGTTTTTTCCAAAACGTCTTGAGATTTGCCTTGCAAGTCGCTGGGCCAATAGTTCTTTTCCATCAAAGCACTATTTAATGCCATAACATCGCAACCCTGCATCTGTGCCGCAATCATTGCGCGCGCTGGTGCATCGGACAATACGCCATGGATTGAAAAGTTCTTTACAACTACGCGGACGTCTTTGTTATCTTTCAGAACTTTTTGCAATTCGCCATTCACTCGGCGGCAATATGGGCAAGAATAATCCGTAAAGACAAAGATTGTTTTCTTGGCATCCCGATTACCCAGAATTGGTGCATTCTTGGTCATTTCATCGCCGTGCTTTTTAATATATTTTTTGATTTCAGCACCGCTGTTTTGCTGCTCTTGAGCCTGCATGCCATTTACCATATCACGCAATATGCCTGGATTAGCAGATGTCAGGTAATAAGGTGTCCAAAGACGCATCAGACCAACAACCAGCAATGCAATAGCAAGCAGTTTAATTGATTTTCCAGCAATCATCTGTGGCATAGTTTTTTGTTTTTTAGGGTCATGTTTAATCAGCATAGGACCAAACATGTAGAGCGCGATGGCTATAACCAGCGCGAGTATTGTCCAAGTCATTTTTTCTCCTTTTTATGACGAGCCTAAGAATAGCAAAGTTTCTTGATTTTATGCAAGGGAAAAATTAAGCAGCTTTTTTAATGCCTTGCTTGGCTTCGCGAAGCATTTTCCGTAACGAATCTATCGCAACCAGCGTTCCGTCGCGCCTTTGCGCAGACCAATAATCCCATCCATTAAAGCTGACTGCGTGCTGTAAACGTGCGGCCATAACATGGATTGAACCCTTGCCATGCAAAGCATGCGATAATTGTGCGTCTTTGGTAATCATCACTCTATCACCACGCGCACCGACCAAGGTTTGTCCCGGATACAGCATTCCGGCATCTATCAATTCCTTGAATGCTACCTTGGCTTCGTCGCGCTTTGCCGGCACTTCCAGTTCAGTCAAATCAACCGGCAAGACTGCATTTATTCGCGCACTTGCCGCTTTGATATAGTCAATGTCTTGTTCTATTCCTATCCAGTTACGTCCCAGTTCTTTCGCGACTGCACCTGTTGTGCCACTGCCAAAAAACGGATCCAGGATTGTATCCCCTGCCCGTGTGCTGGCCAAAATTACCCGGCGCAATAAGTCTGCTGGCTTTTGGGTTGTATGCAGACTTTTCCCGTCAGAATCTTTTAACCTTTCCCCACCCAAGCAGATATCCAGCTCCCAATCGCTGCGCATTTGTTTTCCGCCGTTCAGCTTTTTCATAGTATCGTAATTAAATGTATATTTGCCGGTCTTTCGTGGGGTGGCCCAAATCAAGGTCTCATGAGCATTTGTAAATCTGGTCCCCCGAAAATTTGGCATCGGATTTGTTTTGACCCAGACAACATCGTTCAAAACCCAAAATCCCAAATCCTGCAAGGCTGCGCCAACACGGAAAATGTTGTGATAGCTGCCTATGACCCACAGACTTCCGTCCGGTTTTAATACTCGCTGGACCTGGGCCAACCATTCACGGGTGAATTTATCATAATCCGCCATAGATTCAAAAGAGTCCCATTCGTCACGAACAGCACGTGCGGCGGTTTGGTCTTCGGGTCGATAAAGTGTTTTGTGTCCCAGCTGCAAATTATATGGGGGATCAGCAAAGACCGCATCAATGCTGGCATCCGGAAGTTCTTTCATCCGGTCAATGCAATCGCCTTGTAAAATTTTGTTTTTCCATTCTCTCACATTGCATTTTACCATAAAAATGCATCATCAGTTAGCCATTACCGGTCTATATTTATAAAATAATTTGCTTGATTTTTTTGTTTTTTTCAATTTTACTTAAAAACGATGAAAAAGGTTATATCTCTTACATCTTATCCGCCACGCATAAATATGGTACCCCAGACCATTCGATCATTATTGATTCAAAAGCCTGCACCGGATGTTGTTGTTCTTTATTTAGCGGAAAGCCAATTCCCAGGCAAAAAAATTCCCGCAGAATTGACTAAGTTAGCTAAACAGAACAAATCTTTTCAGATTCGTTGGACCAAAGATACGCGCTCTTATAAAAAGTTAATACCTGCGTTAAATGATTTCCCAGACGACATTATTATCGTCGTTGACGATGATGTGATTTATCCACAAGAATGGTTTGAACGTTTAATCAATGCCCACAAAAAATATCCAAACGCCGTTATTGGCAATTATGTTTATCGCATAGATTTAAACAGGCCATATAAAAGATGGCGAAAACTGCAAAACAAACTTTGGCGTCGATGTTTTTTTGGGCGTCCAAGCTTCAAAAATAATGCAACCGGTGTTGGCGGCGTACTTTATCCGCCACATTCTTTGCATTCTGATGTATTTCGCGAAGATTTATTCAAAGCACTTGCTCCAACCAACGATGACATTTGGTTCTGGGCGATGGCTGTATTAAATGGAACAAAAATTGCAATTGTTCCGAACCCAATAAAAGATTTGCCATTAATCGCTAAATCTCAACTGGTCAGTTTATGGAGTGAAAATAAATCTGATAATAAAAACAATGAATCTTTAAACGCGATTCTGAACCATTATCCAAAGTTAAAAAAATTAATCTAGGGGTTCCTGGGTTCCCAAGGAAAGCATTTATGAAGATTCTTGTTGTTTTACATATTTTTTACCAAGAACAGGCTGATTATTTTGCAGCTCAATTCGCAAACTTGGATGGTATAAATTGTGATTTCATAATAACAACATCTAATGAAAATTTAGAATTAAAACAAAAATTTGCCCGATTTAATCCAAATATATTAACGATTTTTAATCATGGATTAGATGTCGGGCCATTTTTTTATGTATTGGAAAATACCAACCTTTCAAAATATGATTTTGTAATAAAATTACATGCAAAACGAACGAATCTTCGTGGTTATAAAAAAAATCAAAATGGATGGTGCGCGCCGGGAACATGGTGGCGAAATATATTGGTAGAGTCTTTAATAGGCAGTCCAAAAATAATCAAAGATAATTTGAAAAAATTTGCAGATAACCCAGACGTTAATATGTTGGGCGCCCCTTATTTTATAATTAAAGTTGAACCAACTGAAAAAAATCTGGCGAAACACTTAAAAATATCAAACGATTTAAAACTTTTTCCGCAATTAGAATTGAACGATATGTATGTCGAAGGAAACATGTTTATGGCACGAACAAAAATATTTCAGCCATTGCTTTCAAAAATTCGTTTTTCAGATTTCAAAAAATCTGATGTTTATGATAAACATGCAGATGAGTTACCGTACTTTATGGAACGCTATTTTGGAACAATCGGAACAAAAATAATGCCAGGCGCATCAAATATGAAATTTGAAAAAATGTCAAAAATTTTCAGAATACGAAGACTTTTTTTCCAAAGTTTTCAAACTAATTCTGGTAAACACATTATTCGTATTTGTGGTATCCCAGTTTGGTGGAAAAAAATTAAAATATAAAAAATTATTTTTCAAACTTTGATTTTTTAGGAAATAATTTTTTTATTTCATTTATATTTTGTGAAAATAATTTTCCATTATTAACACAGAACATTGTTGGTCTTACTTTGTAAATTTTTCTTACTTCTTTTGCATCATAGAAGTCATACTTTACCGGTAAAATAATTTCTGCAAATTTACGGATAAGCGTTTTTAATAAAGATTCTCCGGCACCAATAAAAATTCTTTTTTTACCAAAACGCCATGCTAATGCTATTTTATTTTTACCCTGCGAGTTATTATAAAATGTAATAAAAATTCTTTGAACATTCCCAGGTTCACGAAAAGGCGTCAGTGTAGATTTTTCCAAATGTGTCCAGAATTTTTTTACAGCCGTATTAAATTGAGTTTTTACATACGGGTCAAATGCATGAGAAAGGGTTATATTATATTTTTTCCCTGTTGCATTAAATACCATATTTTTAGCATTTTGGACGCTGGTTCCGACCAGCGAATGATTTGTTTGTTTATGACTTTCTTTCAGTATTAAAATGGGACGGCCATCAGCATCAAAAAAGAAATCTGGGGAAACTGGTGCCGCCAATGTCATATCATCATTTGCATAAATAAACTTTTCAGCCAGTCCTGGAATTTTTGTTAAAAACATTTCTATCGCGCCAGAATTGAAAAAAGGCGGATATTTCTTTGGAATAAGACTTGTTTGTGAAACCACGGAAACTTTTGGATTCTTTGTATCCAGCCATTTTGGGTGTTGATTATCCGTAACAATGTAAATATGATTTATCCATGGCATAAATTTTTCAACCGAGCGTAATGAAAACAAAAGCTCGTCATTGTCATCAAATCGTCCCCCAATGGCAGACTTATGAACTGGCTTGCCCGCAGCAAGCATGGCCTTTTCCTTTTTTTGGGCCCATTTTGCATCACTGCCATCAACCCACATATAAACAAGATCTATCTTTTCCATGGTTTATCCCTTTATCACTTTTATTCTAGACAATCGTAAGTTTTTTTACTAGCATTTTCTGTTATGAGGTGCCCTTATTGCAACAGCTCTGAATCACAGGTGAAGGATTCTCGTCCTAACGAGGACGATGGAACAATTCGCCGCCGCCGCGTATGCAGTGCATGCGGGGCTAAATTCACAACCCTGGAACGCGTCCAATTACGCGACATTATGGTGCGCAAAGCGACAGGTGTTTTGCAACCTTTTGATAGGGAAAAACTGGCAAAATCTATCCGTATCGCATGCCGGAAACGTGATGTATCTGAAGAGCAGATTGAAAAGTTCGTAACCAGCATTCATCGCCGGGTAGAGGCCGAAAACGAGGATACAATTACCAGTGAACAAATTGGCGAAATGGTATCGGAATCTTTACTGAACTTGGATCCTATTGCGTTTGTACGATTTGCATCGGTTTATCGCAAATTTAGCAAAATATCGGATTTTAAGAAAATCATCAATCAAATCCAAGAAGTTGATGAAAGTCCAAAGGTATGTGAACTGCCAAAAAAATACAAAAACTCATTGTTCTGATGAAAAAAAATCTATCTATTTTTTTAGTTTTGTTTGGCTTGGTTTCACTTGTTTTACCAGCTGGTGCCGCCGATTTGCCAAACGTTTTGTCTGAATCCGATGCGGCAACTTATACACAAATTTTTAAACTGCAATCCGATGAAAAAATTCAAGAGGCTGTAAAAATTGAAAAAAATTTGCAAGATCCAATTTTGCAATGCGAGCTTTTGTACCAAAGATATACTTCAAAAACATATAAATCCAAGGGCAAGGAAATCGCAGATTGGATGCAAAAATGTTACACTCAGCCTGGTGCTGATCGCATAGCAAAATTGGCAAAAATCAAAAAGGTTGCGGTGCGTGCACCAAAAATTCCAATACCAGTTTCCGGCGCAACCGAAACTGCTGCAAAATCGGAATCTTGGACTGCAAAAAATTATAGCGGCTCTGCTGGTTCTAAACTGAAAAAATTCAAATCATCACTTACCCATGGCAATACCAAAACTGCCAGAAAAATTCTGGAAGACAAGACGTTTCACAAAGCCTTGTCGCTTTCGGACTCTGGCAGACTGGCCGGTCGGTTGGCGTTTGTTTATTACACAAACGGGGAATTTGATTTAGCAAAAAAATTCGGCGAACAATCAGCTGGGCAAAATTCTGAATATGGTCTTTGGACTATGGGTCTGCTGTCTTTCAAAGAAGGTGATTTCGGCAAAGCAGAAGGTTATTTCAAGGAAATGTCCCAACTTTCTCACCTGAATGATGCCAGAAAGGTCGAGGCATCTTTCTGGGCCGGTCGCGCCGCAGAAATGGCCGGCCATAGCGAAACAGCCAAAACCTACTGGCAAACCGCAGCCATGCGGCCCCAAATGTTTTATGGTGCGCTGTCTGCCGCAATGCTGGGGCAAACACCAAAATATGAATTCTTTGACAAGGGAGTTTCCGATGATGATCTGACACTGCTGCAAGGCACTAAATACGGCAAGACCGCACTGGCGTTACTGCAAATCGGCCAACCGGGACGCGCTGAAAAATACCTGCGCCTTTTGGTAACCAGCAGTATTTCTGACAGTATGCTGCATGCCGTATATTCTTTGGCATCTGCCCAAGAACTGCCACGTGTTTCAATGCAAGTTTCTGGATTGGTGCGCGATCGAGGAATTATGGAAATTGACCAAAATGTAATTTTTGGCGCGCAGTACCCATTGCCAGACTGGGAACCGCTGGGTGGATGGAGTATTGATCGCGCTTTGTTATTCGCAATTACCAAACAAGAATCCGGATTCAAGCCATCCGCCGAGTCCAATAAAGGTGCCCAAGGTTTGATGCAGATGATGCCTGGAACCGCAAAAATGGTTGCAAAACGAAACAATGTTCCAATGTCAGAATTAGACATTTCTAATCCGGAACATAACATGTTTCTGGGTCAACAATACATTGTAGATTTATTAAATCTTCCAGCTATTGATAAAAGTATAATAAAAATGCTGGCTGCATATAACTCTGGCGATGGAACTGTGTTAAAGTTTGAAAAGAATTTTGAAACAACCGATCCGCTGCTTTATATTGAAAGCTTTCCCAATGTTGAAACAAGAAATTACATCAAGCGAGTGATTTCTAATCTGTGGTTGTATCGCGCAAGATTAAATCAGCCTTTGACCAGTTTGGAAGACCTGGCGAACGGCAAATGGCCGCTGTATTCTAATGAAGATGAATTCGTCAAAAGCCAAATCGCCAGCAGAACAATATAAAATAAAAAAAAAACCGGCGGGGCGCATGAAAAATTTGGCCACCTTTGAAATTGAACAAGAAATTGACTCCCAATTTATTGCCGGTGTTGACGAGGCTGGACGTGGCCCATTATGCGGACCTGTTGTTGCCGCCGCAGTCATATTCAAATCCAGAAATACTTATATGCCGCTGATTACCGATTCAAAGCAGATGAGCCATCATCAACGCGCCATAGCCTATGAATGGATTATGCAAAATTGCATTGTTGGCGTTGGTCAATGCAGTCCGACCGAAATAGATGAATTAAACATTTTACATGCCAGTATGTTGGCCATGAATCGCGCCATTGATGCACTGCCCAGACGACCAGATTTTACATTGATTGACGGCAACAGACTGCCAAAAAATGTTGTTGGGCGCGCCGTGGTCAAGGGAGATTCTAAATCAGTTTCCATTGCTGCCGCCAGTATTATTGCAAAAGAAACTCGTGATAAAATTATGTGCGAACTTGCCCTTTCTTGTCCACAATATGGTTGGGAAAAAAATGCAGGCTATCCAACGCAAGCGCACTTGCGCGCTATCAAAGAATTTGGTATCAATGAGCATTATCGTAAAAGCTTTAAGCCAGTAAAGGATTTATTATGAAAATCAGAACTATCAATGAAATGGGCGACTTGCGCGGCAAATTCATTTTGTTGCGTGATGATTTTAATGTTCAAATAAATGAAGGTAAAGTCATCGGAACTTTCCGTATCGAACAATCTATGCCCACTATCAATAAATTGCGCGCTGGTGGTGCTCGTATTGCAATTTGTGCTCATTTGGGGCGGCCTGACGGCGCGTTCAATGAAAAATACTCGTTGCGCCCGATTGCAGACTACTTAAAAATTCCTCTGATTTCTGATTGCTTGGACAAGTCTTTTATGGACAATATGCAAGATGGCAATGTCGTATTGCTGGAAAATGTTCGCTTTTATCCAGGCGAAGAAGAAAACGATGTCGAATTTTCAAAAAAACTGGCGACCGGTTTTGATTTTTTTGTAAATGACGCATTTGCAGTGTCTCATCGCGCACATGCCAGCACCGAAGGCGTTACAAAGTTTTTGCCGTCCTTTGCCGGAGAGCTTTTATCTTCTGAAATTCACCAATTAAACCAGGTTATGGAAAATCCAACCAGACCAATGATTGCCATTATTGGTGGCGCGAAATTAAATACTAAAATAAACATTTTGGATGCATTAGTCGAACGTTGCGATACTTTAATCATTGGTGGAGGATTGGGGACTGCATTCGCATTAGCACAGGGAAAATACAGCTGGACTGACGCGTTATACAAACCCGAATACAAACCCATTATTGAAAAAATTATCAATGCTGCAAAAACCAATAATTGCAAAATACTTATCCCTGTTGATAAAGGTGTTGGAACTGACTTCTCCCCAACTGCAATTCGTACCGATAAAATGCTGTCCGACATTTCGGGTACTGATTTAATTATGGATGATGGCGAAAAATCTGTAGAAGAATATAAAAAAGCGATAAATAGCTCTAAAACACTTTTATGGAATGGAACCTTGGGCATGGCTGAATGGGGTCAGGTTTGGGGACGCAGCACATTTGAAATAATAAAACATATTGCCTTGCGCACCAGTGAAGGAAAGTTAAAATCTATCGTGGGCGGTGGTGATTCAGTTACGGCAATAGACGTAACCGGAACCAGCAAAGACATGACATATATCAGCACCGGTGGTGGCGCATTCTTGGAATTTATAGAGGGACGTAAATTACCGGGGATTGAAGCTTTGCGAGCATAGCTTTAAACATTATAAAAAAATCAGTGGCGGAAAATTTTCCACCACTGATTTTTTTATACATGAATTGCATTACTAGCTGCATGCTCCTGTTTCGTAATTCCATGAAGTACCAGACGGGCAATTGCAAGTTTTTGTCGCCCCGCTCCATGTAGTTCCAACTGGGCACTTACAAGTCTGTGTACCAACAGTCCATGCTGAGCTGGAGCCTTGGGTCGTATCGTTTGCAGTATAGCAAACTATATCGTAAATCAATTCAGCCGCAGTACCAGTCGAACTAGATGCCCCGGCGCAAGTACTGGCAACCGTATTACATGCGTTTGCTATAGCGTTCGAGATATATCCAACGTTCGGGCCGCTGTCACCAATAACTGCACCATTGCTGACCAAGCATGATTGAACATCAGCCTTGCAACTGGATACAAAATCTGCAACCAAGTTGTCCTGACGGATTTTGATTTTTGTCAGAGCCTGTTTCAAGAATTCCTTGACCACATCATTCTTTGGCTCATAGCGTTTGTTTGTTCCAGTAAATGTATAATTCTGACATTTTTTCAGAACGGACATGCACATTCCAGTTTCAAGACCCTGGCTGCTGATATTACCAACTTTTGTTTCCAGGTATCCAACCATATTACCCGAAGCAAAGTTGCCAATATTTGTGCTGATAAATGTGTCCAAGCCACCAGTCCCGGTCCAAGCATTTGCAGTTCCAGAACCCCATGCCGTATTTAATCCAGTAGTAATATCCGAAGAATTCGAACCTGTCACTATCTGGCCATTTACAATGTAACGACCGGTTGGATCAAGACACGAGTCATAATCCGCGCCACAAACAAAATCGCTTTGCATGCAGCTGTCCAATGCACTTATACATCCACGCATATCATATGAGTTTCTGCTTTGTGCCACAGCCAAACGCGCTTTTTGCAAAACAGACTTTGCGTTCATAACCGTCCGTTTCATTTTGGTATTTGAATCATCCAAGGCACGTTCATAAACTATGCACTGCTTGTCGATTTCCAAATCATATCCGTTTGATACAACTGCTGTGTCAACGCCTTGGCTTTTGCAAGAATCTAATACTGCCGTTTTGCATCTGGCAGCAGCGGTTTTATAAAGCTCGGCCCCGCGTTGATTAGAAATAGTGCTGGATGTCCCGAACAAAGACGACAAATCAAATCCGTTATCCAACGACAGATTGAAACTGGAAAAATCAATTCCAAAGGTGTTATCAAAACTTGTATTATTAGAAGTTTTAATATCCACAACCAATTTCTGTATTTTATCCAAATCGTTTTTCAGCTGAGTTGTATCTTGGGTTCCAGACATTGCGGCTTCGGCCTCGGTCTGTGTGAATAATGATACAACATCTTCCTTGGAAAGACCCAGGTATTGAATTTGCAGTGCGACATTTTGTAATTCTTCGGTCGCTTGTTTCAGTGCACTCTCTACCTTATTGTAATTCACAACATTGGCCGAGCAACTGCAACGACCCTGGTTATCATCCAAAACATTGCAGAAATTATCCATACAGGAAAAATATTGCGCTTTACAGAAATCAGTCATTTGGGCAATTTCTTCCATACTGGTGCCTGTATCAGTTGAAGAAGTCGTAGTGCCAACAGCAACAGATGCTACGCGGGCCGCAGAAAGCGAACCTATAGTATTGCTGCGAACACCCACGCGCGAAGTAGTGGAATTATACAAAGGCTGGGTAACTGTGTCTGTTTGTGTTATCGCTGCGCGCGCTGTATTCGGCGAAGAAGCCGATTGCCGTGAAGAAATAGATGGTGTATTCGTCGTCATAGAACGAATACTGGTTGCAGTTTTGCGTGAAGAAATAGCCCGGCTTGGGATTACCAAGCGAGTTCCTTGGACACCGGCAACTGAACGCGTCGCACTGCGCGCTGTTGTTGTACGTGGGCTGGCCGTCGGTGCAACCATAGGCGCGACCGGCGTTACCACTTCGGGTTCAGCAGTCTGTTCATCCAGTGTGCTTTCTGCTTCTTCGGTTTGGTCCCAATAACCAGCGGGCACAACCTCAGCAAATGCAGGCAAACACAGCAATCCGAACAGCACGGGCATAAACTTTTTCATTACTATTCCTTTCCTTGTTATTTCATTTTATCACAAATGTCTTAAGTTTGTAAATACTAAATCGCATTAAAATTCTTTTTTATAACGCTTTCGCTCTTTTTCAAATCTTTTGATTCTGACGCATTCATTTTCGGCATTAATGACGCTACAACTCCATTGGAGCCAACAATACAGGGCAAAGAACCATTACCCAAAGAAATCGTCAGAATTCTACGCTCGTCATTCGCAATGCAACGCACTAAATCTGCAGTAGCTGCACCGATACCATCCCAAGTGGCCCCCCGCCCCTTTATAATTTCATAGGCCGCAGTTTTCAAACGCCGGTCTATTGTTTTTTTCGCTGCCGAGCTGATCGGGTTTTTCATTTGTTTTGCGAAATCATCTAAAGGCATTCCGCCAATAGCCGCGCTGGACCAATTCAGAACACTGGAATCACCATGTTCGCCCAAAACATAGGCATCAACAGATGCTGAAGATACGGAAAACAGACGTGCCAATATCATCCGAAAGCGCGCAGAATCCAACATTGTGCCAGTTCCTATTACTCGATTTTCAGGCATACCAGATAGCTTTCCAGCTAATTTAGTCATAACATCCAATGGGTTTGTAACCATAATCAAAACAAGTTTTTTAGGATCTGAATTCTTCATCAGTTTCGGAACAACATCACGAACAACCGCAGAGTTTGCGATCAATAAATCTGTCCGCGTTTGTCCTGGCTTTTGATTAGCACCTGCCGCAATAATTACAACATCACAGCCGCGCATTTCACGATAACTGGTGGCTGCGTTTATTTTTATATTAAATCCAAAGGTCGCGGCATTTCCCAAATCTTCCATTGCTGCCATTGCTCGAGATGCATCTTTATCAAACAAAACCATTTCGCGCACCAAGCCTGTGCCATGCACTGCGGTTGCGATTGCGGACCCAACGGTCCCCAGACCTATAATTCCCAGTTTCATTTGACCCCTCCATTTTGCAATATATTATATCACAAAAAACGGCGCTTTTCGCGCCGTTTTTTTAATAAGACTTTGCAACAAATACATAGTCCGGATCAGCATCATCCAAACAACGTCTGGAAATTTTATAATTGTCCATCAAGTCATCAAACTTTGGATTTTGTGTTTCCCGATACGGCAAACGAACAAAGCCAGGGTTCCCGGCACTTAAATGATTTTCTAAATCAGCAATAGTTTTGACGTTGGTAATCATTTTTTCATTACGTGCCTTGGACGCATTCAACATATCTTTCTGAATTTGTTCCAAAAGTTTTGGCGCATCCTTAACCAACTCAGAAACGCTTAATGTTTTTTTTGAGTCCTTTCCTATATCGCGACGCGTGATTGTTGCAGTTTTTTCATCAACTTCACGAGCACCAATTTCAACGCGCAGCGGCACACCCTTTTTTATCCACTTCCACATTTTGTCGGGACTGCGTGCATCGGAATCATCAACCAAAACACGAATACCAACGGCCTGTAATTTTTCAGCGACCTGTTTGGCAAATTCATTTTGTTCGGTCATTATTGGAATAATCACCATTTGATAGGGCGCGATTTTTGGCGGCAATACCAAACCATCATCGTCAGAATGAGTCATTATTAAACTGCCAATCATTCTTGTGCTGGTTCCCCAACTGGTTGTGTGCGCATGATGCAACTGGCCATCATCGCCCAAGTACTGAATACCAAAAGATTGTGCAAAATGCTGTCCCAAATCATGCGAAGTTCCAGCCTGCAGAGCTTTCCCGTCTTGCATAATGTGTTCCATTGTGTATGTATGATCTGCGCCAGCAAATCTTTCTTCGGCTGTCTTTTCACCCATTATGCTATAGATTGCCAAAATGTTTTCCGCGTATTCACCATAAACCTTGTGCATTTTTCTGGCATCCGCCGCCGCATCTTCGTGGGTTGCGAAAACGTTGTGACCCTCTTGCCAGTTGAATTCACTGGTTCGTAAAAATAATCTTGGGCGCATTTCCCAGCGCATAACATTCACCCACTGATTTAACTTTAACGGCAAATCACGATACGATTGAACCCAACGCGCCATCGCATCACCAATAATGGTTTCCGATGTTGGACGTATTATGTAAGGCTCGGTTAATTTAGAATCTGGATCCGGCTGCAGTGAACCATCAATCATTTTTAATCTGTAATGTGTTACAACTGCGCACTCTTTCGCAAAGCCTGCGACATGCTCGGCTTCCTTATTAAAAAACTCAACCGGTATCAATAATGGAAAGTTAGCGTTTTGAACGCCATTTGCTTTGATACGTTTATCCATTTCATCGCGCATCAATTCCCATATCGCCCAACCATAAGGCTTTATAGTCATACATCCACGCACAGGAGAATTTTCCGCCAAATCTGCGGCGATTATAACATTTTGATACCACTGGCTGAAATCTTCAGCCCTGGTTGGTGTTATTGCTGTTTTTGCCATTTTTACTATCCTTCAATTCATAAAATTTATCTGAAATTATTTTGTGCAGCGTAATCGCTATTTCTTTTCTGTCCATATCCGCCAGTGGCGGTGGTGGCAAAAGATTTAACTCAACCCGTAATCCACCACGTTTCATAATATGAAAAACATGACCGAATACACTGCGCTCTTTCGTTGGCACCAATTCCGATTTTCCAAAGTCCGCATTATATCTTTCTATTTTGACATTAGCAGGACATGAATAATTATCAGTCATTTCCCTGTCATCGGAAATTTTGTCACCATTTCGCAAATTATAAGTCATTACTATTGGCTGTATCGTCAAATTCGGAATTTTGGCGACAACGTCAAACATGCTGCTTTTGAATGGATAAATAAAGCACCCGTTGTTTGTTGTGCCTTCGGGAAATATAGTCATTGGGTATCCGGCCCGTACCATTGCATCATTTATTTTTTTCGTGGTTTCAACGGCGGTGCGTGGATTGCGACTGATAAAGACAACGCCAAATTTTTTACCAATCCAACCAACCAGCGGATATTTTTCTATATCTTCTTTGCCGAAAAAACTGGTTCCCAACGCCAATGGGAAAACCGCCATTTCAAAAACCGATATATGATTTGATACCAGCAACAATGGACGCGCGGTCGATAATTTTCCATTTACATGAACCCTTACGCCCGACACATACATAAGTATTCCATAAAAAATTCTGGAATATGCAACGGACAAACGCCCACGGGGAATCAAGATTAAAATCGGAACCTGGACAACAACCGCCAACCAAAATGTTGCGAATTTTATGCCTGCAAAAATTGTTGAAATTATATTTCCCATTTTTTATTTCCGATTGTTTATGTCAAATCTTCCGCTTGCTTTTCTTCTTCGACAATTTCCGCGTCTTCGGCGTCATCACGCAAGAAGAATTGCGCCGCAGCCTTGAATAATGCGATTGAGCCGGTAAATGGCAACAGCATAACCTTGCCGAATTTCTTCATTGCGCCATCATCCGCAACCAAATGGTCAAATGCATTTTCATTTCCAGTAAAATGCTTTTGATAGGCGCGGTTCATATTCTTGGTTTGCAAAATTACAAACACATCAAAAGTATTAAATGGCTTGTCGATAAATATACCTTTGCCGAACTGAGCGCCCAAACGCAAATAGCCCTTTATCAATGGCGTCATTTGAGATTTTGCCATATTATCATCAATAAAATCTTTTTGCATGATGTTCATATGGGTAAGTTTAGGATTAACGCCTTCGGCCAATTTATCAGTTTCAACTGTCGCACGCAAAGATAACGGCGCAAGATGATGATAATATAGGTAAGATATGGCCTGGGCCGCCACAGCAGGTTGTGTACCAACCCATGACGCAACACCAAACATCAAGACTATTTTTCTTTTTAATATGTAATCTGTCATACCCATCCATAACATGCGCATAACAAGACCACCTTCGCGATAATCAAAATCTACGCAGGCACGGGACATTTCCGCAATGTTTCCGCGAACCTTTTTAATTTTCTTTAAATCAAATTCTGTTTCTGTGTAAAAACCGCCCATCTTTTCCGCGGCATCACGATCAATAATACGATAAGTTCCAACAACTTTACCATTATGGAACACCGCCATATACTCAGCATAATTATCATAGCTGTCATACTCTTCGCGCAGATTTTTCTGCTCTTCCGTTGCGCCGGCACCCTCTTCCTCGACAAAAACCCGATACCGCAGTTGACGCACTTGTTTTCTTTCTTCTTTATTGCGTGTCAATCGGACTTCGAAATCGCGCACTTTAATAGCCATAAATTACTCCTTGTATCCGCCAAGTATAATAAAGAATATGAATAGAATCAAGAGCAAAGGGAATGATCCGAATGGTTACGGAATTCTATTTCAGTTTTTCAGCCAACAATCCGATTGCAATCGCATACGAATTAGAATTGTTCCATCTTTTAATCCGATAGAAATTCGGATAAGTCAAATATGCGGTCCGGACTCCGGCCGCTGCCTGGTCAGTATCACACACCAATCCCGCAATCATATCCGAGTTCGGCGCATCCATAATTCCAAGCACATTCCACTGGGTCAGCGCCATTTTTGTTTTACCATCGCACAATTTTAAATCAAAATTTTCTGGTAAAATTACCGGCCGAATTATTTTCTCATTCGGATTCCAACCCAATTTATTAAGATAATTTCCCGCACTGAACATCGCATCGCTGACGCTGTGAATTATATCTATGTGTCCATCTCCATTGCCGTCTGCGCCGTATTGCATTAAAGTTGTCGGAATAAACTGAAAGTGTCCCATTGCCCCCGCCCAACTGCCCCGGGCTTCGTGTATATTTAATTCATTTTTGTCTGCAATTTTCATCAGGGCAATCAACTGATCCGCAAAAAATTGCTCGCGCCGCCCCTCGTAAATCAAAGTCAGAAAAGCGTCCGAAAGTTGATAGTGTGATTTATAGTCACCATAGCTTGACTCCATTCCCCAAAAAGCAAGAATTACTTGCGGCTGGACACCGTATTTATGACGAACTCTGTTCAGTAAAGTCGGGTATTGTTTGCGCATTGCCAAGCCTTTGGCAATACGATTTTCATTCACCATTCTTGCCAGATAATCGTCCAAGGTCAGCTTAAACTCATGTTGATTTTTATCGCGCCAAACGATTTTTGGAATGAATGCAGCGTCTTGGATAGTGGCATTAATTACGTTATCATTTATTTTTTCGGCCACTGCACGATTTTGTATGTTATTCAGAATCGTATTCCAACGATCATAGTCAAATGTTCCCTCGGCCGCACCAGCAGAAAATCCGGTAAATATAGAAAAGCAAACAATAAATGAAGCAAAAAGCTTTTTCATAATTGGATTATAGCATATAAAAAAATGAGGCGCAAATGTGCCCCAAGTTCTTAGAACGAGTATTTAATCCCAAGATGCAAACCAAATGACTGCCAATTCGCATATTTCAGAGAGTCAGCAATATGTTCCGTATGCGCCTCGATCGTTTCTGGCACTGGGAAACATGCGGTTTGTGTATAAGGATCACAAGTTGTTCCGCCAATATTTCCAGTATCAGTAAATATGTATTGCCCATTGTCATCACGTGCATAATCAGTATACTGCGCTACATACAAATCACCAGAAATTTTCCCAACATGAAAGAAATTCATGTCCGCTTTCAATGCAAGTGTCAATCTTTCGGACATCTTGTAATTATACTCCATTTCAGCCTGATATGAATATGCGCCGTTGTTACCTTCATCAATAAAGCTGGGTTTTTGCTGCCAATCGGTTCTGTTTGGCCATATACCTTCGGACGAATAATTTGGCATACCAACCTGGAAATAAAACCGCAGTTTATCGCTATAGGTCATTTGTTTTTCCAACTCCAACCCCAAGAAGGCGCCGCTCCATGTAGTATTATAAATGTGTGTCGCACCTTCTACCAAGATAGGGCCATCCCCACCAATAATTACACATTGTCCAGGTAAAACACCCCATGGCAAAGTTGGATTCAGCGGGTCTTGTGAATATGGAACATTTGTTATCAACGATCCATCAGCACCAACGACTCCCAACATAATATCTTCGGGAGACAAACAAACCTGATACCATCCTGAATCTATCGCTGATTGCTGATTGCTTTGGGCGACGCTGTGGTATAGCCCGTCTTTATCACCAAAAATATAATTTCCAGCTGAATCCAAAAGTGGCAAATAAATCCCGGGATTTGGATAGTAATGATTGCTCATTGTTAAATCATGTTTGAAAATTTCGTATCCAATACTGGGGGACAATTTCCATCCACCTAAATCCCAAATATGTTTAGCACCAAATGCAAATTTCATATTGCTGGTTTTCCCATCCTGGTCCCCAACAGAAATTGTAAATATACCAACATCTTTTTTAGCTGGATCATAGGGCTCTAGGTCATAATCCATTGAAAATCCACCGCTAGACATACTGCCCATGCGGTACTCCCCATAGGCGAACAAATCATAATTTTTTACTTGGAAATTAGAATCTGCACGAACGCCAACCTCATTAAAAACCATATCATCCCATTTTAAAACGGAGTTGACACCGGTTTTAAATTCAAAATTCGCAAACCTGCGGCCATAATCTACGGACAAAACCCACGGAGGCAGGTCACCTGTCGCAACCCCATATGGGGTCATTGCGCCACCCAAATCCGATGGCAGCTGTTGACGCGGGATTTGATAAGTATAGCTGCGTTGACCAATAGATTGAATTTGGCGCTGACCGCTTGAATAGGACGACGATTGATTCTGATAATAGACGGGGGTTCCTTCGCGCGAAATAGCGTTTGCGCCAGAAGCGCACAAAAGCATAGAGCACAAAGCACAGATTGCAGATTTTATTCTCATGCCTCGATTATATCACAAAGTGAAAGAGTGAAAAAGTGAAAAAGTTATAACTGGGAGATATGAGGGTAGCACAATAACAGATTTCACTTTTTTTCACTTGCAAAATACCTTTAATCAGCTAGAATAGCCCACCGAACAATAAAGGAAAAATAAAATGGCAGTTCCAAAGAAAAAAACCAGTGCAGCCCGCTCTAAACAGCGCCGCTCTCATGACGCATTGCCTGTGATGCCTGCGTCTGTTTGTAAAAAATGTGGCGAAAAAAAGCGTCCTCATCACATTTGCCCGGCGTGCGGAACAAAATAAATTCGCAAAAATGAGCGACAAAAAAATCATAGCTATTGATGCAATGGGGGGCGACAGCGCCCCGCGCTCAGTTTTGGGCGGTATGAATCAATTTTTGTTCCAAAATGGCGACGATGCGATTTTCTTTCGCGTTTTTGGCGACAAGCCTCGCTTGGAACAAATGCTGAAAAAGTATCCGCGCGTTGCACGCAATAGTGAAATTATTCATTCACCTGATGTTATCAAAGGAACGGACAAAGTCGCTGAAGTTCTGCGCCATGCAGGTGATACCAGTATGTACATGGCAATAAAAGATGTTCGCGCAGGAAATTCTGTTGCTGTTGTTTCTGCCGGAAATACAGGCGTTTTAATGGCATTGTCAAAAATGGGATTAAAAACAATTCCGGGAATTTCCAGACCTGCTATTACAACCATGCTGCCCAGCGGGGGCGGTGATCAACGCGCCGTAATTTTGGATCTGGGCGCAAACGTTCAATGCGACGAAGAAAATCTTTTTGACTTTGCATTGATGGGTAGCGTTTATGCTGAAACTATTGGTAAAATGCCGCGACCCAAATTGGGAATTCTGAACATTGGTGAAGAAGAAACCAAGGGCGATGAAATCTTGCGTCGTTTGAATAAAGTTCTGACTGAGCATAAAGATAAATTGCCATACGAGTATATCGGTTTTGTAGAGGCTAATGACATCAGCGGCGGTCGTGTTCAAGTTGTTGTAACTGATGGTTGGACCGGTAACGTAGTTCTGAAAACGGTTGAAGGAACAGCTAAACTTATCAAGCGCGTATTGATGGACACTATCAAAAAATCATGGATTGCAATCGCGGTTTCATTTTTGTTGATTCATGTTTTCAAAAGATTAAAAAATAAAATGGATCCGCGTTCTTATGCTGGTGCTATTTTCCTGGGACTAAATGGGTTTAGTGTAAAGACTCATGGCAACAGCGATGCTTTGGCATTTGCAAATGCGATAAAATATGCGGCTGATTTGGCCGAGGCCGACTTTAACGAAAAAATTCGCGTTGGCGCAGAAAACTTGGCCCCAATAAAAGAATTATTGACCCATCAAGCTTAACAAATCGTCTAAATTTCACATTGCTTATTGATTTTGAGCGTGTATAATTCGTCGGCTGAAAGAAAGGAATGAAACTATGGGAAATAGACTTATAGGCTATGGTTCGTATCTGCCAGAAAAAATTATCACTAATGAATGGTTTGCAAAAAATATGGACACTTCCGAAGAATGGATTGTGACTCGCACAGGTATCAAAAAGCGGCATATGGCACGCGACGACGAAAGTGTTTCTGATATGGCAACTGCTGCTGCCCGCGCTGCTTTGGATAATGCCGGTTTGCAGCCAAATGACATTGACTTAATTATTGTTGCAACAACTACAGCGGATCATGCTTTTCCGTCGGTTGGTGCGATGGTTTCACGTGATTTGGGTATGACCAATAATGCACCTGCTTATGATGTTCGTGGTGCTTGCACTGGATATATTTATGCTTTACATTGTGCGCGCGCTTTTTTCAATGCGGGTATGCATAATCGCATTATGGTTATTGGCGCAGAAAAGATGTCCCGCTTTATTGACTGGACAGATCGCAGCACCGCCGTATTATTTGGTGATGGCGCCGGGGCAATGATTTTTGAACACTCGTCCTCTAGCTACAGCGGAATTATAGATACGGTTGTTTATTCAGATGGTCGTGGTTATGATATGTTACATGAAAAGCCAGGCCCACACGTTGAAATGAATGGTCCAGAAACTTACAAAAATGCTGTACAAAGAATGCCAGAGGCCGCAAACTTTATTATGGAACATGCTGGTATCCAGGCAGATAATATAGACTGGATTATTCCGCATCAAGCTAACTTGCGTATTATTGAAAGCGGCGCCCAGCGGCTGGGATTCCCATTGGAAAAAATAATCATAACGGTTGATCAGCATGCTAACACTAGCGGCGCATCTGGCGCATTAGCGTTTGCATGGGGAATGGATGCTGGGAAAATTAAACGCGGACAACTGATAATGTATCCTGCGTTCGGGTCTGGTTTGACCTGGGGTGCGGCAATGATAAGGGTGTAATATGTCAACCATAACCAGAAATGATTTCGCAGAAAGTCTGCATCAGTCCAGTGGATTGACTATGTCCCAGGCATATAAATTGGTTGATTTGGTATTTTCTGAAATCGCAGAATCTTTGATTCGCGGTGAAGAGGTTAAGGTCGCAGGACTGGGCAGCTTTAAAATTTTAGAAAAAAATGCACGCATGGGAAGAAATCCAAAAACAGGCGTACCGGCTGTAATTACTGCCAGACGCGTGGTATCATTTAAACCCAGCGCTGAATTAAAATCAAAATCACGCAAATAAAAAATCGCCGCGTTTGCGGCGATTTTTTATTTTACATCTTTCTGTTCAAACAACTCTTCGGGTTTGACACTTTTTTCTTTCGTCTTTACCCGTTCCAACATTGCATCTAATGCTTTCTGTTCAAACAGCATTCCACGCATCATCGCCAAAGCGTTTGGATTTTTATTATAAAAATCAAACACCATATTTGGATCAGGATAGCGCGCGGCTTCGGCCCAAATCGCACGTTGCAAATCTTCATTAGTAATTGCAACCTTGTTCTGTGTGCCCCATTCGGCCAAAATCAGACCCAATTTGACACGGCGCTCGGCTTCTTTACGCTCTTTCTTTTCATCAAACTTTTCGTGATCGCTTTCTTTGCCTGAATGATCATGGCCAGAATGTGCGTTTTCATATTCTTTCTTTGCCATGTCCAATTCTTGCTGAACCAAAGTTTCTGGTAAATCTAATTTAACTTTGTCGGCCAATATATCCAACAATTCATTACGCATTTCGCGTTTTGATGCTTCGACATATTGTTCGTCCAAGATTTTATGCACATGTTCTTTCAACGCGGCAACTGATTCTTGACCGACTTCTTTTGCTAATTCATCGGTCAGCTCTGGCAAAATGTGATGACGCAATTCATGAATTTTAATCTCGAATTTCGCTTCTTTACCAGCCAAGTTTTCGCTGTGATATTCTTTTGGGAATTTAACTTTGATGTCAAATTCTTCACCGACTTTATGACCAATCAGCTTTTCTTCGAACCCTGGAATGAATGAGCCACTGCCCAAAACTAAGTGATGCTTTTTTGCTTCCCCGCCTTCGAATGCGGTATCGCCCAAAAATCCTTTGAAGTCAATAACTGCAACGTCGCCATCTGCCGCTTTGTAATCATCAGCCTGCTTTTCAGCCTGGGCGCGTGATTTACGCAAATTTTCCAATGCTTTTTCAACCTCGGCCGCTGGGACTTCGGTAGTTTTTTTAGTCAAAGTAAATTTTTCTAAATCAATTTCTGGCAAAAATGGCAAAATATCAAATTCCAAAGTGTATTCTAAATCTTGACCATCTTTGAACTCTGCAACGTCAGCCTTTGGAGAACCTGCAAGACGGATTTTTTTATCCGCTACAAATTTTTCCAAGTCCGCGTTCATCAATTTATCAATTGCTTCACCTTTGGCAGATGCACCAAATTTTTGACGCAAAACATTCAAAGGAATATGGCCTTCTCTGAATCCAGCCATTTTTGTTTTCTTGCCGTGTTCGGTCAAGATTTCATCAGCCGCAGTATCAATTTCAGATGCAGAAATCAAACCGGTTAATGAATAATGTAAATCTTTAATTTTTTCTTTTTTTATCATAAGAATACTCCAAGTCAAGCAAGGGCGCTTTTCATCGCGCCCTTGATATAAATCAGCATATTAACGTTTGCTGAACTGAGTTGAACGGCGCGCTTTATGCAATCCATAATGCTTGCGTTCAACAACACGACTATCGCGTGTCAAGAATCCAGCAGCTTTTAATGCCGCACGCAAATCAGGTTCGCGCGTTGTCAATGCCTTGGAAATTCCGTGTTTTACTGCGCCGGCCTGGCCAGACAATCCACCGCCCATGCACATTGCAACAACGTCATATTGTCCATCGCGTTTTGTAACACCAAAAGGCTGGGCAATTATCATCTGTAAAACTGGACGACGGAAGTATTCCGCGACAGGTTTTCCATTGACAACAATGTTGCCTTTGCCCGGTACCAAATAAACACGAGCAATGCTGTCTTTACGTTTTCCAGTTGCATAAGTCGCTCCATCCAACTTTGCCGCAGCAGTCATAACCTTTTTCTCGGTTAATGCCTTCACAGCTGTTGTTTTTGGCGCTGCTTTTGCAGTTGTTTCTTTTTTCATAGGGGCTGCCTTTTTTGCGGCCGTTGCTGTTTTTTTAACTTCTGCCATTATTCGCCCCTTTTATTTTTTCTGTTCATGTTTGCAAAATCTATAACCTGTGGATTTTGCGCAGCATGTTTGTGCTCGCCGCCAGCATAGACGTGCAACTTTGTCAGACGCTTGTCAGCCAAAGCAACCGCAGTGCGACGTCCCATCATGCGTTTAACCGCATTAAAGACCAATTTTTCTGGTTTTTCTTCGCGCATTTGGCCCAAAGTACGTTCCTTAATCCCGCCAGTCCAACCAGTATGCCAATAGAATTTTTCGCCAGCAGCTTTATTACCGGACAAAGCAACTTTATCAGCATTGATAATAATGACATGGTCGCCACAATCCATATTGGGCGTAAATGTCGGTTTGTTTTTTCCGCGCAAAAGCGTAGCGGTATATGCCGCCAAGCGTCCAAGCGTGGCATTTGTGGCATCAATCAGATACCAGTCCGCCTGCAATTCGCTTGCCTTCAGCGATTTTGTCGATTTTGTTAATTGCATTTTTTTAACCTTTTATTAAAAAGCTTGGCAATTATGCCCTGCAAGCCCCTAAAAGTCAAGAAAATTCATAGCGGTATTATAATACCATACACTTTGACAACATTTGACAAAAATAGATTTTTTGTTATTATTTGGTTAAATGTAATAATGGCTGGGCAAAATGAAAAATCGTGATTGGGAAAATACAAATGCAGATGATCTGGATTCATACGGGGTAAATCCGTATGAATATATAAAATTTTCAGAAATAAATGCCGAATTAAATGAAAACTTTACAATTCGGGATATAGATCTGAACATTATTAGGGGTCTGCAAAAAATTCAGAAATTGCCACCAAAAATTAAAGATGCGACTATTGATGCGATTATTTGCTGTCTGTCTACATCAACAATCTTTTTTATAAAAAATCGTCCATTAAATTTACAAAAACAAACCATGGAGTATTTAGATTTTTGGACCAAAGATTCAAATCAAAAGTTCGCTGTTAAAATCAATGCATTAATAAATGATAAAAATATAAAAAAAGAAATCGCAAATTTAAAACGAAAATTTTCTTTTTATACCATGAATAACTTTGATAAAAATTACATAAATATAGAAATAAAACGTAGGCCTTATATTTTACATAAACAATTTGATTTTGCTTATTCTTTAACTGATTCGGATCCTTTGGACATTATAAAAGATACATATTTATGTGAAATAATGAACTCTTTACAATGTGCTAAAGATGCTAAAAAAAATAAATCTAAAATACATGCTGCCCTTTATTATACAAGCGAAACAAAAACGGCATGGGATGGGGCTAATAAATTAAAAGAAATTGTAAATAATAATGTAAATGACATTGAAGAATTTATAATGCAGTATAGAACTAAAAATTTTATAGACTCGGTATATCAAACATATCCAGAATTGCGGGACAATAATAATGAATTAAAAAAGTTTGAAGATTCTATCTATAAAATGTTTCCGAATCTGCAAAGACAAAAATAACAAAAATATAAAATATTGGAGATTTATATGAGCGCTATTACAGAATTATATTATCTGGAAAAATTGGAGCTTAAAAGCTTGGCAAAAAAACAAAATATACTTAGACTTGCGCTAGCTTTTAATAAATATTTTTTAGAAGTTGCATACGGAACACTATGGGGAGATTGTTGTCCTGGTATTCAGCAAGATATAAAAAACATTCGCAAATGGGATAGGGAAAATAAAAAATCTATAATAAGTGCGATTGAAAGTATAAAAAGTGCTGTTGTTGATACTGATGGTTTTATACCTGATCATTTTTTAATAGTAGACAGCATTGATTATCAGGTAAATATATTAACTGCACAAACTGCACCTTATATTTCTGAAATTTACAAATCAGGCCATGAGAAAAAAGTTAAAAAAATTATAAAACCAATGCCACCGATAAAGCAGACCCATGGAACCGCGACTGAATACATTTCTATGTTTAATAATATACAAAATTATTATGAAAAATTAGCAACCCAAAGATAAAAATAAAACCGCGCAATGCGCGGTTTTTTTTATATTTCTTTCTGACTATTCAAAATAATTTAATCCCATTGCTTTTTTAACACGGACTATTGTTTCTGACGCAACTTCCCTTGCCCTTTCTGCACCAGACTTTAAGATTTCACTAATTTCTTCTGGATGTTTCATCAATCGTTCGTATTCTTTCCTTGGTTCCGCCAAGTAATCATTTACCGCATCAAACAACAATTTTTTTGCATCGCCATAACCAATTTCGCCATTTATAAAATTATCCCGCATTTCTTTTATTGCGGCTTTGTCCGCAAAATGTCGGTATAACAAAAAGATTGCGGACTCATCCGGATTTTTTGACTCGTTCGGCAATTTGCTGTCCGTTACAATTTTCATAATTTTCTTTTTTAATTCAGATTCTGTATCAAAAATTGCAATCTGATTATTATAAGACTTGCTCATCTTTCGTCCGTCCAACCCTGGAATAATTCCAGTTTCTTCGGGAATAAAAGGCTTTGGTAATTTAAAAGTTTCACCATAGGTATTGTTAAAATATCCAGCGATGTCGCGCGCAAATTCCAAGTGTTGTTTCTGATCCTTGCCAACAGGCACAACATCCGCGCCATACAGCAATATATCCGCCGACATCAAAACAGGATAAGTGTAAAGTCCCATATTTACACCAGCATCTGTATCCAATCCTTCGGCAGCATTTTTATCCATCATTGCCTTGTACGAATGAGCACGATTCATTAAACCCTTTGGCGTTATATTCATCAGCAGGGTTGAAAGTTCTGAAACCTGTGGCAGGTCAGACTGGCAAAAGAAAATTGTATCTTTGGGATTCAGTCCCAATGCCAAGAATGTTGCGGCTTCCTCTATTACATATTCCCGTAAAATTTTCGGGTCATGCACAGCGTTCAGCGCGTGTAAATCTGCGACAAAAACAAAAGTCTGAGATTTTTTGGACATATCAAGAATTGGACGAACAGCCCCAACCAGGTTGCCCAAGTGCAATCTGCCCGTTGGTTTTACGCCCGTTAAAATAATGTCTTTGGACATGATAAGAACTCCATTTTACTAATAGATGTTAAAGTAATTGTGTGAAAAATAAAAGCGCAAATTTACAGCGCAAAAAGGAAACCTAGGCGCAGGCGCGCCAGGAAAAAGAGCAATAAAGATTAAAAGTTTTTTTAATCATTTTTTATTCTTGGTGGTCTTGGTGGGACTTGAACCCACACGATCGCAATGATCAAAGGATTTTAAGTCTTCGGTATTATAGTTTTCTACAACTTTACAAAATTGTATAAAACTTGCTTTAACCCCTTGATATGCTTGGTATTATATTGTATATTGCTTTATATAGCAATGATAAATATTTATATTTTTTGTTGGCTATAAGTTGGCCATAATTAAAAATTAAAGGTTAATTAATTATGAAACCGGAAAAGACAAAATTTGAATTTACAGAAGCAAGTATTGCTAGACTAAAATTTGCGCCCAAAGGTAAACGATATAGAGTATGGGATGCTGGTACAAAAAATCTTGCTTTGCGTATTGGAGAAAAGTCCAAAGTCTATTATTTAATGAAAAACTTAAATGGCAGAATAACAGAATCAAAACTTGGTGATGCAGCGCATATGTCTGTAAAGGATGCTCGCGAAGCGATTATTGAAAATATGCCCGATGTTAATAAGGGAATAAACCCAACGGATAAAAAAAGAAAAATCCGTAAAGATGTAACAATAAAAGAATTTTTTGATAAAACGTACTTTCCGCGTCATTGTGAATTATTTACAAAGCCTCTTTCACAAAGAAACAATCTTACATTAATGAGAATACAATTTGCACCATTGTATAATAAGAAAATGCTGTCTCTTACCAGTGCAGATATTGAAATATGGCATAAAACTATTGGTCGTAAAAGCAAATATAGAGCAAACCGTGCCCTAGCCTTAATGCGCCATATGTATAACAAAGCTATAAGATGGGTTGAAGGAATAGAAAACAACCCAACAAAAGGGATTGAAATGTTTCCTGAAGAATCCCGCGATCGTTTCTTACGTCCTGAGGAACTCCCTCGCCTTTACAATGCATTAGACAAACCAGAAAACGACGTTATACGAAATTATGTTTTATTATCCCTTTATTGTGGACAACGCAGAGGAAATATGCTGGCTATAAGTTGGAATGATGTTGATTTTGAGCATAAAGTTATTTACATAGCTGATACAAAAAATAATGAACCACAAATTGTTCCATTAGCTGATCAGGCAATTAAATTATTAAAAGAGATGAAAACTAAAGCGAAAAACAAATGGTTATTCCCAAGCAATCGAAATGCTGGATATCATTTTGTTGACTTGCGTGGATCGTGGAAAAAGCTATTGAATGATGCTGGTATTGAAAATTTCAGATTACATGACCTGCGTCGAACCTTTGGCAGTTATCAGGCACAACGTGATGGTGCAAACCCAATGGCAATACAACGTGCTCTAGGGGACAAATCCCGTAATGCTGCAGATGTTTATATGCGAATGGGACTAGACCCTGTGCGTCGCAGCATCCAAGGTGCGGTTGATGATATGGTCGCCTTTGCAAAATCAGCGAAAAAGGATAAGAAATGAATGACTCAATAGTTGATGATATTATTTCCAAGGTTATAGCACAACGGAAGGAGCGTTTGCTTGTCAGCGAATCTGAAAAGATCGAAGACTCTAAAAAATATGCTCTTGCAAAATCATTATTTGGTCCTGTAGACCCTTTAGAATATCGTCTCTTGAAAAGCGATCTTCGTCGTATAAAAGCCCAGCTCCAAAAGGGCGGAGATGAAGCAGGTAAACGTTTTAAGCCTATACGCGATTGGGCTTTAGCTCGCGCACATGAAGTTCGTGATAAAAAACCAAATATAAGCCAAAGCGCAATAGCTAAAATTGTTTTGGGTGAGTATCTGGAAAAATTAGAAAATAAAGAATGGGAAACTCCTTTGTCTGGTTCTGATGATTTTGGTACGATTTACAAAGCCTGGATTCTTAAAGATAAAACTTTAAAAAAAAAGGTGATTAGCTAGCGTATGTGTACATTCGCTAGCGTACTCAATGCTAATATATTTCTTTTTATTTATATTGCTTTTGTAATCCAAACAAAAGGAATAAAAAATGACGGAATATATAACTACTAAAGAATTGGCAGCTTTACTAAAAATCAAAAAAAATACACTAGAAAGACGCAGAACTAATCGCGATTGCCCTATTCAATGGACTAGGTTTGGCGGACGCGTATTATATGCTATGTCCGATGTACAAGAATACCTTGATAGTCAAAAACGTGACCGCATTCATACACCTGTAACCACAGGGGGTAAAAATGTCTGAAACAAAAAAAGTTGAACCAAATCAAGTAGAAAATGATGATTTTCCAGCAATAGAGCCGTGCGCCGAATCCGTATCCGGCTCAGAATTGGCAAATGTTCTTGAATCAACTTTCAGTAAATATGTATTCTTGCCGGATGGTGCAGCAACCTCCCTAGCATTGTGGGTATTGCATACATACGCTCCAGATTTATTTGATTATACTCCACGGATTTGCATATCATCACCGGAGCCCAGATGCGGAAAGACTACTCTTTTAACATTGCTAGAATTTTTGTCGCAAAAATCACTGAATGTTTCAAACATAACGGCAGCTGCGATGTTTCGCACTATTGAAAAATATTCCCCAACATTGCTGATTGATGAAGCCGACACTTTTCTACAGGATAACGGTGAATTGCGCGGGGTAATAAATGCTGGTTTCCAGCGCAATGGGCGAATTACCAGGATAGAATGTATTGGGCGAAGACATGAAACCAGATTTTTTAAGTGTTTTACGCCCGTCTCTATTGCTGCTATAGGCAACATACCAACTACTATCAGAGACAGAAGCATTGTTATAAATATGCGCCGCAAATCCAGCACAGACCAAATAGAGCGAATCCGAACTCGTGATTTGAGGACTATAACAAATGAACTTCAAAAAAAATGTGCACGTTTTATGTTTGATAACTCTGAATTAATAGCAACACAACGACCAGAAATTCCAAACTGGTTTAATGACCGTGCTGCTGATTTATGGGAACCCTTGCTTGCTATTGCAAATGTACTTTCTGACGAATGGGGACAAAAAGCATTGAATGCTGCAAAGTTGCTTACCAAATCCACTTGTGATAATGAGCCTATATCTACTAGAACTCAACTTTTGCAAGATATAAAACATATTTTTGCCGGGCGTGAATTTATGGCATCTACCATATTGGTTGAAGAATTGAATAATATAGAAGGCAGCCCATGGGGCGAATGGGCATATAGCAAGGGTCTATCAGTTCATTCCCTTGCCGGCCAATTAAAATACTTTAATATTGCACCGCGTCAAAGCCGAATAGAAGGGTTGGAACGTAGCCGGAAATACTATCTATCAGATTTTGCAGATGCTTTTAACAGGTATTTACCCAATACCCAACCAGATTGTGCCATTGTGCCAGCGGACAAAAATCCAAATAAAGCACTGACCGGCACGATGGCACAGTTTAACCAAACAATAAACAAAGGAATAAAATAATGTTTAATAAACGTAAAGCTAAAGTATTAATACCCAATCCACAAAATATTGAAATAATAGAATGTCTTAAAAAGATAAACACCAGCCTACTGAAAATAGATGAAAGATTGTCCGATATTTCAGAAAATATTGCAGGCATAGGTTTTGATAATGGATGGGGTTCATTTGATTGTTCTTCCCCTTTGGGTATTTTGCAGGAATTATCTAATCAGACAGAATGTGTTAATCGTACGTTGTTCGAAATTAATGATTCTATTCGTAATAATTCATTATGTTCTTGCATAGGGAAACAGGTAGACAAGCAAATAAAATAAAGGGGATAAAATGGCAAATGAACAAAATCTTAAAATATTAACCCCCAACGAAGCCCGAGAATATGGTCGTATTGGTGGAATCGTTTCCGGTAAAGTCCGCCGGGAACGCAAATGTTTGCGTGATATAGCATTAACTATTGCAAGCGCTCCAATAACAGATCCTGTCGAAGAAATAAATATAAAGGAAAAATATAAAGCCGCAGGTATTCAATATATAGAACCTAAGCAAGTATACAAATATGGTATAAATAATCCAAGTGTTATTGAATCTATTGTTTATAAAATAGCGCAAAATGCTGTTAATGGTAATATTCAAGCAGCAAAATTATTTATGGAAATGATGGGGGAAAATCCAACACAAACAAGATTTACGGAGTCTGGTATACTAACTAAACAGGAAATCAGTGTTAAATATCGCGCATCAAAACAGGAGTTTGAAAAAAAATGAAGAGAACTTATTTTTAATAAAAATTGTAAAAATACATTACAATATTTTTATTCCTTAATAATCCATTCCACCAGTTTTATCTTTATATTTCCCCCAATCAATATTTGATGTTTGTGTCTTTTCTTTCTCTATTAACTTTTTCTCTGTTTTATCATCATCTGTTATCATTTTTTTCTGTATATCACTCCAATACCAACATCCAGTAAAAAGATTATAGTTTGTTTCAATTCCTTCATGTTGTTTTTTACATTCAACCTTTCTATTATCATATGAGCCACCAAAAAACCAATATAAGCCATATACAATTCCTATAACAACCACAATCCAACCAAAAGTCTCATCTAAAAATTCTGTTATTTTCATCTTTTATCCTTTTAATATCTTTATGTTTTAATGACATTTTTTTACTGCATCTGCCATTAATTTTGATTCAAATACATCTTCATCCATTTTACTTTTGAAACCGTTTTTTGGGTGTTTTTTTATATAATTATCAGCTAAATATTCGGCCTCACATTTACAGGACTTTGTCCATTTTGCCTTCATTTCATAAGTTGTCTCTATTTGATTATAATGATTTTCAGATTTATTATTATAGTCATCTAAATTTGTTTGAATTCTTGCAAGACACTCTTCATATATTTTTTCTTTTACTTGCCCAACCTTTTCATGATATTCTTCCTGTGCTTTTTTATTATGATATGCTTCAATCGTTGGATTTATACATATATCAAAATTATTTTTTAGATGTTCCCCTGCCTCTTCTAAATTGTATTGTATATTTCCATATTCAGATTCATAATTCCAAACACATTTACAATATTTTTCTACATCTTCACGGTTTTTTAAATCAGAATAACTAGATACGCAATTATCATACATCACTATTACGCTTAACTTTGTGTCTGTATCAGTGACAGGAGCAACAGACTTATCGCTAGAGCACGCAGTAAATAAGAATGGTATAGTTAAAATTAAAAATATATTTTTCATTTTACGTCCTTATTATCAAATACACGAAAAGTAAAATCGGCCTTTTCACATCGTTTAATGGCCTCAAAGTGTATGTTATCTAAATTTATCTTGTTGTCATAAATAAGCCGGCGTCTTGCCCCCGCATAACACGCGCAGGAATATGGGGATTCTTTAACATCCAAACATTTCTTATAAATATTAATAATTTCTTTTTTATCAGTTTCTATCATAGAAGTTATATCTGCAAATGTTTCTTTTTTTGTTACGGCGTCACGTATTGTACAACCCCCCAATGAAATTACAATAGCTAATGGTACAATAAAATATATTATGTGTATTGTTTTGTTCTTTTTCATTTTTTATCCCCGATTATTATACATATTTATTAAAGAACGTGTTAGTTACTATTATTTAAACATTTTTCATCTGCTTTTTTTATTACTTCTTCAAGAGCTATACCCATTTTTTCATCCTCAGTTTTATCACTAGAAGATAATTTATTAAAAATGTCATTAAATTGATCATAACTGTTTGCAATAAAGTCTGATCTACATATACAGAAATTTTTTAATATGTTTTGTTCATTTGGGTTTTTTGCATCGTCTTTTATTTCGTTATAACATTTTTCGTAATATACCGTTCTAATTTCTTCTCGTACTATGTTTGATGAACGTTTGTCTTGTATAAATGAAATCCCTACCGTCAATAACAAACCAATAAAAAGAATAGTTAATGAATATAACAAATCTTTCCAAAAGCGTTTTTTAACCGGGGCGGTTTTATTTCTTAACACTTCAATACGGATACATGTAATGCAAATCCCAATCCATATAAACCCGAAACCAATAATACTCCATGCAGCATGTGGGGTTTGACCCAATGTTAATACCATGTCATATGATTTGAATATGATAAGTAAAATAAATGGAAAAATATATCCTTTGATAATAAATGGAGTCAATGTAAATAATGCCATAAGAAAACCCAGCATTCCAAAAATAACATCAGTATTTGAAAGTTGTATAAAAGCACCGGCAATCACAGCAAATATTGCCCACAATAAAATCCAATATTTCGGGTGTTGATACCATTTGTATGTATCATAATTCTTTACAAAATCTGAAATCATTGTTTTGAATTTTCCTTTAATTATATAACTAATGAGGACACCTATCGCACCGAATAAGCCTCCTAATATAAACCCATTAAATATCCCCAATTTAAATGTGGAAACAATCGCGATAGAAACCGCAATAAAGACCACTGGGATCTCATCAGACCAATGTTTAGTTTGTTTTTTTAACATCTCTTATCCTTTTTTCTGTACACAAAAAAGCACCTGTGTTCTGTGGCAGTTAGAAC
>CAZUED010000003.1:0-64874 GCA_964619545.1 uncultured Muribaculaceae bacterium | reverse complement strand
CCTGCGACCCCTTGCACCCCATGCAAGTACTCTACCAGGCTGAGCTACACCCCGACGCCGTTTCCATCAGAAACGCAGGTTTGATTATATTATCAAGCGCTGCAAATGCAAGTCAAAAAACTTCTTGCACGAATCGGTTTATTTTGCCTAAGCTTGCGACATAACAAATCGGAGTTTTTCAATGATTGTCGGTATCGGTTTAGACTTGGTTGAATGCGATAGATTTTTGGATTGGTCGCCTTTCAAGAAATCCCGCATTTTTACAAAAAAAGAATTGGAATTCGCAGAAGAGGATTCCGCTAACAGCGAACGTCATTTGGCTAACTTTTGGGCCGCTCGCGAGGCTTTTCTGAAAGCCCTGGGCGTCGGTTTCGGCGACAGCATCAACTTTTCAGACGTTTCCGTTTCTCACAATGAAAATGGCAAGCCAGAGCTGGTTATTACTGGTGGCGCAAAAGCTGCCCTAAAAACAGCCGCCGGCACAGATGCTTGTACTCACGTTTCCATAACTGACCAAGGCGATTATTCTGCCGCAGTTGTAATTATCGAAAAATAAACCGCTTTCACGCGGTTTTTTCTTGCGTTATTTTTCCCATTTAGTTATATTCCCTAGTCTTTAAGCTAAGGAGAAATTTTATGACGAAATGGGTTTATACTTTCGGAAACGGCGCCGCCGAAGGCACCGCCAAGGACAAAAACTTACTGGGTGGCAAAGGCGCTAACCTGGCCGAGATGAATCTTGTTGGACTGCCTGTCCCTGCCGGTTTTTCAGTTACTACTGAAGTTTGCACGTACTATTACGAAAACAACAATTCTTACCCTGCTGATTTAGATGACCAAGTTCGCGAGGGCATTTCCCACATTGAAAAAGTTATGGGTAAAAAATTCGCTGATAAAACTAATCCTTTGTTAGTTTCTGTTCGCAGTGGAGCTCGCGTTTCTATGCCGGGCATGATGGATACGGTTTTGAATTTGGGTTTGAATGACGAAACGGTACAGGCTTTGGCCGCTGCTGCAAACGATGAACGTTTTGCTTATGATTCTTATCGTCGTTTTATCATGATGTTTTCTGACGTAGTTTTGGGCGCAGACATTGACTTGTTCGAGCATGCCTTGGAACACATGAAAGAATCCAAAGGATACAAATTTGATAACGAACTGACCGCCAATGACTTGAAAGAGTTGGTTGAAAAATTCAAAGAAATTGGAAAAAACATTGGTAAAGAATTTCCACAAGATCCATGGGCTCAATTAAAAGCCGGTATTGGCGCAGTGTTCGGTTCTTGGATGTCAAAGAAAGCAATCACTTATCGTAAATTAAACAACATTCCGGGCGATTGGGGAACTGCCGTCAATGTTCAAGCGATGGTCTTTGGAAACGCCGGTGATGATTGCGCAACTGGCGTATGTTTTTCGCGCGATCCGGCGACCGGCGAAAATCGCTTTTACGGAGAATACTTAATCAATGCCCAAGGTGAAGACGTTGTTGCTGGAATTCGCACTCCACAGCCTATGGCGAAAGATGACAGCGGACGCTTGTCTTTGGAAGAAGCTATGCCTGCTGTTTATACCGAACTGGTTGCTGCTCGCAACAAACTGGAACAGCATTACAAAGACATGCAAGATATGGAATTTACTATCGAGCATGGAAAATTGTGGATGCTGCAAACTCGTAATGGAAAGCGTACCGCCGCCGCCGCAGTTCGTATCGCTGTTGAAATGGTTAGCGAAGGATTGCTGAATAAAGAAGAAGCAATACTGCGCGTTGGTGCAGATCAATTAAATCACTTGTTGCATCCTATGCTTGATCCAAAAGCAAACAAGAATGTAATTGCAACTGGTTTGCCTGCATCCCCTGGTGCGGCTGTTGGACGCGCAGTTTTCAATGCCGAAGACGCTGTTGAATGGGCAGGTCGTGGTGAAAAAGTTATCCTTGTCCGTATTGAAACTTCCCCTGAAGACATTGCTGGAATGGACGCAGCCCAGGGCGTTATCACTGCTCGTGGTGGAATGACTTCTCACGCTGCTGTCGTTGCACGCGGTATGGGGACTCCTTGCGTTTCAGGTAGCGCAGACATCAAAATTGACTATGCTTCAAAAACTATGAAAACCACCAAGGGCGACGTTATCAACGAAGGTGATTGGATTTCTATTGATGGCGCAAAGGGTGAAATCATCTTGGGTCAGGTTCCAACAGTTTCTGTCGAAATGACTGGAAACTTTGGTAAGTTGATGGAGTGGGTTGATTCAATCAAAACTTTGGAAGTTCGTGCAAACGCTGAAACTCCACGTGATGCAAAACAAGCATTGGAATTCGGCGCCGAAGGAATTGGTTTGGCTCGTACCGAGCACATGTTCTTTGATCCTTCACGTATTATGGATATGCGCGAAATGATTTTGGCAGAAACAACCGAAGGTCGCCGTAATGCACTAAACAAGTTGTTACCTTATCAACGTGCGGACTTTGTTGAATTGTTCAAAATTATGGATGGATTGCCTGTCGTTATCCGCTTGATCGATCCACCACTTCATGAATTCTTGCCACATACAGAAGAAGACATCAAATTGTTGGCCGATCATATTGGAAAGCCTGCGTCGTTCGTTAAAGAGCGCACCGCAGCGTTGCATGAACAAAATCCAATGCTGGGACATCGTGGTTGCCGCTTGGCGATCACTTATCCAGAAATTTGCGAAATGCAGACCCGCGCTATCTTGGGCGCAGCTATCGAGTGCGTAAAATCTGGCGTAAAAGTTTTGCCTGAAATCGAAGTTCCTTTGATAGGCTCGAAAAAAGAACAAGACATTGTAAAGGCCATTATTGATTCAACCGCTGCACAGATTTTTGCTGAATCCGGTGAAAGGGTTAAATACAAGGTCGGATGCATGATTGAATTGCCACGCGCTGCTTTATTGGCAAATGAAATTGCCCAAAGCGCAGAGTTTTTCGGTTTTGGAACAAACGATTTAACTCAAACAACTCTTGGAATGTCTCGTGATGACACTGGCGCAATCTTGGACGAGTATCGCGCTCGTGGAGTCTATGTTGCAGACCCATTTGCCAGCATTGATCAAGCAGGTGTTGGACAACTGGTTGCAGGCGCAGTTAAAATGGCACGTGAAGCCAAAGGTCATGAAATACACTTGGGCGTTTGCGGAGAACACGGCGGAGACCCAGAATCTGTGGAATTCTTCCACAAAGCTGGTTTGGACTATGTTTCTTGCAGTCCATTCCGAGTGCCAATTGCAAGACTGGCCGCTGCCCAAGCAGCTGTCAAATATGGCAAAAAATAAAAGTCGCCCGTATGGGCGATTTTTATTTGCGGCAGCGGGATTTTTTAGTCTATAATCTAATCAGTGTTTAATGGAATTACGATTTGGACTGATGATATGGTTTGGCGCGGGATTCTGACCGACCTGGGCGCGGGGTTTGCTGCACGCGAATCTGCTGATGTAATTTTTTCCGCAAATAAAAAACTTTCTCCCGCTGAATTAAAAGCCGAAATTTTGCGTCTGCGTGATGCACGCGAAGTATCAATTATTAAAAAAATCTGCGGTGTTACAACTCTTTCAGGTTCGCAGAAAAAAATAATTATTGCACTGCACCACGCGGGCGCATTTGGTGCAAACGCCGGTGAACTGCAACAGCAGTTAGGCTATGCACCAGGCGCCGCAACAAACGCGGTGGGCACGACAATCTATCAGCTGCGTAAAATCTTTGGAAAAGAATTTATAAAAAATGAAGGTGGAAAATATAAATTATAAACTTATCTCTTTTGATAAAATTCCCAGCACTCAATCGTATGCCCAGGACTTGATTCGTTTGGGAAACGCAACCGATCGCACCATTATTTTAGCTGATTCACAAAGTAATGGTCGCGGACGCTATCGTCGCACTTGGGTTTCTCATCATGGCAATCTGTATGCCAGCTTTATTTATAAAATCGAAAATCGCGAGCCCAGACTTTCATACGCTGTTGCCGTTGCTGTTGCAGAAACTTTAATTTCTTTCGGTATACAGCCACAAATAAAATGGCCTAATGACATTTTAATAGATGGCAAAAAAATTAGTGGGATTTTAATCGAATATGCCAAAGAATTTGTAATAATCGGAATTGGAATAAACATTAAATCAAATCCCAGTGTAAGAGCTGATTACCAAACAACTAAAGTTTCAGATTATACAAACCAGATTTCTCGCGACGAATTATTGGCAACCTTGGCAAAACAGATGGATATTTGGTTATCTCGCGGCTTCGTCATTGTTAAAAATAGATGGATGGATTTGGCAGCAAATCTGAACGAAACTATTACCTATCGTGGACGCCAGGCAGTTTTATGCGGACTGAATGATGATGGCGCATTGGTGCTGCGCGCTGGACAAGAATACATAATGGCATATGGGGACGAGATCAGCATTTAATTTTTCTTGTTGCTTTTTTTGTGATTTTGTGATATGATTAATCTATCAAACAATAAAAATTTAATCGCGCCCATGCGCGTTTTTTTTATGTTATTTTGACCCGTGCATTGCTGCGCGGGTCTTTCTTATACAAAGGAAGTCCGAATGCAAACAATGCCTCGTAATGAGTTTCAGGATGAAAAAACAATACTTGTCCAACTGGGAAAAATTATTTATGCCGAAACGCGCACGTCAAGTTTGCCAGCGGTTGAAGCCATGGCGTCTATGATTGGAAATATTTATCAACAATCTATGCAGCCTTTTTCTTGTATTGCAGCGGACGAATCTTTATTTGAATGTTTGCAAAAAGAATCTTCCCGCCACAGCGATCTTTTAATTTCCGAAGATGACCCAAAATTCCAAATGTGTTTGCGTGTCTTAAAAAGAATGATTAATGGGAAACTGCCTGATTCTGTTCGTAGCGCAGTTCGATTTCATCGCGAAGACATTTTGCCAGATTGGGCAACAGATAAAGGAAGTATTGCAGATATTGATGGGCTGCTTTTCTATAAATAACCTGAACGGAGTTTTTTATGCGAATGTCAAAAATTTTAAGTGGCGGATTCTTTGCAGGACAACGGACTTACATAATTTCCGGCGTTGGAATTTTATCCGCAATCACGGCATATCTTGTTGGTGATGAAAATGTTTTTACGACTATGAATTCAATTTTTACTCTTGCGGGGATATATTTCTTACGCAAATCAACTCAAAGGGGAAAGAATGCAAATTCCAGAAAAATTCCAAAACGATGATGGAACATTAAACAGCGATGCTTTGATTAAGTCTTATTCCGAACTGGAAAAGAAAATCGGGACCATGGTATCCATCCCAGGCGAAGATGCCGACGAAAATTCACGTGAAAAATTTATGCGCACATTGGGGGTTCCAAAGACTGCTGACGAATATCCATCAAATCCGATGTTTGATGATGAAACGATTCGCAAAAAATTTTTTGATGCAGGATTGACTCCAAAGCAAGTTGAAAAAATTTATTCGATAGCTGAAGAATTTTTATCCCCAGCATTGTCAGAAATTTTCTCTTTGCGCGCCCAGTCAGAATCAATCGCCACATTACAAAATTTTTTCGGTAGCGAAGAAAAGATGAAAGATGCCATGCAGGCTATCAATGCATTCGGTGAAAAGTTTTTACCATCTGATGCATTTGAGTCATTGTGCTCTACACCCCAGGGAATCCAAAGCATTTATAAAATGATGCAATCAATGGAACCAGATGTTGCAACTGGAAATCATGCATCAGAAAAACTATCTGATAATGAATTACGCAACATGATGAAAGATCCAAAATATTGGCGTGATCATGATTCAGAATATATTCGTAAAATAGAAACTGGTTTCAAAAAATTATATTCATAAATTTTATGTAATTTTTTTCTTTTCGCTTTACTAATTTTTTTGTTTCAGATAAAATGTAATCAAGAACAAAAATTTTTTGTTCTATAAAAACAAAAAAAGGAAGGAGAAGAGAATGGCATTTTCATTCTTGAAACCAGCGGCAAAGAAAGCAACTGCAAAACCAGCTGCTAAAAAGCCCGTTGTAAAAAAACCAGCTGCTAAAAAACCTGCTGCTAAAAAACCAGCTGTGAAAAAAGCAGTTGCAAAAAAACCAGCTGTAAAAAAAGTTGCCGCTAAAAAGCCTGTTGCTAAGAAAGCTCCAGCAAAAAAACCAGCTGCAAAAAAAGTTATGAAATTGGCAGTAAAAGCACCTGTTGCTAAAAAGCCAATGGCAAAGAAACCTGCTGCTAAAAAACCTGCTGCTAAAAAACCTGCTGCTAAGAAAGTTGCGGTTAAAAAGCCGGTTGCCAAAAAGCCTGTCGCTAAGAAAGCCCCGGCGAAAAAGCCAGCTGCGAAAAAACCAGCTGCTAAAAAGCCTGTTGCTAAGAAAGCCCCGGCGAAAAAGCCAGTTGCTAAAAAGAAATAATGTAATTACATTATTGAAATAAAAAATCCCGCAAAGCGGGATTTTTTATTACCGCTTTTCTAGTGCTAAAATGCCCCATTACAACCTATGAAGTGCTGTAATGTGCTGTTTTCTCGCAACTACCACTAAAACGGATTTAAGGACAATTGGTATATAATAAGGCAAAACATAGCATCAGAAAAAGACATACAATTCTGACGAACCCGCATATTTGTTTTTACGGCGCGCTTTTGCGCGGAACCTGAAAAACAAATTATTTATGACCGGACAATAATGTCCGGTTTTTTTCAATCAAAAAGGAGAAACTATGTCTGAATCAATAGACCAGATATTCGTAAAACAATTCGAGGCCGATGTTCATCTTGCTTATCAACAAATGGGGACAAAGCTTCGCAACACAATACGCAGTAAATCCGGCGTTATAGGCAGCAGTACAACTTTCCAAAAAGTTGGTCGTGGTACTGCCACTACCAAATCTCGCCACGGATTAGTTCCTGTCATGAACTTGGACCACGAGCCTGTTGAATGCGTATTGCAGGACTATTATGCGGGCGATTGGGTTGATGCTTTGGATGAATTAAAAATCAACATTGATGAACGTCGGGTTGTCGCAAGCGCAGGTGCATATGCATTGGGTCGCAAGACTGACGAGCTGATTATAACATCTATGGCCAATGCAACAACCGCTGTCGGAGATGGAACTGCCGCTTTGACCAAAGAAATTATTTTGTCCGCGGTCGAAGCATTGAACTCTAAAGACGTTCCTGACGATGGTCGCAGATTCTGCGTCGTCGGTGTTCATCAGTGGAATGAGCTTTTGTCTATGGATGAATTCGTTTCGGCTGAATACGTCGGCAACGAAACACCTTTGATTGGTGGATTCGAACTGCGTAAGTGGTTGGGCATCAATTGGATTATGCATAACGGCCTGCCAACCGGTACCAATATGCGTAAGTGCTTTATGTATCACTCGTCCGCTATCGGTCATGCATGTGGCCAAGAAGTCAAATCTGACATCTTTTGGAATGGCGAACGCGCTGCGCACTTTATCAGCAACAGCATGTCCCAGGGCAGCGTGCTGATTGATCAGGACGGGATCGTCAAAATCAATTGCGCCGAATAATTAAAGAATGAGGGATGAAGGATTAGGTTTTAGTTTTATTGATTTTTTTACCTCAAACTTCCTCCTTCATCCCTCAAACAATGGAGTTTTTCATGTATTTCCAAAACAAAAACTTGTCCGTTATTGCGTATGCAAATGGATTTACTCTGTGGCACTATGCCGCCCAAGAAAGTATTGCGACCATCAGTACTACTGGTTTTTTTAATCCGGTCCGCACTTTGATGAATATTGGCGACATTGTAATTATCAATGCTTCCGACAACACCGTAATCAAAAAAATTAACATCACATCCCAGAATGTAACAACCAGTGCTTTGGCATAAAAGTTAAAAGTCAGGAGTTCCCCATGCTTACTAAAATTGATCTGTGTTCTATTGCTTTATTGAAAATTGGTGAAAATCCCATTCAGTCTTTTAACGACGATAGTGCTGCAGCCAAAGTCGCAAAGACCCTATTTGATACTACGATTGATTCTTTGCTGGCGTCGCATCCGTGGAAATTTGCCCAGAAAAAATTCAATTTAAGCAAGACCACAGATGGTGATTTTCTTTTGCCAGTAGAAATTCTTCGTGTTTTGGATTGTGATTGCTTGCTTTATCAAACTAGCGGGAACAGAATTTCTGCACCGGCCGATAAAATTTCAATCACTGCTGTTGTGCGAATGGGACCAGAAAATTATCCTTCATATTTTTCAAATGTCGCTGCATTGCAACTTGCACGGGAATTCTGTATGCCATTGACCGGCGACCAGAATTTATTACGCACCATTGCAGCATTGTTTGAATCCGAGCTGCGCGCGGCAAAATTCATAGACAGCACTGTGTCACCCAGCAATGACATACCTGACTTTTCACTTATATCAACGAGGTTCTAATGGGAAAATTTATTCACAATCAGAACTCTTTCGCATTGGGGGAAGTATCGCCAGAATTTTTTGCGCGTGGTGATTTGGATGTTTCATCCCGCGGCTTGTCGCGTATGGAAAATATGGATGTCTTGGCATCGGGGGCTATTTCACGGCGGAATGGAACAATTCGGATTGCTGCGACAAAAAATGGTGCAATTTTGATTCCTTTTTCTATTTCCGATTCAGAAAATTATATGCTGGCTATTTCTGATGGTCAGATGAAAATTTATGATGGTCAGAATATGGTCCAGGCCTTGATCTCGCCTTGGGGCGCGGATGCATTGTGTAACATGCAATATGCGCAACGTTTTGATACCATGATTTTCGTGCATCAGGATTTTCAGCCACGAGTTCTGAAAAAAACAGGTGGCGCGTTTTATCTGTCCACATTTGATTTTTCAACAAACGATGATATGTCACGAAATATGCCATTTATGAAATTTGACGATGCAGCTGGTATAAAAATTTCTGTATCAAGTAATGCGAATGGGAATAACTATGCTACTTTTACTGCCAGTGCCGCTTTTTGGACACCTGAAAATCTCAATGGCAGACTTTACTTGATGGGTAAGCAATGGGTCATTTACGAGTATGTAAATTCTACCACTATCGTTGCATACACTAATGGAACTTACTCGCTGCCCAGTGCGGCAATTTCTGATTGGCGCGAAGCCGCATTTGGTGTCCGCCGCGGATGGCCACGCAGCATCACTTTTCATCAGGACCGATTGGTATTTGGGGGTTCGCGCGCGTGGCCATGTGGGGTTTGGATGTCATGCGTTGGTGATCATCAAAACTTTAATGCTGAAACAGGATTGGATGACCAAGCCATTTTTCTGACACTGCTTTCATCTGCACGCCAACAAATTTGCACGGTTGTATCCAGCGATAATTTACAAATTTTAACCACAGCAGGCGAATGGGCAATCAGCGCAAAACCATTAACTCCATCATCCATGGACATCAGACAACATACCAATGCAGGAAGTATTTCTTCGATTTATCTGCAGCCACAAAAGATAGACCGCAGCACTATTTTTGTTTCCAAAGGTGGCAACGAAATCAGAGAAATGATTATGGATGAGTTAGGTGAAAACTACAATGCACCAAACTTGTGCGCGATTTCCGGTCACTTGATGAAGCATCCCGTGGATCTGGCATATAATGATAAAACACGCCAGTTGTTTGTGGTGATGACAGATGGTTCCATGGCAGTACTGAATAAAAACTCGGCATTGGAAATTTCTGCCTGGGGCATCTACAAAACACTGGGATCATTCAAATCTGTCGCTGTGCTGAATGGTGAAACATTTGTAATAGTCGCGCGCGAATCAGGCGTATTCATAGAAAAATTTTCAGCAGCAGAAACTCTTGATTCTGGTCAATTCGGATTTTCACATACGGCTGCTGCGATGCCTTTATTCGCCAGTGGACGAGCTCCGAAAAAAATTCGAGTGCATAAAATTTCCGCACGATGCCTGAATACCAAATCTTTATTTATAAATGCAGTTCGTGCACAACTTCCAAATGATGCACTTGGTGTAGACTCGCCTGGATACTGCGGAGATGTTTCTGTAGGTTCATTGGGAACAATTGACGATACTACCTGTCCTCTTTGGACTATATCGGGTAGCGAACCATTACCTGTAAGCATACTGGGCATATCAGTAGAAGGCTGGTATTTAATCTAAGGAGAAAAAAATGGGACAACTTGTATCAGATGTCACAGACATCTTAAATCAAAAACAAGACAAAAAAGAAAACGTGTCAGAACGAAAAAGAATTTTAGAAAAAATTGCGGCGGATGAAAAAGCAAAAATCAATCTGGTAAAAAAAACATTAGCCGCACAACGTGCAAAATACGGCAGCGCAGGAATGACAAATAAAGGAATGACCGAAGAGGCTGTTCTGAAAAGACTGCGTGAAGAAACCGAAGAACCATTTGATGAAAAAAAGAAATCCAATCTGGACAAGCTTTATAAAATAAAAACACCAAAATCCAATCTGTTGAAATCATTCATTTCCAGACTGGATGGATTGATTGCCTGACAAACAAAGGTTATAAAATGTACAAGATTTCTTATGTCGGTGACGGCGAAGCATATTGCTTTGCCTTTGCTTTTCCTTTTTTTCAGCCATTAGACGTTCATGTGGCAATCAATGAAGTTATTTTGGATTCTACTGAATATAATTTGCAATATGATGAGAATATGATTGGTGGAATAATTTCTTTTGCAAATCCACCCGTGCAAAATTCTCGTATAGATATATTTCGCAAGATAAGTCTATCCCGCTTTATCGATTATCAGCCAGCTGCAAAAATTGATCCCGAAAACCTGAACGCAGATTTTAATTTTATACTAGAGGCTTTCCGAGATTTAAACTCAGTTGAAATCAGTATTGCCCAGTGGCAAAATATTCATGACAATGTCGTGCATCAGATGGATGTCATTAAAGAATTAATAGAAGATAAAACTGGTGGAGGCGCTGCACTGGGGCTTTATAATAATCTTTTATCAGTGCTGAGTACTGCCATGCCGCGAATGATAAATGATTATGGAACCCCGGCAGATACAGGCCCCAGTGAAAGTATTGATGATTATGGAACTTTATGAATCCGCGAAAAATTTTTTAGATGCATGGAACCAGATACTGGGAATGGAAACACCAACACATCATAAAAACATTTTGAGATTTCTGGTAAACAGCCTTGAAAATCCGCCCCGTCGGGCGCTTTTATTGGCATTTAGACATTCAGGAAAATCATCAGTTGTTGGCATTTTCGCCGCATGGGTACTTTCTATAAGACCACAAACACGTATACTTATTCTTTCTGCAGAATCCAATCTGGCATCAAGAATGGTGTCACATATAAAACATATTCTGGAAAATCATCCAGAATGCCGAGATTTATTGCCAAACGTTAAAAAAGAATGGGGAATGCATAAAATTACAATCTCGCGCCAAGTTGGAATTCGGGAACCTTCTGTAGTCTGCCAAGGTATTCATGGAAATATAACAGGTCAGCGCGCCGATATGATTATCTGCGATGACGTGGAAGTTCCCAACACCAGCAATACTTCTCAAAAACGAGAAATGTTACGCATGCGTCTGCGGGAACTGGACTTTATTCTTTCCCCTAGCGGCACCATGATTTATATCGGCACACCACATGCAGTTGACACAATTTATAAGGTTGAAAATTAAAAAACGCGGGGAACCACCGCGTTTTTTTTACAAACTGCTTACAAATGAGCGGAGTCGCGATAAAAGTTGCGTTCCGTCTTCGCCAAACATCGGCAGATAAGTTTCATATTCAGATAATTCTGCCTGAATCTCGGCACGTGCTCTGTCCGAAACTGGCGGAATTAAAACGGCATAGGCTTTATTCCATAAATCATATGCCCGTGCGGATCTGGAAACTTCAAGCCATTTTTTCTCTAACTCTGGCTTGCCAGATAATGATGACCGAACCCCGGAAATCCACTTTTCACCAAAAGATTGAACAAATGATAAATTTTTAATTTTTTCAATATGTTCTTCGTCTGATTGAAATTCTGCCAGCGCAGATTCTAACTCTTTCAAATCCTTGTTGGAAATTTGCGTTGCCTTTACCGCGCTGTCCATCTTACCACCATATGGTATAACTTCGCGTTCTATTCCGCTGACTTCCGTTTTTCCAGATTGCAAATTTTTTATATGCTGAACCAACTTTCCCCCGTTCGGCAATTTTTGCAAATCGGCCAGAACTTCATTATCTGCCTCGGCCAACAATGCCTTATTAACAGCTGCCCAGCCGCCATCAATCACATGAGCCTGGCGATACAAGTTCAACAAGCGCTGCGCTATTATGGAAGTCAGTTCTCTCATTTCTCTCTCTATTTTACAAATTATTAACAGACAATCTGCACAATTTTATGCAGTCGCTTTTTGCCGTTCTTTATCTGTATTTTCTCTTCTGGATAAGACTGAACACCGATTAGCGTGCCATTTTTATCCTCTTTCAGCATGACAATCCGTGCGGTCGCCTGGGTACGAGGCTCGATATTTTCGTAATCATCATCAAACAAAACCGCTAAATCACCAGCCACAGGCATTATACCAGGATTTGCAAGCAAATGTGATTTGTGCGGAAACAGCGGTCCCAACCGACCAGCAGGTGCCTGAACAGCATATATCCCACTGCCGCTTTTTATCTTTGGCAATGGTGGCAGCATATTGTCATCAGATTTCATAAATACTATATTTTTTCCATTCGCGGTTCCATATACCGGAACCAAATTTTTCCGCACAGAATCATAAACCGTTGCGCCATAAATCGCGCTGCCCATATCTAAATTAGATTCGGACTTACCAACTTTCAGCGCTTCGCGAACACGTTCTTCGGCCTTGTCGATTTGTCTGTTCAGCGCACCAGAATTATAAAGTCCTGCGATTGCCTTGAACATTTCATCAATCGATTTACCCATTGCCTTTGCCAAATTTTCTATTTCGTTTTCATAAACCTCTCGCTGGCCAGTTTCTATCTTGTGATATACGCTTAGCGTCATCTTAGCATCATGGGCCGCCTGGGCGATAGTCTTACCAACTTCACGGCGTAAAACCCGTATCCCCGCACCAAATACCTTCAAACCAGCGGTTTCATTTTCAGTCAAGCGACGTTGCATTTCAGATTGCCATTTGGTAGCCTTTTCATCGTCAGCCTTTATAAAGATGTCGGCCAACTTGCAGTCCAGAATTGTGCAAAGCTGCATCAGTTGACTTTGTTTTAACCGGCGCACCCCCTTTTCAACCTTGGACATTGCTGACAGCGAAAGGCCGGATTTTTTGGCGACTTCGGTCATACGCATTCCGCGCGACAACCTTATATTTCTAAGGTTATTTGGAAAACAGATTTCTTCCCATGCCATGACTGAATCCTCTTGTTCTTATTGACAAACAGAGTAGTTTTTTTTTTATAACAAAGCAAGAAAAATCATTGCAAATTAAAATTCGTGTTGTATGGTTTGAGACATGGATTTTACTCCCAAGTCTTTACCGACTAATTTGGAAGCTGAGCAAGCCGTGCTGGCAGCAGTCTTGATGAACAACCGCGCACTGGAAAAAGTCAGCGATTTTTTACACTCTGAACATTTTACTCATCCCGCCCACCAAGAGATTTTTAAACTTGCCGAAAAGCAATTCGCCGCCGGAATCCCATTTGACATCATTACGGCAAAAAACTATCTGACACAACAAGGTGTTCTTGATTCTGTCGGCGGGGTCGAGTATTTGTCAGAACTGGCGAGTGCCGGCGCATCTGTTGTAAATATAGAAAGCTATGCCAAAATAGTTTATGATAATGCTTTGCGGCGTCACCTGATTAATATAGGTCAAAACATTACCGATTCGGCATTTGTCGAAGATTTAGACAATCCGGTAGACAGACAAATAGAAATAGCCGAACAAAAACTGTTTGATTTATCCACCACCGGATCGTCCGACCGCGGGGCATCTCCACTGGGGGCGGCACTTCGCGTTGCATTAGAAGAAGCCGAAATTGCTTATAAGGCCGATGGAAAATTATCGGGTCTGACCACAGGTCTGCGTGATTTGGATAAATCTATCAGCGGATTGCACAAGTCTGATTTGGTAATAATTGCTGGTCGTCCTGCTATGGGAAAGACCACGGTTGCGATGAATATTGCCTTTAACGCGGCCAGCGCAATTATGGCAAATCGCGCAAATAAAAAGTATCGTGGCGCGGTCGTGTTTTTCAGCCTTGAAATGTCAGCATCTCAACTGGCGGCTCGCGTTCTGTCGTCCCAGGCGAAAATTCCATCCAGTTCTATGCGTAACGGCAGCCTGAATGATCAAGAGTTTCTGCGGATGTCGCAGTATTCTGATGCACTATCTAATGTTCCTTTGCTGGTTGATGATACCCCGGGGATGAGTGTCCCTATGATGCGCGCACGCGCACGCCGTATTGCCCGTAAGCATGGCGGTATTGCACTTATCGTTATCGATTATTTGCAGTTGATGCAGTCACCAACTCTTCGTAAAAACGACAGCCGTGTTAATGAATTATCAGAAATCACCCGGGGTCTGAAAATGTTGGCCAAGGAATTGGATGCGCCGGTTATCGCGCTGTCTCAGCTTTCCCGCGCAGTCGAATCACGCGATGACAAACGACCATTGCTGTCGGACTTGCGCGAATCTGGGTCTATTGAACAAGATGCCGACATTGTTATGTTCACTTATCGTGAAGAGTATTACTTGCAGGGTCGCGATCCATCTGATGTTGTCGGTGACCATTCCGAAAAATTTACAACCAACAAGGCAGACAATTGGCGCAAGCGTCTGGACGCATCACGCGGTAAGGCCGAATTGATTATCGGTAAAAATCGTCATGGAAAACCAGAAACGATTAAACTGAAATTCAGTGGGGAATATTCTTTGTTTGATGATTTGGATGAAGGTTATCAATCGGAAGAACCATCTTATTCTGCACCTGCTAGCGCAAGCAATGGTAATGCCGAAGTGCCTGATATGGCTGACGTTCCATTTTTAGATTGATTTTTTATGAAAAATTTGATATAATTGAGGCATCAAACAGACGCGCATAGCGCGTTTTTTTTATTTTCCCATGAATGAACAGACCTTGCCATTTTTACGCGGATACCAATTATTCCGCCTACCGATAATTGATTCTGGCGGCATACCTGCATGGCCAGATATTTTTCCACTGGAAAAAATAGAAGAATTAAGGGAAACGGTCGGACCACGTCATTTTTCCAGTCAAATGATGCTGGAATATATTTCGGAAGATAAAGCGCGGCTGGATCCAGGCGCGCTTTATTTTTATGACGGAGAGTTTGATGCTCGCACAGCGAAACTGGGAATTGATAAAGAATTTTTGATAACGGGCGTATCGTGCTATTGGGATCCATCAGGCGGGCGTAAAGGGGCCGATTCCAGTGTATGTGTCTTGCTTTACCGAGACGATAAAAATCGGCGCGCATTTATTCATGATGTTCGGTACTTGATTGTGGATGACAATGATTTGCATCCACTGGCGACTCAGTGCGAGAAAGTTTTGGGATTTATGAAAATACATGGCGCGCATATAATCGGGATAGAAGTAAATGGGCTGGGAAACGCCTTGCCCGAGATTTTGCGCGAAGTCGCAAAAAAACACGACCAATCTGTTGTTATCCAAAAAATCATAAATCACACGCGCAAGGAATCTCGGATTCTGAACGCGGTAGAGCCACTACTGACGACGGGTCGTATTTGGGCCCACCAAAGAATTCAGGCGACTCCATTGCTGTCTGAAATGCTGGGTTGGACGCCGATGGGCGATTCGGGGCACGATGACGGTCTGGACGCGATTGCTGGGGCGCTGGACCTGAACGCAGCCCCGGTTCGTCCACTTGGTCAAACTTTGCGTCCCGTCCAGGCAAAAACCGAGTTTAGGATTTAATATTGAAAACTCATTATTTAAAAGTATAATTGACCTGTACTACAAAGGATGAATTATGCCATTAGTGCTTACAGATGATTGAAAAAAAGTTGCAGAATCTATAAATGCCACTCGGATGTTTGAAAAACATAAAAAAGAATTGATAGCAGTTGTTGAAAAGAAATTGGCTGACAAAAAAACTTCCAACCCATACGATATTCAAGAACAATCTTTTATTGCAGCTGCATTTGATATGCAATCTATGCTGTCAAACGAAGAGATGGAAAAAATAAAAAATCTGATGCCCGCATAACCACGCTGGAAAACAGAACAACAATTCTGGAATCGGGTATTGGTCAGCTGCAATTAAAAATAGACGGAATTAAAGAAGACTTATCCTTGATAAAATCAGCAGTGATAAAATAAAACGCGGCAACCGCCGCGTTTTATTTATTCTAATTTTTAGCAGCCGCCTGTTGCGTTGCCAATTACTTTGGAAATCGAGATGTCTTTGTGCAGCAAGAAATCATATTCGCAATTTCCAGATTTATAAGAACCTGTGCAAGCAGCCAATGTTAAAACTGCAAATCCCAACAATAATGCTTTTTTCATTTATTTTCTCCTTTATTGGTTTAGAACTGCCTTGGCAGAACAGGGCAATTATAAACTAAAAAACCCATTATGTAAATTTTATTTTACAAAGCGTTTTTAAACCACCGAATATGTAAACGGGTTACAACTATTACATCAAATCTGGCATCACCATGCCAACGATTTTTTGCAATCCATGTTTCGGCGGCACGTCGCAACCTTAACGCCTGGGTATGACCGATCGCATCAAATGCAGTGCGGACATTTGGTCGATTTTTAACCTCTATAAACGCAATTAAATTTCCGCGTATTGCAATTATATCAATTTCTGCACGTTTGGTATGTTGACCCGTTATGTATCTGGATTTTACAATACTGAATCCATGAATACGCAAATAAACTCGTGCCAAAAACTCAGCAAAAAGTCCCGCGCGATAAGTGTTTTTAGAACGCATAAGGTTTTGCCCGGAAATTTTCACGCGCATCGGATACATTCTTTGCTGCATCAGACGCCATCAAGCCTTGGTCGGTCAAATCCAGCATGCCATAGTATGCCGTCAGCATCGGATCAAAAGAATTATCACTGGATGCCCATTTATCATTTCCGCTGTTTGGCTGGCCGTATTTATCGACAACATCCTGCCAAAAAGACAAAATTTTATTATCCCGTTGACGCGAAAACTTTTCTGCCGCGCCTTCTAAATCATTTACATCATTTTTATATACTACCCGCCAAACCACGTTATCTGTAGCATTGCTAGTAAAATAAATGTCTATCGTTTCACCAGTGGATTCACGTATCAGACGAAGCTGGGCCGGGTACAACAATCCGCGTTTTCGCGCCGCAGACAAAATGCAATTTTCCAAACCAGCTGGAACAACTATACCTTGCTGGCGACATTCATAGTCCAAATTAATACGCCAATCACCTGCCAATGTATAAATTATAGAATTATTTTTCAGTGGCGTATAAAGAGAATGGCTTTTGAAAAACAAAGTTTGAACATCCTCGAAAGGCATACCCAAATATATGCCCGAAATGTCAAAGTCAGAAACATCATAAAAGCCTGCGCCATCATTAAGTGGTAATGGCGCTGTATCAAACTGAACTGGCTCGGGTGCGGAAATTTTTGCATCTGGCAATTTCGCATCTTCGCCCAGCGCCGCATTTATTATGAATGGATCCGCCTCTTCCGCAGCTTGCGCAGAAAGGATGAAGGATGAGGGATTAAGGATGAAGGCAACACCAATTATCACCAGCGATTTAATTAATTTTCTAAAAAGTATTTTTACTTCAACCATCATTATTTATCCCTTATTTCACAACTACTTCCAACACTCGGAATCTGAAAATTGTAGCAGGATCACCACCATCAACCAAATATTTTTTTACATCAAAACGTGCGCCGTTTGTTTGCTGTTGCCGAACCCCTTTTTCGAAATCCAATCGAACAGACATTGATTTGTTTTTTTGGATTAATGGCTGACGAGTGATGTCGTTCGCAACATCCCATGTCAGCAAGTCATATGACACTTGGAAATACTCGCTGTTAGCTGGCAGATTAATGCTATTTACAATAACCCGACGCATTACATTTTGATCTGCCAGATTTTCCATATCTTCGGCAAACTTTTCATTCCATTGATCAAATACTGCGGGATCGGACATTCTTGCAAGTGTGCTGTCTGTTCTTCTACGACGCGCCATATCAAAGCTATCTGGCGCTATGTAAAAATACTCGTTCACAAATTTTTTTATCAGGCTGTCGCGCACAAACTCGTCTGATAAAACATCCAGTGGTATTGGCTTTTCAATCCGATCTCGCGATAAATCCGCAGGCTGAAAAATTACAGAATTTATAGAAAAATTTCGACTGGCATCAAATGACTTGCCGCCCGTTAGTGCAATAGCCAAGACCAAAGCCATCAAAATAATTCCGAAAAAAAATGATACTAGTGTTTTCATTTAATTTTTTATTCCCCGGGATATGCATGAAAATCTGCGACATAATAACCCATTGTTGATGGATAGCCTTCGGATGCTTTGATGATACGTGCAAACGCCTCTATCTTTTGCGTCCGACCCGCGCCCATTTTCACACTGGCAGTAACACGCCATAATCCACCATTGTCAGAGATTTCACCCACAGGTGTTGCACGAATCGAATCAGAAACAATCGACCATTCTTCGCCGGCCGCGGCCCGCTCACGAAAGTCACCATTCACAACTTGTAAGAAATTAGAAAATAAACTGGTGCCCGAAGCGCAACAAACTTTGCACTGCGGCGCAGCCGCATCGTCATCCCAACATTTTGTTTGTTCGCATTGACACCAGTTAGATTCATTTTCTTTTGCATCACGCGAAATACTGAACCAAAGTTTTGTGAATTTTCCGACTGTTGCCTCTTGCATTGCGCGCGATACAGAATAATTTAAGCGACCTGTTCCGTCCAATACTGCCGTCCAAGTTGCACCATCGGCAGAAATTGAAACCAAAACAGGTTCTACCCTGCTGGCACGCATCGTCCAAACCAATGCCCAAGAAAGTCCAGCAATTAATAAAAACAAAATCGCGGACCAAATCGCAAAAGCCCGCGCCATCCCAAGGTAGCGTGTTTCCGGAAACATCTTTGTATCATAATCTGCCGGAAAATCCATGACGCTCACCAGTTCGCGCCTTTATGCGCGATAGACCTGCATGCATGCGCAAGGAGATAATTTTAATTCATTATTGTCAAATCCGACACCAACTGGTTCACGATCATAAACTTGCCCGCATCCAGCCAATGCGAAAACAACCAACAAACCCAAAAGAATTTTTTTCATCTTCCCACCTTTATCTTTTCATCAAAAATTATAAAGAATTTTAACGCGGATAGTCAAGCTTAAAACTGAGTTTCAAATGATAGCAAAAATCTTTGTTCTCGGTCGTATTCATTCAGCTTCAGCGGCCAACCCCATGAAAAATTCATCGGCCCCATCGGTGTATTCCAATACACGCCAACACCAACGCTAGTGCGTAAATCCTGATCGATAAAGTTATCACATCCTGGGTTTGATGCTGGACAGGAATACCCTATTGTTGGACGGTATTTATACTCATCTTTTGGTGGCTTGCCAACCATACCATAGTCCGCAAAGACAAAACCCTTAACCTGGTATTCATCAGGAATAAATACCGGGAAATTTAATTGGGTACTGCCATTTGCCTTCCATAATCCACCCAGCGCATAATTCTGATAAGCCCAATTTCTGGAACCCATCCCGGCAATTTGGAAACCACGTAAAGATTCACCGCCCAAGAAATAACGATACACGCGACTGATATAATCGCCATCCAGTGGTTGAACATATCCAAATTCCAAACTTGATTTTAACTGCCACCTGTTATCAAAGAAATTCAACAGACCAGTAATGTCGCCGTTATATCGCATAAATGGTTCTGTACTGATACCAAATCCAGTATAAGCAACTCCCAAATTTGCAACCACACCAGTATGAGTATTTTGCGTAAAATCCGTATCCAAATTTTGATACTTGAAATTTGTCCCCAAAGTATACAGATTTGCTTGTTGCCAACCATTGGTTGCATGCAAATCATAGTTCTGATCATACATTGCAGACAAACGCAATCCCTGGGTCCAGTGATCTGTCAGTTTCCACCCCAGTCTTCCAGCTACACTGATGCTGTCCCGATCGTATCCATAGCTGCCCAATTTACCATAATTATAAACCGTGTAATTTACATCAAATCCGGCGGAAAGTTCACGCCCAAATAGATATGGCTCGGTAAAGCTAAAAGTGGCTTGTTTTGTATATTGCGCAAGACTTCCCTTTAACTGAACTATCTGACCACGACCCATAAAGTTAGTTTCAGTAATTCCTGCATCAACCATAAAGCCATTGATGCTGGACCAACCAACTCCGCCGGATAATTCACCGGTCGGCTGTTCTTCAATCTGAACATCCAAATTCATCAAGTTTGCATCTGCAACGCGTGATGGAATCATCTGGACGTCTTTATAATAACGAGAACGCATCATTCTTTGGCGACCAGCCTCTATTTCCTGTAATGAAAACGGGTCGCCTGCACGAATACCCAGCTGTTGATCTATGACGCTGTCAAATGTTCGGACATTTCCCAGTATGTTTATGCTGTCCAAATAAATTCGATTCGTTTTCTGAATCTTGAAAGTCATAGAAATTGTCCGCGCAAAATCATCTTTTTCTGGCACAACATCAACGTTTATGAAAGAGTATCCACTGCCCGCAACAACACCACGTAATGCAGCGATAGTTGCCTCGACCTGATCAACATTATAAATGTCACCTTTGCCAATTTTCAATGCATCATACAAATCTTCGTTATCAACATCTTTGAACGGATTTTCTATTTTCAGTGTTCCAACCTTGTAACGCGCACCCTCTTCTACTTGGAAAACAACAGAATAATACTGACGATCTGGTGTAAATGCCCCCCTTGCTATTTTAACTTGAACATCGGCAAATCCATTACGCATGTAAAACTGCCGCAACAACTGGGCATCGTATTGAATCCGATCTTCGTCATACACATCAAATTGTGACATAAAGCGCCACCAAGCATGCTCACGCGATAGCAACTCACCCCTTAGTGTTCTTGATGAAAACTTTTTATTCCCATTAAAATCAATTTCTTTCACATAAGTCGGATGCCCCTCGGTAATTTCATAGACAACATTTACGCGGCCATCAGCCTGCTCTATTTTTTGTGGATTTACACGTGTTCCGAAAAATCCCTTACGTTGATAGACCATCAAAATCCGTTGAACATCTGCGCCAATTACCGATTCATCGAATGTGCCACGCTCTTTCAATCGCAGTTCTTTTCGTAAATCATCTGTTGAAATATCGTCATTACCCTCGATTGTTACTTTGTCTATAGTTGGTGATTCCGATACATTTATTTTAAGAACTCCATTATCTATTTGCGCACGAACACTGGAAAAATAGCCAGACTGCTGCAGACGCTTTACAGCCTGATTTACGCCCTCGGTGGTCAAGTTCTGACCAGTCTTGACATCGGCAAGTAATCGCACGGATTCTGCGTCCATTCGGCGATTGCCGACGACATCCACCCGCGAAATTATTTCAGCGTGAGATACAGGTATAAAGGATAATATACCCAGAATAACAAATAATGGTTTTTTCATCGCTGTGCAATCTAGCAATTTATAGTTTGCTTTTCAAGGATTAAAAGAACTTGTTTTTTGCCATTTGACAATATAAAATTGCCGGAGTAAGGAAAGTTCATGTTTTTTATAAAAAAGAAAAAACTCAAAATACCACAGCATATCGCGTTTATATGCGATGGTAATCGCCGCTGGGCAAAGCATCGCGGAATACCAGCTGTTGCAGGATATAAAGTGGGCGCTGACATTGTTGATAAGTCGGCCGAGTTTTTTATTGGATGCGGCGTTTCAACGGTCAGCTATTTTTTATTTTCTACGGAAAATTGGCTGCGCCCAAAAAATGAAGTAGAATACTTGATGAATTTACTAGCGGCAGAATTGCAGCAGCATGCGGACCGCGCTGATAAAAAAAACATTCGTGTCAAAATTATAGGGCGTCGTGACAGGTTTTCTGCGAAAGTCATCAAAATTTTTGAGAAAATAGAAAAACAAACATCTGAAAATACAGCAGGCACAATCGTAATGGCACTGGATTATGGTGGCCAAGACGAAATTTTACGCGCTGTGAATGCTGCGATTGCTGATGGAAATTCTGTTAATATAGATGACTTGGAGTGTTTTATGGATTCGGGCGAATTATTGCCAATTGATTTGGTTGTCCGAACCAGTCATGAACAACGCATTTCTAATTTCATGCTGTGGAAGCTGGCATATGCCGAGCTGATGTTTTATCCAAAATACTGGCCTGCACTGGGTAAACGCGATTTTCAGAAAATGCTGGATGAATACTCTGACAGACAAAGAAGATTTGGAAAATAAGGAGAAAATATAATGACTAATACCTTGAAAAGAATTTTAACCGGCGGTGCAATGTTCTTGGCTGCATTGGGCGCGGGGATTGCCGAACACTATGGAATTCCTGTTGTACGTTATTTGGCGCCATTGGTTGTTGCAATTATGATTCTTGAAACCATGATGCTGAAGATAAAGGATAAAAAGTTGTGCACATTGCGCGTAGCATTTGGCGCTTGGCTGATTTTGGTTGGTGTCAGTGCTTATTTTGTGGGTACTCGGCCTTGGATAATTTTACTGCTGTTGTTGATTATATCTGCAGCTGACATAGGTGCTTGGTTTTTTGGACGCAAAATAGGCGGTGATAAAATGTGGCCAAAAGTTTCTCCGAACAAAACATGGTCCGGACAAATCGCAGGTATCGCATGCGGAACAGCCGCTGCAGTACTTTATGGTTTGCTGGGAACAGATACTTTTATGCCCCAGCTGATGTGGATTGGAATTTCAATTTCCTTGCTGTCACAATACGGAGGAATGATTGCCAGTACTTTGAAACGTAAAATTGGCATTGATGATTTTGGAAAATCTCTGCCGGGACATGGTGGATTTATAGATCGCTTTGATGGCTGGATTTTGGTTTTGCCATTGGTCTGGTTGGTTATGCTGTAAATAATAAGTAAGGAAAAATTTAATGAATATTTTTTTAATGATTATTGCTTTATTGATTGTTCTGGGTGTCGTGGTATTTATTCACGAGCTGGGACACTTTCTGGCCGCGCGCTGGGCGGGTGTTCGTGTTAATACTTTTTCTATCGGATTCGGACCTGCACTGATTAAATGGCATGACAAGCATGGCACATTGTGGAAAATTTCTGTTTTGCCACTTGGTGGGTATTGCGCGGCATATGGCCAAGAAGATATGTTTGATCGTAAAAAATACGCCAAACTTTCCGCCGCAAAAAAGAAAGGTCATTACCTTTCTGTCCCAGCTTGGAAACAAGCATTGATTGTTGCGGCCGGCGTTATCATGAATTTCCTTCTGGCATGGGGAATTTATACGGCAATGTTTGCAGCAAAACCACGTATGGTACAATTGCCAGTTGTTGGTCAGGTTATCCAGGGCAGCCCTGCATTTATTGCAGGCGTGCGTGCAGGTGATACTATTGCAAGAATTGATGGTGCGAAAATTACCAACTGGGGTGAAATTATTTTAGGTAAAGAACTGGCTGGTAAACGCGATGCGGATGTAGTCTTGATTCGCGGCGAATCACTGGTCCAGGTTAAAATTGCACCGGGTGACAGATGGGGTTTGGTCGCGGATGGAACAAGATCTGAATTACAAAAGAAAAACATTTTCCAGGCCGCATACAGCGGCGCACGCGAAACATGGGTGCAAAGCAAAACCCTTGTCCGTGTATTAAAGCAAATAATAACTGGCGAACGTTCTTCCAAACAATTGGGCAGCTTTATTACTATTGCCGAGGTCAGCGGCAAAGCCATGAGCTCTGGCATTTTCGCATTGCTGTCAATAATCGGACTTTTGTCGGTTAACTTGGCAATCATCAATCTGTTGCCTTTGCCGGTTTTGGATGGTGGCTATCTTTTAATTCTGGGGGTCGAGGGTGTGATTCGTAAAAAATTGCAAGGTCGCGGTATGGACTTTGTGATTTTATTTGGCTGGATTTTAATAATGGCTTTGTTCGCATTCACGATGTGGAATGATTTTGCACGAGTATTTGGATGGAATTAAAATTATAGGGGGGGCAAATGCTTAAAACCGAACTTTCACGCATAGCAAATGATGTTGATAAAGTATTGGATGAAATGATTCCAAGTTCTCGTGCCGATTGGACTGGTGCGCCCGCTAATGTCGCGCGCTATTCCGCATTGGACGCTGGTAAACGTTTGCGTACTTTCTTGTGTATTCAATCTGCAAAATTGTTTGGTGTTGATTATGAACCTGCATTGCGGGCTGGTGCATGCATTGAAATGGTGCATAACTTTTCATTAATACACGATGATATGCCTTGCATTGATAATGACCGGCTGCGCCGTGGGCGCGCATCTGCTTGGGCTAAATTCGGAGAGTGTGATGGAATGCTGGGCGGCGATTATTTGTTAAATCGTCCTTACTTTATCCTGGCAACTGATGAAAAGATTTCTGATAATTTTAAAACTCGGATGGAACTTGCCCGTATACTTTCGCAAATGACCGAAGGAATGCTGTTAGGTGAATGGATGGATGTTCAGGCTGAAACGGGAAGCTTTCAAACATTGGAAGAAGTAAATGAAATTCAATCATTGAAAACAGGTTGTATCTTTAACGCTTGCACCATGTTTGGTGCAACATTGGGAAATGCAAGTGATGTGCAGCGCGCAGCATTAAAGAAATTCACCGACGCAATGGGATTGTGCTTTCAGATTACCGATGACATTCTGGACGCAATTGGCGACGAATCAAAGGTGGGTAAAACTTTGCGCAAAGATGATGCGGCGGGCAAAGCAACATACATTTCGCTGTACGGATTGGACGGCGCAAGAAAGTACGCCCGGCAATTTGCGGTTGATGCAAAGTCAGCCTTAAGCATTTTTGATAACCGCGCAGACGATTTGCGAGAGTTGATGGATTATATGATTACCCGAGAGTCATAAATAAAAACCGCCGCGGATTGCGGCGGTTTTTTAATAGCTGTTATTTATTACTTTTGATTTTGTAATTTTTCATTTAAAAGCTTATTCATAACACTCATAAGTCGACCACTATTATCAAATATAATATCGCCCTTACTCAATTCATCATTTTCTTGAATTTTAATATCTTCAATTTTTTTAATCTCTTTTATTTTTTCACATTCACCTGCGCATTGTCCCTTTGAACAATTTAAACAAATAAAACTCATTGTAGAACTAAAATCTATAAGTCCATTCTTTAACACAAGCATACGAAAACCATCTATTTTTTTATTTTTTGCCATTTCTATCTCTTTTATTTTTTATTTCTTATAATTATTGGGTCGAGCATATTAACCCTTGAAATATGATAAATCTAGTAAAAAATAAAAACCGCCGCGAATTGCGGCGGTTTTTTTTAATAATGGGGCGAATGACGGGGTTCGAACCCGCGACAACCGGTACCACAAACCGGCGCTCTACCAACTGAGCTACATCCGCCGTCGAAGCTTTGCAAGCCTAGCATCCAAAATTTAGATTTTCAAGGAAAATATATAAAAGTCCAATCTTACTTTTCCCTACGTCCATCCAACATTCCCGGCATATTTACATTTTGTTGTAAATTCTTGCCACGTTTATTCAAATACTCTTTATAATTTTTTACGTATGCAAACTCTTCTTCTGTTATGGATTTCTTTCGCCCTACCCATTCATCCAGATTGCGCATTTGATTAAGTAACTCTTCTTTGTTTTCTGGTTGAAAATATGCAAAAGTACCCTTCCCAATTCCTGGGAAGAACGGCATTTCGCTTAAATAATCATCAGTTGGGAAATCCGTAAAAAAATGAAATTTTTTACCAATTCCATTAGGAATGATTTTTTTATCTATCTGTGGGAATTTTCTTAACAATCCATTTCCCATCTCAAGATGCTGCTTAAAAGCCTTAACCTCTATCGCACCCATGAAATACGTATCTTCTTTCTCTGGCGATTTACAAATGCTTCTTTTATGTATTTTATGTTTTTCTATTTCTTCGACTAATTCGTATGAATCCAAGTTAAACTTATATAAATGATCTAAAACATAATTATCAAAAGTACGGAAATTATCTATGTTGGAAATTCTTGATTTATGACCAACACCTACGACTATAAAACTGTCGAAACTATTAAAGCTTTGTTTTGCAAAAAAATAATCTTGATTTCCTGAATCAGGTTTACCAATCTGCGAAAGAACATCAAATAAAGACGTTATTTTCATAGCTGAACCTTTTTATTATTTTTTGTCTTTCAAAAAACATGGTGGAGCTGATCGGACTCGAACCGACGACCCCTTGCATGCCATGCAAGTGCTCTACCAACTGAGCTACAACCCCGAACATCTGCGCATTCTATATTTACACTTGCCAAAAGTCAAACGATTTTGCTAAGATTATAGTCCAAAAGGAGCTTTAATGGATTACGATAATTTAAAATCCGAAGCAGAGGTAAAAACGCTGCAAACTATAGAAGTATTAAAAACAGAATTCGCAGGACTGCGCACAGGCCGTGCGTCCGTACATTTACTGGATGGTATTCGCGTACCCGTATATGGAACTGAAATGCCTGTTGATCAGCTGGCAACCGTTTCCGCACCCGAATCCCAGGTTTTATCCATTTCCGTGTGGGATTTATCAAACGCTGCTGCTGTTGAAAAGGCAATTCGTGAATCTGGCCTGGGACTGAACCCAATGACCGCCGGCGGAGTAATTCGCCTGAATCTGCCGCCTTTGACAGAAGAACGCCGCAAAGAACTGGTGAAAGTTGCTGGAAAATATGCCGAGGATGCAAAAATTTCTATGCGAAACATCCGCCAGGATGCTATGGGTAAAATAAAACGCGCCAAAGACGATAAAGACATTTCCGAAGACGATCAGCACAGATACGAAGAAGATTTACAAAAAGTTTTTGATGCGCGCGCGGCCGAAGTAGATAAACTGGCCAAACAAAAAGAACAAGATATAATGAGTGTATAAAAAATCGCGCTAAACAGCGCGATTTTTTTTTATTTATTATTACTTTGATTCAATTTGGATTAACTGGTTATCCAGGGCTTGGCGCTCGGAATCCTTATATCCAACCTCGGCAGGTTTATCCAAATTTATTTCAGCAGAAGCATTCGTGGTATTGGCAACTGGTTCAGCTTTCACAGGTTTTTCATTGGATGTTTGTGCATTTTGTTGTGATGTGGTTTTTGGGCTTACTGCTGGATTTATCAGATTTTCATATATCTTTTGTGCCTCTTGCTCGCCCTGTATATCACGTTCTAATAATTTATTGTCACCCGGGATAAACCAGTCATGTATTTTCTTTGTAGTCAGCTGCATAACTGGTCGCGTCCGCGAAGTCGTAATATAAGAAGGCAATTTTGTGTCTGAATAATACCAAAGTAAAACCCAATAAACCAAACCCATTACCGCTATACCGCGAATAATGCCGAAAATAATTCCAAATGCATGGTCGGTTACATTCAGCATACTATCTTGCACGCGGTCACGCAGCTTTTGATTAAACAGCCCAAATATGACCAAAATTACAAAAAAGACGATAAAATACGAAGTAACCAATGTTCCAATCGTAGATTCATTCAGATTGAACCAGCCTTGCAGCAATCCATCCAGTAAGGGTGATATAAAACGCGCCGCCAATGCCGCAACAATCCAAGAAATCGTCGCCACAGTTTCATACACACCACCGCGAATCGACGCCCAAATTGTCGATACCAACAACAATCCTATGTAAATATAATCAAGAGTAGTTAAGTCAAACATTTTTGTAAGTAATAGTTAATAAACAGAAAAATTTCTGCATTCTAATCCTATCCCCTATTTATTTATTTTTTCTTCTTAACGAACAATACTACGCCCAGCGCTGCTACCAACAAACCCAGCAAAACATAAAGCATTGTTGATGTTCCCTTGTCTGCCGGCTGTATTTGTTCGGGCGGAAGCTGGGCAACAGATTCAGATTTTTCTGTTGCGACAGCTTTATCACTAGCAACATCGGCCGGGCCCATTGCCTGCATTATTTCTGTATTCATGAATTCGGCATAACCTTGGAAGCATTTACCATTTACGACCATCACTGGAACACCACCAGATTTGTATTCACATTTTTTCAAAACATTCATGAATGCATCACGATTTTTTTGTTCGACAACATTTACCTTGTTGACCTGCAAATCTTTGTACTGCACGCTCAAAGTTTTATCAATAAACTCCATTGCATGGTGACAATGGGGGCATGATGGCGAATAATAAATTTCAATATTTTGTCCGGCGATTGCGCCCTGAGTAATAACCGCAAAGCCCAATCCAATAAGAACTTTTCCAAATCTCATTTTCCTTCCTTTTTTATAATTTGATAATCTGTTATAGCATGCGAATAATAACTTAATTGCGAATGCCGTGCAAGTGACATTTTTTGTTTATTTTTCACTTTTCTAATGTATAATCGGGATATGAAGAAAGTAATTTTATTTTTAATGCTGGTTATTGTGCTGGGTGGTTGTGGTGTAAAATCCAACCTGAAACACCCAGGTGGTGACCAGTTCCCACGAAATTATCCAACAGAATAAAAAATCCGCCAAATTGGCGGATTTTTTATGCAACAGCTGCAAATACTTGTGGATTTGTCGCCAGCTCATCTTGGAACAGGCTGGGTTCAGCAACGACACGTTCAAAGCTTTTTACAAACAGATAATCACTCAATCTGTTCAGGTATTGCTGGATAGGCTGCAAATTCAATCCATATCTTTCTTCCAGGGATGCATTACGCTCGGCCTCCATAAATTCCACAACACGTCTTTCTGCGCGACGGCATATTGCGCGCGCCAAGCTGACATAGCCACGTGGATTTACAAAAAACGGAGGTATAGAATTATTGTGAGTCGTAATATAATCTTCCAGTTGCCAAATCTGTTGCGCAACACGTCTTTCATCAATCGTTTTATAATACAGGTATCCCATCATTTCCGACAAAAAGGTCTGTATACCATCATACTTGTCATCACACAATCCCAGGGCGCATGAAAGCTCGTCCACGGACCCCATAATTTCAATCACAGGATGAGTCTTGCTGGCAATCCTGTCTGGATTCAGCTGAGTCATTCCGTAATCACCTTTCTTGGTTGTAATTTGTGCCATGACAAACCCTTTAATTTTTTTAATGGTTCATTTTATCCCTGTTGACCCAAATCCATTGCCGCTTCTGTCTGTTTTATTCAAGTTTTCAACAAATTCTATTTCTGGCTTTGCTATTGGACATACCACGATTTGCGCGATACGATCACCAAACTCGACCCTGACTGGCTGTAAAGTTTGATTCGTCATCACAGCCCCGATAACACCAGTATAAGAATAATCTATCGTTCCAAATGCCACATAAATACCATTGGCATTCATTCCTGATCTTGGGCGAAGCTGAATCTCCCACAAATCATTTTCCGCAATCAGTTGAGTTCGAACCCCCGAACTGACCAACTTTCTTTCCCCTGGCTGCAAATCAAATGCATCTTCTGCGCTGCGCAAATCAATTCCTGAATCCCCATTAGCCCAAGCGAATTTTTTCTGACCATTCAGATATGCATCGCGGATTTTTTCAGATTCAAATACGATTTTCAGCTTCATATCAGAAAACCTCGCATCCGCCGCCCGAACATGCCATCGCTGCGCCAAAGTTCACCCAATTTTTTTCTTCTTTTATCTTATCAAATTCGAAATTATAATTTTTTGCAGCAAACTCTCTGTATACATCTTCATTAGTATCTTCGAATGGGGCTTGTTCATAACTGGCATCCGAATAAGGCAATAAAGAAATTCCAGTATAGTTTTCACGATTTTCCCACATCCATTCGCGAACCTCGTCCCATTCGTGATTCTTTACATTGCATGTGCATGAAACATTGTTGTAATTGTCGCCGCGGATGTGTCCAGGCTTTACCCAATGTTCAAAAATATACTTCACACGTTCCAAAAATTCTATGGCTGTTTCATTACGACGAGTAACTGCTCCCTCGGGTGCACGAATAACCAAAGTTATAACCCCGTCTGTGGATTTACGCTTGTCATCTTCTACCAAGTCTGGGAAATTTTTGACCATGTATTCATATATCGGCTCCAGCTTGTTCACGCGAATACGACGATAGTAATGCTTTGCATGCCAGCTGTGAATTCCGCTGCTGGTTCCCAATACTGGTGCACCAGTTCCATCAGGCTTTACATTGGTTAATCTGTCAGCCGGTTTTATGCCCAAAATTTTTGCAACTTCTTCATTTGCCTTTTTTACATGCGATACTGCTTCTTCAAAGCTGAGTTGCGTAATGTCAGGATGAGATGCAATACCAGTTATGGAAACGCCAATTAAAGACATGTCTTCGGCAGTTTCTTTCCATTTAGAATCAATGTATTTCAGATCTGTAAATCCAGCCTGCAAAGTCCCAAGGACCGAACACCAATAAGCACGATCATTAAAATCTTCCTGGGATTCAACACTGCCCAAATTTATAGATGAAAGATTGCAAAAACCATGGCTGGGCATTGAAATTTCACAGCACGGATTCACACACCACTCTGGATTATTGGTCCAAACGAATCCAGGTTCGCCACATTCGGATTTTTTGCATTGTTCAAAAATCTTATCAAACTCTTCCTTGGTCGTGGTCGCACGATCAAATTGAACCGAGTTATTAGAATTTCCACGCCAAGGAGCAGTTTCCCACCACTTACCTTCTTTCGCATGCAGCATTAATTCATCATCCTTGTCAAACAGGGTAATCAATGCGCTACGGCGAATTCCACCAGACAAAACTGCATCGGCCGCCAAACAACAAATGTCAAAGCAATCAAGCGATGTCATTTTGTAATCTTCGGCCGCAATTTTTTTATCTATAAATGTTTTGATGTTTTTCAACATTTCTGCCAACGGCTCTGGTCCTGGTGCGCTGCACAACGAAGATCTAATTAATGCACCCTTTGGCCGAACAGCTGAAAAATCAAACTCTACATCCGCACCGGTTTCAAACGAAGCATGCAAAAGTTCGTTCAAACAATCCGCCCAACCTTCGATAGAATCGTCCGGTTTAAATTTTACTTTTTTACCAGACTTTGGTATCAATAATGGCAGTTTATCTATGAAAACATGACGCACAGAAATTCCAGCACCACACCCACAAAGCAACAAAAACATCAAATCAGTAAAAGCCTTGATGGAATCAATCCCTATGGCAGAACAATTATAAATTTTATTGTTGTTTTTCAGAATGCCTTCGCCACCAAATTGCAAAGAACGGCCAGATGGCAAAATCTTTTTTTCCAACACAAGATCAAAAGCTTTATCAATATATGGAAAAACATTGGGGATATGGGCATATTTAGCCATCATCATTTCTTTATTACGCAAAACTGTTTCTTTCCATGTTTCACGGCGCTTTAAATCTGGCAAATACCGGCTGTATTTCATGTAATAAACCAAATCGGATAAAAGTTTCAATGATTCGTTCATTATTATCGGCCCTTTATATTACTTTTTAAACATATTTACTATTGTTTTTGCGCCCTCCCCAGAATCACAAAAAATCAACAGGTAGTGGCCAAACCAGCCTCTAAGACACAAGATATAGTATTTTAGCGTACCGGGCGATAATTTTTTTTACAATTATGTGTATTTGGTGCTTGATTTTATGAATAGCCTCGTTTTCGGGCATTTTTTCCTTTGGCGATTCGTTAGTTTTTTGCACAAAAAATGTATAAGTAAACATACGATGGCCCTTGACCATCTGTTATAACCGAAATTATTGGTATTTTTGTCTTAAAACCTATAAATAAAAAATATATTTACAATTTTATAGTCGACGAATTTTAGCTTGACTTTTGCTATAAAAACGCTATTATTGCATAAAGTTTTTTACAAACTGAGCAAAAAAGGGTAAAAATATGGCAGAAATTTATGCAATATTTCAGACCGGTGGAAAGCAATACCGTGTTAAAACCGGTGATACCATAAAGGTAGAAAAGCTGAAAGCTGATGAAAAAATTGACTTTGACCAGGTTTTGATGGTCGGCGATAAAATTGGAAATCCGTTGGTTTCAGGCGCGAAAGTATCCGCCCAGGTTATTGCGCAAGAACGTGCGGACAAAATCTTGGTTTTCAAGAAAAAACGTCGTCACAACTATCGCAGAACCAAAGGCCACCGCCAAAACATCACGGTCTTGAAGATAACAGAAATCAAGGGATAGTCTATAGACTATTTGCGACTGAAAGGAGCAAATTATGGCACATAAGAAAGCAGGTTCAGCATCTACGAATGGACGCGACTCGGCCGGACGTCGGTTGGGCGTCAAAAAAGGCGGCGGTCAGAAAGTAATTGCTGGCAACATTATTGTCAGACAACGTGGAACAACTGTTCATCCGGGATTAAATGTCGGCATGGGCAAAGATCACACATTGTTTGCGAAAGTTAACGGACACGTAGAATTCAAACGTGGCGTTCGCGATCGTAAAACAGTTTCAGTTGTTGCTGAATAAATTGTAAAAGAAAAAAATCGCCGCAAACGCGGCGATTTTTTTAACATTTACATATTGCAACAATTTATAAAACTCTTGACGAAATATAATATACGACTATAATCTTGACCAAAATAAATAAGGACTGAGTATTATGAGTGAGTCTATAACTATTCCTGTGTTAAAAAATCAAAAAAAACATCAATGCGAATATAATATACAAAATCCCATGGCCGTTACCAATATATCTCAACATGAAATGACCGAACTTGTTGAAAAAGCCATTGCGAATGGTTGGGCTTGGGAATATAAGTATCATGGCAAAGCGCGCAAACAAACAACTATTTGCTATGATGCTGCTTGTTGGAAAAACTTTCAGAAAATAATGGCAAACATGATTGGTGTGAATCCAAAGGAAATTGAATCTATTGCTGTTACTAATCACGATAAAAATTTTTCTGCTGTTCGAACGCTTTGGAATAAAATGAAATGTATGCGAGACGTAGATATATCAAAATTTTATTTTCAAGAGAAAGATAGTAAAAACAGCCGTCATGCATACGGCTTTATGAAAGTTCGCGGTAAATGGTATGGCATTGTAAAAATAGTGGGTCACTGGTATTCACCAGATTACACGCGCGAAGATAGTGCAGACAATCTTGCATTTTATGTAAATTATCGAACTTTATTTGCAAAAGAGCTGGCACACGCACTTGGCTTTGAACATTAAAAATTCTAAAAAATTCTTACCGCCTATTTATTTTTATTAATCAGTAATTAAACAAAAAACCGCGGGCAAATTGCCCGCGGCCTCTCCCTTCCTTCCGGATACCGGAAACTTTATTCGCTTTGGCGCTTTTTACTTATGCAGCCTTGGCAATTTTTTCTTCTGTCTCGGATGCGTCCATTATCTTTTTTGCTTCCGCAAATACCATTTCTTTGACCTTGCATGCCAAAACCTCTGTTTCCAGACTTTCTGCTGCAATGTCAAAATTATCTGTGCGAATTTGCAAAGATACATATGCACCCACCAATGACGCACGAGGCAAATCCTCGATACTACGTGGCGCTGTTCCTACCCCAATGTGCAATTCGTCAGCCAATGAAACTATTTGGCGATCGCCATTTACCCAAACACTTGTGGTGAGAACGCTGTCCAGCGCAATCATTATTTCTTTAATGTTTTTCGGCACATCGCCCTCCTTTGTTTTTCCCTATTTTCTGCGGTTTTTATCGCCTATACTCTTGTCTACACACGAATCATAGAACAAAAACGAATCGCCCGTCAAGAGGATTTTTAAGAAACTTTATTTTTACCAGAAATCTGCCTATTTTTCGAATCGGCACGACCTTTTTTTGTAATTTTTTTATTTTTTGTTCAATTTTTTTACATACAAAGGCCTATACAAAAACCGCGCACAGGCGCGGTTTGATTCGGATGTATAATTTTTACATACTAATTAAATAATAATTAAAAAAATAAAAAGGCGCATTTCGCGCCCTTTTTATTTACCCTTGGGGTTTTATATTCCCAACATTTGCTGTTCACCACCAGAGTTTTCGCTGGCCAGTTTTTCCTGACGCTCTTCCTCTTTGGCAATTTCGCGAACTCGACGAACATAAGAGCCCGTACCAACTGGTATCAAGCGACCAACAATAAGGTTTTCGTTTATACCTGCCAATTTATCGGTTGCACCATTTATCGCTGCATCCACCAAGATCTTTGTTGTCTGTTGGAAAGCCGCGTTAGATATAAATGAACGGCTGGTCAAGCTGGCACGGGTCAATCCAACCAAAATTTGGCTGGCTTCGGCTTGGCGCCCATTTTCACGTGCTACGCGTTCGTTTTCTTCTTCGAAATCAACACGATCAACAACCTGTCCCATCAAGAACTGGGTGTCGCCCGGTTCCGAGACCTCTACACGTCTGGTCATTTCACGTATCAAGATTTCGATGTGCTTATTGTTGATAACCACGCCCTGCAAGCGATAAACTTGTTGGATTTGATTCACCATAAATGTCGCCAATGCTTTTTGACCCAATATGCGCAAGATGTCTTGTGCGACTGGATCACCACTGACCAACATATCGGCTTTTTTCACAATGTCACCGCTGCGAACTAATAGTGGTTCGCCCTTTGGAATCATATATTCCACTGGCGTTCCCTCGGTAGGAACAATACGGACAACAACTTTATTCTTTCCGCTGTCTTCGATTTCAATCTCGCCATCAATTTCGGCCAGTATCGCTGGATTCTTTGGATGACGAACTTCCAGCAGTTCATTGATTCGTGGCAATCCGCCGGTAATGTCATGAACTTTTTTGCTTTCAATTGGAATACGCGCCAAGACATCGCCAGCACGAACGGATGCACCTTCGGCAACGTTCAGAACCGAGTATATCGGCAACATATATTCTGCCAATTTCTTACCACCCAAAGAAACCACTGCGCCATTTGCACCCAAAAGCGATACTTTCGGCTGCAATGCTTTCTTGGTCTGGTTTTTCCAGTTCAAGATTTTGCGACTGGTTATTCCAGTCATAGGATCAATACTTTCCGAGAATGAAATATTCTCAATCATATCTGACAACTGAACTTTTCCATCTTTTTCAGCAATAATCAGATTAGCGTACGCATCCCATTCTGCAATCTTTGTTCCCTTTTCAACCATTGCCCCATCTTTTACAATCAGCCACGAAGCATACGGCAATTTTGCGGTAAATAAATGATTACCTTTGTTATCGGTGACCGCTATTTTCGAGTTGCGCGATACAACTATGTTTTTGCCTGCGCTGTTTGTGACCAAGTCGGCATCAATCAGTTCCAGGCGACCATTCATTGGCGCTTCGATAAAGTTGCTGCCGCTGCCAGAGGACGCAATTCCACCAACGTGGAAGGTTCTAAGGGTCAACTGAGTTCCGGGCTCACCAATAGATTGTCCAGCGATAACACCAACTGCTTCACCAACATGCACCAAAGTACCGCGCGACAAATCCATACCATAACATTTTGCGCACAAACCATTAGATTTGCATGTCAAACCACTGCGAATTTCAATACTGCCCAAACCGGAATCATTAATTTTCTTTGAATCCGCCTTTGTAATCAAGTCGCCCCTTTTAACGATTAATTCACCAGTTCCAGGATTCACAACATCTTGCGCTGCGGTTCTGCCCAAAACTACATCGCCCAGTGAAATAGACAACATAGAGCCATCAAATACTGGTTTTGCAGTTATGGATTCATCTGTACCGCAATCATGTTCGGTAATAAATGTATTCTGAGCCAAGATAACCATTCTGCGTGTCAGATAACCCGCGTTCGCAGTCTTTAATGCTGTATCGGACATACCTTTGCGCGCGCCGTGCGTACTGGTAAAGTATTCCGCCATTGACAGACCTTCTTTAAAGTTCGAGATAATCGGAACCTCGATAATAGATCCGTCCGGCTTCATCATCATTCCACGCATACCTGCCAGCTGCTGAATTTGGGTTTTAGATCCACGGGCACCAGATGCCTGCATCATCGAGATGCTGTTCCAGTTATCGCCTTCGGACTTACGCAAGTTCGAGAAAGCCAAATCCGCCAGTCTGTTTGTAACCCCATGCCACATATCGACAATTTTGTTATATTTTTCTTTGCGTGAAATCAATCCATTTTGATACTGGGTTTCAATTTCTTCTGTCTGAGTTGTTGCATTGGCGATAATTTCCTGTTTTTCTTCTGGAATTTTTATATCGTCAAAGCCAATGGAAATTCCGCTGCGTGCAGCTTGCTCGAAACCTGTATTTTTCAGATTATCCGCCAAAGCAATCATATCCTTGTCGCCACAACGTTCGTAAGTAGTTGCCAACAATGATTTTATCTTTCCGACTGGCATTTCCTGATTTACCAAGTCAAATGGCATGCCAGGTTTTTTCGGCAGCAATTCGCCCAAAATCATACGACCAGCAGTCGTCTTTACGGTTTGAGTCCCCTCGGCCGCGTGATAACGCGCAATGATTGGAGTGTGCAAAGTAATTGTCTTTGCATTCAATGCCATATAAATTTCATCCATTGATGCAAAACGTGGTGATTTTTCGTTATGTTCACCATTTACCAATGATAAATAATAAACACCTAAAACCATGTCTTGTGATGGAACTATAACCGGTTCGCCGTTCGCAGGTAACAACACGTTATTAGAAGACAACATTAATGTACGCGCTTCTAATTGTGCTTCCAATGAAATAGGGACATAGACAGACATTTGGTCGCCGTCAAAGTCAGCATTAAATCCCTTGGTAACCAACGGATGTAGACGAATTGCTTTACCTTCGATTAAGATGGGCTCGAACGCAAGCATTGAAAGACGATGCAAAGATGGCGCGCGGTTTAACAAGACCGGATGCTGATAAATAACCTTTTCCAACATTTCCCACACAATGTCTTCACCGGCTTCGACCATCTTTCTTGCGGTCTTTAATGTATTAGCATAGTCGCCAGCCAATAAACGTGCATAAACAAAAGGTTTAAACAGCTCCAGTGCCATGGATTTCGGCAAACCAACCTGGTGTAATTTCAAGCTGGGGCCCGACACGATAACACTGCGTCCAGAATAATCCACACGTTTACCTAACATATTCATACGGAAGCGACCCTGCTTCCCCAACAATGAATCTGACAAAGACTTTAACTTTTGACGATTTTGCGAAACCAATGGGCGGCTTTTGTGTCCGTTATCGAACAAGGCATCAACCGCTTCCTGTAACATACGTTTTTCGTTGCGCACGATGATTTCTGGTGCACGCAAGTCTATCAATTTTTTCAGACGATTGTTGCGAATAATTACGCGGCGATACAAATCGTTCAAGTCAGATGAAGCGACATGTCCAGCCTCGAGCGTAACCAAAGGACGCATATCTGGTGGAATAACCGGCAAAACATCCGGCAACATCCATGCAGGTTCTGTTTTAGAATCCATGAATGCTTCAACTAATTTCAGATGTTTGATAATTCCTTTGCGTTTTGCTTCGGATTTTGTTTCCGACAACTCTTGACGCAAACGAGTCCGCTCATCCCCCATATCCAAATTTGCAATAACACTGCGTACGCCGTCTGCACCAATTCCAACATGGAATGCTCCATCGCCGAATTCAGTCAGTGCTTCTTGGTATTCATCTTCGGAAATAACATCATAAAGTTTCAGCTTGGTCAGACCTGGCTCGGTCACAATATAAGCGTCATAATAAATAACCTGCTCTAACTTTTTTTGCGGCATATTGTTCAAAAGAGTAGCAATTTTTCCTTCGCGCATGAACCAAAAGTGAGATACGGGTGTCGCCAATTTAATATGTCCCATACGCTCACGACGAACACTGCTTGATCCGACTTCGACACCACAACGCTCGCATACTACACCGCGGAACTTAACACGTTTGTATTTTCCACATGCGCATTCGTAATCTTTGCTGGGGCCAAAAATCTGCTGGCAAAACAATCCATCTGATTCCGGCTTTAACGAATGATAGTTGATGGTTTCAGGCTTTTTAACTTCGCCATGAGACCAAGACAGAATTTCTTCTGGTGACGCAATTTTTATTTGCAGCGCATCAAACTGCTCCTTCGTTTCAATCTGGCCAAAAATCTTTTGCAGCATGTTAGTCATTTATTTTGCTCCTTGAATAATGATGAATGATATGTGATGAAAGATGAATGCAAACACTCATCTTTCGCCATTTATCATTTAATCTAGCTTTCGCGGTGTCATAGCCAAGCCCAGTCCGCGCAGTTCACGGGTCAAGACATTAAATGCCTCGGGCGTGCCTGTTTGAATGTCATAGCTTCCGCTGATTATGGTTTCATACATCTTGTTTTTGCCCGCAATGTCGTCCGATTTAACGGTCAGCATTTCTTTAATCAGGTGGGCCGCGCCGTGCGCTTCCAGCGCCCAGACTTCCATTTCACCCAAACGCTGTCCACCATTGTGCGCTTTACCGGACAAAGGCTGTTGTGTAACCAAAGAATAGCTGCCTACTGAACGCGCATGGATTTTTTCATCCACCAAGTGATGCAGCTTTAACATATGCATAACACCAACTGTTACTGGTCGTGCAAATTTTTCACCGGTCATTCCATCATACAAAGTGAATTGTCCGCTCTCTGGAAGCTTTGCCATCTTTAACATTTTTTTGATGTCTTCCGGCATAGCCCCGTCAAATGTCGGTGTTGCCATTGATACACCACTGCGCAATAATGCAGCCTGGGCGCGAACATCAGTGTCAGTCATCTTTTCAAGTTGCTGAGTAACATCCTTGCCATAGATTTTGCCAATCATTGTGCGCAAGTCATCGGTCACGGCGCGCTTTGCCTTTACTTCATCCAGCACTTCGCCGATTTGTTTACCTAATTCACGTGCGGCCATACCCAAGTGAACTTCTAATACCTGACCAATGTTCATACGGCTGGGCACACCCAATGGATTCAAAACTATATCAACCGGCGTTCCATCTTCCATGTGTGGCATATCTTCAATCGGCACAACCTTGGAAACGATACCCTTGTTTCCGTGACGGCCAGCCATTTTATCGCCGGGTTGCAGTTTCATTTTATGCGCGATATAAACTTTGACTTCTTTCAATACACCTGCATTAAGCGAGTTGCTTTCGGTCACGCGCGCAACTTCCCCGTCGGCCTTTTCGTTCAAGTTTTTCAAAGTTATTGCATTTTGTTCACGCAACTCTTCCAATTTTTCTGCGGCTTCTTTGCTTTTGACCTGAATCTTTTTCATATCAGATGGGCGGATACCTTCAAAAACTTCGGCTGTCAGCTTTTTACCAATAAATGGCTTTACGCTGCCAATACCGCCTTCGATTGTCAGGCCTTCAGCGATCTGGAATGCTTGGGCTGCAAATCCACGCTCCAAAATTGCAATCTCTTCTTCGCGGTTTTTGTTTATCTGTTCGATCTTTTGCAGCTCTATCATCTGCGTGCGTTCGTCTTTCTTCACACCATGACGGGTCAAGATGTTCACACCAATAACAACGCCTTCCTCGTTCGGACCAACGCGCATTGATGTATCTTTTACAGATAAAGCCTTTTCACCAAAGATGCTGCGTAGCAATGCTTCCTCTGGGGTCAGCAAGCTTTCAGATTTAGGTGATACACGACCAACCAAGATGTCGCCTTGCTTCACATGGCTGCCGATATAGATAATTCCAGACTCGTCCAGATTTTTCAGTGCTTCTTCGCCAACGTTTGGAATATCGCGTGTAAAGCTTTCTGGGCCCAGTTGAGTATCACGAGCCTTGAACTCTTTTTCAACAATCTTGATGCTAGTAAATACGTCATCGCGTGAAATCTTTTCAGAAATAACTATAGAGTCTTCAAAGTTATAACCACGCCAAGGCACAAAGGCAACCAACACATTCTTACCCAGTGCAAGTTCGCCATAATTCATACTGGCACCATCGGCAATAATGTCACCGGCAGAAATACGATCGCCAACCTTTACCAATGGTTTTTGGTGTATCATTGTTTCTGAATTTGATTTCTGGAATTTTTCCAAATTATAGATGTCAACACCGGTTACAACATTGCGGCTGTTCATACACTTCACCACAATACGATTTGCATCAACAGATTCAACAACACCGCTGTGCTTTGCAACTTTGCCAGTTCTGGAATCACGTGCAACTTCGCGTTCAATACCTGTTCCGATTGTTGGCGCATCAACGCGCATTAACGGAATTGCCTGGCGCTGCATGTTTGATCCCATCAGTGCGCGGTTTGCGTCGTCATTTTCAATAAATGGTATCAGTCCTGGCGCAATAGACACAACCTGACGCGGTGCAACGTCGATAAGGTCAATTTCTTCACGCGGGATTTTTACGAATTCGCCATCAACACGTGCAGTCACAACTTCTTCGGAAATTTTTCCATCCGAGTTTGTCGCAGTATTACCCTGGGCAATACGATGACCAGTTTCTTCGTCAGCTGTCAAATAGACAATTTCTTCCGTAATTTTTCCGTTTTTAACGATGTAGTAAGGAGTTTCAATAAATCCATACGGATTAACACGGGCATATGATGCAAGATGGTTAATCAAACCAATGTTTGCGCCTTCGGGCGTGTGTATCGGGCACAAGCGACCATAGTGAGTCGGATGTACGTCACGGACATCAATGCCTGCGCGGTCGCGATTAAGGCCGCCAGGACCCATTGCAGAAATCAAACGTTTATGTTCTAATTCCGCCAATGGATTATACGCATCCATAAACTGCGACAATTGTGATGTGCCAAAGAATTCAGCAACCAAAGCCGTCAAAGGCTTTACATTGATAACATCCTGGGGCTTCATGTTTGAAATGTTTGGTGATGCCAAATGCTCGCGAACTAATCTTTCGATACGCGCCATACCAATACGGAATTGCTGTTCCAGCAATTCTCCAACCGTACGCACACGGCGGTTCGACAGGTTATCAATGTCATCAATAACATCTTTGCGATCAATAATGTTTGCCAAAGTTTTTAATGTCGCCAGAAAATCTTGTTTGCTTAACAATCTTTCATCTTCTGGTTTTTTGCCAGAATCAATTTTCAAGCGCTTGTTCATCTTGAATCGACCAACTGCTGACAAATCATAATAAGAAGAATCAAATCCCTGATGCGCGAACAATGCTGCAGCGGCTTCTGGTGTTGGGCGCTCTCCCGGACGAATTACATTGTAAATTTCAATTAATGCTTCGTCGCGCGTTGTGGTTTTGCTTGCTGCCAAAGTATTACGCATGTGTGCGCCATAAAACATATTATCTATAGAGATAATTGATATATTTTTAACATCCAGCTTTTCAAAATCCGCCAGTATTTCTTCTGTGATTTCTGTGGCTGATGGGAACAATGTTTCGCCGCCATTGGCCAGTGGATCAAATAAATATTCTCCGATTACACTTTCTTTTGTTATTGCAAATTCTTTGTTAGCCGCGACCAGCTTTTCCCATTTTTTTGCGGTAATACGCTCGCCTTTTTCAGCAATCGGCTTTTTAGATTTAACGTCCAAAAGATCGTAATTCAGACGATAATTTCCAAGTTCGATAAAATCGGCTGTTTCGCCAATCCAGAATTTTCCATCAAACGATAAAGAAATCTTTTTATAAAATTCTGACAAAATTTCCACATCAGTCATGCCGGAAACAGCTGCGCGACGGGGATCAGATTCAAACTTTTTTTCATCACTTGCAGCTGGTAATGCGCGCAACAAAACAGATGCAGGGATTTTGCGTTTGCGATCTATGCGAACATAGATAACGCCCTTGGCTTCTTCGAAATCAATCCAAGATCCGCGTTCTGGAATAATACGGGCAGTATATGTTGCGTTTGTCGCATCAGCAGTTTTCGCTTCCTTGGTCAGACCAAAAACCACACCCTGTGCACGATGCATTTGCGAAACGATAACACGTTCAACACCAGACGAAACAAAGGTTCCGCGTTCGGTCATCAATGGAACTTCGCCCATAAAAATTTCTTGATCTTTGATGTCGCGAAGTGTTTTCTTTCCATTTTCCGCAACATCCCAAATTATAAGTTTCAACTTTAATTTTAAACGCGCGCTATATGTCATATTACGCAGCATGCATTCTTTGACATTATACAAAGGCTTGTCCAAAGTATATTCAACAAACTCTAAATCAGCAATACCCGCATAATCCTTTATCGGGAATGCAGACTTGAAAACATTTTGCAAGCCGACATTGCGACGCGCATTTGGTGCAACATTTTCTTGCAGAAAATCTCTATAAGAATCATATTGAATTTCCACTAAATCACGCAGGGGTGTTTTCAAGAAACTTTTTCCGAAATACTTTCTGAATTTTTGGATAACAGCCATATGTTCGCTCCTTAGTCGCATATCAAAAATCGCCTGTCGATTTTTGCAAAATTTGCATTTTGCAGGGTGCAAGATGCAATTGAATAACTCAAAAATTGCAAAGCAATCTCAGAATTATCCGCAAAAGCAAAGGCAAAGCGCGTACTTGCACTTTGCACTTTGCTGTTTACTTTTTTTTATTTCAGCTCCACCTTAGCGCCTGCGGCTTCCAGTGTTGCTTTCAATTTTTCAGCATCGTCCTTGGACAATCCTTCTTTCACAACTTTTGGTGCGGATTCGACGAACGCTTTTGCATCGCCCAAACCCAAACCAGTTGCGTCTTTCACAGCTTTAATAACACCCAATTTATTGCTGCCAGCATCTGCCAACACAACATCAAATTCGGTTTTTTCTTCTGCTACGGCTGCTGGACCAGCTGCAACTGCAACTGCCGCTGCCGCAGAAACGCCCCAAGCTTCTTCCAAAGCTTTGGACAATTCAACTGCTTCTAAAACACTCAATTTTGACAAGTCTTCTACAATTTTCTGAATATCTGCCATTTTAGTTTCCTTTTGATTTTAATTCTTTTTTCCGTATTCTGCAGAAACACGGGCGATACGAGACGCAGGCTCTATCAGTATGCGTGCAATCGTGCCACGAATTTCAAGCAATGACGGAAGTTTGGACAATTGCTCTACCGCTTTTGCATCCAGCAAACCAGCATCCATTTGGCCACCAACAATTGTTATTGTTGGGTGAGTTTCAGCAAATTTTGCCAAAACTTTGGTCACAGCCAAGCCGTCAGTTGCAATAGCAACCGCCGTTGGACGCTTCATCAGCTTTTCAACATCAACAAAGCCGGAATCTTTCAATGCCAACTTGAACAAACGATTTTTCACGACCTTGAATACCGAAGTAACAGGCGCAAGTTCGCGACGCAAAGCCTCGAAATCTTTCACGCTTGTTCCATGGTTTTCTATAACGAAAATACCATTCGCGGATTTGATGTTTTCCTGCAAAGACGATACCAGCGCGGATTTTTCATCTCTTTTCACGCTTTATCCTTTTGCTTTCGTTTCTTTTTTCCAATCTTTCGATTGGGGCTCTTTTGGAGGGTGGATTTTTCCACCCTTTCATTCTGTCCCAAAAGAGTATTCATCTCTTTTGTCTATTGAGGGGTTATTTTTTTAAGGATTTCTCCCCCATCAGTCTTGGACAAGAATTCTTTATATATTTACCTTTAACCCAGGCCCCTGTGTCGTGGACACACAAACACCAATAATATACTGGCCTTTGCTGCTGGCTGGCTTTGCCTTTTTCAATGTATCAATTATCGCCAAAACGTTCTGGGATAATTCTTCATTCTTGAACGACATTTTGCCACAGCCTGCGTGAATTATGCCTTTCTTTTCGGCGCGCAGCTCAACCTGACCGGCCTTAGCCGTTTTAATTGCTTCGGCAACATTATTTGTAACTGTACCCAATTTTGGATTCGGCATTAAACCCTTGGGGCCCAATACACGGGCAACCTTTGACATTTTTGGCATCATGTCTGGGGATGCAATTACTCGATCAAAATTCATTTCGCCAGCTGCGATTTTATCAATCAAGTCGTCTGCACCAACCAAATCTGCACCTGCTTTTTTGGCTTCATCTTGTTTGTCATTGGTGATAACCGCGACACGAACTTTTTTCCCGGTGCCATTTGGCAATGCCAACATCAAGCGAATGTTTTGGTCAGCCTTGGTAACATCAATACCCAAGCGAACCGCAACTTCCAGACTTTCATCGAATTTTTTGCTGGCATAGCCGCGCAAAACTTCGATAGCTTCGTTCAGACCATATATTTTTTTTGTATCCAATGCTTCCCAAGCTTTCATTCTTTTTGTCGTTTTCATATCTTATTCCTCCACCTTTACGCCCATAGAACGGCATTGTCCGGCAACGATTTTTGCGGCCGCATCAATGGTAGAGCAATTCAAGTCTGGCATTTTACCTTCGGCAATTTTGCGAACTTCGGCCATTGATAAAGTTCCGACAAAATCACGACCTGGCTTTTTAGAACCAGATTTCAATTTCAACGCCTTTTTAATAAAGTACGACACTGGTGGCAATTTCATAATAAATTCGAAACTGCGGTCAGTATAAACAGTAATAATGACTGGAACAGGCATACCTGCTTCCATGTCCTTGGTTGCATCATTAAATTGTTTGCAGAATTCGGCGATGTTAACGCCGTTAGCGCCCAAAATTGGGCCAATCGGAGGCGATGGGTTCGCCTGTTTTGCAGGGGCAACAAGCTTTACCAGCCCCTTGAACTCTTTCTTTGCCATTTTTTTCTCCGTTGTTTTAGAGTTTGCGGTGCGCAGTGGCTACTGCTTCCGCGTTTATTTCCCGTTTCCAGGATATGGTTTTCAGAACATTCCTAAACCATAAAAATCCCTATAATTAAACCACTCGATTTAACTAAACTTTTTCCACCTGGTTAAAGTCTAAGCTGACGCTGGTTTCACGGCCGAACACTAAAACGTTCACAACCATTTTCTGTTTCAAATTATCAACCTCGGCGGCAATTCCGTTAAAGTTCATGAATGGACCATCAATAATGTGAATTTCTTGACCGACTTCGTATTCAGACTCGTCCAAACTTGCCGAACCCTCTTCCATCTGTTTCATCAGACGGCGGGCTTCATCCTCTGTTATCGCTACAGGTTTTTGCTTTTGTCCCAAGAACATAACAACCTGAGGGTGCAACTTTACCAACGAAAAAGTCTCGTTAGTCATTTGCATTTGAACAACGATATATCCAGGGAAAAATTTTCTTTCCGTTTTTACGCGTTTGCCGCCCTTTACCTCGGATACTTCGCGAGTTGGTACCAGTATCTCGCCGAATAAAGGATTTAATTTTCGCGTATTGATTTGCTCACGCAATTCACGCGCTACTTTATCCTCGCATCCTGTATGAACATTCACGACATACCAATTCATAATTGCTCCACTCAATTCGTTTTATGTGCAGATTGCACATTTTCTAAAAAATCCACTCCACCAGCGCATTCAATGCACTATCGGTGATAAAAAAGAACAGCGCTGCAAGTCCTGAAAACACCAAAATCATTATGGTCGCGCGAATAACCGCATCGCGTGATGGCCACACAATTTTAAACCATTCCTGGCGAACTGCTTTGATGTAATCAAGAAATTTCTTCATACGTGTTCCAAACTTTTTAACTGGTCGCTTGGCTTTTGGTGGACATTTTTATACCCATCACAAAAGCTTTTTGGCAGGGGCAGTAGGAATCGAACCCACACCAAAGGTTTTGGAGACCTCTATTCTACCGTTGAACTATGCCCCTAAAACTCTTGTCTGCCACGCGCCTGCACCGCAGGAATCGTGCGAACTCCACCCCAGTTTATCTTATTTTCGTTCGCGCACAATAACACATTTATTACCAAAATCAAGCGAAAAGTATTCTACCCTATTAGTTTTTTTAAGGCAAGGGAAAAGTTTAATGTGCAATGTACAAAATTCAATTAGCAATTGTGGTGTCGGCATTCACCGATGCTTTTATAATTATTTAATTGTGAGCGCAGCGAACACGTTAATTGCACTTTGATAATTGAAAATTGAACTTTTCCCTTGCATAGTAATCTGGAAATTTACTACAATCGCGCAAAGAAGGGAGAATTCTGAAGAAAATGGCAGTTGTCACACCCAATGCTTTTACCGCGCGCATGATGTCTTTCGTGCTGGCCGCAGCAATTGCAACTGCTTTGGCCATGATTTTCGCAGTCTCTAACATGTTCCCATTGAATAGGACCCAGGTTTTCTTGCTGAATGCGCGCCGTGTCGAGGGTCAAATAATCGAAATTCAACAACTGCCAGTAAATAACAAAACTATGATCGATTACAAGGAAAGCTTCATCAAGGAATATATTCGCGCGCGCAACGAAATAACACCCAATGTAAATACCATGCGGTACAAGTGGCGCAGCCCAGACGGCCCAGTTTATATCTGGTCATCTAGAGAGGTTTATGCCAGATTTGCAACAACTCAGTTATGGTCTGCTTTCATGCAGGATTCTCCGAACGTTCAGTTTTCGTGCCCTGTAGAGTTTCAATCGCCCGCAATTGAGCCACGCGGAAGTGATAAATTCGCTGTAAAATTCAGATGGTTTTGCACATCAGAAAGCGCTGGACATACCCCGCCAAAAGATTTTACTATTGTAATAGGATTGACCTACACGCCAGAATTGAAATGGGGCAACAGACAGGAAAATCCGCTGGGGCTGCAAGTCTCGGAATACCGGGTGGAATCAGGGGGAAGTGATCCGCTCGATTTTATGCAATAGCATAAACTTAAATAGCAAACGGCAAGTGGCAAATGTCACAGCTGAATTCGCTTGAGAAAAAAATTAGGAAGGATGTGAAATGAATATAAAATTATTTGCTCTTTGCCCTTTGATTTTTGCCTTTTGTATTGGCGGGGCAAGTGCCGAAGATTATGGTGTCCAGGATGCGTGGGATAACCCAGAGGCAAATATGGCCACAGGCAGTTCTAAACCTGGCTTTGCCCAACTGACATGGGCGCCAGGCGCAGTTCTTCCGATTCGTTTGCGTAATGGAATGGTAACCATGATAAATTTGCCCGAAGGCGAAATTATCGAAGATGGCGTCATTGGTAACGAAGGTTTGTTCCAAATGGATCCGCAAAAAGGTGGCAGAACAATTTATATGACACCGGTTGCAACAAATCAGGGCAGCGACACAAATTTGATTATTACTGGCAAATCAGGAAATAAATATTTATTCTATCTGCGTTCCGAACCTGCTAATTCCAGCGAAATTTCTTATTCCCAGGTTGATGTTGTTCTGGATGGGCGTTCTAGCATACCAAATGCAACCAGCTCTTCTGCTGGTCAAACTTCTGGTATGAACTCTATTTTCCCAAAGAAAAATTCAACTTCTACCTTGGGCGTTGACGGCGAAGATTACGGCTGGATAAAAACAATGAAAATTGATCCGTCAGAGTTCCGCTTTGATTTAGACATTTTTGTCCCGAATCCTGATGACTTTGTAATTGCGCCTGAACGCGTATGGCGCGACAGAATCTTTACCTATATTGATTTTGGCGACAAGGTTATCGCAATGACTCAAAGACCAGTTGTTTCTATCTTGGTCGAAGGTGGTGAATCGCCAGTCGGTTTTCGTACTGATGGTGAAAACGGACGCCTGTTGATTGTAGAAGCAGTTGGGGATATGGTATTGCGCAGTGGTCAGCGAATTGTTTGTATCAAGCGTCGCGCAAAACCCTTCTTGATTGCTGACACTTCCAGCGTCATGGCACTGGCTGAATCTAACGTTATGCAAAGCATGCAATCATCACAATCCTTGCAAAATGTTGGTTATGGAAATATGCCGGTTGATTCTGGTGCAATGTTGCAGCCAATCACTGACCAACAGGTTAATGGATTTCAACCGCCGATGGTAATGCCGACAAATGGCGCATCAACTGGTGCGACTGGCGTTAATATGCTGCCAAGTGTTCGCAATACTGCGGGCTCGTTCCTGCCGCAAAGCGACATTCCAATTATAACCTCTAATCAAGCAGGTGTCGCTGTTGAGCTGAAATCCGATACTTCTGTCAAAGCACTGAATGATTATTGGACAAAGCTGCTGGCGAAATTCAGTGGTGATGATGGACAAGGACTGCTGAATCCTTATCGTAATATGGTTTATTTCGCAGTTGACGAGTCTGGAGTTGGAGATCTGGGTACGGGCGCTGCAACCGCGCGGCTTTATCGCCTGCGTATTGGGCCCATGTCGGACATTGAAAGCGCACAAAAGCTTTGTGATAAAATGACAAAGTTCCAAGGGACCGCTTGCAATGTAGTAAGAGTTCAATAATAAAAGGCTCAGGAGTCTGCGTTGGCGATGATAACAACCACTATCAGCGATGTAAAAAAGTCCATGCCACGGCATGTGCTGTGGATCGTGATGTTCGCTGCTTTTTTGGTAGTCGTTGTTTTGCTGGTTATTCTGATGGGTCGCGATTCCAAGGATAAACCAAAGTCCGAATCAAAACCAGTTCTGGAGCTGACCATGGATCCATCTGAGATCGCATGGCAAAACATTCCAGTTGGCGAAAAACAGACACAGACTATTAAAATTTCTTCGAATGCAGTCGCAATGATTCCCAGCGTAAAACTATCCCAAAAAATTGATGGATTAAGCATAGATACCACCTGTACAAATATGGGCGAAATTACACTTGGCATTCCTTGCAGTGCAGAATTAACTTGGACGCCTGCTGCAGACTTGGAACCAACCGGCATTAAAGTACTTATTGAGTATTACCCCGCCAGTGCCGAGGCCAAAATGGCACAAACTGCTGAAATTCCTGTTGCTTTATCTACAAAAAAAGTAGAACCACAAAAACCAGTGCAATTGCCAGAACCAGAACCTGTTTTGACTGCCCCTGAAATTAATCCTGTGGCCGAGGCGGTCGAAACCCTTGCGCCAAAATTTGCAACAGAAAATTTGCCTGCGCCAGTAACTACAGCAGCATTAAATACCGAGCGCTGCTATGAATTTGCATTCGGCGGCTATGACGCATATGGAAAGCAAATCGGATGGATACGTCCCCAAGGTGGACATTATCTTTTTCATCCTTTTTCTGACTTGGACTGCACCAGCCCACTGGGTGAATATAATTTGGATACCGGATTTATTACCGATCTTAAAAATCCCAGCAGAAAAATAGGCTCTGACTTTGATCGAATCGGATTTATTGCATCAAGCGCGAATGTTCCTGTATTGTCCAATCCGGCGAACGCACGCGTACAAAATCGAGCAAGACAAGTAAATGCAGCAGCGGCAGAATTACCCAGAGCTGCGGGTGGTGCAAAACGTTTGTCAGAGATAAATCCAGCATTTGCATATAAACCAGAAAGTAACCTGGTACCTTCATCTGCGGGCGATGCATTTATATCGACCGAGCCCTATGACCGCACTTTTGTTCTGCGCCAGTACAAGCCTATTCCTGCGACAATCGTAAATGAAATACGTGCAGATGCAAAGATAGAGCGTCAATCCATGTTGCCAGTTCAGGCAACAGTTGATAGACATGTCTATTCTGATAACGGACGCACTATAATAATTCCGACCGGAACATTGATGTTGGGTTATTTGACTGGTGAAATGCCGGGTCCGTATAAAGCCATCGGTCGTATGCAAATCAAATGGTATCGCTTTGTTAGACCGGACGGAGTTGAATTCAGCTTTGCCGGGGACGAGCCCTTTGCTGGCGACAGCCAAGGTCGCGTTGGCGTTCCAGGTCACGGCAGCACAGATTATATGGAGCAATTCATAATGCCGATGATAACGGCAGTTGTGCCTGCCGCTGTTAATTTGATTGCGCCAATTTCAGACAAGTTCGTAAATCAAATTGATCTGGATAACAATACGGTTACACAAAGTGGTCAAGTTCGCTCGTCCGAGCTGGCAAAAAATGAAATTATTTCAACATGGAACAGAGTTGCGCAAAAATTAATGGTTGATATGCTGGACAACACGGTTCCTCCATTTTCTATTGCCGCTGGTACGCGCATAACGGTTTATTCGCCAAAGGATTTAATTGTGAACTTCTGCGACAAGGTGAATGGGCTTGAAAATTGCAATTTGACTCCTTCGCAATATGTTTCTCATAAAGCGTCCGAAGCCATACCAAATTATGATGATGCATCATGGGTTGGACAAGTTCGCGGATTTGATATACAGAAATACTGCGGCACTAATGGACAGCTGAGTGCGGGTGTAACAGCACAAACTATTTCCGAGGCTGGCTATGACTATCGTACCGTTGTTGCATATTGTAAAGCAATTCAGTATCAAGCGATAAATAATGCCCAACAGCAGGCTATTTGGAATAACCAGCAGCAAACCGGTATTGTCGGAACCAATGGCCAGCAATTAACTAAGGGAACAAAAGAATATAACGAGCAAGTTTTGGGCCTGCAATACAATGCGGACGGTACAATAAAAAATCCATTTGCCAAAGAAACACCACCCGCAACCACCACCACGACGGCACTGACCTGCGAAGATGGTACATCGCCAGACTTAAACGGCTGTTGCACGGGCGAGGTTTATACAGACATGGGTAGCCAAGGATTCAACTGCTGTCCAGCAGCTGGCGGTGATTGCTTTCCCCCAATAATTTAGCTTCCACTTGTTAAAGGGAGGCTTGCATTTCCTCGCATTTTATGATAAACTTGCTTCAAGAGAGAATATGAAGATTTTAATCAGATTTTTATCTGTTTGTACCGCCTGCTTTGCACTGGGGACTGCCTATGGCGACAGTCCTATCGGCGGACCAGGGCCTTCTTTTGCAAATTCTGGCGGAATTTCAGGTAACAGAACTGTATTTACCGGCAGTGCCGGCGCATTGAACAACAATCAGTGGAATGCCGCGATAAACCCTAATCCACTGGGGCAACAAAGGCCGGTTGCAGATTTTGGAAATTGTAATTCACTTATTTTGCGTTGCGCCCAGCCAAAGTGCGCGGGCTGCACAACCATGGAATTGGCGCTTCCGATTGTGAAAGGTTGCGTGAAAAGTAATCCTTCGTGCGAGCAATATGGTGACGATTTAATCCAAACATTGGCGGCACAGATGGTAAGTGCCGCTATTGCAAAAGCAACCGAGGCGCAAAATGCTGCAACAACGCAGGCTGCAAATGCAGCAGCGGCGCAATCAAACACTCAGATAGAACAAATGCAAGCGCAGATGATGCAGATGCAGCAACAGATGCAAGAACAATCTGCTCAATCCGCCGCGGCTGTTCAGCAAGCATTGGAAGAGCAAAAACAACTGGCGGCCCAGCAAGCACAGGCCGCGGCCCAAGCAGCAAGCGCATCAGCACCCGATAAAACAATTACTAATGCAGTCAATGCGGGTGTATCGGCAGATGTTTTGGCACGCGAACAAATTGGTGGTCAAATACTGACCCAGCTTGAAAATTCTGATGTTGCGATGAAAGATTTAAAAAACACAATGCAAAATGTTTTTGATTATGCGCGTTGTGATTCTAATGGAAATAATTGCCAGGGTCCTCGGCGAGTCAAAGCGTTCAAGGATAAGGCAAATAAATTCTTTGATCCGTATGATGCAGTTTTGGACGAGTTGTATGATGCGTTGGTTTTAGCGCAATCTTTGGGCGTTGATATAACAGATATTTACATGATGCTGAATGGCTCTTGCAATGTCTGGGGGCAATATATGTGCGAGACATGTTCTCAAAATCAAACTGAAAAAATTGATGATAAGACAAGCATAACTTGCGATTATGATACAAAAACCGGCCGCGGATACTGGCCTATAGCATACGAAAATGATGCTCAGGGGAACCGCCGAGTAAAATCTCAACAGCCCCATTGCACTTTGTTAAAGATGTTAAATAATCAAGAGGACATTCAACAAAACTGGCTGGATATGGATGCGGGCAGTTCTGGCGGGATTCGCGTTGCATGTGCATCTGACGCAATTGATAATTCCGTGTTATTTAAAAATCGCAAAAAGCAATCGACGATTGATATAGAAACTTTGCGCAGAATAATTGCCCAGGACGCACCAAGTGTAATTCGCGGCGAAGAATCTGCAGCCGACGCAATAAAATGGTGTGCAACAAATTCTGATCAGTTAGCTGTTATAAGTAATTTGGCACAGCTAAGACGTTTGCCAGATCGCAATCTGTGTGTCAAAAACAACAATCTGGACGCAATTCTTTCCATTGGCACAGCTGATAACGGGTGCAAAGAAGACAGCGGAAATGATTATATCAATTCAGCCATCGCTTTGTGCAGCACCCATGCTTATAACATTGGAAGTACAAAAAATCCAACCTCGGCCGCTGACAAACAAATGATGGCGGATACAATCGCATTGAAAACGACAATTATTACTCAACAGATGAAACGTCAGTATGACTTTTTGGACGTTACTATGAAGCGGTTAAAGACTCAGATGGAGAAATCCATTCTGGTATCAAAATTACAGGCCGCTGGCGGCGATACTACTGATGATTCTTCTACTAGTGCAAGCAAATCTTCTAAAGGTAATGTAAGATTAAATGGTGCTCGTGATTGTAATGAGGTTTACAGCACATCAGATATGATTTCTTGCTTGAATAACAACTTGAGCGTAATACGTTCCGCATCAAATAAAACAGATGCCAGAAAGCAGCTTAAATTTGATTCTGACTTGCTGAAAGGAATGTCAACAACATTGAAATTATCTGAATCTCAATTTGAAAAATGTGGCGATTCTATGACTAATTCCAGTATGACAGATTGTATAAACGCATACCAAGTACAACTTCGTATAGCCAATGACAACCTGAAATCCGGAACATCTACCAAAATCGGTCAAGATAGATAATTTTATTTAGTATTTACAATTCTCCGATTCGCCCAAGTGGCGAATTTTTTTAATTTATCAAAAAACAAAAAATGTCAGAAACCTAACCGCAGTATCTATTTGTAGTTGTATCATTTGATATAATTCAATTATTTTTAGTGTAGGAATGCATACCCAGTAATTATACGGGGTAAAATGGAGAGAGAAAAAATGAACGCCAACTTAAAACAAAAAAATATACCTTCTACGGCTTTTGACGCACCAGAAAGAAAATTTCAAGACGCCGATCAAATGTGGTTTTGGTTTTTAACTTGCCGACAAAAGGATGCGCTTTCATCTGCCAGCATTGCGCGTATGCGTATCGGAAGACCAGTGGCACGAAATCCATATCCTTGTGAAGCTATTGATGTTGAAACTCTTATCACTCGGCTTTACCTGGCCGGCAAGCTAACGCCCAAACAACTGGAAGTCTTGAAAGAATTTGGAGACTTGCGGCGCGCTCCACATCAGCATGAATGGTCAGAAAATGCCAAAGCTGCCCTGTGGAATGATGCAATGCAAACTATCGCGCAAGCTGCAAAAATCAAAGGATGGCTGGAAAACTAATGAGCAATTAGCAAAGTGCAATGTGCAATTAATGTGTTCGCGTTGCTCACAGGTAAAATAATTATTTATAGGTTGTCGGTGAAGCCGACACCACAATTGCACTTTGAAAATTAAATAAAAATCGGAGATTTTCATGCTTATCGGATTTACAAATAATACCAGGAAAATAATGCCACGCATTTTTTGCCGAAAATTTCGACACTGCGCAATCGTTTTAGAGCATAAGGCTAAAGGCATAAGACATAGATACACTATGATACAAGTCGGTTCAGGGAAAATAAACTTTATACTGCTGCAAACCCGCGACCTAAAAATCCTGGAACAAAATGGATGGGTGTTTTTAGAGCATAAGGCACAAGGTAAAAAATATCTATGCGTTATGCCCTATAACTTATGCTCTAACATAACCTGTGTTTCTTTCGCAAAACACGTATTAAAAATTCGGGCGCCATTTATATGGACGCCCGATGCTTTATACAAGTATTTAACTGCCGATAAAGGCACGTACAGCGATTTTAATTCATGATTGCGGAAAATGTAGCCTCGGAAACTTTTTTCCCGCCAACCATTGCAATTCCATGAAATTTATACATGTTTAATTTTTTTGCCAAAATTTCTACATGCAATTCAAGCGTATCGCCAGGTTTTACCATGTGCGAAAATCTGATTTTTTCCATAGTGGTAAAATAGCCCAAAGTGTCCTTACCTGTTGCACCCATTTGCTTGAACACAATAAAGCATGCAGTTTGCGCCAAGGCCTCGACCTGTAAAACACCAGGCATTATCGGATTTCCGGGAAAATGTCCGGCACACCAAAATTCATCATCCCTGACATGTTTTATACCAACACCACTGATTTCATTAAATTCGCGAATTTCATCCACCAATCTCATATTGCCGCGATGTGGAATTACAGCTTCTACACCCTTTGTATCTACCATCATTTCTTATCCCTCATGTTTTTCTTGACCCATGCATGAGCGCGCATAAATTCCATCCCCGGAACTGCGGGATAGCCCATATGACGCTCGCCCGCTGGAATATCGCGAAAAACACCACTTTGCGCGCCTATTTCAGCATCATCACCAACTTTAACACCATTGGCAATTCCAACATGACCGCCAATCATTGCCCTGTCGCCAATTACAACCCCACCGGCCAGACCAACGCCTGCGGCTAAAAAACACTCTTGACCTATAACAACGCCATGCGCAATCTGAATCAAGTTATCAATCTTTGTTCCAGCCCCAATGGTTGTATCTGTCATCATTCCGCGATCTATGCAAGAATTTGCACCAACAGAAACGCGATCCCCGATAACCACGCGACCAACGTGCGGAATAAATACATTCTTACCATTTTGACGCGTATATCCAAATCCTTCCTTGCCAATAACAGCACCGCTGTGAATTACACAATTCGCACCAATGGTGGCATTTTCAATATGTGCACCAGTATGAACGATTGTTCCAGTCCCCAGCACCACACCGCGACCGATGAAAGCCCCCGGATAAATTTTCACCCCCTGTTCTATCACCGCACCCTTTTCAATAGTTGCAAACTGACTAACATAAACACTTCGGCGTTTACGGAAAAATACCCCATGCTCTATATTAGCAGCCCAATGAACACCCAGTCGCGGTTTTTCTTTATAAATTTCACCTATGATTTTTATAATGTTTGCGCGAGGGCTGTCGGTCAGCAGCAAAGTTGCACATTTTGGGGCAAATTTCACATTTTCTTTTTGTACCAATATTACCGATGCCTTGGTATTTTTTAATGTTTCAATCGGTAAAATCTTGAATGCTTCGGAATTTCTCTCGGTTGAATAGAATGCCAAGTCACCGGGCTTTGCATCCGCAATAGGCGCAACACCACGAACTGGAACCGAAGCATTACCATGCAGCTCCATGCCAAATTTCTTAGCCAGCGCACCGGCAGTAGTTTTTTCAGCACATTGGCCGAACAAAAATTGTATTAGTTTTTTCATGATTGAAATAATACCACACAGAAATTGTCAGTGCAAGTTTATTGGAAATGTAGTGATTATTAACTTTTTTATAGGCAGCGTGTCAAAATTTCTTTGACTGCACGTACATCATTGCTGATTGAAACATTTACCTCGCGCTTCAATCCATCTTGATAAGTATAATTATACTCTTCGTCTGGAAAATCGTCAAATGGCGCCAGTAGTGCATCAAAATAATCCCGCCGCTGACACAGGCATGTATCACGAACACCCATCACCGCCCTTGCGGTTGCAGTCCCAGAATAGTTTTCTTGCAGTTCTTCATCTGTTATCATCAAGCATCTATCCCCAAATCCGTAAAAGTTTGCATCATCAACCATAAATTTATAAATCAAACCAGCGGATGCGCCAGAATTTATCAACTTGTTCTCCATGCCGGCAGTGCAACAAGATCTGGCTGCCTGCATCAGAGCCTCGTACCTTTTTACCAATGCGGTTTGATAATCATCAGTTTTTTTAATATGCCGCGTTGGCAATGGGATTGTTTCCATTATTACTGGTTTACGCTTCCAAATCAGGCATTCACGAATTGTATGAAATGGGCAACCAGTATAAGAAATTTCTAACATTGAATTTTTTCCGGCAGCCCAAAGATTTTCTGTCTGGGCACGGGGATTAAGAAATAATTCCTCTATTTCTGGCATGGATTTTGGCTGATTATTTATGGAAACGTCTTCGTAAATCTTGAAATCCGGGGCATCTGATGCACGCACAGGCGCCATGAACAGCAATGAAAAACTAATAACAAACAATGAAGCAAAAAACTTTTTCATAGGTGAATTATAACACAAAAAAACAAAAGGCAAAAGTAGAAAGGCAAAATCAACAAAATCAAAGTTTTTTACAAAACATTTTTATATTAAAAAAATCGCCGCGATTGCGGCGATTTAATTCAGAACTATTTTAGAACCCTTTTGGAGTTTCCATTTTGACGCTTGGGATTCTTTTATCCAAAGCAATCACTATGTCATCCGTAATGTCCAGATTCTTGATTTCTCCGCCTGTGCGAGCCAAACGGCCATCAATAACCAATGACAAGTTCTTTTTTGTAATAACAGCGTCAATTATCGGATCCAGATGTTCGCTTTGTACCTTGGCCAATGCTTTCTGGAAAGATGCATCTATTGCCTGGGCGCGAGTAGTCAAATCTTGCTGCAACTTTGAAACTTTCTGCTGATAATCAGAAACGCGTTTTTGTAAAGCTTCACGTGAAAGAACATCTTGCGATTTTTCTATTTCTGCCTTTTCATTTTCTAGCTCTTTCTGACGATTTGACAATTCATCACGCAGCTTATTCTCATAAGATTCGCGTTGTTTATGCAAATCGGCCAAAACTTTTGCTTGGGTCTGAATTGCATCCATACGTACGACCGCAATACGCAGGTCGCTGCCGCTTACCGCTTCAGTTGAAACATGCTCGATTGCTTTTTCAATTGAAATCGGTGCGGTAAAATACCGAACAGCCCAAAATCCCAATGCAGCCACGGCGACAACCACAGCAGCGATAAGACCAATTTTCTTGTAGTTTTTCGCTTTTTTTGGAAGCGGTTTTTGGTTTTTCATTTTCCTTCCTTTTTGTTTTCTTTGCTAATTGTAATCCATAAAAAATAAATTTCAATCAGAAAATTTGCTATCTTGCTGGCGACAATCTGATTTCAACGCGCCGATTCATGCGCCGACCTGTATCATCTTGGGCCGCAATAGGACGTGCAGCGCCCCGACCAACAATAAACATACGTGCAGGGTTTATATCATGGTTTGCCATAAAAATTCCAACCCTTTGCGCCATATCCAACGAAAGTGCAGATGCCGCATTCTTGTCTATTGTTGCATCGGTATAACCCGAAATTTCCATAAACGTAGCATCATATTTTTTCAGTATTTTTGCAACGATTTTCAATGTATCTTCACCATCATCCGAAACTTCTGGTGCGTCCAAATACATAAACGAATCACGTGTCAGCAATAAAACAACATCGGTGCCCACGCGCTGAACCTGGATTCCCGGTTTTAATAAAGAATCATATAACTCATATTCCAGCGAAGCCATATACTTTAATACTGCTGGACTAATGTCTGTTGGCGTGGGCTCTTTACCATATTGACTTATATTTTCTGGCCCGGCATCTTTGTTTATTATTTTTCCACCACCACCAATAAAAACGGGTCGCTTTGCAATTTTCATAGTATCGGTCATTTCAGAGAAGGTCGCGCCACGTAAAATAATCGGCCAATCATTGCGCGGCGGCGTTTGATATGTGACACAACCACTTAAAAATGCGCAAAGAGAAAAGAGCAACGAGCAATTTGCAAATGAAGTTTTATAAAAACATTTCAGTTTTACTTTCATAGCTTATCTTTTATATTAATGTACCGTGGAACTCTTTGCTCTTTAATTTTTATTTCACCCAAACCGCAACTTCATTTTTATCCATCTGACGACAATAAGTCGATGCGGACTCAAAATACCCATTCACACTAATTCTGTCCGCCCAATCAAAATTCTGCGTCGCAAGCCAAGAGCAATCATTAAAATTTAATTCTGCAAAAACCATTGCGAATTCCTTGGGGCCTGGACTTGCAGAAATAGAAAACTGAGCGCCAGCCAAAGGAGATTTTTCATTGCGCATTGCGCCAGCCTTAACCAAATAATCTGCGGATATGCCGGTATAATCACGGCGCGCGGCATACAACAGCTTTGTATTATTTGCGATTGTTTTCATATCTTGGGTCGCCACCATCCGAATCTGTCGGGTGCGCACAATGTTATACATAGCAATTGCACCAGCGGTCATAACACCTGCGATGGCCAGCACTCCAAGCATTTCAATCAGGCTGCGTCCGCATTGCTCTCTCATTTTTCTCTCCTTATTTTACCGAAATAATTTCGGCACCAGCAAATAAATCCAGCGCGTTTGCAACCACAGGATCGGCTTCAAGTTCTGCGCGCTGTGCCTCGGTCGGGGTTTGCATGGGCTGATTTTTCTGCTCTGGTTCTATCTTTTCCAAAATCCATTCTTTGCCGGTTTTGGTACGTAAAAAATCACGCAATTTTGTAGGGAAATCACGATCATCATTACGATCAAAAAACTTAATTTGCCCATCTGAAAATTCTGCAACCTCTACATTATTTGCCCAATGAGTCATTAACAAAGGTTCTTTGGCATCAGAAAGGGCGCCAGAAAGTTCAATTGGCGTTGAAATTTTTATAAATGCATTGTCTTTTGCTGGAACTTTATGTATCTGCTGTTTTGCTTGGGGTGCAGACGTTGCTGTTTGCTTTACTAATTCGTTGATGGGCGGCATATCAGCAACACGCATTAAACGAACAACCAGCATATCAAAGCATTGCTTTTGATTCCCAGCAGTCTGCATTTCAGGTACACTGGCAACCATTACTTGCCATATGCGCGACAAAGTATTCAGGCTAGTCGTTTCGTTAATTTTTCTTATTTGTTCTTTTTGATCAGCCGTATATGGAATTGCAGCTGCATCACCTGCATGCAAGCTGGGGTGCATACGAGTCGCCCAGTGCGTCCATTCCATCATGTCAGTAAGCAACATTGATAAATCCGCGCCATTAGCATACAAAGAGTCCGCCTTGTCTATTGCGGCCGCAACATCGCCCGACAGTAATGTCTGCATAAAATCAACGACCACGCCGCGGTCCGCGCGTTTTAACATGGACAGCACTGCAGCCTCATCCACATTGCCGCCTGTTTGCGCAATTGCTTGATCCAATAAAGACAGACCATCACGAACTGAACCATCTGCTGCACGCGACAACAATTCGTTTGCACCATCTGTCAAATTCACTTTTTCCGACTGGGCAATCCAAGCAAAATGTTTCTTAAGTGTTTCGACTGAAACACGTACAAGATCAAATCGTTGGCATCTGGAAAGAATAGTTACAGGAACTTTTCGTATTTCTGTCGTCGCCAGAATAAAAATAACATGCTCGGGCGGCTCTTCCAGAGTTTTTAATAATGCATTAAATGCACTGGTTGAAAGCATATGCACTTCGTCGATAATGTAAACCTTGTATCTGCCATTAGTTGGACGATACTGGGCTGCATCCAAAATGTCGCGCATATTATCAACACCAGTGTGCGATGCTGCGTCAATTTCCAAAACATCAATATGCTGACCGGCAGCAATCGCTTTGCAATTTTCACATACACCACATGGGGCAGCGGTTGCTTTATTTGCGCTTAAACAATTCAGCGCCTTGGCCAGAATGCGAGCGGTGCTGGTTTTCCCAGTTCCACGAATGCCCGTAAAAATATACGCATGCGCGATTCGGTCTGTATTGATTGCTGTAGTAAGGGTTTTAACAAGAACGTCCTGTCCAATCAGACTGGCAAAATCTTGACTGCGGTATTTTCGCGCCAGAACGGCGTATGCTTGACTCATTATGCTTTCTTCCTTTTAATAGGAAAAGCATAGCAAATACCACACGATTTTCAAGGGTTTTATTGGCACGCAGATGCAGTCGTATTCCAAGTCGTACCCGCTGGGCAACCGCATCCTATAATCGGACAACCTTGGGATGCACTGGCATAAGTGCAATTTGCATTGAATGCGTATCCGGTCGGGCATTGTTCACAACTACCCGCATTTACGCCATATCCTGATTGGCATACACAGCGCTCGTTAACATGCACTCTGATCGGTGTATCGGGCGAATAAGGATACATAGTGCCTGCGATAGCACCTGTCTGTGCCGGGACCCATGTCGAATAATCTGGACACAACATTGATTGATAGAATATATCCGAAATGTTTTCTATACATTTGCTTTGCCTATCACCATCGGTTCCAGCCATATCATTGCTGGTTATTGGGCAACCATTCACAGTTTGGTCGGCCGAGAAAACCGCATAGCTGCATGTCAGTGCAACATTACGACATGCGCCTTTCAGAACTGAATACACATTCTGAACGTTGGCATTTGATGACCATGCATTGATTTGCGTAACCTGCTTGGAATAGCAAGTTGCAATTTCCGCCATACATGTCGATGCGTAATCTGAAATTATATTTTCCTGGGCAGCACGAATATTAGTCATTGCGCGCTGTATATAGCCCACGACTATTGCGTTTTTCGGATTATATTTGCCGCGGCCATCATACGTTTGTTTTTGACACTTGTCTAAAACCGGGCGACACAAACCAGAGCTGCTATCTTCGCCCATTCCGATTTTTCCCAACAAATACTTCACAATGCATTTGCCATTATTATTTGGTGCCTGATCACAACCAGACATTCCCGACATTGCCCATGCTGAACCTATAAACGACTCGTCTATTATAGAATTATCAAAATTCGCCATAATGTTTCTTATCATGGAAATATTTTGACCCAAAACTACTTTTCCGCTTTCGTCTATAAAGCGTTTAGTCGGATCAAGGCATTTAGAATAGTCGCTTCCGCAAACCATTTCGTCGTGCATGCATTGTTCCAAAGCACCAACACAACCCTTGGCGTCGTAAGAGTTATGATTTTCAAGCACAGCAAGTCTTGCCTTTTGCAACATTTGTGTTGCACTGCGAACATTTGTGCGCAAGGTCTGATTCATCTTTTCCAGACCTTTTTCATATGTTATGCAGTCTTTATCTATCTCTATTTCATACCGACCTGTAATTTGATTGACGTTTGCACCTTTGGCTTTGCATGATGTCAGCACAGATTGGCAACGTTTTTTTGCGGCATTTAGCAAATCCGTTCCACGCAAATTAGAAAATGACCCTGTTGATGATCCGGAAAGATTAAACAACTCCATGGGATCAGCCTCTGCATCAAAACTCAAGTCCAAATCAATCGTTGATGAAGAACTTTGCGCAACAACATTTTCCGGCGAACGAATAAGATTTTCAATTTCATCCAGCATATTCCGTGATTCTGTTGTATCACGGGTATTTTGTAATGCAATCTCAGCCTCGGTCGCGCTCATAATCGCACTAATTTCATCCGCAGACAATCCCACATAGCGTATGCGTTGTGCGACGTCATTCAGCTGATTGTTTGCTTCTTTTACAGATGTTTCTACACGCGAATAAGAAGAAAGACGATTACTGCAGCTGCATCTTTTTTGGTTGGCATCAATGACAGCGCAGAACTGATCCATGCAGTCGGTATATTGCGCTTGGCATGATTCCGTCACAGCTATTGTATCGTCAATCCCAGCTGTATCGGGACCTGTAGTTGCAGCACGTGAAGTTAATCTACGACTTGCCGCGCTGACACTTGAAGCTGTAGTTGTACCAGCTGTAACAACTGCTGCACGGCCGCCAACCTCGGCAGCTGTCGGACGTAAAGAAATCCCCGCACGACGAACTGGTGCCGTTGCATTCATACTTGCTGCCTCGGCCTTGGCGCTGCGTCCAACTTGGCGCGCAGCTTCATTCAGTGCATCGCGTGGAACAGCTGTCGCCGCTGTGCGTGATCTTATTTCATTTTGACTTCTTTGTGCAGGCAATGCTGCCGTACGTGAAACCGATATGGGTACAGAAACTTGTCCGGGCTCTATCACCGGTACTTCATCTTCGGATTGTATCTGATTTTGGAATGTCGTTGAAATAGCAACTTGTTTTCCGGGAAGTGCACGACTTACTTCAGCTGCATCAGCTATACCCATGCAGAACATCAAAAAAACAGCATAAGGCATAGATAAACATGCACCAAACTTTTTGCAAAATCTGGAATTTTTATTCATTTATTATCTACGCCTTGTGCTTTATAAACTTCCTGGACCCCAGCCGGTGCCAAAATCACGTATACTGCCTTCGCCATATACACCTGGGGTGCTTTGCAAGCAGTACTCGCGCAAACCTGCCGAGTTCGCACCAGTCGAAACCGCTGCCGCGCCCGTGCCATTCAAGATTTCTGACAATCTGACAACATTGCGGCAAGTGTTCGCTGCCCAATCTTGGGTACTTGTGCATGTTATGCTGTCTGCGACATCAATCAAACGACCAACTTCTTGATCACATACCATCGTTTCATAGCAGCTGGGAACTTCCGCGCTTTGCGAGCAATAGTTCTTTACACGTGCCGCAGTCCAGGTTGGATTAGTCCGTGTCTGTTGGTCATAGCAATCATAAACCTCGCTGACGCAACTGCGATAAGACTCTTTGGCAGCAACTAATTCAGCAGTTGTATTTGTTTCATCTTCATTTGCGAATTCAAGACGCTTTTGCTGCAGGTACTGAGTCGCGGCTATCTTTTGATATGCCATATTTGTCGCTTGCTTTTTCAACTCTTCACCATACGTATCGCAATCAGCATTTGCGTCCAGTGCATACTTTTGCAAAATGCTGCGGCGCGAATCCGCCACTGGCCGGCGCAACGTTGAATATGGATCGCCACTGCTGCTTGTATAACCAAAGCAAGTTGCTGTATTCGTGCTGGTTGAAGAAGACGATCCTGGAACAACAAAATTCAAGTCCGATCCATCATTGTTAACAGTTATTGTATTGTTATAATTATATGGACCAGTTGTTCCGTTATTGCTTCCGCATGCTTCATAAATTCCGTTAAAGCAAGAATTCAGAACACGATTGCAAACATTGTTATGGGCGTACTGGAACAAGTTATACCCCCACAGCTGGGCCAAAGTATCGGGCGCCGTTTCTGTTGAACTGAACAAATTCCCGGTGCCGTCCAGCTGTCCAACTATATCGCTGACATTCATGAATGAACTGAACAAGCTGTTTGTGTTATCTGTGGTAATAACATTGACTTGGTTTATCGTGCTGGCATAGGTTTCCAAGCTGGAAAGTATATCAGAATCCGCCCCATTCAAGACATTCATCCAATCGGATCCACCCAGAACAAAATCGTTACTAGAGCAGTATTCCGCTACAAACGCCGGTGGCCCAGAATAGCTGGTGCAACTTGTTGTGCCAGACAGCATGGTATGACTTTCGCACCATTCATCGGTCTTTCCAGCGGTTTTGGCATCACGCCAAGAAACGCAATTCAAAACTTTTTCTGACTCGGTCAAAGTAAATGCAGACGTAACATCCTTGCCCTTGGTAAGGATTAATAATGACAATTGTCCCGAAACTTTTAATAAATCTTCACGTGCTGTCTGCAATTGCGCTTCTACATTAGCAAAAGTTTTTACTCGACCGGCGCACGCGCAACGACGTTGTCCTGGATTACGCGCCGTACAAATTTCATCCATGCAAGCATAATAAGATTCAAGACAGTTGCTGTAGGCATCTGCTGAAATTAAACCGGTTGTAGGATCAATAATATTAGAATATGTCCCGGTATAAAGCTTGTTAGCAAGTGTTGTGGTCGAAGTGCTGCTGCCGCGAATTGCGGTACCGGTCAGCGAAACCCTGGCCGTTGTTGCTGAACTTGCTGTACGAGCGCGTACCGCGCGACTGCTTGTTGTACGCGAACTGGTGCCACGCGAAACTATATTTTGCGCAGATGTTGCGGTTGCACGCGCACCAACGCTTCTTGATGACACACTACGCGACGCTGATTGTGTTGCGCCAACTTTGGCTGCCGCAGTGGGGCTGGGGGTCGCACGACCGCCGCGCTGACCTGTTGCACGCGGAGATTGTGTTGCGCTTGTTGTTGCAACAGGCGCAGTCTGGCCATATCCAGCAATTGGATCAGCCGCCCCAGGCAATACAAAAACAGCGCTAAATGCGAACACAAAATACGCTAAAAACCGGCTTTTCATAAAAAACCCCTTCTCTACTTTCATCTGATTATATCACATCAATATAAATTGTTAAAGGGAGAAATTTCATTGCTCAGCGCAAATTTTTTCGTATCTTCTTTATATTTTTGGAAATTCGAGCATATTAATTGATTACATGTGATTCCCCAAAACAAACAGGTTTCACATGGATTTTTTGGCGGCATATTCTGTGCCGTATAATTTGGAAAATTTAAGTCCGGATTATTTTGAACCATGTAAAAATTATAACTAAAATTTATAACTATTGTGATAGGAATGACATCGGATAAAAAAACGCCCCAAAAATGGGGCGGTATTTCATTGTCTCGGCTTTACATGTCTTTATGAATTTCGTTCTGGCGACGACCTACTCTTCCGTGGCTTAAGCCAAAGTACCATCGGCGATACATCGTTTCCCTGTCTGGTTCGGAATGGATCAGAGGGTGGCTGGTGCTCAATAATCACCAGAACGAAATTCACAGAACATCATATTTATTCAAAAAAGAATCTTATTATTTACAACATACTCTTCAAGCATTCTGTTTGATTTCCCGAAACCAAAGTTTCAGAAAATCAAACAAAGATAAAAAGTCAATCATCCGATTAGTACGGTTGAGCTAAACGCCTCGCAGCGCT
>CAZUED010000002.1:0-68074 GCA_964619545.1 uncultured Muribaculaceae bacterium | reverse complement strand
CAACACAAATCTTGATGAGCTGCTTTATTTACAAAATTGCGATTTGCTTTGGGACAACGAATCGTTGTTTTCTCCAAAAAACCGCAGAATTTCAGGGGTTGAAGCTTTTATTCCAACTTGAAAGCCCGTATAGTATGCGCTGATTCTTTCCATAAGTCAAGCGTAAAGTTAAAATTATTTACAATTTATTTTCAGATACGCTTTTTTTCACAAATTAAAATAGGCAAAAATACGCCATTATTCGCCATTTATGCATAAATGTTTTTACACTAACATTTAATAACACGCTGAAAACAGCCGTTTTTATAAAAAATAAAAAAATAAAAAGACCCCTGTCCAGGGTCTTTTTATCAAACATATTTTATAATTAAAAACGATACATCAATCCCAATTTTATTATCGGAAATAAGTTATATTTTCCTAAATCATCGTTTGCATCTTTTAATGCTGCGGTCTTATTTGCATTAAATGCATCCACCAAATCCGAATCGGAATCAACAGCTACCCATGTCGTGCCATTATAAACCTGTAATAAGTTATTAAGTGGTACATTCAGACCCATTGCGGCCGTTTTGTTAGTATACACTGCGCCGGCATCCATATAAATCTTAACACCCCACAGCAAGCCCAAATCAAAACCTGTTCCCATATATGGTCCCGAGTATTTCCAAGTTCCTGTTGCACGACCAGTAATTGTATTACCCAAGTAATGGTAATCACTTCCATTAAGTTCAAAGCTAACTGGTTCGCTTGGTGCATCATTTATTGTACCAGACAAATCTGCACCAATTCCAAACTTACCCATCATATAACCACCAGTTAAACGCCAACCACCCAAGAACCAAGTATCCCCAAACGGATAGAAATCAACCAATAATCCAACGTGATGAGCGGTAACATCTACACTTTTAATGGCCAGGCTATCTCCAACATCTTGACCATCATCAACCGCTGTATTTATTGTCGCATTGATAGAAGACTCAATCGGCGCAGTTGTTGCAAAGTCAAAACGCACACCCAATCTTTTCCACCAGAAAGAATCAAACTTTTTATTCGCATACCCTACAAATCCATTTATTCCAGACGTTACCGACGCGCCCAAGCCCAATTGAAGTCCACGAGGAAATTTAATTTCAGGATTTGTTTCGGCAACAACCTCTTTTACTGGCGCAATAACTTCTTTTGCAACCGAGGTTTCAATAACTGGTTGAATGTATTTGGGCGCGCCGTACGCAGTAAGCGCAGGGGCAACATCTTCTGCAAAGGCGGGGCAAAGCAAAAACATTGAACAGAAAACTGGGATTATTTTTTTCATCTTGGTCTCTCCTTAAGAATTATAACTACATGAAAAATGATACCAAAGATAACCGATTGAATTCAATAATAAAATTATCCTGGGGGTAATAAAAAAAGACCCCCGAACGAGAGTCTTTTTATATTTACAATTTATCGTTTTAACGACCTGTAGTGTTGCACTTTTCAAATGCCCGATATACATGTCTTTTTAAATCCATCCAATACAGATTATCTCCGGCAGCACCGCGACCGGCATACCATGCAAAATCGCTTAAATAAAAACAAAATGGACCAACACCAACAGGCAGATAGTATTCTTTAGAATCTTTTTTCTTATCAATTTCATACTTTATCGAGAAAAAAACATTCAGCAATTCATTCGATTTTTCAGAATCAAATGCCTGTATATTTTCACTTTTTATCTGATTTGCTGGAATCCAGAACTCCAATTGTTTTTTCTTTACCGGAACCATAATTACTTGTTTTATTGTAACGCCAAAAACTTCTTTGGTCCATTCCCATGCTTTTGCAAAGTTTGCCTGAATGTATTTTTGATCACTTACATCAAACCGATATTCTCTGATATACTTTCTGTTATCGCCATCCATAGTTCTTTGACCATTGGCATCAACAACCAATTTACGAAATTCCGGCACCAATAAAGATTTTACGGAATCTTTACGAAACCCGGCTTTTTCGCGAGAATTTAGAAAGTCTTCTACTATCTTTGCAATAACGGGGTCTTTGCGCAAGATCTCTCTATTAATTTTGATTTTAATTTCTGCAGTTTTGGGATAATCTATACCTGTTGACATTTCCATATCACATCCTTTTTTATTTTTTACATAGATGTTATACAAAAAAACATATCATTTGTCAAAAATTATTAATTTATGCGGCGCGAATATGCCCGACTGGCAAATCGCCCAATTCATAATCGCCATAAGAAATCCGGTGCAATTTTTTCACCATAAAACCCAACCAATCCATAGCAATGCGAATTTCATTTTTCTTTCCCTCGCCCAATGTAATCTGAATACTTAATGGATAACGCGACAAAACCTGGATTTCCATTGGCTGGTATTTTATTCCATCGATTGTTGCGCCCCGGCGTAATGCGTCAAAAATTGCCTCATCTGAATTCAATGGCGATAAAAATCCACGTAATGCCTTTGCCCGCGCCGGCGATTTTATTTCTGCAAAACTTTTTGGATGCAGGTGTGCAATGTAAACTCGTCTTAACCCACTGGTCGGTAAAGTCATTTTTCGCGCCAGTTCTCCGTCATTGGTCAGCAATAATAAACCGGTAGTTTTATAATCCAGTCTTCCGATATATTTCAGATTGGCATACTTTTTCGGCAAAAAACCATAAATAGTTTTTCGCCCCGCTGGATCACTTAAACTGGTAATGGTATTTATTGGTTTGTGAAAAGCATATAACTCGGTCTTTTCTTTTCCTTTGACTTTTTGGATTTCTGCTTTGTCTTTTATTTCGATTTTTTCACCACCCGCAACAAAAAACACTGGGGTATCAATGCGAACGCCATCTACAAAAACTTTGCCGTCTGTAATCAGCTTTTCTGCAACCCTACGCGACGCAAGTCCGGAATCAGCTATGAACTTTGCAAGTCTGGTTTTCACGCCGCCAAATCCTTTATGGTCTTTGTCATTGGGTCATATTGACGAGGAGTGCCACGATACCGCATAGCAGCATGATGGGATGCAACCAAGAATTCTGGTAATGGCGGACTTTCGCCCAACTTTCTGTACTTTTGCAAAGTCTCGTCCGCATAGGCCGGGCTGTAATCTGCCTCGATCGGGCGATTGTAATAACCCTGGAATATAACCAGCTGCTTTTTCGAATCAAGTTTCATGATGTCCATAGAGCTGTAAAGCGGCTTTCTGTCCGTGCTTTCAGTTTCTTTACCATCTGGGCCTTTGCTCTTTTTAGATTCTACTTTTTCACCCATCATCTTGGAAAACATTTCTGCAGTTTCCATATTATTCTGGCGCAAGATAACCTTTGCCGCAGTCGTAGAAATGATAGTCTGCGCCGCGTCCGCGCCATATTTTTCACGAATTTGCGCAATGTCCTGACCGATAATCAAATACGAAACTTGCTGACCACGACCTATGTCGGGACCCTGGATAATCGCCTGCATCTTTTGCATTTTTGGCATCTCGTCCAAAACAAATAACACTGGATATGGGCCCAACTTTTGCCCTGCGTGTTCGCCATCGGGGGCATTTGCTATCAAGAACCTGGACATCAATTCAATAAAGATTGCAGTTATTGGATTTAATGCTTCGGAATCAACTTGATTAATAGAAAGGTAAACGGATACTGGCTTTACTTTGCCATCACGTGGATCAATCATTCCACGCAAATCGCTGAAGTGGAAGTCGCTGTGGCTGGTGCGATTGCGAACGGCCGCATTTCTGAAAATAGAAAGTCCCGCCAGAACGGTTGAAATAATAGAACCGCGTTCTTTATCCGGAGTATTTGCAAGTTGTGTCAATTCCAAAACCGCACGGTGCGAGTATCCGTATTGTAATGCCTCATTCACAGCATTTTGGAACAAATCTTTCATAGGATCGGCCATCATAACCATTTGATCGCCTTGCTTGCGTCGATTTTCCAACTCTTCCGCAATTCGCACCTGGCTTTTATTCAGCCAATCCAGAATCATGGACATTGATGCTTCGCGACCAACCCAGTCGTCCGGAATCATCGCCCATGTTCCAACATGAACATAATTCATTGCATTCAGCTGACCATTTGCCAACGCATACCGTGCAGCATCAGCATTTGGGTCATTCATCATTGTGTAATACTCGCCCAGCAACGCCGCATCTTCGGCATCAAATTCGCCTGATTGCAAACGCGCATAAAAATATTCGTCCGCTTTGGCTTTATCAATCTTGGACACCATAAAGTTTATCAAGCCTGACAATGCCGCGCGTCCAGAAATCGTCCAGTGCGGATCTGCCGACGAACTGGTTTTATCCGCAATCAATGTCGCGCAAATAGAATCAATATACAAATCACGCTCTTCGGTAATAAATGGCACATGGGATGGCGATAATGGATTCCATGAAGGGTAATAAATTCCAGCCATTGGATCATCTTGTCCCGCCCAATTCATAATGAACACAGGCCCAACATTCTGCGCACGATAGGCCGACGATTGCTGTTTTAATTCGGGCTTTGGATCATTGATAATCATCGAAACATTGTTGCACTCAAAGATTGTCGGCAATACAACACCTTGGGTTTTACCGGTCCCGGGGGGCGCTAAACAAAGCGCAGACAGCGTTTCCTTCATCATCAATGGTTTTTTCTTCCAGTATCCCAACACCATCATAAAGCCATCCATTAATCCCATTTTTTTGATGTCTTCATCATTTGCTTTGCGGGATGATTCTTCTTTCAAAACATCTTTGCCAAACGGATTAAATTCTTTCAATAAAGTTTCGTCCGTCAGAACAAAATATATCGCAATAGGCAGCAATGGGGCAATAGCTGCAATGTCTGGCTGAGTTGCAGCGCGACTTAACCATTCTGGAATCTCTGCAAAAACAGATAAACCAACACTGTATAAAAAGTTTGTAAAATAAATACCAATCCATTTTGCAGATGCGGGCGACCATCCATATCGCCACAAATGCTCAATCGGAAACGCCAAAATAAATACGAAAAAGCAAGACAGCCATACGATAACTTTGTATCGCATATTCCAAAACATACGCCCCATTGGGGCCTTTTCGTGGTCCTTGTACGCGGACGAGTCAAAGATTTTCAAACCCTTGCCCTTACCCGAAAACGATAAAATGTTGAATTTTTCAGCCATTAAATATATTATATCAAAAAAATTGGTGTTTGATAATGCAAAACTTACCCAGAATCTTTATAAATGAAAAATTGGAAGTTGGAAAACAAATACCGCTTTCCGTTGACCAAGCCCACTATTTAACGCGCGTAATGCGCACAGATAAATGCCTGGTATTCAATGATGGTGTTGAGTTTTCGGCATCTGTCAAAAAAGACAAATTGGAAATTGTTGAAATTACGAGTCATAAAGACCCCGGTAATAAAATTGTGTTTTGCTTTGCGCCGATAAAGCAATCCAGAATGGAAGAAATGCTGAACGCAACAACTCAGATGGGTGTTGCGGTTTTGCAACCAGTTATTACCGAGCGCACGACTGAACATTTTCCGAAATGGGGAAGGATAAAAAAAATCATTATTGAAGCGTCCGAGCAATCAGGTCGCAACAGCATTCCGAAATTAGAACAACCAATTAAATTTTCCGAATTAGATAAAAAAGATTTAGTATTTGCAGATGAAAGATTTGCTCATGATAAAACAAAACAAAATAATTGCACTTTGAACTTTGCAAATTGCACATTGCTTGTTGGTCCCGAAGGAGGATTTTCTGAAAACGAATTTTCCGAACTGGATGCAGCGGGCGCAATTGGAATTTCACTGGGAAAAACAATTTTGCGCGCAGAAACCGCTGCGGTCGCCGCGCTGAGCAAAATTATTTAATTATTTTTTTTAATCCACCACATTTGACCAATTCCAAACAAATTGGAAATCGTCCAATACAATACTAATCCTGATGGCATCCATGCAAATAAAGCAGTGAAGATAACTGGCATCCACTTCATCATTTTTTGGGTCTGGGCCATTGGGTCGTTTGGATCTGTATTTATTGCTGCGGTCTGCAAATGTTGCTGCCACCACATTGTTGCGCCCATCAAAATCGGCAGAATAAAGTAAGGATCCATTACCGCCAAATCATTCAGCCATAAAAAACCTGCATGGCGAAGTGGCACCGCAATCAATAATGCCTTATACAGCGCAAAGAAAATAGGAATCTGCAACAACATGGGCAGACATCCGGACATTGGTGAAGTCTTGCTGTTTTTATACAGCTTCATCATTTCGGCCTGCATACGGACTTTATCATCCCCATAAAGTTTTTGTATACGTTGCATTTCTGGTTGCATTTTCTGCATCGCAGCCATACCTATAAAAGATTTTCTGGTAAGAGGCCACATTAAAATTCTGATGCCAATGGTCAACAAAATAATTACCAAACCATAGTTTAATACCAATCCATAAAGCGCGTTAAACGACCATAAAAATGGGCGCGATAAAAACCAGAACCAGCCATAATCTATCGTTCTGTCTATTCCTGAAATTGACGATGCGGCAGTTTTTAATACATCCGGGGTTTTGGGGCCTGCGAACAAGTTTGTGGTCAAAATTATTGTTTTGCCAGCTGGAACTTGAACTGCCGAAGCGCTGGTTTCAGACTGCAAACGTCCGTCAGCCAAGGGCTTTATTTTTATGGTTTGATCTGGGGAATTTACCGATACGATTGTCTGCCAGTATTGCTCTTCGAATCCAGCAAAACCCGCAGAAGTGGTCCAAACATAAGATTTTTTTCCAACTGACTTCCAGGACTCGCGTTCTATGCTGTCCGCAGCGAATGCAATGCCACCAGCTGCAACCCCCATAGAATCTGAACCTTTGGAGCGAACTATACGTGCATAAGGCGATACAGAAAAGTCACGTTTGGTGTTATTTTTGATTTCGTCATTAATTGTTATTACATAGTCTTTAACTTCGATGTTACGAGAAAATTCAACGCCATCAACATTGCGCCATTTCATCACGCCAGCGCTTCCCCATTTTGTGTCCATAGTTGGCGCGGCTGTGCCATTGGCAAGGATTCCAACCTCGGCAAATTCCATATTCCCATTCAACAGTTTAACTGGATCGGCTCCATCGATTTTATCGGTAAAATTATTCAACGAAATTTCGGAAATACGTAAACCCTGGACTTTTGCATTCAGTTTTTCCGAAGTCAAAACATGTGCGGGAACATTAGAAACGCTTTCTGCGACAATTGTGGAATCTGAATTTTGATTTTTGATTTCTGATTTATTTTTTGGTGTAAACCAAGCAGAAAAAGCCCACCAAGCCAGCAAAAAAATTGCCAACCAAATAAGAAAACCTGTAAGTTTTGATTTCTTATTATCTGTGTTTTTTGATGCAAGCCAAGAATTAAACCCAGAATTATTATTATCCAAATATCGAACCATTATTTTTTTCCTTTTTTATTAAACACCCATGTCAAAACCAACAGGCCTACACCAATGCATATGCTTATGTCTGCAACATTGAACGCTGGCCAGTGCAATCCGCCAATATGAAAATCCAAAAAGTCTATTACCGCGCCAAAGCGAATTCTATCAATTAAATTTCCAACCGCGCCACCGATAATCAATGCAAAAGCAGTTGTTTCCAGTCGCGTATTTTTTCGTGCAAACAACTGATACCCCAAAAATCCAATAATTATACCGGTCATAGTTATTATCACCAATGGCGCAGATTCACCCAGCGCGCGAAAAAGCGAAAAGCTGGTCCCCGGGTTCCAAGTAAATACTATGTTAAAAAAATCCGTCACATGCGACATCAAGTATGGATATGGAACCAATTGAAATGCAGCACCACCAACAGGGACGCCACCCGTAATCATATAAAGTAATACGCCCTTGGTCAGCTGATCAATCACAACAACCAAAAACATAAGGCACACAGCATGCAGCACAGATAATTTTTTCATAGTACTATCCTTTCCGACGGGGGCATTATAGCGAAAATTACTATCACTGCAATCAAAATGTCGCGGACAATGCCGTAACAAATATACTATCTATGCACTTGCACAAAGAGCGTGATAATTATCGCGGCGAAGGGTCGTCATTAAATCTTCTATCGTTTTTTCACGCACACCCAAGGCTTCTAAAACCTCTTGCCCCAGGACAAAGCTAGATTCTATTGTTTCTGGCAATGCGACCAACTTACCTTCGCTGCGCAAATTTTCAGATTCCTGCATATTACGAACTCGTGCAAATATACGAACATTCTTTGAAACACTGCGTGCCGCGCGGATTGTTCTTTTTGCAACAGCGGCATTATTCAATGCCACCACCACCGCACGTGTCCGCCGCGGGGCAAGTCCAATATCCTGTAATACATTTGCACTGGTTGTATCTCCGAAAAACACATTAAATCCAACCTCTTTTCCCGACATAACCGCATCTATATTGGAATCTATAGCCACATAAGGGATTTTTTGCGATTCCAGCATTTGCGCAATTGTTTGCCCTACACGACCAAAGCCGCAAATAACCACTTCTGGTTGTATATTGGGCGAATCAGGCTTATCAATTTTTCTGCTACCAAACAAACCGCTGTTCATCAGTCTGTCATAAAACGCCATAAGGATTGGGGTCATCATCATTGATATAATTATAACTGCGGTCAGAATTTCACCCTGCCATGTCGGGATGGCTTCTATACCACTGGACTTCATTGTTTGCAGAATCAGCAAACCGAACTCGCCACCCTGGGCCAAAACTAACGCAATAAAGAATGATTCCCTATTGGAAATGTTACGAACCCGTGCCACTATGTAAATTGCTGCAAATTTTATAATAATCAGACAAACCACGCCCAGCGCAACAATCCACCAATTTCTCATTAAAGCTTGAACATCTAGTCCAATTCCCAGCGCAATGAAAAAGAATGAAAGAAAAAGAATCTGATAAGGCTGTATATCTGCCTGGACTTGATGACGGAAAATGGTCTCAGAAAACAACATTCCAGCCAGGAATGCGCCCATCGCAGGCGGCAACCCCAGATAGCCAAATACCACCGCCCACAGAACAATGTTCAGCAGAATCGCAAGCAGAAATGCCTCTTTAGACTTTAATCGCACTACCACGCGCATCAATGGATTCAGCAGCAAGCGTCCGACAATCATAACGCCAAACACCAATCCAGCCGACATAACCAAAAAGTCAATAATTTGACCGCCCAAGTTAAAGCTGTGCCCTGCAAAAATCGGAAGCATTGCCAACAATGGAATCGACAATAAATCCTGGAATAATAAAATAGAAAATGTCTGGCGACCAACATTAGTCTGCAATTCATTACGATCTGCCAAAACCTGTAAATCGTTAGAAGTGCTGGACATGGCCAACATCAATGCAACCATTATTGTTCCCATGATTGTCCAAGTAGTCAATCCGAATAGAATTGGAAATAAAATTATGGCCACCATAATAACTTGGGCTGCACCGAAACCAAATATATCGCGTCGCAGACTCCACAATCGTTTCATATTCAACTCTAAACCAATCACAAACCACAAAAACGTTATCCCAATTTCCCCCAGAAATGACCAGATGTCAGAAATCTGCCATAAATTTAATACATACGGGCCAGCAATAATTCCAGCTGTCAGAAATGCAATCAAAGTCCCAACGCGCGCCAATCGTGCAAAAAAAACCAGACCAAAAACAATGCCCAAAAATATAAAAATAGAAGTAGTCATAATTTCTCTCTCTTGCTTCTCGGCCAGATTTATACCACAACCTGTGCGGCAATTTCTACAAATTTTTCTGGTCGTAATTCTTCGGCTCGTTCAGTTCCCAACAGCCCGAACTTTGCCCAATCAATACCTGGGATAATTCCACGCAGCATTTTTCGACGTTGCCCAAAAAGTTTTGCTGTTATTTTCTCTACCTTTGCCAAGTCTACATCTGCACGCTTTGGTATTATTTGAACAACCGCGCTTTGCACTTTCGGTGCCGGGAAAAAAGCAGTGTTTGGAACATTAAATAAAATTTTTGCATCTGCAACCAAGCTTGTTAAAACACTTAATCTGCCGTATTGCTTATCGCCTGGTTTGGCAACTATTCTTTCTGCAACCTCACGCTGAAACATTAATGTCAGGGATGTTATTGATTCCATCATATGCAGCCAATGAATTAATAACTCTGTCCCAACATTATATGGAAGATTCGAACAAACAGAATAATTCAGCTTCATACTTCTTCCTTCTTCCTTCATCCATTTAATGGCATCTGCGTAAATTACTTCCAACCGCCCGTCTGATGCATCTGCTATTCGTTGCAAAATAGGTTTGGTTGCTGTGTCTTTTTCAATCGCAATTACCCGCGACGCCCCGCTTTCCAGCAAAGCCCGCGTCAAACCGCCAGGTCCCGGCCCGACCTCTATAATAGTTACGCCATCTATGTTTGGCACGCTGCGCGCGATTTTTCGCGTCAAATTCAAATCAAATAAAAAATTCTGGCCAAGTTGCTTTTTAGGCTCTAACCCAGCATCACGCATCATTTCTGAAACCGGCGGAAGATTTAACAAATGATTATTTCCGCTCATATTTGTTTTCTCCCACCGAATGCAATGCTTAAAGTTCCATTATCCAAGTAATCAATGTCACCGCCCAGCGGAACACCAGACGCCAATTCGGAAAAGACAACATCACTATCACCAATTATAGACATTGCATAGTGCTGGGTTGTTTTGCCCTCAAAAGTATTAGGCAATGCGAAAATAACCTCGGTAATTTTTTCATCTTTAATCCGCGCCGGCAGATTTGCCAGATTCAAATCTTCGGGCGTCATCCCTGCCGCGCCCGACAGCAAACCACCGAGGATATGATAACGACCATGAAACACTTCTGATTTTTCCAATGTCCAAACATCGCCCAAATCGCGAACTATGCACAGTGTTCCATTTGCGCGCGCCGGGTTATTGCAGAACTCACACTCGCTATCGGTCAGACAACCACACACAGGACAAGGATGAATTTTTTCTGCGGCATCAGTCAAAGCCGTCGCCAATGTTGACGCACGCCCAGTCTTGTCTTGCAACAATGCCAAAACTATTCGCTGAGCCGCCCTGCTCCCAACGCGTGGAAGTTTTGCAAATTGTTTAATAAGTTTTTCTATCTTTGGATTCATTTTAACGAAATACAAAACAATCTATTGATTGCGATTTTGCTGATGCGCACGCGCTTTGCGCCGCACTTTCTGACATATTTGTTGCACGCACACGGAACATTCCATTGGGCGCGGTTTCTATATCTGACTTTATACCTGTTGCCTTGAGCACTTTTATTATTTGCGCCTGGGCCGCCGTGGACGATGCAAATGCGCCAAACTGAACACCAGATTTACCGCTTTTTACCGAATTGCCAGATTGGCTGATTGGCTGATTATAAGTTTCTATTTTCTTTTTTGGATTTTCAATAATTGGTGTGGAAATTATTTTTGTGCCGGAATTTTTTACACCAAGCAAGCTAAAACCCTTATCCAACATATTTGTTGCAACATTCGCGCGAACATCCTTGCTTTGCGCACCCATAACAACCGCCATAACATGCCGGCCATCGCGAACCGCCGTCGCTACCAAAGAATATCGCGACTTGTTTGTATATCCTGTTTTCATTCCGTCACACCCCGCATAACTGCCCAACAAACGATTACCATTTGTATAAGTCTGTCCATTATAGGTCCAACTTTTTATTCCAAAGTACTTCCAATACTGGGGGAAATGCTTGTAAACCGCCATTGATAACAAAGCTATATCGCGCGCGTTGGATAAATGATCGTCATCGGGCAGACCTGATGAATTTTCGAAATTGGTTTTAGACAATCCAATTTCTGTTGCGACCTGGGTCATCAGGGAAGCAAAGTTACCCTCTTTGCCACCTTTCAGATTTTCTGCCAAAACACGCGCAACGTCATTTGCGCTGTGTACCGCCAATGCCTTTATCGCGTCTTCCACTTTAATTTTGCTGCCTGCGGCCAACCCCAGTTTTACCGGTGCCGCGTTCGCCGCGCTTTGCGAAACTATCAAATAATCATCCAGCTTTAATCTGGAATGCTCCAGCGCATCAAATGTCAAATAAAGTGTCATGATTTTTGTTAAAGACGCTGGATAGTTTAAATCGTTCATATTTTCAGAATACAAAACACGACCAGTATCCATATCAGCAACTAAAACAGCATTGTATTCCGAACCATGCGCCGCACAAGATATAAAAAACAGGGCACAAATACCTGCAAAAAATGAAGATAATTTTCTCATAACCCAAAGAATACAAAAAATCACCGCATTGGGTCAATATAATAAAAAAATGCCGCGCTGTTGCGCGACAATCTGGGTATTGTTTTGTACAATTTAAACATCGCGTAATGAAATTTTATCACCATCAACAATTACCAACTTTCCGCCAGTAATTCCAAAATTTCGTGCCACGGATGGCGCATCTTTTTGCCCAAATAATTTCTGGTCAAAAATCGGATAAACTCCACGTGAAATACACAATTGGCTGGCATCTATTGCATCGTTGAATACCCCAATAATCGGAACGTCCGGCTTGCGACAAGAAATAGCGGTCGCAACCTCTGTTCCAGAATCAAAAACAATAATAGCCGCCGCTTTATTCAGATAAGCCATTGACGCCACACTGCGCGACCAATCATTTTCCGGTAAATTTTCTATACGCGACCAATCATTCCCATTTTCATAAACATCTATGTCCGCATTGGTCACAATTTTTGACATAGTATCAATAACATTCAACGGATTGTCGCTGATGGTTGTTTCTTCGGATGTCATAACACAATCAGAACGCAAATAAGATGCCAGCGCCACATCTGAAATTTCTGCACGCAGTGGAAATTCTGAATGAACCATGCTGCCCAACATTTGGGTTGCAACAATCACGGGCTTGTTCATCTTGCGACACATACGAATGGTCAGGCGTTGTAATGCTGGCAATTTCTCAAAAGGAACTTCAACCGCCAAATCGCCACGCGCAAACATTATTGCATCTGAAACCTGTATAATTTCTTCCAATTTTTCTAATGCTTGTGGACGCTCTATCTTGGAAATAATTTTAATGGGCGCATCAGTTTGCGCAGTTATAAAGTCGCGAACCTCGGCAACATCTTCGGGACGCTGAACGAAAGAAATTGCAACAAAGTCTGGATTTTTTGTTAAAACATATTCCAAATCTGTACGATCTTTTGGTGTCAGTACGCTGGTTTCAATTTCTGTATCGGGAATGTTAAACCCACGGCGCGACCAAATTTCATCCCCGCGCTTTACAATAGTTGTGATTTTTCCCGGCTCGGAATTCGAAACTTCTAATTCAATTTTTCCATCGTTTAATAAAACTCTGTCGCCAATTTTTAACGAGTTCAACACATCGCTGTCCGGCAGAAAGACTCTGGTTCCATCGCCTCGTTCTGGATTATTATCCAATATGAAATTTTGCCCCAATTTTAATGGGTAATGATTTTCGGTTTGGAAATCCCCAATACGATGTTTTGGTCCCTGCAGGTCGGCGATAACCGCTACAGGTCGATTCAGCTCGACCGAGATTTTACGAATTAAATCTATTTTGCGTCCCTGGGCATCACCAGTATCATGGGAAAAATTCAAACGGCATGCATTCACGCCACGCTCTATCATTGACTTTAATGTATCGTAATTTTCGCTGGCAGGTCCGATAGATGCGATAATTTTTGTAAGTTTTGTCATAAAAATACCTTTGTTTAAAGCGGCGGAAGAGACGGCTTCCCCGCGGATTGTTTTTCTTGCATTTTGCGATTGCAATGATAACATATCCAATCAAATAAACAAGGGAGATTTTATGTCAAACGAAAACCACGGACAATTAGATAATCAACAATTGATAACTATTATTGAACGTATTGAAAAACTGAACGAAGAAACCGCCGGTATCGCTGCGGACATCAAAGAAATTTTTACCGAGGCAAAATCCGCTGGCTATGACCCGAAATATATTCGTCAAATGATCAGATTGCGCAAGTTGGACCCAGACGAGTTAGATGAAGCTGACGAGCTGACCAAAATGTACCGGAACGCATTGGGGCTTTAATAACTTTGATAGGTGTCAGATAAATCTGACATCTATTTTTTATCTATGAAAAGATTCACTAGAAACATTGAAGATTTTGTTTGCACTAATTGTGGCACATCTGTTCATGGAAACGGATACACTAATCATTGCCCAAATTGTTTATGGTCACGTTGCGTTGATATAAATCCTGGCGACCGAGCATCCAATTGCGGTGGAGCTATGCGGCCAATTGGAATTGAAACTGCTGGCGATAAATTTATCATTATTCATAAATGCGAAAAGTGTGGAAAAATCAGGCGTTGCAAATCTGCGTCTGACGATAATCAGGACGCTATTATTGCATATTCCCAAAGTCCAGAATTCCTGTTCGGCAAAAAATTTTAATCTATAGATTTTTCATCCTTTATTTACTAGGATTTTGTTCAGGATGAATTTAATGTTCAGTCTTTTTGCTTTCTGCGCAGGGATTGCTGTTTATTTCGCATTCCCGTTTGAACCTGCCATTGCATTTCCTTTAATTATTTCGATTCTGTGCGCAGCGAACTTTTTCGTATTTCGGAAAAAATCTATTGCCCCAGTTTTTGTATTCTTGTTTGGATTTTTTTATTCCACTGCTTATGTCCGACTGATTGACATACCCGACATTACAAGCCCAAAACGCGACATTGAAATTGTGGCGGTCGTGAAAAATATAGACTATACACCGGACAAAGCGCGTTTATTCTTGCAAGATTCCGCCACTGGGGCAATTTACAGGTTATCTGTGTCCAACGAAATTCCAATTCCAGAAATCGGTGCAAATATAATTGCAAATGCAACGCTTTTTCCGCCCAGCCCTGCCGATACGCCTGGTGGATTTGACGCGGCCGAGTGGGCATATTTTGATGGCCTTACTGCAACTGGATTTGTATCAGATTTAACTATCAATAATGATGGTACAGAAACGGGCATTACAACTTTTCGCAATTATTTGCATAATAAATTTGATTCTAAACTTTTTGATACGCTTGTTTTGGGATACAAACATGCACTGACAGATAAAGAAATAGATGCTTGGAAGACGGCTGGTATTTCCCATGTTTTTTCTATTAGCGGATTTCATATAACACTTGTTGGTGGATGGTTTTTTGCATTGTTTTATTTTTTATTCCGACTGCTTCCATGGGTAACAAAAAGAACATCTGCGCGTTATCCCGCGATGGTTTTCTCATTTATTGGGTTATCATTTTATTTGTTTTTATCGGGCGCAGATGTTGCAACACAAAGGGCCTTTCTGACAACAAGTTTAATGTTCGCGGCATTCATACTGGGGCGAAATGTTTTCACCATGCGAAATGCGGCACTTGTATTCGCGGCACTTTTAATAACAAATCCTCATTATCTGGTCCAGCCTGGTTTTCAACTTTCATTTTCCGCAATTTTCGGACTGATTTGGTTTTTCGGCGACACAAAATATGAAAAACTCTCAGTTCCTATGAAAGTATGGCGTGCTATAAAGATTATGATTTTAACAACCTTTATCGCAACACTTTTCACAATACCTTTTATTGCATACCATTTTCATACACTCCAGATTTATAGTCTGCTGGGTAATTTGATATGTTTGCCGATTTTTTCACTTTTGATAATGCCGCTGACTATGCTGGGACTGACATCTTACGCGGACGCAGTTTATAACTGGACGCTGGGTATAGCAGACTGGATTACGACATTTCCATATGCCCAAATACAAATCCCAAACATACCGGCATCCGCTTTGATTATGATGGTTATTGGACTGGTTTGTCTGATTTTAATAAAAAACAAAAAATTAAAATTTCCCCTGTTCGCAGTTTTATATATGTTGTCAGTAATCTTGACTATAACAAAACCAAAACCAATTTTTTATGCCAGCGCTAATCACGAACTGATTGCAATTATTCAAAATGATGAATTGCATTTTAACCGAAATAAATCCAGCAATAATTACTTTGCCTTTGACGCATGGAAGCAGAATAACTTTGAAAAAACAGGTACCCCAAACAAACGCATAAAATGCGAAAAAGGATTATGTATTATTCAGACTGAAAAATGGTCATTGGCTTATACTCAAAAATTTATTCCGCTGTTAAACAACATCGGAAAAATGTGCAATGAAAATGATTTCATAATTTCTTATTTGGATATAGACGCTGGGAAAGACTGCCATGCAAGAATTCTGCACGGGCCATTAGTGATTTATAAAACTGGACGTGTTGAATATATTACGGCTAATCGTTGGTGGCATATTCGGCCGAAACAAAATAAAGACCAGATGCAGGCGCATTAGGTCCAGACGCACTGCGATTTTTCGCGGCGAAAATTTCATCAATGTCTAATGGTTTTCCCAACCCTATTTCAACCAGGGTCCCAACCATATTTCTAACCTGGTGATGCAGAAAAGACCGCGCAGAAAAATCAAAATAAATTAAATCGCCATCTGTCGTTATTTTTATTTCATCCAGGGTCTTTATCGGACTTTTTGCCTGACACTCGGCCGCGCGAAAACTGGTAAAGTCATGATTGCCTTTTAATTTTTCGGCTGCAGCGCGCATGGCATCAATGTTTAATTTTTGGGGTATCCACCAAACTCGGTTTTTATCCAATGCGGGCTTTGCGCCGCGATTCAGAACAATGTATCTGTAATTTCGGCGAACACATAAAAACCTGGCATGAAATTCATCTGAAACAAGCACGCAATCCAAAACAGATACAGACGAATCATTTAGATAAAAATTTAATGCCCGTTTAATTGTTTCAGGATTGGATTCCGGCAAATCCACATGTGCCGTCATAGAATAAGCGTGCACGCCAGCGTCAGTGCGTCCGGCAGCAATAACATCTGCGTCCGTCTGACAAAAGCTTTTGATTGCGCCCTGAACCAAGGACTGAACCGATGGACCTTGACGATTTTCCTGCCAACCAATCAAATCTGTTCCGTCATACTCAAGATTCAGTTTGTATCGTTTCATTTTACAAATTCTATTTTTTCACCGTGCAGTCCATTTACAAAATCTTTCCAGCCCATTGGCTTTTTCCCAGCTGGCTGAATGCGCACAATCTCTAATTTGCAATCCACAATTTTTGTTTCCAAAATTTTAACATCAACGCCATTTATTTTTGTGCGTCCACCAATACAGCGAATCTGATTATGAATTTGTATGTAAGATTTTGACCAATCAATAATTTCATCTGCACCGCTAAATTTCTGCGTCCAACTGGGCTGACCAGATTGAGGAACTGGAATATATTTTTCAGGCGCGTCAAAGTATCCCAAAATCATTTGCGCGGAAATTTCTGAAACTTTGCTTTCAATTTCAGATAAAGTCTCATTTTCGCCAATCACAAATTTTTGACGCATTAAAACATCACCGGCATCCAAATTGGTCGACAAATTCATCAAGCAAACGGCGCTGTCCGTATCTCCATTGTAAATCGCGCTGATAATTGGCGAAGGTCCACGATACTTTGGCAAATCGCTGGGGTGAATGTTTATACAGCGTGCAAAGTCCAAAACATTTTTCCGCAAAATTACGCCATAAGAAATTACCAAAATATAATCAATTTCTGATTTCTGTTTTTGGATTTCGTCTGAATTAAAATCATTTATATTTGTAAAAACTGGGATTCCACGCGATTCTGCCCAAACATGCACTGGCGATTTAGTTATGATTTTTTTGCGTCCCATGGGTTTTGGCGCGCGGGTAAATACAGCCCTGATTTCATGAGCGTTTGCAACTTTATCAAAAATCGGCACGACAAAATCTGAAGTGCCCAGTAAAATCAGATTCATTTTCTTTTCCGAATTTTGCGCATTACAATTTCGCGTCGAACGGGGGGCAGATAATCAATAAATAAAATTCCATCCAGATGATCCAATTCATGCTGAACAATACGCGCAGAATAGCCAGAAAATTCGCGGGTTTGTTTTGTGCCTTTCTCATCCGTCCATTCTGCAACCACTGATTCAGGTCTCTCGACATCTGCATAAATTGGCAAATCATCTGGTCCCAGCACCGACAGGCAACCTTCCTCTATTACACATGTCTTTTCCGATTTTGATATAATTTTCGGATTTATCATTTTATGAATTGTGCCGGGGTCTTTGCGATTTTTGACATCCTTCATAACAATAAAACGGCGCGCAATTCCAACCTGGGGTGCAGCCAGACCAACGCCATGCTGATCATCCATCATACTAACCATTTCATCCAAAACACCCACAAATTTAGACGCACCATCAACAGGCACGCATTTTTCGCGCAGAATCAAGTCGCCGCAAAGTTTCATTTGTAATTTGTATTTCATTATCTATAATGTTATCAAAGGAAATTAAAATGGCAATCATTTTCGTATTACTGGGCATAATCATAATTTTGCTGGTCGCGGTGCTGGTCAAAAAACAATCTGTGGATTTGTCTTCACTGCGCGAAGATAATGCACGTCTGCGCGAACGTCTGGCCGAGCGTTTGGGCGCATTGGCGCAAAATGCGATCGAGTTGAAAAACATCAGCGGTGACATAGCGAATTTTAAGAATGTTTTAATGGGATCAAAGCAAGCTCGCGGAAGTTTTGGCGAACGTCAGCTGGAAGATTTGGTCGCCGACATAATGCCGCCTGAATCTTATTATTTCCAGAAAACTTTGGAAAATGGGGTACGTCCTGATTGTATTATCCGTCTGCCTTATCCTCCGGGCGACATGATTATAGACAGCAAATTTCCATTGGAAGGATACTCGAAATATACTGAAAAACCAGATGAAGGTAATCGCAAAATTTTCGAGCTGTCCGTTCGGACTCATATTGATGCAATTGCATCAAAATACATAATTTCTGGCAAGACAGCTGAAAGCGCAATGATGTTTATTGCATCGGAATCTATATTTGAAACGCTGCATCGTGAATTCCCAAACATAATTGATTATGCTGCACGAAAAAAGGTCTTTATTGTTTCGCCGGCGACGCTGTGGGCAACATTAAACACTATCCGCGCCGTCCTGTCGGATATAAAAATTAAACGCGTAGCCGAACAAATAAAGAAAGAATTGGATTTGTTGTTGATGGATTTATCACGTCTATCAGAACGTGCAGCAAAGGTTGAAAATCATTTCAAGATGACTGAAAATGATTTGGAAGAAATGCAAACTTCCATCAAAAAGATAACACCGCGCGCAGAAAAATTAAAAGAACTTGAATTTGGCGAATAAAAATTAAATGCGACGATTCCCAGTCTTGGAATCAATCCAAATTTGTTCTTTGGCCAATTTCATCAATGGCATATCACCATAGCTGTCGCCATAACTGCGCAAAACAATTGGCTGAACATTATTTTCTTTTGCCCATTTTTTCAATGCCGCAACCTTACCAGAACCCCAGCATAAAGTATTAAATTTCCATGGACGATTTTTTTGCATTTGGCTGCAAAGCACAACATCAAAATCCATATCACTAACAAGATGCGGAATTAAATAATCTGGACCAGCTGAAATTAAAATAACCATAACATTTTTTTCTTTACGCTGTTCAGAAACACATTTTGCGGCCCACGCAAAGCGACGACTTAGGTGTTCTTTTATAAAATCCGGGGCCAAGCAACGCACCAGTTTTTTACTGACAAATCGACGCATGATTTCCCGCCAAAGTTTTGCAATAGGGCGTCGGCGTAAATCAGTATCCTTGCGATCAAATAAAGATAATCCTGCACCCAATAAAATCATTGGTGAAAACAGCCATGGACGCATACTGTGAGCAAAGCAGTACTTTATAAACTCTTTATTAGAGTCCGAAGCACTCAGTGTTCCATCAAAATCAAATACCACTATTTTTTGTTTTTTCAGCATTTTTCTTTTTCCTGGTTCTTTCCATTAGCGTGAATATAGCCGGGGTTAAAAAGAAAGTCCAGAACAATGACGCCAGTATTCCGCCAATAATAACTGCGCCCATACTGGTTTTCATTCCGTCAACAGACCATAATTGCGGCACCAATCCTGCGACCACCGCTATTGTTGTCATCGCTAACATGCGTTTTTTATCCACGAATTGATCCCACAGCGCTTTATTTGCGGGGATTCCGCGTTCTATATCTTCCAGCGTTGGCTCTAATACCAAAATGTTTGTGCTGACAGCCAGTCCAACTAACATTATCAGCGCCAACATTGATGCGACATTAATTGTTGCGCCGACCAGGAACATTAAAACGAATACCCCGGAAAAGCCGGTAAGTATTCCAGTTGCAATAGTAAGTGGGTGCGCCCATGAATTCAGTATCGCGGCCAAGCACATGAATGTCAGAATGGTTGCCAGTAAAAACGCAGTCCCAATTTCACCGGTTGTTTCGGATTGAATCTCGCTCATTCCACCAAAGCTCGCTTGGTATCCTGGCTTCCAGTCTATTGTTTTTAATGCGGCTTCTATTTTTGATTGCACAGGTCCGATTGTGCTTTTACCCAGATTTATATCTATTTGGGTTATACGATTTTTATCCAATCTACGTATATCAGGAGTTGCTTGAGCCTCTTCTACTCCGCCAAGTTGCGACAAAGGCACCAGCCCCTTTGGTGATGAAACAAAAACATTATCGAACATTTCGCGATTTTTGAAAGATTTAGAAAACTCCAAAATTATTGGATACTCTTTTCCGGCCTCTTTATATTTATAATCATCATTACCAAACAATGCTGTCCGTAAAGCCGTACCGGCCGATGCGTTTTTAATACCCCAAAAACTCATATTATCATTATTGGGAATAAATTTTAATTCCTCGCCAGGTGTTTGTTGTGCACGAACCGCGCTTTGAATTTCAGGAATCTGATTCAGCAACTTTATTACTTGATTGGCATAATCTTCACGAATTGCATCGTTTTCACCACTAATGTTCATAACTATATCGGATGAAAAACCTGCGCCCCCCACCGATTCACCAGCACGAATCTGAATTTCCGCATCTGGAACTTCATAAAGTTTTTTTGCCATTTTTTGGGCAATACGCTTGTCTGAAAGGCTGCGTTCTGCGCGTGGAACCAGCTCTACCCGAACATCAATGTTCTGAAGTCCACGCTGACCAATTTTAACAGAAGTCGATTTTACTTCTTTAAAGTCATGCAACTTTTGTTCAATTTGTTGTGCGACTTGTTCAGATCTTGCAAAGTTGCTGCCAGCTGGCGCACGCGCCGTTATCGTGATTTCATTCGCATCAATTGGTGGTTGGAATTCGTTTCCAACCCAACGCATTGGAATAATCGTGATAACCAATGCCGCTGCCGCAATTCCAACCGCGCGCCATGGATGCGCTAACTGCCAATCATAGAAAGGACGAAACCAAGTCAAATCTCCCTTGGTCTTTTCTGTTTTAAGTTTTGACTTTGGTCGCGGGCGCAAAATTTTTGCAATCATCATTGGTGTCAAAGTGAATGAAAATACAGATGACAGCAAAACAAAATACACGACCGACAAACCGAATTGCTTCATAAATTGACCAACGATTCCTTCCATAAATGCCAGGGGTAAAAACACCACAACATGGGTCAAAATCGTGGCAAAAATTCGCACTGCAACTTTCTTTGTCCCCTCTACTGCTGCTTCTTCGGGTGACATTCCTTTTTCTATCATTCCTAATGCTGACTCGATCAAAATAATGGCGTCAGTAATCAAAGTTCCAAGTGCTGTTGCTATCGCCAATAATGTCATAGCGTTTATGGTAAAACCAGACAGATCCATAAAGAATAATCCCGCCACTAATGACGCCGGAATCATAACACCTGCAATTATTGTTGTGCGCCAATTTCGCGTGAATGCTAACAAAACAATTATGGTCAGCCCCAAACCTAAAAAAATGTCGCGCAAAGTATTGTTTGTTTCGTTTGCAATCGCAATTGAAGAATCGGAAATTATTTCCATACGCGCATCAGGAAAGCGTGTTTGTATAGATTGCTGCATAGCAGGTAATTGTTTGCGCAGATTTTCCGAAATTTTTATTGCATTTCCATCTGATGCTTTTACAACCGACAAAATCACAACTGGCTTGCCATTATATCTGGCGCCGGTTTCCACATCCCGTGCGGTATCGACTACCTGCGCAATTTCACTTAATGAAAAATTCTGACCTTCGGTTGTTGTAATCCGAAGATTTTCTATATCACTAATGCTGGCAAATTCACCGATGAAACGTATATTGTTGGAATCTGTTCCCTGCTCGATACGTCCACCTGGAACATTCAGATTTTGCGCACCCAATGCCGCAACAACATCCATTACTGCAACACCACGCGCCGCCATTAATTCTGGATTCATCCATATTCGCACTGCACGCTGCTCACCACCAAACACACTTATACCTGCAACACCCTTGGTTGCAGTAATTTTATTGGAAAGCACATCGGTTGCATAAAATTCCAAATCACGCGCCGAAGCACCAGTTAAAACAATGTCTATCACAGATTCTTGTAGCGGATTTAATTTTTCAACAACTGGTTGTTTTAATCCTTCTGGAAATTCTGAACCAATCGCGTCCAGCTTTGCCTTTACCTCGGACGCTTTGTCGTTAACATTTACACCCAAGTTAAACTCCGCCATTACAAAGCCGCCATTTTCAAATGCTTGGCTGGTAATTTTTTTTACACCTGCAACTTCTGAAATAGCGTCTTCGGCCTTTTGCACTACTTGTGATTCAATTTCCGCAGGTGATGCGCCGGGATAAACAAGTGTTGCCGTAACCATTGGAAAATCTATGGCCGGCGTGCGCTCTATATTCATATTCGGAAATGCTGCAATACCCAGAACAACCCAAAGCAGCACAAACATTATTGTTGTAACTGGTCTTTTTACAAAAAATTTAATCATTTCTCTGCACCCCGTATGTTACCCTGGTCCCTTCTTCTACTCTGGATAAAACCACTATATCGCCATCATTCAAACCACGTTGAATCAAGACATTTTCAGAATCGCGATTTACAATTTTTACCCCGTTAGCAACTACAACTCCATTTTGGACTATCATTATTTTACCATCACGGACTGCTGATGCAGGGATGAAAAAACCAGTATATTTTTGCTCGGCAAATTGTTCCCCATCGGCTGCGCCGGATGTTTGTATCAAATACATTCCAGTATCTAAATCGACTTTGCTGGAAACAGAAATTATTCGACCTGCTGGGCCGACTTTTTGGCCTATACCAAATCTGTTTACGCGCGTCCCCGAAACAAATGCCTGGTTGTTTTTTATAAACAAAGGCTCGCGCAATACGCCCAATTTTTGGGTCACAATCATGGTTTCTGCCGGCGCTGCTGATGCGCGTGCTGCATTAAATACTTCGCGTCTGGCTTCATGATAAATCGCATAAACGCGATAGCCAATCCAACCAGTAATGATAACACCAATTAAAATATAAATAAGTTTTGTTTGCTTTTTCATTTGTTCAATTTCTTTATCTGTTCCTGGGCCAACACAATGTTGTATTTTGCATTCAAGACCGCCATTTCCATTTGAGCGGCGGCGGCGGAAACTTCGGAAACTTCGACTGCGCTGGTTTGACCAGCTGCGAATCTTTCAAGACTATATCCATATGCCTTTTGTGCCAAGCTTCGCGCATTTTCCAAGTTAGCCAAATTTCCCCGCAGATGATCGTATTTTTCTATCGCAGTTCTATATTCTTCTGTCTTCAGTTTTTTAGACTTATCCAGATCTTGACGTGCAACTTCTGCATCCATTGCAGCAGCCGTCGCATTGGCACGATTTAAGCCGCCGTCAAAAATCGGAACGCTCAGCGCCAGCCCCCAATAAGCATTCTGTGCTTTATTTCCATGCCACATCTGTGCATCATCATGAGTTGCTACATAATTATAAGATGCAGTAGCAGCTAATGTAGGTAAGTATCCGGCGCGCTTAGCACTTGCATTTTTTTCATACATTTGCACTTGATTCTCCAAAATTTCCCATTCAGGATTACTTTCCATTTTTCCAGCTTGCAACGTACCAAAAGACGATGGGAAATCATCTGTTAAAACCAGCTCTTCGTCTACATCAATTCCTGCCATTATTTTCAACATACGATTTGCAGTGTCGCGATTAAATTTAGCATCCGAAAGATTGATTTCCTTAGATGCGATGTCGGCCTCTATCTTTACCAAATTTGCGCGCCCTGGTCGTCCAGTAGATGTTAATTTCTTACGCGATGCATATGACTCATTCAAAGTTTTTTCAGCAATCTGGACTGCCCCATCTGCCATCTTAGCAGTCCAGTAAAGCTGCGCAGCAGCATATCGAACCTCGCGCTGTGTCAGCTCTTTACCCAGTTTTGACATATCAACCACATTCCGCATAGCATCCACTGCATTACCTATTTTCCCAAAAGTATATATTGGCTGACTGACGGTGACCCCAGCCATAAAAATGTTATCGGGAATTGTTACGTTAGCCGATGAACCAGTAAGATTAGAAATTAATCCACCAAGTTCTGGTGGCAGTTCGACCCCATTTGGACTGCTTGGTTTTTTTACATTTACCAAATTCATATAACTGGCCGTACCATCAACATGTAACCAGCGATTAGATTTTGCAGCATCCAGTTGTGCATCTGCTTTTTTAACATTTGCATCGGCGCTTTTTATATCGTTTGATTCTTTCTCTATCATCTTTACTGCATCATTAAAAGAAAGATCGCGCGCATAACATGGCGTAAATACCACCGATACCAAAGAAACAAACGGCAAAAACAAACATATAAAAAAACTTTTTTTAATCTTCATCCTATTTCCTTTTTTCTTTCACATTCGAATTTATATTTTCTTCTTTCATTTTCGTTACTAATTCATTGATAGTTCGCAAAGCGCTGGTTAATCTGACCTCGTCTGCTGGGTTTAATCCGGAAAAAATTTCCATTATTCGCTTACGGAATAATTCTATGGTCTGAATTGCCAGTTTCGCGCCCCTAGACGTAACCGAATACCAAGTATTGCGTCTGTCAAATTCATCAATTTCACGGCGCACAAGTCCCTGGCTTTCCAGAATACGAAAAGTCGCACACAAATTTGATGTGGGCGTGCATTCTCTTTCTGATATGTCTTTTAATCGTGCGCGTCCGCCTAAATGCAAGCGCACTAACAGCTCTAGCTGCTGACGCGGATGGCGAAAAAATACACTATTGCTTATCTTCAGCCTGTCAGTCAACCATGCCAAAATAAGCATATTCTGTTCTATAAGATGTACAAATTCTTTCTTTGGCATTTTTCACCAGTTCATTAAAAGCGAAAATGATTATAATTTATAATGATTAAAAAATCAAGACATAATTCTACATTAATTTTGAAAAAACCGAATGCCGTATTTTACAATTAATTTTTTTCTGTTTTCAGAACTTCTTCGACTATATTTTTAACAGCATTGTTTGTCAGTTTTGCCTTGTCAGCCATTTTCTTTAATCTTGCTGGATTGCCAAAAAGTTCCTCTAATTCTGCTGACAACCATTTTGCTGTAAAGCTTTTCTGTTCTATTGCCAGCGCTCCACCGGTTGATGCAAAAGATTCGGCATTTGCTGCCTGATCTGGATTTATTCCCAATGGCACAAGAATTGCTGGTCGACCAATGGCCTGCAATTCTGCAATCGTGCTGGCGCCAGCGCGACCGATAACCAGTTCGGCCGACGAAAGGGCCGCCGCCATATCGTTTATAAATCCGACAACATTTGCCTTGATTCCATTACTGGCATAAAACCTTTGCAGCCGCGCAACATTTTCAGGACGCGTTTGCTGGGTTATGAATAATTTTTTCCGCATCGCAGCCGATAATTTCATAACTGCATCTGGGACAACATCATCCAGAATTTGCGAGCCCAGGCTGCCACCTGTTACCAAAAGATTAAAAGATGATGGCGCAACAAGAGATGATGATAAAAACTCTTTACGCACTGGCAATCCAGTATAAACAATTTTTGTTTTTGATTCGTCGATTCCTTTTACTTTTGGAAAACTTATCATAAGGGTGTTTATCCAGCGTGCTGTGAATTTATTTGCGCGACCTATGTGCGCATTCTGCTCGTGCAGCAAGATTGGAACATGCCACATTTTTGCTGCTAAAACAACCGGCACGGACGAATAGCCACCAAACGCCACTACTCTGTTTGGTCTGAAAATCATAAACCGCAAAGTCAAGGCGATTGCCGATGCTGCAATCTTGAACAGCGCTATTGCTTGTTGAACACTTGATTTCGCACCTACACCAGCCGCCCAAATAAATGCTGTACCGGCACGCCCAGGCTTGTTCTTTTTTACCATAGCCATACCACGGCTATCGCTGGAAATTATAACGCTGTGATGACGACGAACTAATTCCTCAGCCACGCTGAGTGCTGGGAAAATATGTCCACCTGTTCCGCCTGTGGCTATCCAGATTTTCATTTAGACCTCCGATTTTATTTATTTCCATTTGTCCTCGCGGACCAACGCCAAAATCATACCAAACGCAAGGCAAAATGCAACAAAAGAGGATCCACCATACGAAATAAACGGCAGTGTCATTCCTTTGGGTGGAAACAATCCCAGCGCAGACATCAAGTTTATACATACTTGGGCGCCAAACAAGGCCATCAGACCACCACATGCATAAAACACTAACTTGTCCTTGGCATTCATTGCATTCACCGCAAGACGTTTTAATACGTATAAAAAGCCCAGCAAAAGAATACATGCTATTATCGCACCTGAATCTTCTGCAATCGCTGAAAACACAAAGTCTGTATGTGCATCAGGTAATGATTGCTTTATAAAACTATCTTCTGCGCGACCGAACAAGCCACCATGTTGTACGGCCTCGACTGATTTTCTAATCTGATAATTATCACCACCACCGGCCAAACCCAGGAAGCCCAGAACTCGCAGTCGCACATGTGACATTGTCAGGAATGCAAAGACAAACGCCCCTGCCCCCAGTCCTGCAAAAATGGGAATAAAATACATCGGCAGTCCAGCCAGAAAAATCATTGCTGAAAACACAGCCAAATAAAGCACGAAAGATCCGAAATCCGGATGCGTCAGAATAATAAGCAGCATCGGCAAGAATACTGCCAAATACGCCGGCCAAGCGTCCCATTTCCATGCCCTTTTTGCAAAAAATATATCACCTGGTGACAATTTTTCCATTCGCACCAAAAACCAAGAAGTTATAATTATAAAACCGGGCTTCATTAAATCGCTGGGCATAACGGATGCAAAACCCAAATCAACCCAACGGGCGCTTCCCTTGACCGCAGCTGGCATAACTAACGTTGCCGCCAAAAGCAATAAACAGACCAATACATTCAATACCGCAATAGTCAGAACCTGGCGCTTACCCAAGAAAGACGACACCAACAAAGTTATTATTCCAATTATGTAAAGCGGAATTGCCTTTACCAAGAAAAAGTGCCAGGGCTGGGGGGGATTTAACCGCTCGGCCGCGACGCTTCCCGCCGACACCATCGCCAGCAATCCTACCAAAGACATTACTATGACGCACCAGAACAGACGCCAATCTATTTCAAAATACCAGCTGGTAAGAGTGCTTTCTTCGCCGCGTTTTATCATTTTACAACCTCAGTAATAACAAGGCCAGACCGCTAAACAAAACCGACATTATAAAAAATCTTTCCACGATTTTTGATTCGGGCAATCCCAGTTCTTCCAAATGATGATGCAGTGGTGCGCGCAAGAAAACCCTTTTTCCAACCCCATTTTTCTTGGTCAGTTTATAAACAAAGGTTTGGATAAAGCTGGACAGCAAAATCGCAACCAGCATTAAACTGGCCACGCCCATTACTATTTCAACTTTTAATAACATCGCAATGGTGCCTATAAATCCACCCAGTGCCAGGCTGCCGGTATCACCCATGAAAATTGATGCTGGCGATGAATTAAACCATAAAAATCCAACCAATGCTCCAAATGCCGCACCTAATACTGGGAACAATCCGGCTGCGTCTGGCAGTAATAAAGAGTTAGGAATAAATCCGACCCTTGTTGCGCCAAATAAAGCAATCAACATAACAACTAAAATCGGCAGATAAATCTTTGACAGCATACCATCCAAACCATCGGTAATGTTTGCAGCGTTTGCCGTCCCAGCTATTACAAAATAAGCAAATCCAAAATACAAAATTCCAATAGGGAAAATATATCCACCAGGGAATACTACAGAATATGATGGCAGATAAAAAGGCATAATCGCATCTGCGCAATACGCCAATGCTATCACGCCGACCCCTTCTAGAATCAGTCGCATTTTCGGCGACAAGCCGTTCGAGGCCTTGACGCTTTGGCTGGTTACTTTTTTATAATCATCTGCAAATCCGATTGCGCCAAACCACACCAATGCACCCAATGCAATCCACGGCGCAGGATTATAATAATCCATAAACAGAATACTGGATACCAGTATTGCCGCCAACATCAGACCGCCACCTATTGTGGGGGTTCCAGCCTTTGCCAAATGGGAAGCTGGCACATTTTCGCTGATTGGCTGACCCTTTTTCTGCCAACGGCGCATAGCATTGATATATCTGCGCCCGAACGCCAGCATAATTAAAAATGCCCCGATAAAGCCACAGGCAAACAGCGCGCCTCCACCCATTTCATAACCAAGATTTGATAACAAGCCAGATAACATCTTCTTTCCTTTTTTTTCTAATTATACCCTATTTTTTCTTTTGTTCCTGATAAATTTTCCGCCAGTCTGAAACCTGCTTTTTTGTATTGTCCCATAGCTTTTTCATATCGCCCTGAACCTGCTTGCCGAACGAATCATCTATTTTGCCACCAAAATTTTCTGCCCACTTTGATGATTTTGATACCATATACGCAACCAGACACCCGACTATCAAAACCGACATAAAACTATCGCTTTGTACCGATGGCGTCGCAGACGCTAAATCAGTGCTGACTACCCCGCCCAGCAAAGCTGCACCAATTGCCGCCATCAATGCCAAGGCAACAAAATATATCACTGCCTTAATAAAACGCATAATTTGCTCACTTAAACTGGCGGACTTGAAAATTCCTGCAAAAGCCTTGAATATATTTCCAGCGACACCTTTCAGATTTGTCCCTTTGCCAAAGCATTCTTGGATAGCCGTAAATGGCAGAAGCAAAATCGCCAAGAACAAATCAGTTATTACACCCAATGCCAGTAATGCGAACTTCCATATATTTATCGAGAAAATCACAACAAAGACCGCGCCGGCAACAAAGGTAAGCGCGCTTTCACCAATTCCCGCCGCCATCCATTTGAATCCTGCCGCCACACAGGTATAAAAGAATCCGGACAATCTGGTCGGCATGCACAACAAATCAGCAGTATAGTTATTATCGGTCGAGCCTATGAAGCCTCGTATAGCATTGCAAGTATCTGGTAAACTGGTCCCAGCAGCATTGGTAATAGAATTCAGTATTAAATCTGATGCATAGCTGCCAACTGAAATGATCGGTCCAAAAATTGTCATAAAAATTTGACCAGGATTATTTCCCAACACCCAAATCCAAATTGAAATCAGCATAGTTTTTTTTGCAATGTCCAGCGCCAGCTTTTTAGAATCACCCTTTGACTGAATTAAATTATATGCTTCGAACGCCAACCAAAAAGCAAACAATGCAACCAACAGAACTCGGACAAAGTCAAAAAGACTGCGCTGCAATGCCTGGCCTACCCGATCCAGTGCGCCGATAAGTGCTTTGCCCACGCGCGCCTCTACTGGAACATAGTCGCCAACAATCGCCTTTTGGGTATTGCCTTGGAAAGAACTTATGTCCGTAGAAAGATTGTTTATTAAAAGCTGCCGATTGTGCTCGGTCGCCCAAACTCCATAATTTCCAATGTCGCTGGTGGTTGGAACATTCGCTTCGGCATAAGATGAACCTGTAAAAAACAAGGTGCAAAAAGCAAATATGACCGCCACCATACTTGGTGCAATTATTTTTTTAAGATGTAAACGAAGCGAAGCCATTATTCCTTATTTTTTTCCGTTGCGTCCGTTATCTTCTTGGTCAGCTGGGCTGGGATGTCCCATACTTTTTTACCAAATTCCTTGAACTGGCTGCCAATGTTGAATATGGGGTCTTTGCCGTCTTTACCCACCACTAAAACTTCATCTATCTTTTTCTGAACTACATAGAAATACAACAAGAATATACCCAGCATCAGCATAAAGAATTCCCAACCATTGCCCATAAAATCAAATGCCCCCGGATGCATAATTTCAGCCGTTGCTTTTTGGCGGTCAAAACAAGCCTTGAATAAATTCTTGTCCATCGCGCCATTCACAACTGACACTTTTTCGCAATTCGCAAACACTTGGGCAACGACTTGGTTTTCAGAATTTTGCGCGGTTTGCATTCCAGCAAAACCTGGCGGAAGTATTGCCGAGTACCCATCTGTCGGCCCTGGGAAATACTCGTCCGCTGCAACAGAAACAACCGCGTAAATTATTAAAACTTTCAGTGTAATTGCGGCAACCCTGACCGCGCAATTTACCAACATCTCGACCGATTTGCCGATTGCCCCCTTTAATACTCCCCAAACATTTTCATACGCATAGCTGGCGATAATTATGGGTAAGAAAATAATTATAAATACCAATCTGAAAACTACATTCAGAATGTCAAAGAACAAACCAAATCCGATAACTAAAAACATTATGACCAGCCCCAATCCAGCCATCCAAGTAAAAAGCCCGCCGCCCATTCCCATCCATGAAAAATTCATCAATGCAAATCCGCCAGATGCACCCGCCAGAATAACATTGCTGGCATTTCCAACCACGCACATAAAAGGTTTTAACGCAGGACCAACCACATTTGATTCGCTCATCGATTCCAGCGCTGGGCAATGGGCCGCGCCAACTTCGCCAGTTGCAGCCATTGCCAATTCTGCCCCGACATACATCACAGGGCGTATGGTGATGTCTGATACTGCTCGCAGAACTCCTGTGCCACCAAAACTTATCGCGCCCAAAAATGCGCCGACTGCCAAAACCCGTGCAGCTTGCTTCCATACTCCGTCAAACCATTCCTTGAAATCAAATTTACGTTCCCCTGCGCCCACGGCAATGTTTTCTTTATTCGCCTTTGCCATTGTTTTCCAGGTATGAACAAACAGAAAAATTATAAAGCCCAGGGCAATCAATACCCATAGGTTGCCAACCAGTGCATCCCAAAAATCATTTGTCGCAGTACCAATTACATTAAACAATTGATTTACATACGGGCAAAGAAAGCATCCATTCGTTGCACTGATGTCGCAAACAGCGCCCTTGCATGCACCTGTGGTCTGCAAGAAACTATTCATGCTGGCGTAAGTAATAGAATCGCCATTGATACTGGCCGACAAATACCAGATGCCAATGCCAATCGCGATAATCCACATCGCCGCCTTTACCGCTGTCAAGATAAGTTTGTTTTTTAACATTACTTGCTGCTTGACTCTTCTTTTTTATCGGCCTCTTTACCTGTCGCTGCGGCCATAATAATTTTGCCTGTGCTTTTCGCAAAGTCAAATGTGTTTTTGCCTATTTTTAATACATCTTCACCCAAAGAATCACCGGCTTCATGTCTGTCTTTGACTCCAAAAGTTTCTGTTATTTCTCTGGATACATTCTTTATATTGTCTGCCAGATACTGAACCACATAGACCAATACCAATGTGCCACCCAAAGTAATCATTGCCAGATTATCATCAGACAGGTCGCCTGCAAATATGCTGCCGTCCATAATTTGACGCGTCATTTCGGCGCTGCCGCTGCCAAAGCCCGTCAGGAACTTTGCCATTATGGTTATTATCACAACATAGGTTATAACAACCGTCGCCAATGACACGATAGAGTTTATTAAGTTTTGGAAAAATGCTGGTGTTATTTTATCACCCATACTTTTTATCCAATCCGCACTTTTAGAATTTCTGAAAACCCAAAAGACCAACATAAATGGGAAGAAAAATGCAAAGAAAGTCATGTCTATTACAACATCAACAAAATAAAAACAGAATTTTATAAACAGCTTGAAAAAGGCCCATGCAATATAAAGCCCCATAAAAAATAGTATTATGTGTTTTACCAGCGCACCCACCCCCAGCAACACATCCCAAGAAAACGCATTATCCATAATAGTCATCCCCAGCCTTACCATTGACTGGAATTGGGTGATACTGGTTTTCATCAGCTGAATTATTTTATCGCGAAGCTCTGGACGATAAAATCCGTCATCAGGCATTTTTTCAGGATTGTATTGAACCTTTTGCGCTACATCTGACATGTTTGTATTCAGCATGGATTGGGTATAGATAAGCGTCATATCTGCAACCGGCTCAAAACTGACCCGGGTGATAAACCGCGGCACCATAACCCCCAATCCCAAAATAGCGATTACAAACAGCGAGTTTATCATTACCGGCTTCAAGTAAGTCTGATAAGTCGGATCAATGTTTTTTACATCACGCAGATTTGTTATAACCGAATACAAAACATAGAACGCAACAAAAACACAAAGCAAAACAGCCGCCAGAACAGACAACTTGCCATAAACCGCAGATGTCGCGGCAGAAATTATTTGGAACAGGCGATCAAAGACAGGGCAGCTCCAACACTGCACTGAATTTGAAACAAAAGAATCAATCATTCCGTTCATTTTTTCTTAATCCAGCCAAATACCTTGGCCGCGCCGCGGCCCCACTCGTTTGTTTTGCTCCATACGTTTTTGGCGTCACCGGTTGCTTTTTTATACAAAGCGTCCGAACCAGATCCTGTATAATCCAATAACTGCTTTTTGGTCAGCTCGAAAATCTTGAACATTAAAAAGAATGTCAGCATTGCAGACAGCCATATTATAGAGTGTTGCCCAAATCCATTGATGCCAGCCGCCACAACCGGAACATTGCTGGACGCACTGCCACCAGCAGCCACAACAAATGCTGATTGATTAAAGTTAAACAAAGCCTTTATCGCTGCCAAATTTATCGCCAAAACAAACGCGCAAGCAATCATTGTTATTACTAGTTTTTTCAGGCTTTTTATAATTCCTTCGAATGCGGGCCATGGATTTACCCAATCTTTGGAATTTTTTGCAACAAACATTAAAACCTTGAACGGATACATTATCAGCGCCATACCAAATTCAAAAATTCCTTGAATTATCAACAGGGCCATAAAGAAATTGCTGGCGACAAATGCAAATACCAAGAAAATACCTGTTACCAAATTCATAATGTCCCCACCGCCGTGCGGAATCAAAGTCATCAGGCCAGCCAATCCAGCGGTAACAAAACCCAACCCGCGTTTTATAACCTGATTGTTTGCATGCGTTATTTCTGCGACAGGCTGAACCAAGAACTGGCAGCTGGCGGCCGAGATATATCCTTTATCAATAATTTCCGGTGGACACATGACTTTTTCTTTCTGCACAGGAGCGCTTAAATTCATCTGATTTACATTGTCAGAAATGCTTTGCGTATAAAGCGCACCAAATTGCAAGAAAGGATCAACTATAATTCCTGTAATGTATTGCGGCTTTATGGGAAGCAACAACGCTGCTGCAATTACGCCACGAATGCAAGGCTTTAATACATCTTCAGAAATCTTCAGTGCAGATGGTTTGTTCCACATCTGTCCACCCTTCATCCCGAAAAAGTCCAACCAATTTTGTGGAAAATACATTTTTACAAGGTATAAAGCGATAAACCAACCCAACCAACCCCAAACAAACAAGTAAATAATTCCATCACCTTTACCCACAAAAAATTCATAACCTGCCATAGCGACCGACATCATTGCGTCCAAAACAATTGGAACAAAAGGCGAAATGTCCAACGAATCCACAATACTCCAGGCCGCATTGGCCTGGACCGATACCAACGAACAGAAAGCCGTTACCAGAAAAAATACAAGAGCTTTTTTCATTCTTTGGATTATAGCATAAAAAGCCAGATGAAATTATGGTATAATTCTGTTGTGACCAGACTTAAAAAATTTTGGATACTCTTTCTTTCTTTCATGCCCCTTTCTGCTGGGGCAATTGCGCCATTGGCCATCGGAGCCATTGGGGGCGGCGTCGCAATAGCCGGCTTTTCTATCTATCGCTCTATGGCGCCGGTAAATATGGCGGATGCGCTTTCCTTTTTTTCCAGCTGCTGGTCTTGTGGCATGATGGGCGACATTATGTTGGTTATATCAAACATTCTGCCACGCATTTATTCTGCAATCGGTGCTGTCTGCATTCCTTTGGCATTTGGACTGACCGCTGTATATTTTGGATGGGAAGTCCTGAAAGGATACCTGGGAATCGAGGGCACACCAAAAAGCCCAGACGCATGGGGATTTTCAGGAAAGTTGGGCACACACCTGGTAAAACTGACTTTTGTTGTATTACTGCTGGCTATGCCAGTTCCGCGCTTTATCACTAATGTCGCGATAGAGCCTATTTTTAATGTAGGATTATCGCTTTCGCATGCGGTGGATGGAAAGTTCGCAGCAGGTACCGACAACGAGTATTCTTTTGAATCCTGCCTGGTCGCAACTGCCGTTATGGACCCGACCAGCGCGGATAAAAGCGCCGCAACTGATGGGGCTTTTTCACCAAAGTTGCGCCATAATCTGGCATGCCAGGTTGGTCAGATTCATCAGATGACCGGCCTGGGTATGACTGCTGGCTGGACAATTATGAATATGTCTTTCAATGATCAACATATGCACAAGCTGATTTTCGGCATTCCAATTTTCCCTAATGTAGCAATGTTTTTGGCAGGGCTTTTAATTATAGTTTTATTTTTCTTTGCTTTGCTGCCTGTTCCGCTTTACTTTCTGGAAACATTTATCCAACTGGGAATGAATCTGGTTATGCTGCCGTTGATGCTGCTGGCATGGTTATTCCAAGATCCAGTCAGTGGAAAGCCTTGGATGATTTTGCCCGATGGCAAAAAAAACATCCAGATAATTATAGACCAAGTAATCCAAAATACTTTGGGCATTGCAATGGTCGGGATTTTTACTGCATTTTCGGTATTATTCTTGAACGCAGCGTTTAGTAAATGGCAAGGCGCCAGCGCCCTGCAGACAGCACTGGCGCAAAATGATTCACATATTTTAATAGATGGACTGATGATGAATAATGGAAGTCTGATAACTATTGTTATGCTGGGTCTGTTTTTGGCGATGTTTATGAACGCCATACCGGCATTGGCCGGGGCATTATTTGGTAATGTAAAAATACCAGACCAGCTTTATAAAGATACTAAAGATAACCTGAAAAAAATCACTGACAATATGAAAAAGTGGTGGCAGGAAATAAAAAAGTAAAAAAATTCCCGGACAATTCCGTATCCCTTGTTATCAGGTTAAAAGTCAAGTAATTTATTTTTTGTCACCGACTTTAATCCTGTATCCGAATCTGTTATAATTCGGGCAATGAGTTATCAAACTTTAAGTTCCCCGTCACTATTCTGGCCCAAGTCAAGGGCTCGCGATTCGGACGCATACCAGTCTGCGCGCCGAATAATTTCTGATCGACATGGTGAAATGCCCCGTGTTGTATCTGGGGAATTTGAAATGGCCGATTTTTTCAAGAATTCACCTGATGAGTTTCTTTATTATCCCGTATTTTCTGGAACATCTGGTTGGTGGGGGGAACTATTGGGTGGTCAGGCAAAAATATGCGAGAAAATTTCATTATCCAAAGATTGTACTTTAATGGTGATTGCAAAGGAACAACGTCTTCAATCAAAGGAACAGAACAAACTTTTTGCAGCGGAAATCTTTCCAACGCCTGGCTTTTTCAAGAAAGCAACCAGCTTTGGGGTCAGTGTATCGGATATGTTGGCGACAGAATCGGGTACTATTTTGGCCTTGTTTACTGGAAAAAACCAAACAAAATTCCAAAATTTTATAGAATGCTCGGGTAATTTTTATCTGGGCTGTGTTGGGGGTTATTAAAAAATCGCGCCTTGGGCGCTTTTTTTTGGGTTTATAATTATATACTTTCTCTTGATTTTACAAATTTTCCCTGTATAATCCACGGGCTAAAAAGGGTTTAACTATGAAAAAAAATACTCATCCGGAATACCACGAAATCAAAGTCACCCGGACTGATGGAAAAACAATCAAAATGTATTCGTCAGTAAACAAGGATCTTGTTTTGTCTGTTGATAACCTGAATCACTCTGCTTGGACAGGACAACGCGCCGCCGCAGACAAGGGACAACGCGCCGCCGACTTCAAGAAAAAATTTGACGGATTCAAGTTTTAATGAAAGAACAAACCGAGCATTTGATAAAAGGCTCGTCCGAGCTGAATAAAATGTTTGCGGCCCTTGCACGTACTGCGGCCGGGTTGCGTCATGACTTTGGTGAAATTGAAAACTTACAGCAATCTCTTTCGGGTGCGCGCGATTTTGTAAAAAAAGCGGCCCAACGGATTGAAGAATCTATTTTGCAAGACCTTACCTTGGTACGACCAGCGGCTGGCATACTGACCCCGAACTATTCGCGCGATGGCGATGGTCGTGATGAATTCGTTATGGCATTGTCCGGCGCAGAAAACTTTATTCGTAGCAATCCTAACTTTGCAATTTCATTGGCCTTGCGTTCAAATGACGAAACCAAAATCGCACTGGTATACAGCCCGATTGACGAAAGATTATATTATGCAGAAAGTGGCGCTGGTGCATTTGCATTTTCCGCATTTCACTCTGCGCGTATAAAGGTTTCTAACCTCAGCCAGCCTGCGGATTTAACAATTGCTTTTGGTTCCGCGGACTTGATTGATGACAACCAAACTGCTGCGCAAATTCGTGTAACTGGATGTCCGGCAATTGATATGGCATGGGTAGCTGCTGGAAAATTCGATGGATTTGTTTCACAGCCGCTTGATTATGCCCAAATATGTGCGGGCGAGTTACTGGTAAGCGAAGCCGGCGGCAGGGTTTCAATGGACACCCGACTGATTGTGACGAACAACAAATGGTCTGGACAATAACAGAAAACCTAATTTTCTGTTGATTTCGTTTTGCAGTCGTTTATAATCGTGAATCTTTGATGGCGCGTCGTCTAATGGTAGGACAAGAGATTTTGGTTCTCTTTATCGCAGTTCGAATCTGTGCGCGCCAACCAATTATTTTTAGGTTATGCTCCCATCGTCTAGCGGTCCAGGACGTCAGATTCTCATTCTGAAAACACGGGTTCGATTCCCGTTGGGAGTGCCAAGTTCATTTATTTTTATTTAAGAATATCTGCCTATTATTTCCAGCAAGCGCAAAAGTTATAATTGAATAAACATTCTGATACAAAGGATGAATATTCATGAAAAAAATTTACCCTATTTTTCTATCATGTTTAACAGCTTTATTTATCTCGAACACAAGTATTGCTACAAACAATGGTAATGGCAATTCAGCGTCTTCAAACGCGGCATCCAACAGCTCTAATGGCAACAGCAACGCAGGTGGTAATTCATCATCTAATGCAAACTCTAATAGTAATGCTGGTGGTAATTCTGCTGCATCCAGCGCAGCATCTGATAATTCCAGCAGCAGTAATGCTGGTAGTAACTCATCATCAAGTGCAAATGATAACTCTTCTTCATCCAGTTCATCATCTGATAATTCCAGCAGCAGTAATGCCGGTGGTAACTCATCCAATGTAATTACAGATTCTGGCGCTGGAAATTCTAATGGAAATAGTGGCGGTGGGGTTGGAAACACTGGCCCTGGAAACCAAGGAAATGATAAAGATGTTGGAAATGCCGGTGGCAGTAATAATAACGGGGGTGGGTCAGGTGATAATGGGGGTGGCAGTACAAGCATTAGCAATACTCGTCAGGGCTCTTATGGTTCGGATGATGAAAAACTATTTAAAACTAGAAATCCTTTCAGAAACTGGTGGGATACTTTTTAACCAAAAGTTCTAATTTATGAGAAAAATAACAATTTATTTATTTTTATTTACTATACCTTGCTTTTCTGCATTTGCAAATCATGTTCCACAACATATTGATGGTGATGAGATTGATTACAGATACTATAGAAACAAAGGTGTATTAAAATATAAACTTCCAGAATCATATATCGAAGACAAACAAAAGCTAATCCATTTATATGGGTATTTTAATTCCGCTTTTACCTATACACAAAACCCACTTTACTATGAAGATAATCTTGTTCTTAATAATACAAACGATGACAATTATACCATGAACAAATTATATTTGGTTAACGTCCTTCAATTTACTAATTATACCGTTTGGGATACAATTTTTGATGGAACTTATCGTGATTACAAGCAATATAAGACACTTGATGATTTTTATTTTAAATTACAAACTGGGCCCAGTTTTTTAATGCCTGATAAAAACACAAAAATTTCTGCAAAGTTTTTATATGGTGACGAATGGTCTTACCACAGAAAGCTTTTCAATGGTTTTGGGGCATTAATAAAAATAAACCATTCTTTCTTTAACAATTTTAATACCACTTTGGACACTGAAATTGAAAAGCGCGAATATAATTCAAATATAACCGATGAAACAAATAGGTACGTTTATTCTGTATTTTTAATAAACCGATTATACTTGAATGAAAAACATGTTTTAAGATTGACCCCATTTTACAGATACTTTAATACTGAAAAAAACTATCAAGACAAAGACTTATATGGTTTTACCTTTAACTACACTTATTTTCCTAAAAGCATTCATTTTTACTTTGGGCTGGGATATGAATATATTAAAACCCAATATAAAGCACCTGAGCCATCCGAGCCATATAAATCAAAAATACATGAATATGAATACTCGGCATTTGTTGGTTATAACTTTATAGAAAATTTATCTTTGCAACTTTCTTATGCCTATAAAAAAATAAATTCTAATGAAATGGATGGATTGATGCATGGCAGGGATAATTCGGTATCTTTGTCCTTGGTTTATAAATTCCACCTGATTTAATAAAAATCCCCGCAAATACCGGGATTTTTATTATGGGTTTAATAATTCGCGAGCCTGCTCTAACGATTCTATAATTCTATCTACTTCAACTCTGGATACAGAATTTGATTTTGATACTGATGTTTGTTCCACTGACTTAGTTGGTTTTTCAACTGGCGTTATCTTTTCATGATTTTTGAATTGACCATCTTTCATCATCTTTTTAACGCCTGCAATGGTCATGCCTCGATCATAAAGCAGTGTGCGAATATGCCCCAGCGCAGAAATTGTTTCAGGGCGATAGTATCGACGCCCACCTGCGCCAGTTATTGGCTTGATAGCAACTGGAAATTGTTTTTCCCAATAACGCAAAGTATGCGCAGGAATTTCCAATTGCTTTGATACATCATTTATCGAAAGAAATGATTCATTCGCCATCTGTGGCCTCGCCCCCGGTTTCTTCTTCTTTTTCAATTGCGGTCGCACTGATTACCCGCTCGTTCTCGGCAGTTTTAAATAAGGTAACGCCTGCCGTAGAACGTCCCGCAATACGAACCGCGTCTGCCGGAGTTCTGATAATTTTACCGCCATCAGTTACCATCATGATGTCATGTTCGGCATCAATCGGGAAACTGCCTGCAACCGCTGTGTTTTTACCACCCAGCTTTATTGCTGTGATACCGCTGCCTCCACGATGGGTCAATCTGTACTCATACGAACTGGTGCGTTTCCCAAATCCATTTTCACTGATGGTTAAAATAAATTGTTCTTCGCGTGCCATATCCGTCATCGTTGATTCGCCCAAAACAATGCTGGTTGTTTCTTCTTCATCGCCGGCTTCTTCTTCGGCGCCGGCTGCGCGACGCAGCGCGCGGCTTTGCTTGATATATGCAGCGCGTGTTTCAGCGTCTGCGTCCGAATGATTCAACATTGCCATGCCGATAATCGTGTCATCCTTGGCCAATTTAATTGCGCGAACACCGGTTGAATTACGGCTTTGGAATACGCGAATTTCATTCACTGGGAATCTGATGCAGCGGCCACGATAAGTAGACAAGAACACATCCTGGTTTTCATTACACAGCATAACACTGACCAAGCTTTCGCCCTCTTCCAACTTCATTGCAATCTTTCCGTTTGCGCGGATGCTTTCAAAGTCTGAAAAATCATTTCTGCGGATTGTTCCCATGCTGGTTGCGAACATCAAGAATGTTCCAGCATCAACATCTGGCACTGGCAAAATCGCGGTTATAGTTTCGCCGGCGGACAATGGCAACAGATTTATCAATGGACGGCCCTTGGCGCTGGCTGCGGCCTCGGGCAGCTTATAAGTTTTTAACCGATAGCACATACCCTTACTGCTGAAGAACATCAATGGAGTATGAGTATTTGCAACAAACAACTGGGAAACATAATCATCTTCTTTGGTTGTCATTGCATTGCGTCCCTTGCCCCCACGTTTTTGCGCGCGATAAGTATCCAGCGCAACGCGTTTGATATATCCGGTATTGGTAATTGTAACAACCATATCTTCGCGCGCAATCAAGTCTTCCATATCCATATCTACTTCGGCATCTGAAATTATTGTTTTTCTCGGCGTTGCCCAGTTATCACGCACGGCTGATGTTTCATCACGAATAATTTGAACAATACGTTCATGGCTGCCCAGTATTTCCAACAACTCTTTGATAATCGCGCCCAAATCCACCAAATCGTTGTGAATTTTTTCACGCTCTAATCCAGTCAATCTGTGCAGCTGCAATTCCAAAATAGCCTTTGCTTGCTCTTCACTCATACGGAACATTCCGTTTTCGTACTCTGTATTTGGATCGTCAATCAACTTGATATAATTTTCAATGTCTGACGCCTTCCAGCTACGCGCAACAAGCGATGAGCGTGCGGCCTCGGGCGATTCGCTGGACTTTATCAGCGCAATAATTTCGTCCAAGTTTCCAACCGCAACAGACAAACCCAGTAAAGTGTGTGCTTTATTTCTGGCCTTATTCAATTCGAAAATGGTTCTGCGACGAATAACCTCTATTCTGAAATCTATAAAGGCATCTAAAACTCCACGAACATTAAACAACATTGGACGACCACGATTTAATGCCATCATATTTACGGGAAAACTGCTTTGTAATTCCGTATATTGGAATAATTGGTTTAATACAACATCACCAATTGCATCACGCTTTAATTCGATAACAATACGAACACCTTCTTTGCTGGTTTCATCACGAATTTCACTAATTCCTTCAACACGTTTATCTTTTGACAACTCTGCAATTTTGATTATCAATTGAGCCTTGTTCACTTGATAAGGAATTTCATCAACAATTATCGCGTGACGATCTTTCAAGTCTTCAAAATGGGTTTTTGCCCGAACAATAACACTGCCACGACCAGTTGTGTGTGCCTTAAACGCGCCGCAGCGCCCCATCATAATTCCACCGGTTGGAAAATCCGGTCCTTGGATAATACCAAACAATTCATCATCAGTAAGCGCCGAGCTATCCAGAATAGCCAACAAACCATCACAAACCTCGCCCAGATTATAGGTTGGAACATTGGTCGCCATACCAACCGCAATTCCACTGCCGCCGTTTACCAAGAAGTTTGGAAATTTTGCGGGCAAAACCTGGGGTTCTTGCAAACTGCCGTCAAAATTCGGCATCCATTCAATAGTGCCTTTGTCCATATCGTCCATTAATGACGCACCCAATTTGCTTAAACGCGCTTCGGTATAACGCATAGCAGCAGCCTTGTCTCCGTCCATACTGCCAAAATTTCCCTGCCCCTGAACCAAGCATGCACCCATAGAAAAATCCTGCCCCATACGAACCATAGCCTCGTAAATACTGCTGTCGCCATGCGGATGGTATTTTCCCATAACATCGCCAACAATACGTGCGGACTTTACCGTTGAACGTGTAGCTGGAGCAACATCGTTCATAACATATAAAATACGACGATGAACAGGCTTGCATCCGTCACGCACATCTGGCAAAGCACGATCAACAATAACTGACATGGCATAGTCCAAAAAGCTGCCGCGCATTTCATGTTCAAGCGCACTGGTCGGGACTTTAATTTCTGGGGAAATCTCATTAATTTCTGACATAAAAAATACTCCGTTTTTTCGTACATAAACCATAGCAAATTGCTACCTGGCGAGCAAGAGAAATAATCCAAAAAAATCAAAAAATAATGGAAAAATTTCATACAGCCATTAACGCCTTTTTTCTATTTTTTACCATTCTTTATCCCTAGCCCTAAAAAACTTGACAAAATGTTTTTATGTGATATATTTTTCCCGATCAATAAAAAAGGATTTAAAATGATACCATTACATAAGACACCAGAAGCTCCGATCTATAAAATCGGACAAAGCGTAAAATTTTCAAATAATATATCCCATAAAACATTCGAAATAACCTATGCCGAAGTAAAAAACATATGTAGTTACTCGACCGGAGAAAGCATCCGTTACCACATTTATGGGATCAAGGACGTAAAAAAAACATCAGAAAATTGTAATATAAACTTTTTTACACTTATTGGTACCAGAAACAAGTTTTTCGGCAAAACACCAGCAGATGCCAAAAAAATAATGCTGAAAAAACTTCTGGACAACAGACAGCTTTAAAAAAACAGATTTAATCATGGATGCTGCAATTCTTCTTGGCCCAATCAGCACGATCTTTGCGATTTTGTTTGTATGGTGCATTTTTACAGAATTTTTGTCCTGGCTGGGTGTTATTGAGCGCAAGAAATAATTGGTAGTTTTTGCTTGCAAATCTGATAAAGCTGTGATTTAATGCCCGCACCAACAAGGATTTTATAATGGCAACGAAAAGAACTTATCAACCATCCAATACCCGTCGGGTAAAAACACACGGGTTTCGTGAAAAGATGGCAACTAAAAGCGGACGTGATGTCCTGAATCGCCGTCGCGCCAAAGGGCGTGCCCGCGTCGCGGTATCCGCAGCAAGATAAAAAATCGCCCTTTCGGGCGATTTTTATTTTAATTTAATTTCCATTGGCAAATAACATTGGCATTTTCAGAATCACCTGATTTTATTTTGTGATGACTGATCAGTCCATCTATTGCCGTTTCTATAAACGCTTCTTTTGTATCAAATGGTATTTCTTTCTTGAAATTCAGATATATTTTTTTCAAATTATGTTTGTCGCGAAAATCAAAGCCCACACTTTCTGTTGCCCATTTTGCATAAACACCATTATTTACATGCTGATTTACATCCACATCATCATATCGCACTAAAAACCGATTGTTTTCTGTATTTGCAGCAAAGTCTGGGAATTTATCAAATGGTAAATCCAGCGCACGCTCGACCCCATTGGTCCAATCCGCTGGCAGATAATTATCCAAGCGCAATGGTATACGTTTTTCCATATTTATTAAAATCCACTGACTTGTGGCACGAATCATTAAATCACCATTTTCGTTATGAATTTGGAAATCACGAATCGCCTTTAACGAACCATGCGCCGCCGGCCATGTTGTAACGATCAGCTTGTCCATTTCACGCGGCAATTGAACTATATCTATCAGATAGTGCGTCACTACCCAGGCAATACCTTTCTCTATACAAAAAGCACGACCTGCACCCAAAACTTCGGCATGTGTATCAGCCACATCTTGCAAATAATTCATCAAAATAACTGGCCTAATAAACCCGTGTTTGTCACACTGATATGTTTTTACTATTTTATTTTCGATATATTTATTGATCATTTTGCTCGCCCCAAACTAATCCACCAACCAATTCATCACCAGAAAATTCCAGCGTTTCAACATTCAAAACATTTTTAATGTCTATCTTGGCGCTGCGCAAAAACTCATCATCGCGAACTATTAATTTTGCAATTGGAAATTTCATAGATTTACTGGATTCGCTCTTTTTACCACGCACGATTGCTACCAACTCGCTCAAAACTTCATAGCCAGTGTATTTTTCAGAAAATTCTTTTGGAACAAAATCTTTCCATAAACTTGGGAATAATATATTGTGTATTGATTTACCTTCTTTGTTCCATGGATGAGCCATTGAAACCTCTTCCGCAAGGAACGGCATAAATGGCGCAAACAAAGCACAGAAAGTCTCCAATGTCATCAGTAATGATGATAACGCCGATTTATCGCCCGCATAGGCGCGTCCCTTTACAATTTCCAGATAGTTATCGCAAAAATCCCAGAATGCTTGCTCGGTCGCTATCAGCGCGCCAGTGCAATCATTTTCTGTAAAGCTCTTTTCTGCAGATTTTATTGCCAAGTTTAATTTTGCAATATACGCCAAATCAACTGGATTGTAATTTTTTGAGACAGGCATGTGCTCTGCCGTGCCAAAGCCAAACACAAATCTGGATGCATTAAAGAACTTTGTCACCAGCTTGCGTTTTTGTTCCATAACTTTTTCATCTGCGATTCCGTCCATACCCAATTTGCTGGATGCGGCCCACAGACGAACTGCGTCTGCGCCGTATTTTTCAATAAGCGTATTCGGCACGACAACATTTCCCTTGGACTTTGACATTTTCTTTCTATCCGGATCCAAAACAAAGCCACTTATCCACGCCTGTTTCCAAGGCAAAGTATTATCATTCATTAAACTTTGTGCAATTGTGTAAAACGCCCAAGTCCGAATAATGTCATGTGCCTGGGGACGCGCATCAAATGTTCCCATATTAACGCCAGCAACAGCTTGGGCTATTTTTGGCGTCAGAGAGCTGGTCGCCCAAGTATCCATAACATCTGGATCTCCGATAAATCCATTTGGTTGACCGCGCTGATTGCTTTTATATCCATCAGGGCATTCTGCCATAGGGTCACATGGCAACGTGGTCGCCAGAATTGGATTATCAAAATCAGGCTGGGCATTTTCATTTAAGCGATACCAAACCGGGAATGGCACACCAAAAAATCTTTGGCGCGAAATTGCCCAATCCTGGTTTAATCCGTCAATCCAATTTTCCAACCTTTTTCCCATATGGGTCGGGGTCCAATTTATCTGTGCCCCATTTTTATTCAATACTTCTTTTTTATCTAATAATGATACAAACCACTGACGACTGGGGACAAATTCAATTGGCACATCACCCTTTTCATAAAACTTTACAGGATGAATCAAAGGACGTGGATCATTTATCAAATCGCCAGATTCTTGCAACATTTCAACGATAACTTTTCTGGCAGCTTTGACTGGCAATCCAATCATTTTTGCAAAGTGTTCATCATCTGGTAAAATGCCCGTATCAATTATTTTTCCATCACGACCAATTATTTGACGCAAAGGCAATCCATTTAATTTCCAGAACTTCACGTCTTCGGCATCACCAAAGGTGCAGACCATCATGATGCCGGTGCCTTTTTCAGGATTTGCATGCTGGGACGCCATAATCGGAACGCTGTGTCCAAATAATGGAACAATTGCTTTTTTGCCGAACAAGTTTTTATATCTAGAGTCATCAGGATGCGCAACAATCGCAATGCAAGCCGGTAAAAATTCGGGTCTGGTTGTTGCAATAATAAATTCTGTCCCATCATCTGCGCGGAATTTTATATCATGGAAAAATCCAGCTGTTTCACGATCTTCTATTTCGGCCTGGGCGACAGCTGTCTGAAAGCCCGTATCCCACATAGTTGGCGATTCCACAGATTTAACATTCCCTTTTTTATAAAGATTCAAAAAGTTTTCTTGGGCAACGCGAATTGCCAATCTTGAAATCGTAGAATACCTTAGATCCCAATCATAAGAAAATCCCATACGACGGAATATATCTTCAAAAACCTTTTCATCCTGATCTATTAAAATTTGGCATGCCTCGATAAAGTTTTTACGCGAAACCGGACGCGCGGCATCATCAAATTTTTCTTTATGCATCGGTACAAAATTTTCGTCATACGGGACTGACGGATCGCACTTGATGTTAAAGTAATTCTGAACGCGACGCTCGGTCGGCAAACCATTGTCATCCCAGCCAATCGGGAAAAACATATTTTTACCATTCATTCGTTGAAAACGTGCCAAAATGTCTGCCTGGGAATATGACATAATATGTCCAATATGCAAATGTCCAGATACGGTTGGGGGTGGCGTATCAATTGCAAAAGTATTTTCGCGCGCGATGTCTGGGTTGAATTTATAAACCCCATCATTTTCCCAGTATTCTATGCAACGATTTTCTATTGCATTAGAATCTAGCTTGGCATCTAATTCTCTTTTTCCATACGGCATTATATTTACCCTTTTACTATCTTGGCATTTTAAAATTAAAAATGCTGCGGTTCCCACCCAATCACGCGCTTTGCTTGTGATTGGGACCCGGGTCAGCGCAGCATCGCGGAACACGCAAATTGCGTATTCCGCTATTTAATGACCACAACTTCCCATTTGCTAGTGTCTAATTTTTGCACATCTTTTGGCAAATCAGAAATTTTCATAACATTCCAAGTCTGAGTCCGACCGAATGGTCCAATTTTTCCGCGAACTTGCAACTTTGCTGCATCTTTTTTATCCAGCCAGATCACTGACGAATAAACGCTGCCTTTTTTCGGATCCATAATTTTTCCATCCTCGTACTTTGCATCATCTTCGTCCCATTCCATACCCCAAATAATGTCCAATCCAGCCATTTTTGGGCTACCCTTTACCTTGTCTGCAATACGAACTGGATTATTAAGGGTTTCAGTTATTTTTCCATTACCTTCTTGATCATACAGGGCAACAATTCGACCGCACAACTCGGCATCATCATCGCCGGCTTCTTTGCATTCATAAAGCGCGACAATTGATTTAGGTTTTTTCGTTGCATCATCAATAGTTTGATAAAAACCGGTAAGCGGCAAGGCGTTTGCTGCACCAACACAAAACATCCCGCAAACAACACCCAGTATAGATTTTATTTTCATTTTTATTCCTTTTGGATTTTTACATCGGACACTTGAAAAAATAGCACAGGAAAATACGAAAATCAAACTAATTAAATTGCCCGAACTACCCGACAAAACACAACCCCATAAACTGCTTTTGCGCCCGCATGCTTTAATACTTTATGTAATTCGGCAAATGTCGCGCCGGTCGTCATAACATCGTCAACCAACAAAATAGATTTTCCGCATATATTTTCTGGATGATCGACACTGAAAACTCCACGAATGTTTTCTGCGCGCTGCTTTGCGTTTTTATGTCCCATGTCCGGTTTGTATTTTCGCCGTACAGAATCAACATCTATCTTAACACCAAAATGTTTTGCAATTGGCCGCGCCAGAAGTGTTGATTGGTTATAACCGCGCTTAAACAAACGCCGATTTGCCAATGGAACTGGCATAACAACATCTACGCTTTTATCCATTTCTTGCAGTGCCATTAACATGGCGCGACTCATAATTTTTTGATAACGTATTTGACCTGCATGTTTAAAAGGCAACATGACATTCCGTGAAAAATCATCATAAACACATGCGCTGCGCATCCAATCTAACTCGTTTTCGCCCGCTGCACAAACAGGACACAATGGCCTAGCGCCTAAATCCAAGTTTGCGGGAAAAGGATAGCCACATACGCAGCATTTAGGGTCTGAAATCCAATTAAATTGTTTCCAACAATCGTGACACAGCGTTCCGTGCTGGGCAACTGCAGAATTACAAATCGGACACGTTGGGGGAAATAAAAAATCAATAACAGATGAAAATGTACTTGCAAGTATTTGCATTTTTACTTGGGTTGTCCAGTCGTTGCATCAAATTGCTGACCATCAACATCTAATATAAATTTTCCATCTTTTGATTTCAGCTGTGGTGCAGATGTTTCATCTATTTGGGCAATCCAATAAACAGACCCATTCCCGGTATTAATTGCATAAAGGTTTTCATCCGCGCCTATCACAAAGGCTAAATCGCCCGCAATCAAAAACGGCCCCGCCACAGAAATGTCTGCACACCATTTTTTGTTGCCGTTTTGGATATTTATCTGACAAAAAGCGCGGCCCATTCCACCAGTAAACAACCGGTCTTCGTCTATGACAACTGGGGCAACAATGTCCAAAATCGAACCACCGCCTAACATATCTAAATCTTTATAAATGTCTGCAATCCAAACAACTTCGCGGTTTTTCGGGTTTATTTTTATCAGTTCGCCTGTCGTCAGCCCCGCATACACGAAATTTTTATAAAAAACAGGTGCGCGCTTAACTTCGATTTTGTCATTTGTTGGAAATCCTGCAAAAATTTTTCTTTTCGTGCCATCAGGTAAAACTTGGAAAACCTCATTATTCAGATTTTGTTCGTAATCATTTTGCATATTTGTAACTTTTATCCGTGAGAAACTATCTGATAAAACTTTTTCTGGAATTGCACCCAAAAGTGTTGAATTTGCCGTCGCACCAAATATAGGTGTCCGTAAGCCCGGCAGAATCGGATCAGGTTTCGAGCAAGCACTTAACAAGGCACAAGGCACAAGGCATAGGGTATAGATAAAAAATAATTTTAATTTCACGGACTTACTTCTTTTGATAATCTATTGCTTATAACTTATGCTCTAACGAAGCATTTGTGCCATCGCAGAAATACTGGATGGCGCATTTTTGTCGTTGATTATTTTATTCAGCCATTTGTCTGCTGAAGCTGAATCTCCGGACGCCAAATACTTCTGGGCAACCAGAAGCATACCGGTGTAATAGAATGGAGAACGATCAGTTAAAACAGGCGATAAGAATTTTTCCATCTGTGCACTATCCATTTTATTGCCAGAAATCACTGACAATCTTATCAGGGCTAAATCGCGAAAATCCCGCGTTGCGCCATCTGCGGCCAGTTGTTCCAGCTTTGCCGTACCCTTGCCGCCACGCAAACCCATCATTGCCGATTCCCATAATGCCAAATCAGCCATACCTCTGTCTGATTTTGCCGCAGCACGCGCAAATGCATCTTGGGCCTTGTCAAAATCACCATTTGCGCCTGAAATCAATGCAGACTCGAAAAGACGGGCACCAGAATCGCGTGCAACATTTCGCTGATGCAAGTACAGCTGTATCCCGATTGCTGTGATAACTATTAAAATTGCGCCTGCTATAACCAAACGCAGATGCTTTTTTACAAAGCTGTAAAGTTTTTCTGCATGAACCTCTTCGCTGATTTCGCGATAAAGTGCGTCTTCGGCATGATCTTCTTGGGTTTTCTTTGCGGGTTTTATGTTTTTATTCCGCGACAACATATTCGCCATTTTTTGTCCTTTTGATTTTAGAAAATCATAGTAATTTTATCCACTCCCTGCAAGTTGATTTTCATCACTGGCTGACTTATAATGTATTTATGTCCGAAACACTACCCGTAATCAATAATACAAACCTTCCCGCCATATCTGACGACTATTCTTTGGCGCGCTATATTGATTATATCAAAAGGTACCCTATACTTACCGCTTCACAAGAATATGAATATGCAAATGCATGGGCTAGCGCACATGATGCAGAAGCGGCAGAAAAATTAATAACATCGCATTTGCGATTGGTAGTGGCTGTCGCATATGAGTTCAAGAATTACGGCATTCCAGTTTCTGAACTTATTGCATCTGGCAATCTGGGTTTGATGCAAGCCCTTCAAAAATTTGATCCTGAAAAGGGATTTCGATTTTCTACTTACGCAATGTTTTGGGTCAAGGCAGAAATGTACGATCTGATCTTGTCTAACTGGTCGATGGTAAAAATTGGAACTTCTGCGAATCAGAAACGCGTATTCTTTAACTTGGCACGGGCTAAACGGGCATTGGGAATTATGAACAGCAACATTTCCCCAGACGAAGCTAAGCAAATTGCCGAGTATTTAGATGTTGGTGAAAATGATGTGGCCCGCATGGCACAAAGAATTGGTGCGCGCGATGTTTCATTGAATGCGCCGGCCCGTGCCGATTCCGATTCGTCCGACATTCTTTCTAATCTGGAAGACGAAACAGAATCTATTGAAGACCGCCTGTCTGCATTTCAAACACGAAAAAATGGTATGGCGCTTTTGAAAAAGCACTTGGCTGATTTATCTGAAAGAGATCGTGAAATTTTGACCGCACGCAGACTTGTCCAGCCTGCTAAAACATTGGAACAACTGGCAAATGAATATGGAATCTCGCGCGAGCGTGTTCGCCAGATAGAAGAACGCGCATTTGAAAAATTACAGAAAGCCATTTTGCAAGACAATGAGGGAAGCAAAAAATGAAAGAGCAAAGAGCAAAGAGCCAAGAGCAATTAACGTGTTCGCTGCGCGCACAATTTAATAATTATAAAAATGTCGGCGAATGCCGTTGCCATATTCGCTCTTTGTTATTTGCTCTTTGCTCATTAAGTTTTGTGTTTTGCACAAACACGGCTGAAGCATTGGAAAACAATTACGGCAAATGGAATTTTAATTTGTCTGGATATGGCATGGCCGGCGGTGTGCAGACTGACGAAGATTCTGGAATAATGAATGATTGGCAAGTACGTGCCCAGGCCAGTTATCGTAAATCAGACAACTGGTTATTTGGCGCGGTAGTTTCACACAGCGCATGGAATCTGGACCGAGAAGATCCTTTTATGGATGCATTTGGATACACCCAGACACCATGGGGGCGACTGGAGCTGGGCTGGACCGATAGCATAGCAACCAAACTGGGATTGGGGCTACCTGATGTAGGAGGGATGCGAATCGGACGCGATCCACTGGTTTATGATTTTGCAAACCCATCACCTATGATTTCTGAAACTATAATTTCCGACACTTCATCAGCACTGCGCGCAAATGTGGTCAGCGTGCCTGGACCAATTCAATTTGGTTTTTCATTCGCGCCAAAGAACCAACATTTCGACAGCGCGACAGATTTTGGAATTAAATATAAAAAGGCTGCTGGAAAAACGAAAATGGCGTTATCGCTTGGAGCTTCATTCATAGATAATCCTGATAATTTAATTGGTGAAATTTATGCCCCACGAACCACCGCGGATTGGCGCGGGGCAGTTTCTACTGGAATGAATTTACAATACAACAGCTGGATATGGGGAGTTTCAGCCAAGGCTGTTTATGACCAAAATCCAATCGGTGCACTTTCGGATGGTTTGGCATTTGGAACTGGTGTCAGCTATGACTTTCTGAAATGGTCTGCATCGGCTTCTTATATGTTATCCCAAGTTGGGGTTTTTCATGATGAAAGCGATTATTTTGCCAACACTGGTATAGTATCGATTCGTTATAAAATTGATCAGTTCTGGAATGTCTGGACCAGTGGTGGAATTGTTTCAGCAAAACACACATCACCATTTATATCGGCCGGATTGATGTTAAAATTCTGATTAAAATCCCGCAAAGCGGGATTTTTTATACTAAACATTTCAGCGCTGCGCCGGTATTTTTCAACATAAACCAGCCCAGTCTATAATCAGTCACATAGATTGTTATTGCAAAAATTGCAAATGCACTGATTACCATAATAACCTTTGTCTTGTTGCCTTTCATGCAATACACACCGATGTTGTAAAGCAGGAATAAAACATATACATCGACCAAAAGACTAACAATCCAAAGAGTTGTACAATTCCAAGCCAAAGAATTCAATACCAAAATCACCGGATAGATAAAGAACACTGATGCTAATCCTTTTACTGCAATTTCCCAATCACGCTCGCCTCCAGTTATTTCAGACACCATCATCATCATACCAGCCAACAAGAACAGCAAGGCAACAGCCAACACTGGAACAACGATAAGTTTGGAAAATACAACTGCAAATGTGATCGTTGCACCACCAATCAATTGTAACGCCAATACTGCAATTCCACCCAGCAAACCGTACATAAATGCCTTTAACATGGATTCTTCCAAATTACCATCAGCGACAATTTTGGAAAAGAAACGTCTGGGCTGGGTTAGAATATGAATTATGTGCTGGAACCAGCTTTTAAACTTTGCAATCATTTTTTTGCCTTTCCTATCTCTTGAGGCTATAATAAAGCCAACAAACAAAAATTTCAATAGGAAAAATCATGCTAAAAGTTGCAATAGCCGGTCGTCCAAACACTGGGAAATCTACTCTGTTCAACGCGTTGACACGTTCACGCGATGCGTTGGTTCATGACCGACCGGGTGTTACCCGCGACGTTTTGACCGGCACTGCCCAAATTGGAGACCTGGAATTCGAGCTGATGGATACCGCAGGACTCGAGGCCAAAGGATCCGAAATAGAAAAACAATCAACTGAATTTGCAATGCACGCAATAAATCTGGCAGATGTGATTTTATTTATTGTAGATGGACGCGTTGGTGTTACTGCCCAAGATTTAGAATGGGCAAAAAGCGTAAGAAGACAAGTATCTAAAAACAAAAGTAAAGTTTTGTTATTGGCAAATAAATTAGAATCAACTAAACGCGCAGCAGATCTTTCAGATTTTTATAAACTGGGTTTCGGACAGCCTTTTCCAATCAGCGCGGAACACAAACAAGGACTTGATAAAATTTATGATTTTATAAAAGAACTGAAACCTTTATCCGTCATCCCTAATCCTTCATCCATCGACGCGGCGATACGCGTCACAATTATGGGACAGCCCAACGTTGGAAAATCAACTTTGGTAAATCAAATTTTGGGTGAAAAACGGGTTATTGTGCGGGACGAACCTGGTGTTACTCGTGATACAATTGCGATAAAGGCAAAGTATCTGAATCGCGATTTAATAATCAATGATACGGCAGGACTTCGTCGCAAATCAAACATTACCGATGGATTAGAAACTTTGTCAGCGTTAAAGTCTTTGGACGCTTTGGAAAAAACAGATGCGGTTATTTTGGTGGTGGATGCAACTGGCAACATTGAAAATCAAACTTTGGGAATTGCTGCACGTGTTTATGACGCCGGAAAAATACTGGCAATTGCACTGAACAAATGGGATTTGATTGAACCAGAAGTACGCGAAGAAAAATTGTTAAAGTTAAAACACCAATTCAAGAATTCTTTTTTCCAAATCATACGACCAATGATTTTGCCTATATCAGCGGAAAGCGGAACTGGTGTCAAAAACCTGATGCGACGGGTATTCCAGTTACATGACATTATGGAGAATCGCGCACCAACTTCGCTGCTGAACCGAACGGTTGAAAAACTGATCGAGGCTCGTCAACCCCCAATGTCGCGGTTAAAGCGCCCAATGAAAATCAAATTCGTCAGCCAGTTTTCAACCAACCCGATAAAAATTGCAATTCATGTAGGTGGCGCATCTGATGTGCCGGAAAGCTATACCAGATACCTGCGTAAGGGCATTGCCAAGGCCATGGACTGGGAGCAGTTGCCTATTTTCATAGAATATAGAAAATCCGAAAATCCGTTTGACTAATTTTTTCTTTGGCTGAATTCACAACCGCAATAATTTTGCCGATAAAAATCAGATTCGTGATTTATTTTTTGACGCAGTTGTTCTTCCCATGGAAACGAAACATATTCAACTGATACATTTGCCGCTGCTTCATCAACTTGCTTTTGATCTTTGTGTTTTGATACCCCAAAAACTGACATTATTTTATTGTATCCGTTTTCACGTGCAAATTTATCCCCATATTCAAACCGCATCTTGAAACAACGGGCGCAGCGATGCCCCCGTTCAGGCTGGCTTTCCAGTCCGCTGACGCAGCGCAACCAATCATCATGATTATATTCGCCAACATGGTATTTTACGCCGTTTGCATCGCAGTATTTTATCTGCTCGACCAGTCTTTTTTGATACTCGGACTCTGGAAAAATGTTCGGATTAAAAAACAAAACAATAAAATTTGCACCCTGCTCTTTCAGTTGGTTAATGGCACCGCAAGAACAAGGCGCACAACAAGACATTAAAACTATTTTGTCTGTTTGATTCATTTGGTTTATTTTTTTACATACTTTTCAACCATGACAGCGATTTTTTCGTCATCTATACGAGTAAAAAGATTTTCAGGCACGATAAATTCTGAATTATCTGCAATTCTGCGTTCGTATTTTTTCGGCCAAGATAAATCTTGCTTGCATGCAAAAATGTTTTGCATTTTTTCCGCAGAATTTGGAATTATCGGCGCAGAAATACGTGCATAAAAATCAATCAGCTGGAAACATTCATTCAGTACCGCGCCGGCTGCTGCCGCATCTGTTTTAATTAAAACCCATGGTTCTGCCTTGGTAAAAAATTCGTTACCTGCGGCCCAAAGCGAACGCAATACCTCAATCGATTTACGAAATTCACATGCTTCCAATGCAGCTGTTAAATCGGCAAGTCTGGAATTTAATGTTTGTTCCAGCTCGGTATCAAAATTATCTGATTTATTTGGAACGTTGCCGCCAAAATTCTTTTCGGTAATTTTACAAACACGTGAAACAAAGTTCCCTAGAATTCCATTAAGATCTTTATTAACCACATCTGCAAAGCGCTGAATTGTAAAGTCTGTGTCGTCTGTTTCCGGCGCGGATGCCATCAAAGCATACCGCCAGCAATCGACCGACACATCCTCCAAAACTTTATCCAGTGCCAATGCTGCGCCACGGCTTTTAGAAATTTTATCGCCTTCGAAATTCAGGAAGCAAAGCCCCTTTAATACATCGACTTTTTTCCAATTTGCGTCCGCCCAGGCAAACATCTGACCCGGGAAAAACAACGAATGAAACTTTATATTATCCTTACCCATAAATTGAGTGTAATGGCAATTTTCCCCGCCATGCCACCACTGGACCCAATCTTTATTCGCACGCTTGGAAATCGAAACATAACCCCAAGGCGCATCAAACCAGACATAAAAAACTTTATCTTCATATCCTTGTTTATTTACTGGAATCCCCCAAGGTAAATCGCGAGTAATTGATGGGTTCGGAACATCTTCGGACAGGTATTTTTTGGTTGCGCCAATTGCATATTTTGACCAACCATTTTTTTCAGCCGTTTGATTAAACCAATTTTCAACATCGACTTTAACTTTGTCTGCGCGATAGAACAAGTTTTTTGTTTCGCGCATTTCAATGTTGTGGCTACCACTTTCCACCGCACGTGGATTTATTAAATCTGATGGATCCAATAATTCGCCACATTTATCGCATTGATCCCCCCTAGCCTTTTCATATCCACATTTTGGGCAAATTCCTTCAATCTGGCGGTCTGCCAAGAACATTCCGTCATCAACAGAATATGGCTGAATAGTAGTTTTTTCTTCAATGAATCCGTTTTTATCTAAGGCGGCAAATAATTCATGAACCAGCTGCGTTTGCTCATTAGTATGGGTAGTTCCGTACCCCCCGTCAAAAGACACACTAAAATCATTAAAGATTTTGGAATGCAGCGATTGATACTTTTCAACCAATTCAGCAACCTGCATATTTTCTTTCTTGGCACTGATAACAACAGGGCTGCCGTGAGCATCCGCACCACAGACAAATAAAACATTTTCTGCGCCATGGAGCGCGCGCATAAATCTGGCATAAACATCAGCAGGCAAAACGCTGCCTACAAAATTTCCGATATGAGGCATAGCATTTACATAAGGCAATGCACTGGTTATCAAGTATTTTTTATTCATAAAAATTTCCTTTCATTGAAAGTGTAAATTGTAAAACGGCAAATGTAAAATAGAAATATGGGGATATAGAATAATTATGCGCCACGGCGCATCATGAACAAAACGGAAAAAATCTTAACTTTGTGTGTCATAGATTATAAATTCTGGTGGACGCGAGAAGACTCGAACTTCCGACCCCCTCCATGTCAAGGAGATACTCTAACCAACTGAGCTACGCGTCCAGCGTGGCCGATTATAACAAATTTATAATAAATTGCAAATTATTTTAAGCGCTTAATTTTATTTTCCAAACATTTTTCACTGCAAGACAGCCCATCGCCGGAAAGTTTTAATGCACGCTCATACGCCTCGATTGCGCCACGCGAATCGCCCAGCACTGCGCGAACATCACCCAAGTGTTGGAAAAGTAATGAATTTTCATCCGCAACCCGCCCTACCCTTTCCAGAATTTCGGCCGCAGCTGATGCGTCCTCTTTCGCCCAAACTACCATCGCCAAAGTGTCCCAACCATCCAAATCTGATGGTGCATCTTTTATCACAGCAGTTGCATATAAATATGCCCTGTCCAGATTTTCTTTTTTTGCGGCCCAGATTTTAGCCATATCTGATAAAACCTCTGGATTTTCTGGAACCAAATCTCCGGCCTTTAACAGGTCGTCTTCTGCATTATCCAAATCACCCCTTGCAATATAAATTCGGGCGCGCAAACGCAAAAGATAAGATTGTGTTTTTTCTGAAACTTCCGGCCGCCCCAAAGCATTATTTACAATTTTCAACGCATCTTTTGACTGGTCTTTCTGTAAGTTTATTGCAACCAACTTTGTCAAAGCTGGCATAAAAGTCGGATTTTCTTTCAGAACACCTTCTAATCCGCGCCGCATTTTATTAAAATTGCCGGCTTTTTCAGCATTTTTCATCATAATCAGTGGGTAATATGGACTGGTCGATCGAACTTTTGCAAAATACTGGGGATAGTTTGCAGAATCGGAAACAAAGAACATCATTCCCAGATAATAATTTATTGCATCATTCTCGCCCTGGTCAGCGGCCTGAGCTAATCTCAATAATACTAAGGCAGCCCCAGAATAAGACATAGCCGGCGTATGCGACACATTCTGAATCAATCCAAATGAAAGCGCCTTTTTAACTCCTATAAAATCGGCTGCATTTGCTTTATACTCACCGGCAAAGGATCCACCGGGCGTCGCTGAAAATTCTTCGCGTAAATCTATTGCTGCACTATCAAATCCGTTCTTTTCATAAAACGCGATCAAGTACAAATAATCATTCAGATTAAAGAAATCAAGTGGCACTTTATCAAAGAATTCCTTTGCTTTGTCCGGGCGATTTGTTTCCGCATAGACCATGCCGCGCACAAACAGTTTCCAGCTTTCGGAAGTATTCAACTGATCTATAAATTTTAACGCTTCAGATTCTTTCCCAATGGCTACCGCCGACCAAATCCGCAGAGGCGACAAGATTTGTGAATTATCTTTTATTGAAATTTTGTAAATACCCCTCCAGTCATCCTGCCTCAAAAGATAGGCAGTATATGCGACACGCGCTGGCAATGATTTTTCTTCTGCTAAAACCTTGGCGGAATCGTCAAAACTTCCAGCCAAAAAGCGCCCAATGGCTGCATCAATCTTTACCGTTGATACATCAGAATCTTTTAATGCTTCGGAAAATTTTATTACCGCCTGAAAATCATCGGCCCAGATGGCATGCTTTATTGCCAGATAATTTCCGAACTTGGTTTCTGGGTATACGTATTTGACCGTTGCATCTTCTACATGTATCTGATTCCATAAAACCGCACCCAAGGCGATACAGCCGCCCAGTAACAGCGCTCCGACAAAACCAGTTGAAAAATTTTTGTTTCTTGGAAAATTCATAGTATAATCAGTGTATGAAATACGACCCAGAAATACAAGAAAAATTTGACCTTTATTCTCAGATTTTGCAAGACGCGCAAAATCGAATGAATTTGGTCGCCCCCAGCACATTAAATAATGTCCAAGGTCGTCATATTGATGATTCCGCGCAATTAGCCAAACATCTGCCAAAAGAAATTAAAATTATAGACCTGGGCAGCGGTGCTGGTTTCCCCTCAATAGTTCTGGCTATTTTGGGCTGGCAAGTAGTGGCTATAGAATCTATTGGAAAAAAAGCCCTGTTTTTGCAAGAAGTAAAAACAAAATTAAACCTTGAAAATCTGACAATAATAAATGATCGCGTTGAAAATTATTTACGAAAAAATAAAAATGAAAAAATTATTTTTACAGCGCGAGCGTTTGCACCACTGATTAAGATTTTTGATTATATCGCGCAATCCCATGCGCCAGCATATCTGCTGAAAGGCTCAGGAATTGAAGCAGAACTAGCAATAGCAAAAGAAAAATATAATTTCGATTATAAACTTACTCCATCAGAAACAGGCGATGGGTTTATAGTGGAAATTACAAAATTACATTTGCGGAAAAGAATTTAATAATTAAATTTTGTTTTGGAAAATTCTTGTAAAATTGGCATAGAAATTTTATTTGCGCGTGCAGTTTTAACAATCCATTTCAATGCAGCAACACCCTCTATCGTTCCAACTGGCTTTTTACCGTGCGCCAATGATTCTCCGGCTGAATAATTTCTGCTGGTTTTACTGGTGGCTGTCAAAAACAAATCTCCTATCCCGCATAACATGTTAAAAGTTTTGGGCTTTGCACCAAAAAACCGGCCAAACTTCATAATTTCCTGCCATGCTAGTGTCAATTTCATCGCTTTTTCATTTTCACCAGCACCAGATCCCTCTAACCAACCCATCAGAATCGCAATTGCATTTTTACCTGCGCCGCAAATTTGGACCCCAACTAAATCTGTCGATTCTTCTAAACAAATCCCATTCAATGAACGACGTGTAAAGCCACGTACACGTGCGCTACCAGCGATTGTGCTGCCAGTTGGTGCGCCGCGCGCGGCCTCGGCCGCGAACTGGGGACCTGCTAAAACACCAATGAATTTTTCAGATCCCTTGATGATTTCAGCAACCACATGCACAAGCAACTTGCCCGTTTTTGGCTCGATCCCCTTGGAACAAATTATAATTGGTTGTTTTTTCCAAAAAGGCTGGCTTTTTTTAATAGTTTCCGTAAAAAATTCTGTCGGGGTCGCTATCAGCCATACGTCCGTATCAGATAAATCACTAAGTTTGTTGGTGGTAATTATTTCGCAAGAAATACGCCCCCCGGACAACGATGAACTCTGATGCTGTTTATTTATGTATTCGGTATTTTCAAATGCCCATAAAACAACCTGATTTCCGGCACGCGCGGCAATCATTGCCAGCGCTGTCCCCCATGCGCCTGCGCCAATTATTCCGACTTTCATTGTAATTTTCCTATGATTTGTTCCATTTCAACGCGATTGGCAAAATGCAAAACCAGCTGACCTGACCCATTCCTTTTTATATGAATTTTTGCAAAAAGACCGGTCTTTTTCTTGATTTGTTTTTCTAACCCTTGGATTTCCGCCATATTTTGTGGTTTTCCAGAAAAAGACCGGCTTTTTTCACTTCTTTTTGCATTTTTAACTAAATCTTCGGTATTTTTAACTGACAAATTTTCTGCAATGATTCTTTTGGCCAATAACACTGGATCATCTGCCACTGCCAAAGTTCTGGCATGGGTCGCAGATAACTGGCCATTTATAACCATCTCTTTTACAGATGTAGGCAAAGCCGATAAACGTAATATATTTCTTAAATAGCTGACCGATTTGCCAATTAAACGTGAAACATCTTCATGCGTATAACCGGCTTTTTTCATTAAATTTTCGTATGCGGCGGCCTCTTCTATCGCATTCAAGTCCGCGCGCTGAACATTTTCAATCAATGCTATTTCTGCCGCACTGTTTTCATCTAAATTCTTTACCAACGCTGGAATTTCTGACAGACCTGCCAATTGGCTGGCACGCCAGCGACGCTCGCCGGCAATAATCTCATACTGATTCGCGCGCCCCATGACACTGCGCACCAAAATTGGTTGTAATACGCCCTTTTCGCGAATAGAGTTAGCCAACTCTTCCAGCTCTGCAGCGGCAAAAGATTTACGCGGCTGATCAGGATTAGGTGCAATCGATACAATCGGAATATGTCGAACAGCAACACGTTCGCCGCCTGCAAGAACTGAAATTTCGGGCATTTGCCCCATTTCTTTTTGTAAATCCGCCAATCCACGCCCCAAACCAAATTTAGACATTTGTTTCTCCTTTATCACCACAAGCATTTACAACCTCGGTCGCCAAACGCAGATATGCCTGGGCACCCGTCGAATTAAAATCATAGAACAGGGCTGGTTTGCCATGACTGGGGGCTTCGGAAACCCTGACATTGCGTGGCACAACTGTTTGGAAAACTTTATTTCCGAATGTTCCACGAACATCTTCTTCGACTGCGCGTGTCAAACCATAGCGCCGATCATACATTGTTAAAACTATACCCAAAATTTCCAGCGATGGATTCCATTTCTTTTTTATTTCATTCACTGCGCTCATTAAACTCTGAATCCCTTCCAGTGCGAAAAATTCGCATTGCAAGGGAACAATCAAAGAATCCGCTGTAGTCAGCGCGTTCAATGTTAAATAGCCCAGGGCAGGGGGACAATCCAACAAAATATAATCATAATGCTGGGCAACCTGCGCCAAAGAATCGCGCAAGCGATACTCGCGGTTTTCCATATCTAACAATTCTACTTCCGCACTGGACAACTGCTGGCTGCTGGGTAAAATATGCATATTAGGAATAGCCGTTGAAAGTATATTATTTGCGGCAGTATCTGTACCCATAATTACACCATAAACACTTTGTGGATGCGATGCGCGAACAAAGCCGAGCCCCGTACCCGCATTACCCTGGGGATCCAAATCTACCAGCAAAACACGTCGTTTAATTGCGGCCAAGGACGCACCAATGTTTATTGCAGTCGTCGTTTTACCAACGCCGCCTTTTTGATTTGCAAATGCGATTATTTTTGCCATTTTAACCTTCCTTGGGCAAAAGATACCCAAACCCACCGATTCGGGCAAGACGAAAAATTATTTCGCACGAAATAAAAAATAACCATTTGATTATTCTGCGTTTTTTATGCGCAATTGGCCGCATGCGCTACCTATATCACTGCCGCGAGTACGACGAATTCGTGCATGGACCCCATTTTTTATTAAAACATCTTGAAATTTATGGACCGTATTTCCGCTGGGGGCGATAAAATCGCGTTCTTCTACTGCGTTCCATGGAATTAAATTCACCATGCAATTTTTTTCACGCAAAAGTTCCACTAACTGATTAGCATTTTCTACTGAATCATTCACGCCGCCCAATAATATGTATTCTATCATTAACTGACGGCCTGTTTTTTCCGAAAAACTGAACGCGGCGTCTAAAACTTTTATTAAATTATATTTTTTATTTATCGGCATCAATTCGCTGCGCATGCATTCCACCGGGGCATGCAACGAAATTGCCAAGTTTATTGGACGCCCCCATTCGGTTAATTGTTCAATACCAGAAATTATACCGCAAGTTGAAATAGTCATGCGTCGCCAGCCTATATTCAGGTCTGTATTTGCGCGTTCCAAGAAACCTTTCAGATTTTCTGTGTTTTGCAAGGGCTCGCCCGTGCCCATAACAACTATGTGTGAAACATCGCCGTTATTTGCGTCACCATTTGCACGCGAATTTCCAGTATCCCCACGTAATTCCCATTGTGCAATTAACACTTGGGCCAACATTTCATTCGTCGTCAAGTTCCGTTTTAATCCCAGTAAAGTGCTGGCGCAGAATTTACATCCCATTGCACAGCCGACTTGGGACGACACACACACACTGTTGCCATAGCTGGTTCGCATTAAAACCGATTCTATTAATTCATTATCATGTAATTTTAATAAAAATTTGGTTGTTTGTCCGTCTGATGATTCTAATTTTTTTGAAATTTCACAGGGCAGGGTAGTTGCAACCTGATCCAGCTTGACGCGTAGTGATTCTGGTAAATTTTTCATCACAGAAAAATTGGGTGCACCACGTTTCAACCATTCTGCGACTTGTTTCGCACGAAATTTAGGCTGGCCTAAATCCGTTATAAATTTTTCCAGTTGAGCATTATTAAAATCAAAAAGAATTTGTTTCATTAAATTTTATATCTGTCGTCCATAATCACGACCACGGCCTTGCGGCGCAGCTGTTTCAGCTGTTGATCACCTTGAAACATTGCTTTTTTCCAGGTTGCATTTCTCTCTATAATTTCGCTTAATTTCGAGTAATCTTTCATCTTCTTTTTATCACAAATTAAAATTACAGAATTGTCTTTGCGCGACGACCACTGAAATAAACCCATACCAATCATGCGTGCGCGAATGTCTTCACTTAACTCGTACTGCGGAGCTGTTAATTTTTGCGGTACACCACCCAGATTTTTAGCGATACGGATAGCATCATCGCAATCTTTTGGTTTAGTTAAACTTTTTGCAGAAGATTCTGGTATATCCAACAGACGAATAAAAGTTATTTCCAGCGGCAATCCTTTGGCACGTTCCAACTCGGCCGTTTCATATGTTATTTCTTCTTTTGACACTGAAATAGTTGGCATAATTGTTCTGGCAATCACTATCTGCCATGCCATATCCGCCCTTATTGCGGACTTTGCCATTTCCCGCGTTGTTGCAGAAAGACCTGTCAGATTCATACGTTTTAACTCGTTTTCAACCTCTTTGTCCGTAATAGAAACCTTGAAGTTTTCAGCATATTTTAATTTTACACTATCGTCTATGATGTTATTTAATGCACGTTTTCTGTTGTCAGTATAATTTTGCCCTTGGGCCGTCATGAGGCCGACGCGCGATGTTACATCTGCATCTGTTATTGGCGCGCCATTTATTGTTGCGACAATACTGGCGGCATGCAGTGCAAATGGCATAAAGCAAAGTGCATAAACAATTGTAAATTTATTCAGAATTTTTTTCATATTTACTAGTCCTTGTTCTTATTTATCCCCGGCCAATTTTAATGCGAACTGGAATCTTATGCGGGTTCCGCCGTAATAGTTTTCACCATCAGGATAAATTCTTTCTGCGCCGTCTTCGGAAAAATCAAGTGATACTGTATAGCATGGGTGCTCGTAATACAAGCCTGTGTTCAATCGCTGTATGTTGTTATCTGTTATATTGTAAGTAATGCGAGCGCGGAGGAAAACTCTGTCAGTTAATTCAATGCCGCCACCCAGAACGGCCTCGCTTATTACCTTGTCCAAAACCAGCGCATTGGAAAATTGAGTTGCACGAATATATCCGGCCTCTACAAAATCTTTGGCCCCGAAACGGGCAGTAGATTCCAAATGGCGCAATCCCAGGCCATCATTCGCAAATCTGAATCTGTTCATAATGCTTAACTGGTCACCAGAATAAAACGCCGCACGCGCAACATAATCAGATGCCCCATCATGAAAACCTGAATTTGGGTCAAGTTTTGCTGGCGCAAAAAAATCATAACTTTGGCCCATAAAAAGTTCTGATCGCAAATCATCTGTTGAAAACGCCGTCCAACCAAGTCCATAATCAGCATAGTTTCCATTGGCCCACAAGTCATAACCAGCTAAACGATCATCAGAAAACAGCATGGCGTCCGAAAGTAACGATCCAGCAGAATCCGTATTAACAAATCCTGGTGATTTCAATCGACGCTGCAACGTCAGTTTTGCTTTGGGTTCAATCACGTGAGACCAATTTTCACCATTTTTTATAAAGGGTAGTGACCATTGAACATATCCTGAGGGCAAGAATCGCGCGCGCATGCCAGAAAAATCATCAGGGGCACCGTAAACAGGTGTGTTTATAAAATTATAGGCATCATACCGCATAGATGTAGAAAGCGTTAATTTTTGACCAAATGGCAGCACCCAAGGCGATACTATTTGTCCAGCGCCTATTAATCGCTGACTGGATGCGCCACTTTTGTTAATACCCAATACATCACCCATAAACGAAAGGTAAGTATTTCCAAAAACTGGCGCTGTCTGATAAATACCATGTATATTTGGAAGTATATCCCCAGATGGGTTTGTATAATTGCCATTGATTACGCGAAGTTCCTGGAAAAAATGAGTATCAACCTTTGCATATCCTCTGGATGCGAACATTTCCAAACGCGCACCCGAATCCAAATATGGCTGATTGTTATAAAAATCATACTGCTGCAAATAAGTTGTATCAGATGTTCTGTTGAAAAAGACAAATGCACGTGCATTATCGCCCAGTTCTAGCATATCATTGTTGAACACATGCCATCTATCAAGGCCTGCTTTGTTATGAGTATATGAACCTGTTGTTTTCATACTTGAATGAGGCATGTTTAAACGATGTTCTATTTGCCACAGCGGATTTTCTTCGGTCAAATATGCTGCGGTAATGGTAAGGTCATGATAATCTGAAAAATTTACATAAAATGGCAGATTAAGTTGCATTCCCATATTATTAGTAGAATTCAGATGCGGAAATAAAAAACCACTTTTATACTTTACCCTGGGATCTGGATAATCCATCTGTGGGAACCAAAAAACCGGCATATCATAGAACCACAGAACTGGATTAAAAAATGTCAGTTCCATATTTGCATCTTCGTGATAAAGCTTGGATGCTGAAATGCTCCACGCATCTCTGAAATCGCCACAATTTGCGCAAGTTGTATATGTAGGATCCACCGCAACGGTTCTATCCCCATCTTTTTCTATTTTTTCCGCCGTTATACGTGTATGCTCGTTAAGATATAAAACCAGTTCGCTGCCTTCGGCCTGAACATTCTTTTCTCCCAGATATGCATCGACCAGAGTCATGCTTTGTCCCGTCTGATTTGTTATAGATGTCTGGCCAAGTGTTTTGATTGATTTTTCGCCTGCATTGTATTCTATTTTGGGCGCTTTTATAGTCTTTGGTGCGTTTGCGTCAAGACCTGCGCCGCCCGCAGCAACGCAAATTACAGATAACGGAAAACAAATCACAAATAATTTTCTCATTTCTTAAACAACAAAAATGTTAATGCTATAATTACCAGCAATTGGGCAGCTGCCAAGATCGCCAGACCTGAAAATGACCCAATAATACCAGAAAAGGTCATAAACATACCCATTGCTGTTGCCATACCAGCTGTCGCCATCAAAGGCGCCATGCTTATCCGCCGGCGCAACAATGACGAGCGCAGCAAAATTGTTGCTGCAATCAATACCAGCATTAAATTCATAAAGGGCATCAAAAATCGATTTGCAAGCTCTGAAATCAACAACTTGTATTCCGATGTTTTGAACATTTTTGGGGTGCGAGCGGCCGCAATCAGTTTTGGCGTAGAAATGCGTCTGGTCTTGAATGAAAATTTTACTTGCTTATCCGAAATGTTCATATCCATATCAAACGCATCAAAAGTACCGACTACAAATGTTTCGCCCAATGATTGTACTGAACCATTTTCCATAATTATGGACATACCACGCGTGGTTGATACCAACTTTCCTTTATCGGCCAATGCCACCAACTGGTTTTTTGAACTGCGGTTATCAAAAAGCATCAAGCCAGAAATGTCACGATCATTAACTTTGTTAACAAACACCACCAAGTTATCAGCAAGTTGATTGAAAGATGCTTCTTGTAAAGCCAGATGTGCAAGCCCATACCGCATTTCCCATTGCTTTTGATAAAATCTTTCTTGGGTCGTTGGAACCAACCAAAGACTTAAAACCAAATGTACCGCTGTTAAAAAACCCGCAAAAACCAGGGCAGGGCGTGCGATTACCGCTGGTGAAAGGCCCGTACCCACCATTACGGTTATCTCGCGATCTGCAATCATACGATTATAAACGAACATTGCAGCAATAAATAAAGCGAACGGAATAATAAGTGTCGCAATAAATGGAACCATCATCAAAGTAAGGCCTAAAAATCCACCTATACCAACATTGTATTGTATAAGTATTCGCAGCATAGACAAAATTTGCAGCATCCAAGCCAAGCCAGTCAAAACCAGCAATAAAATCGCAAAAAACGAGGCAATCTGCCGCGACAGATACCTATCTAGAATCTTCATGTTTCCGAGTATAATCACAAGAGGAAAAGATTGCAAGAAATGGATAAATTAAAAAGTGAAAGAGTGGCCAATAAATGTTTCGCCATACCCTTTCACTATGAAAAATCCGCCCGTTGGGCGGATTTTTTTATTTCACGGTTGTAGTCGTGTTACGATTCAGTTTCCAAACTGATTCGCCAGTACCCAATTTCCATGGACGTTCTTTACCATAAGAAATTGTCGAGATACGTTTGGCTTCAACACCGTCTTTGACCATTACAGCCTTGGCTGCGTTGGCACGACGTGCACCCAATGCCAAGTTGTATTCGCTGGTTCCACGCTCGTCGCAATTACCGGCAACCAAGATTTTAGTATCTGGATGATTCTTCATATACAACGACTGACCCAACAGATTGTTCTGTGCTTTTTGATTGACTGCAGAAGAGTCAAAATCAAAGAAAGCCCGCTGTTCATTAAGATCGGCCGGCTCAACAATTCTATTCGAGCCACCACATGCTGCCAGCAAGCTCGCGACGCCCGCCAACACAACAAATTTTTGCATTTTCATGAAAATACTCCCTTGTATTTTTTTGGTTCAGCTATTACTTTACATCCTATTATGTGAAAAATCAAGGGGAATTCTTATGGGATTTGATTCATTGCAAGATTTGGATTTAGCGGGCGTAAAATGGGAACTTTTGGGCGAAATCCAGCAAAAAACAAAAGAGAAAAATATAAAAAATAAACCTCAAAAAATTAGTGATTCGGATAGCAAAATTGCACCAAGTCCAATCGCGCCTATTGATTCTGCCGATGCAAAAGAACTTGTAGAAAAAGCAGCTAATTTATCCCAACTTTACGATGCTATTATCCAATTTAATCATCCCTTAAAAATGTTTGCGAAAAATACCATTCTGCCAAAGCAAGGCCAGAATCTGCTGGTTATCACGGATGCCCCATCGTCCGATGATGACGAATCAGGACAAATTCTTTCCGGAAAAGCCGGCGAATTATTTGATAAGATGTTGGGTGCAATAAATCTGACACGCGATGACATTTCCATTTGTCCGCTCGTTTTTTGGCGAACGCCGGGCGGAAGAACATTGACAGAAGAAGAACTTTTACTTGCACGTCCTTTCGTTGACAAGTTTATAGAATTGATAAATCCCATTGCGGTTTTAACTCTGGGACCACTGGCAAAAGAAGCCGGTATAATGGATGAAACATTTTCAATTCCACATCCCAATTATCTTTTGCTGAAACCAGAGGCAAAAAAAGCTGCGTGGGAAGAATTGCAAAAGCTGTTGAAAAGTTTGTAATTAATGTTTAGAATCTGTGTGTCTGATTACAAAGGAGACCACAATAAGACCATCATTGAACAGAGATAATCGCCGGGACCTGGGTCCGCGCATGAATAATAAAATCTTCGCTAAAAGCGTCCAAGTGATTGGTGCCAGCGGGGCAAATTTGGGCATTATGCCAACCCCGCAAGCCTTGCAAATGGCGGTGGACGCCGACATGGACTTGGTTGAAATAAATGCAACTAATGTGCCGCCTATTGTTAAAATAATGGATTATGGCAAATTCAAGTACGAGCAGAAAAAGAAAGCAGCCGAAGCCAGAAAACACCAAAAAACAAACGAAACAAAAGAAGTTTGGATTAAACCATTCATCGAAGAAAACGACTTGAACATCAAGATGAAAAAGGTATTCGAGTTTTTGGCTGATGGCGACAAAGTTAAAATTTCTGTCATGACCAAGGGCAGCAAGCGAGTACTTGCTATTGGTGCCCGTTCTGGCGCAACAACGAATCTTTTTGAACGCGTTGTACAGATAATTGGAGACAAAGGAATTGTTGAGGCCAAATCTAAACCAGATGAACGGACTAAATCGATAATTGTTGCTCCGAAATAAGCAATTACATAACAAAAAATTCCAGCGATGCTGGAATTTTTTTTACTTTATTTTATTTTTTATTCTCTTTTTCAAGAAATGCTTCCAGCCAATGATTATCGACATTTAATGTTTTCACATCTTTGACCTGCAATAATTTTTGCTGTAATGGTATTGTAGTTTTTATACCTTCTATAACAAACTCGTCCAGTGCACGTTGTGCTCGCAAAATACATGCTGGTCGATTCGGCGCCCAAACTATCAATTTTGCAATAAGTGAATCATAGGTTGGCGGTATGGTATAGCCCGTATAAACAGCAGAATCTATTCGTATCCCCAGTCCCCCGGGTGGATTATATGCTGTAATCATTCCAGGATTTGGAATAAAAGTTTCCGGATCTTCGGCGTTGATTCGCAGTTCTATCGCATGCCCATTAGGAATCAGATGTCCTTGGGTATACCCCAGTTTTTCGCCCTGGGCTATACGAATCTGCTCGCG
>CAZUED010000001.1:0-124637 GCA_964619545.1 uncultured Muribaculaceae bacterium | reverse complement strand
AATCAAGGCCGCACCGAACAGCAACCATGGGCGCCGCGGGCGAGCGCTGCATGCCAAAGCGCCATCTTCTGGCACATCTGGTAAATCTATTTCATCATCCAGATCTAATAAATCAAGCTTGTCATCAGCCATGGCACCTACTCCTTTTCTTATGGACGGATTATATCACAAAAATAACCCCATGGCAAAGAGCAATTAGAATTTTTTAATAAAAAAAATCCGGCGTTTGCCGGATTTTTATTTTTACCAACCGCCACCGACACAACCAAGTCGTCCGCTGGTCAAGAATTGCAAAATTACACCGACACTGAATAAAAGTGCAAATCCAACAATCATAGCAATCAGATGTTGCTTGCCATCTTTTGCCCATTCATATTTCTTTGCAACAATTGCATCCCAACCAATTGACGCAATAACAAATGCGGCACCGACGAATGCCAAAGTCCGCAAAATGTTGAACACGCCCTTTAATTCATTGATCAGTTGGCACAGGCCACCCATTTCTGGTCCAGCTGCATGTGCCGCGCCGGCCATTAAAATAGCCGATACCGCAAAACCAACCTTTTTAAGTGAATTTTTCATATTATTCCCCTTGTTTTATGAGTGCATTATACCACAAAAAAGTCTGTTATCAAATAACAATTATTTAGGTATGCTTCCAAAGTTAGGTGGCACAATCAGTGCATGATTTTCTTTTATAATTGGTTCTTTTTCACAATTGCAGCAAGCCGCTACAAAGAGCAATCCGCAAAGAGCAAAGAGTAAATATAGTTTTTTCATTATGTTTTCCTTTTGATTTTTAATCTGGCATTTTGACGGCGCGCGCCATATCCAAAACGAACTCTTCCAGTTTTTTGGTTTCTTGTTTTTCAACGCCCAAGCGACGCAAAGTAACCGTTTTGTCCATCGCTTCTTTTTCGCCGACAACAGCAATGATTGGAGTTTTCGCCAAAGACAATTCACGAATCTTGTAGTTGACTTTCTCGGCACGCAAATCTGCGCGAGCATTTACACCAACCGCACGGAGCTGCCCAACTATTTCCTTTGCATAATCATCATACTTTTCGGAAATTGGCGCAACGACTACAGGTTCGGGCGACAGCCACAGCGGAAGATTCCCGCCCGTGTTTTCAATCAACATTCCCATAAAGCGTTCTATGCTGCCCAGCATTGCACGATGCAACATAATTGGACGATGTTTTGCCCCATCTTCACCAACATAAGACAAATCAAATCGCTCTGGCAAATTCATATCCAATTGGATAGTTCCACATTGCCATATACGACCAATTGAATCGCGCAGATAGACATCAATTTTTGGACCATAGAAAGCCGCATCACCTGCTGCAATTTCATATTTAATTTTATTGCTATCCAACGCATGTTTCAGCGCACCTTCGGCCAAGTCCCAAATTTTATCGTCACCAATTCTGAATTCGGATTCTTTTCTGGTGGCCAGTTTCATACTGACATTATCAAAGCCAAATTTAGAATAAATATCTTTGATAAATTCAATAACTTTTACTACTTCAGATTCCAGCTGTTTCTCCGTGCAGAAAATATGGGCATCGTCTTGGGTAAATTCGCGAACTCGCATAATTCCATGCAAGCCACCTGCTGCCTCGTAACGATGCACCTTACCAAATTCACCAACATACATTGGTAAATCTTTATAAGATTTTATTCCCTGGGCAAACACCAACATTCCACCTGGGCAATTCATAGGCTTTATACAAAACTGACGACCATCTTCGGTTTTACCAGAATAATTATGCTCGCCATATTTTGCCCAATGACCAGAGGTTTCCCAAAGACAGCGATCCATCAATGCCGGAGTAGAAATTTCCAAATACCCTGCGCGGTCTTGGCGCATACGAATATATTCAATCAAGCGGCGATAAATTCTGCAGCCCTTATCATGCCAAAATACTGCGCCTGGCGCATAATCTGGCTCGAAATGGAACAAGTCCATATCACGACCAATTTTACGATGATCTCGTTTAGCGGCCTCTTCTTGCATTTTCAAGAATTCTTCTAATTCTTCTTTGCTGGCAAATGCATCCGCGTATATGCGTTGCAGCATTTTGTTTTTAGAATCACCCTTCCAGTAAGCGCCGGCCACACTGCGAATCTTGAATCCATCTTTTGGTAATTCCTTGGAATTCTCAACATGAGGCCCACGGCATAAGTCCGTAAAATCACGAAAAGTATAAACTGATAATTTTTCACCCGCCGCGTCATAGGCATTCAGCCATTCCATTTTATAAGGCTGATTGCTGAAAATCTTTTTTGCCTCGGGCAGAGAAACTTCGCGCCGTTCAAAGCGACCTGCGCTTTTAATAAGCTCTCGCATTTCTTTTTCTATACGCGGAAAGTCTTCCTCGGTAATTCTGTGTTCTAAATCGAAATCGTAATAGAATCCGTTTTCAATAGCGGGACCGCCAGCGAATTTTACATCTGGCCAAATTTTTTGCACTGCTGCGGCCATTACGTGTGCCAATGAGTGCCTAATAAGCTCGCTCGCGCTTTGCGCTTTGCGGCATTCGTTCTCGCAAACTTCGTTTGCTGCGCTCGCCTGTTGGCTTGCTGATTCATAGTCTATATCGTAAGACATAACAAAAAACCTTTGATTGTTATTTTAATTGCTGATTATTGTATATTGAAAGCACGTAAAGTGCAACAGAATTTAGACCCCCAAAGGGGTTGTTGTGATTGTTAAAAGAACAAATTTGTTTTTCATTACCTTGTAATTCTAGGACTTTTATTTAGGAAAATCAAATAAATTTAATAAAAAACAGGGCGCTTTCGCGCCCTGCTCTTTAATTTAGAAGTCAATAATACTGCCGAACAGCACTGCAAAGAAAAAGCAAACGCTGCCGCCAATAACGAACAAGTGCCAAATCATGTGGCTAAATTTCAATCTGCGACGCAGATAGAAAATTACGCCGACCGAGTAAGACAGCGCGCCAGCCAGCATAAACCACAGACCGCGTGCCGGCACAGTTGCAATAACTTTTGGCAATATGAATAAGATAGTCCAACCCATAATTAAATATAAAGCGACTATCCATTTTGGCTGTTCTTTGGGTCTGCGGATTTTCATAATTGCGCCGAAAATCGTAATTGCCCATAACAAACCAAATACGCTCCACCCCAGCGCACCACGCATATTGACCAGCAAGAAAGGAGTATAAGTTCCAGCAATCAATGCATAAATTGCAACGCTGTCCCAAACCTCGAAAAAGCATTCACTTTTCTGACCAATCATTGCATGACAGAAAGTGCTGCCGAAATAAAGCATGAACATGGTCAGTCCGAAAATAGAACAAGACACAATTGCCCAAGGATCGCGATGCATGGCGGCAAATACACACAAAATACACAAACCAGCAATTGCCAATCCAATTCCAATACCATGAGTCAAAACATCGGCAACCCATTCAGAATGAGTGGGTTCGCGTTCCCAACGAAACAGACCTGCGGCACGCAATGTGCGCAGCAACGCGTTGGCGCGGGGCTGGGCTTTGATTGCCTTACTTTGCGCACGAATAATCTTTTTTGGTTTTTTAGTTTTTGTTTGAAACATTTATATCTCCTTAAAATAATTATTTATCTTGCACAAGCATTACATTTTGCCCGCGCTGCAGCAACTCCAACCACATTACCAATTACAGGTTTTGGAGTTTTTTTCAAATCATTCCACGCTTCACCATCCCCTATAGAGGACGCCCCGAAAAAGCCTTTCTCGTCTATTGCAAAAATCATATCAGTACTCTGGGTTTTATAAATATGAATGTTAAACCCTGTTATCAATGACATATTGTTTGCACAATATTTAATTCCATTATAATTTATTTTTATAGAATGAAAGTTTGGAAAATGATTATGATTTATATCAAACATTTTCACCTGTTCTGTTTTTTTCAGCATTTTTTACCTTTTTATCCTTTTCACTACTCTCTCTTTCCCCATAACCTGCATAATCGAATAAAGGTCTGGAGTGTTTGTGCGTCCAGTCAATGCAACGCGCAAAGCCATTGCAGCATCACCATTCCCAACACCCAGATTCGCCGCTATATCTTTGATTTTATTCCACCAAGTGTTCATATCATCTTTTATATCAAAGCTTTTCAGAAATTCAGTCAAAACCTGTTTGTTTGTTTCTGGAATTTCCAATTTTGCAAACACATCATCAAAGAAATATGAAATTTCTTCCAGCGTTTGCTGCCAAGTAATAAAATCTTTACGAATACGTTTTGGATTTTCACGCTCTATGGATAAAATTGAATGCAAATAATCGCCATGACCATTTAATCTTGTCGACCATTCTGGTGAATACTTATTTGCCCAAGCTATTACTTTATCGGTCAAACCATCCACACTCATTGTTGCAATAAATTCTTTGGCCCACCATTCCAATTTCTTCATATCAAACAACGCGCCAGACATAGGAATCTTTTTCAACTTTAATTCATATTCCCAAATACTTTTGGCCTGCCCTTTTAACTTTGCCTCTTCATAGCCGCTGGCAATAATGTTAAACAAGTATTCCAACACAGCGCCCACCGGCCAGCCAGATTCTATAAATTGTGCAACATTTGCCTGTGGGTCTTTGCGCTTTGATAATTTGCGTTGCTTGCCCGTTTCAGCATCTATGGTATCAAGTGTTGATGTATGAACATAAACTGGAACTTTCCATTCCATCATATTAAACATCTGAACATGCAATGGGAAACTGGGCAACCATTCTTCGCCACGAACAACATGGGTTGTCCGCATAAAATGATCATCAACCAAATGAGCGAAATGGTAAGTCGGCAATCCGTCGTTAGACTTTATCAAAACTATATCTTCATCGTTTTCAGGAAATGCAATACTGCCGCGAACGGCATCTTTACAGAAAATCTTTTTGTTTTTGTCGCCAGTTGAATACAGCCGTATGCTGGGCACTTCACCATTATCCAAATGCGAAATAATCTCGTTTTCATCTAAATTGCGATCGCGGGCAAATTCACCATAAATACCAGTTGGCAATCCAGCGGACTTTTGACTTTCACGAATTGATTCCATTTCCGCAGCGGTTAAAAAACAAGGATAAGCCCGCCCCGTTGCCAATAAATGCGCAACAACAGAATGATAAATTTCTTTTCTTTCGGATTGTTGATATGGCCCATAATTAGAGTCTTTTAGAATGCCTACACCTTCATCAGAATTCAGTCCAAATTCTTTGGCAGTATCTAAAATCAGTTTTACTGCGCCATCAACCTCGCGCTTGGTATCAGTATCTTCTATACGCAACATAAAAACGCCACCAGATTGCTTTGCCAATTTATAATCTATCAGCATTTGATACAATCCGCCGATATGCATATATCCGGTTGGACTGGGGGCAAAGCGGGTTACCATTGCGCCGTCGGGTAAATTGCGCGGGGGAAATTTTTCCTCTAACTCTGCAATTGTCCATTTCGCATTTGGCACTAATTTTTCTATTAAAGATTTTGATAAACCCGTTCTCATTATTTATTGCCTTTTTAACCCGTGCATTTTATACTGAAAAATATGGAAAATCAAGAAATCAGAACTTTTGGGCGAATTCATGGCAAGCGTTTATCTGCTCGCCAGCAATCTTTGGTGGATAATCTGCTGCCAAAATTAGCTCCCTCGCAAACAGACCATTCGGAAACTATCCTTGAAATCGGATTTGGCGCTGGCGAACATTTATTGGATTTGGCATCTGAAAATCCAGATAAAATAATCATTGGGGCAGAACCCTTTATAAATGGAGTGGCCAGCCTGCTAAGCAGAATGACTGAATTACAAAGTGACGGAATGAAAGAATTATCTGTTATGCCATCATTTCGAAACATTCGGATATGGCCAGACGATGTCAGAAAATTACTGAATAATATAAATTATAAGTTTTCTCAAATCTGGATTCTGCACCCTGACCCTTGGCCCAAGGCGCGCCATGAAAAACGCAGATTATTATCTGCAGAGTTTCTAAATCTGCTGGAATTACACCTGACCCCAAATGGCCAAATTATTATCGGTACAGATCACTATGAATACTATGATTGGATTATACAGCAAATAAACCAAACAAATCTGAAAATAGAGACCAAAAATTTGGAAATTATCGAAACCAGATACCAGCGCAAAAACAAAGCTGGTACATCTGTGCCAAAGTATCTGATTTTACAACACTAGCGCATTTTATTCTTTTGTTTTGGTTTGACTGGCGCCTGTTTTACAATGGTCTTTGCTTTGGCGGTATCAAACTTGGTTTTATTTTTCAGTATTGTTTTTGATGTTTTGGCGGTTGTTTTTTCGGCCACTCTTTCATAAGACTGGCGATATGCTTTGACATTTGAATCACGTTGCATAGCGGCCTTGAAGTTTGCGATTGCTTTTTCTGTTTCACCCAATTTTTCATATGCCAATCCAGCATTAAAATTAGCCGCAGGGTGCGCGCTTGCTTCACCCATTGATAAAACTAATCTTGCTTCATCAATAGCTTCCCTATACCGCTTCAGATGAAGATAAGTTATCGACAAATCATTATGAATGTCTGCGCCATCAAATCCATTTTCAATAATGCTTTTAAAACTTGCTAATGCTTTTTCATATTCGCCTTTGGCATAGCTGGCAACGCCCTTTTTATAAACACTATCTGCATTGAACCCTAAATTAGGCGATAACATTAATGTTCCGCCAGTAACTATTTCTGGACTTTTCAACAAATCACTGGCCCTGGCTGCCCCAAGATTTTTGGTTATTATTGTAGAGATTTTTTCGCCATTCTTGAAAATTCTTTTTTTAATTTTATTGGCAACCAATCGTGCACCATCCATCTTACCTTTACGCAGATCTTTCAGCATAGGATTAAACTCGCCTGTTTCCAACGCAGTTACAGAAGTTGTGATTCCTCTGATTTCCATATCAGGAATGTATGAAATATAGTTGTCCAAATTCAGATAAACTAATGCTTCATGGCAATGACGATCTGTTAAACCCGCAAAGCCATATGTTGGTAAATCGGCAAGATAACTGGCGCATTTTATTGGGTCTTTATAATTATTTTTTACAAACTCGCACAACATCCATCCATTTTTTTCGTTGTTATAAGTACAACTGAAAATAGCGGCAAGTTCATTTAATGACAATTCGGTCCCTATCAACATACGACACATTTTTTTATAAACTCTTCCGCCTTCTCTGTGTCTGGCCCAAGAATCAACCATATTCATTGCACGATTTCCGGATATGTTAAAATTTTTGGCTTGAACGTCTTTATGTTGGCTGACTTTTATCCATTCACTTGTGGCTGGATCTCCATTTTTGGGATACCAATAGCTGCCTAATCCTATTGTATTTTTTGCACCACCATTATCGGCATAAGTTCCTAAGTTCAATGTTTCCGTTGGAAACATTGCTAAACATGCAAAAGGCATTGTTTTTTTGTAAATCTTGTCAAAGTCCTGGATTGATTCAATTTTATATGTTTTTCCACGTGAAACATTTACCTGTTTTACATCTTCTATTTTTTCTGGGATTAAATCTTGGACAATTTTAGCGCCTGAATAAATCATAAAAATTCCAATCCCATAATACAAAACATGCGCATAAAGGTTCGGGTGACGCGCTAAAAACGACATTCTGCCTTTTTCAGTTTTTATATTGGAAAACTCTTTTGCCAATTTTCGCAAAAGTGCATTATCAATGGCAGCCCAAGATGCCAACCACAACGCACTTGCTATCGGTAAAGCGGTAATTTTAACCAGTTTCTTTTTTGGTGTGCTGGCCTTATACCGCAATATATTCTTTACAGCATTTTTAAGTTTTGATGTGGTGCCAGTTGTTTTTTTTATCGACATCTTGATTTGCCTTTTTAATTTGCTATCATTTTACCATAAATAAGGAAGATTTTCCAAAAATGCCTGAAAAAGAAATTTCTTCTGCGCCTCTGTACGCCCCCCTGGCCGACCGCATGCGACCCAAGACAATTGATGAAATAATTGGACAAACCCAATTATTGGGCAAATCTGGTATCGTCCGACAAATGGTTGATTCCGGTCGTCTGTCAAATTTGATTTTATGGGGCCCCCCGGGCAGTGGAAAAACTACTATCGCACGGGCTTTGGCAAATTCGACAAATATGGAATTTATGCCAATGTCTGCTGTTTTCAGCGGCACCGCAGATATAAAAAAAGCAATGGAGGTCGCAAAAATGAACCGCGCCGTGGGTCGCGGAACTTTGCTTTTTATTGATGAAATCCACCGATTTAACAAAACTCAACAGGATACTTTGCTGCCCTTTCTGGAAGACGGCACTTGTATTTTTATAGGCGCAACAACAGAAAACCCAAGTTTCGAGTTGAATAACGCTTTGCTGTCGCGCTGTCATATTGGTGTTTTATCACCACTTTCAACCGAGGATTTAATAAAATTATTGGACCGCGGCGAAAAAAATTTGGGGAAATTACCACTGACAAGGGATGCAAAAATTCATTTGTGCCAAATGGCGGACGGCGATGCACGATTTTTGCTGAACACTATAGAGTATCTATCAAACACAAAATTTGCAAAACCATTATCACCTGATGAATTGGACGGCGCAATACAAAAGCGTGCACCCCTGTCCGACAAAACTGGGGATGAACATTATAATTTAATCAGTGCTGTGCATAAATCATTGCGCGCATCTGATACTGACGCTGCACTTTATTGGACGGCAAGAATGATGCTGGGCGGGCAAGATCCAAAATATCTGTTTCGCCGCCTGACCCGGTTTGCAATGGAAGATATTGGTTTGGCTGACCCGAACGCTTTGCAGATTGCTTTGGCGGCTTGGCAAACTTATGAAAGAATGGGATCACCAGAGGGCGATTTGGCATTGACCGAACTAGTAATTTATCTGGGCACAGCACCCAAAAGCACCGCAAATTATAATGCGCAAAAATCGGCTTGGCGTGCAGCCGAACAAAATGGCAGTTTGATGCCACCAAAAAACATTCTGAATGCGCCGACAAAAATTATGAAAAATATGGGTTATAGCAAGGGTTATATTTACGAGCCTAATACATCCAGCGGATTCAGTGGTCAAAATTGTTTTCCAGAATCAATGTCTCGACAATCTTTTTATAAACCGATTGAACGTGGATTCGAACGCGAAATAAAAAAGCGCTTGGACTATTGGGAGTCATTACGGAAAAAATAAATTTTCCAAATAAACTAAAACGCTATATTTATATGAGCACCTAATATAAAGTCGGATTGCTCGAAATCGTAATCGCCAGTTGCAACATATTGTGTCCGTCCGTATTGACGTATCAACTTCAGTCCCACAATAGTTGCATCAAATTCAGGATTTGTAGCTTTGCGCAAATCCAGTCCCAAACCAAATCGCCAATTTTCAGTTATTCTGAAATATGCATCTGGCATCAAATCTATCCATGCCATACCGCCCAACTCATCAAAAATCCAACTGGTTTTTAATGCAACAGATAATGTAGATTTATCCCATTGACGACCCAGACGCACCCCACCTGAAAAAATAGTCTTATCCAATTCCGGATCAGCACCACCAGAAAACTTTACGCCACCGAAAATATCCGACAGAACCAAGTCACCTGACAAACGATACATAGCGTCCAAAGATATGCCGGAAAAACCGCTGTGATCGCGCTCGCTGTCAAAATCTTGTTGATAGGCTGCGGACATCCCCAAAACAAATAAATCATTTATTCCGTAAGAACCGCGAAACCCTGCGCCAACAATTTCACCGCCATAAAACATATTGCTGCGCAGTGTCAAATCGCGCGCTTGCTCAAAATATAAAGGATCTTCTGTATCAAATTCCGCAGCATGCACCGCACCGGTGGCGCAGAGCATAAGGCATAAGGCATATAGCATAGGGCGCATAGATGGATGCTCGGCGAATTTTTTATTACAAGATTTAATTTTATATTTCATCTATTATCTATGCCCTATGCCTTATTACCCATGCTCTAAAAATAAAGTATTCCCTGTAATCCAATTTGCATTTCTTGATAATTACTTAACGATGTTTTACCCATACAATATGGTTCCAGCGGATTCCAAGTAACCGAAGAATCAGCCGCGGCTTTTGCATAACACTGGGTTCCGGTTCCTGTGCACCAAGAATACATGTAAACATCATCTGCGGAATCAGCAGAATCCCAAATTGATGTTTTGCCGTAAAGCCCCAGCGCAAAGCTGTCGCTTGGTTGCCAGTAAATTGCTGCTTTGGTAAAAAGCTGGCTATGCCAAGAGTAATCGCCCAAAGTTGCCTCTAGATTCAGCGACCATTGGTCTGATAGTTTTGTGAAAACTCCGGCCCCGCCTTCTATGTAAAAGCTGTTGGAAACATCGCGCTCAAATGCCGTGTATGCCACCTGCCCCGCATCACTGACTACACCATTGCCATACGATGAACCATCCCACATAACCCAAGCAAAGTTCGCCAATCCGTAAATGGTCGTAGAAGGCGTCGCCTTGTACCCGACCTTGCCAGTCAGCATCAAGCTATCCGAAGGATCCGACGATTGAAAAAATCCACCTGCATTTGCAATCCACTGGGAATCTTCATAGAATTTCCATTGCGCACCCAAACCCCATATTGCAATCCCGCTATCTTTATTTTTATCTTGTGAAGACGGATTCTGCCAATTCATTTCATAATTGGTTCTTGCATATTTCAACATGCCAATCAAAGAGAAATCGTCTGTGATTCCGACGCTTAAATCTTCCTTGGCAAAAAATTCACTTGCTTCCCAGTCGCCTGCAACACCACCCAAACGACCAGTTCCTGCAATAACTTGGAAATCATATGCGCTTTGTGCATAGCCTATATCCGTCAAACTGCCAACATGACCGGCGGCCGGTTGAAAAAAAGGATCTGCCAGTGTCAGCTGGTTTGGTGCGCTGGCCCTGCGAATCGTTTGTTTGCGTGTGACCTCTTGCGTTTTAATCACAGCTGGCGTGGCCCTGCACCCCGAGTAATTACATCCGGTATAGCTTTGATAAAGCTCATGTCGTTTAGATATATTGGAATAATTTGTCGCAGCACCGGCAGCACCGGCGACCAAAGCAACCCCTGCGGTTGCAGCGAAAACGAAATAAAGCTGTTTCATATTTAATCCTTAAATCTACCGGAATTATATCACAAACAGCCATCAGTGGCAAGTCCCTAGCCATCAACGCAACCGGCTGCGGACAAAGTCCGCGCATACCATTCCGATAAAAGCGCCAAACAAAACATCACTTGGGAAATGGTCACCAATAGCAATTCTTGAAACACCAATAACAATGGCAAAAGTCCAGGTCAGCCATTTCCATTTCGGATTCAATAAACCAATCATGACCAAGCCTGCGAATGACGCCATCGCATGCCCAGACGGCATAGAATTAAACGCCCATTCATTTGTGAACGGATAAAATCCAGTCTGCCCCAGGGTTTCTAAAAATACCGGCCTCATCCGACCAATGGCAAATTTCAGCGCCCCACCAATTACGCCCGCCATAACAACGGCAGAAAGAACCCGAATTAAATTAAAAACTATTGGGGTTTTTAATAATTTTTTTACTTTATCTATGCTGTATGCTTTGGTCTTTATAAATTTGATTATTAAAACAGCCGCTAATGCTGCACCAGTTGCAACAACCCATGACTTGAAAGCAAAAACCAAATCCATAACCTGTGGCAAGGTGCCGTTAAAGCGCCGCAAGAAAAAGAAAAGCGGTACATCCAACCAAAGCACACCAATGATGCACAACGCCGCCACAAACGCCGCGGCAATAAAAAACCATTTCCAACGAAAAGTGTTGTCTTTATTCAGAAACATTTTCCATCAACTTTTGATAAGTTGGATTGTCTGTCAGAATCTTCATTGCTATGGCTGCTGCTACGGCATCTTCATCTGCGCCTGATTTTATGGCTGGACAACCCCTGCGAATTGCATCTGAACCAACAGAAGAATCTGAATTAAAATCTTTTGCTTTAAAATCACCATTTATTACATTGGTCAGAAAGGCATCTTGTTGTACGCCATTGCGAATGTTGGAAAGACAAACCAGTGGAAAGACTCCGCGACCATCTATCTCCATGCCGCGACCGCTTTTTATGCGTCGGTTGCCCAGCTCGATAATTCCACCACCAGTTAAATCTATTCTTGTAACCAATCGCGCTTTACCAGATGTTGGCATACCAACCAACGCACCGCGTGCGTTTTCATTAAACGCCAATGCAACTGCCTCGGCTGTACCCTGTGTCTGATTTGATACCAGAATGACCACTGGTGCATCAGTCACGGCGCTGCCACCTGGAATAACTTCCATCTCTTCACCAGTTCCGTCATCTATTCTCATAACAGGTACACCACCCAGGAAAAGCCCAGCCATTTTAGTTGCTGCGCGTTCGTCCCCGCCACGTGCGTTCCGCAAATCCAAAATTATTCCATTTGCATCTGCATATTTTGCAAGAGCCTGATTAACTATTGCGACCGAGTTTTCAGAAATATTGTAAATTATAATTTCCAGAATACTGATGTCTTTATTCTGTTCATTTTTTCCACGAAAAACTATATCCGCATCCGTCAGAACAACACTGGCACGTCTCAAAACTACATTGTTTGTGCCAGTCGGGGTTGCAACTTTTAATTTCAATGTACCAGAATTAAACCCTGCAAATGCCGCGGCCAATTCGGAATCAGAAAGTTTTTTTACTTCTTCGCCATTGATTCCAATAATCAGGTCGCCATCATTTATTCCGGCAATGTCGGCCTGGGATCCTTTGATGACCCCAGTAACGCGCCAATTTCCCTTGCTGTCGCGCTTGCCGTCCAATCCGGCACTGGTCAGAACTTTACCATCATCGGCGATTGTTGCCACATAGTGTCCATTTGCGTCCAAGCTATGGGTTATTGCCGCGACAGCCATAGAATAAATAATACCCTGTGGTTGATTTGCGAACCCTTGATCGGATTCACGAATTTTCAACAGCAAAGCAGTTGCTATTTCACCATATCCTTGCCAATCACCATCAACAGGACGTGGCCAATTTCCGATAATTTCATCATCGCGAATAATTATCACTCGATAATCGGTCAAAGCAATTTTAACCTTTGGCGATAAAGTTTCCAAAGATTCCAGTGCAACCCGCATATCTTTACCGGCGAAATTTACAGCTGATAATTTTTGGAAAACTTCTGCAAAAAATACAGAAGCCTGATGCACCTGAATTTCACCAACAACATCGGTTTCTTGTTCAAATAACTGGGCCGCTGGCACAGCAAAAGGCATAATACAAAAAGCGAAAATTAAAAATAATTTTTTCATTTTTTATTCCTTTTTGTACTCTGTCATCTAGTTATCACTTCTTAAATTAAAATGATAAAGAACAACATTAGAAATATAAACTGATGTCAAAGTTCCCATAATTACGCAGAAAATCATTGCTAATGCGAATTCACGCAAAACCTCACCAGCAAAGAAATACAGCGCAGTCATGGACAACAAAACTGTTATTCCGGTCAAAATTGTGCGCTGCAACATTTCATTTACCGAAAGATCTATTAATTCTGCCTGGGGCATTTTGTGATAACGCTTTGCGTTTTCCTCTATTCGGTCATAGTTAACAACCTTGTCGTTGACGGAATAACCTATACCTGTCAAGATTACGGCGATTGCAGTCTGATTAAATTCAAGGCCCGCAATACTGAAAAAACCGAACATCAAAACAAAGTCCAGCACCAAAGATACCAATGATCCTATTGCATACCCGCCCTTGTACCGAATCCAGATATAAAGACTCATCAAAATAAATGAAAAGAAAATGGCCAAGATTCCGCCTTGAATCAATTCTCCACCGATTTTTGGTCCGACAATTTGAACCTGGTTATATGTAACGCGATCACCAAAAATGTTTTTGATGTCGGACACAGCCTTGTTCTGCTGATCTTCGGTCGCGTCCTTTTCCAGTCCTATACGAACCATAACATTTCCAGCTGAATCGTTTTGCAACTCAGGATTAAATGCGGCCAAATCGTTACGCATCTTGTCCAATGTATAATCTGCCGCTACGGGTCTGACCTCCATTGAAATACCGCCTGCGAAATCAATTCCATAATTCAGACCCTTGGTAGCAAGGGCTACTATGGAAAGAATAACCAGCGCGCCAGAAATCCAATACGACAATTTTCTGTATTTCATAAAATGCAAAGTCATTTATTTTTCCTTTATTTGTTTTTGCCACTGATAAAGCTTATGCGCTTGTTTTTCCCACCCATATACATTTCAATCATCATGCGTGACAAAGATATACAAGTGAACAATGTTGTAATAACGCCTATGGATAAAGTTACAGCAAAACCGCGTATTGGGCCTGCACCAAATTGGAACAGAACCAATGCGCAAATAAGTGTGGTTATATTCGCATCCAAAACGGTTTTAAATGCACGATCGAATCCCGCATCTATCGCACGCACAGGACTGCTGCCAGCACGCATTTCATCGCGTATTCTCTCGAACGGCAGAACATTTGCGTCAACCGCCATGCCCAAAGTTAATGCAATTCCAGCAATTCCAGGTAATGTTAGTGTCGCTCCCAGCAACGCTGAAATTCCAACAATCATACCCAGATTTACCAAAAGCGACACATCTGCAATCAAACCAAATTCACGATAAACTAATAACATGAAAAGCATGACGAATATAACACCAATAAGCGAACCCATCTTACCAGAATCAATAGTATCTGCCCCCAGACCAGCACCAACCGAACGTTCTTCAATTACGCGAAGCGGTGCAGGTAGCGCGCCGCTACGCAGCAAAACCGCCAAATCTTTTGCGCCTTGCAGTGAAAACCCACCGGAAATCTGACCACGGCCACCCGGGATTGGCTCGCGTATGGTCGGCGCAGAAAGAACCTTGCCATCCAATACGATTGCGAAACGTTCTCCAACATGCTCGGTTGTCAATCTCGCAAATCGGCGTGCACCAGTCGTATCAAAAACAGTCGTTACAACCGGCATATTGTTTTGGTCAAAGTCAGCCTGAGAATCAGTCAATGATTCACCAGAAACTTCAACGCGAGAATAAACAGGAACGACTTGATTTGGCGATCCCATCAAAGGCAAAAATTCGGTTCCAGATGGGGCGCGACCACTGGCGATTGCCTCGGCAGAAACACTTTCGTTTACAAGATGAAATGTCATCTTGGCCGTTTGCCCAATCATCTCTTTTATACGCTCTGGATTATCCACACCTGGCAGTTGGACCAAAATATATTTTCCACCTTGGGATTGAATAGATGGCTCTTTTGTTCCCAGCGCATCAATACGACGGCGAACAATTTCAATACTGCGAGCCAGCGCATCATTTACCATTTGTTCGCGCTGCTTTTCCGAGTATGAAAGAACAATCTGATTACCATTAACATCTATATCTACACCATCGCCCAGCTCGGACCGCAGACGGCCGCGAGCCTTGGAAACATCGGCAGAATCACGCACATTCAAGGAAACTTTGCCATCGACATTACGCAAATCTGAAAATCTGATAACACCTTTATCGCGGTTAATTAATGACGAACGTGCGCCGTCATAAAGCTGAATAGACTTTTCGCGCAGCATAGTTTGGGTATCAACCTCTAACAACAACTGGGCACCACCCTTCAAATCCAATCCCAATGAAATCGGATGAACCCATGATGGAAAGTGCTTTGTCGTGGCCGGAAAAATGGTCGGCACAGCCAGCAAAACTCCGAAGACAGCAACAAGTATTATTGCGATTTTTTTGAACATTCCAAAGACCTTAGATTTTAATTATTCTACGTTTGCAATAGAGTTTTTAGAAACCTCGATAACAACACCTTTTGCAATTTCCAAATCAATCGTTTTTTCGCCTATTTTTTTAATAGTCCCATAAATTCCGGCGGCCAATACGCGATTTCCGACTTTTAATCCATCCAACATCTTCTGGTATTCTTTCATTCTGCGCTTGTTTGGCATAATCATAAAGAAATAAATTATCGCGAAAATTATCGCGCAATAAATAACCAAACCCCAAACATCATTTTTTGGCGCTGCCGCAGCGGGCATAATTGTATTTGCAACATCAGTATTCATGTATTTTCTCCTTTTTACTTGTCGAAAGATAGTAAAAAAACACTGGCGACGCCAGTGTTTTTTTAAGTATTTGGCAAACCAAAATTTTTATCTGTCCACTACTTCCCAAATATAACCTGGCCCCTGGATTCCGGCAGTAACCAAATCGGTGTCGCCATAGGCCAGCAAGCATCTATTGGCCGTATCCAGACACTCGGCCGGAGTAAGCGGAATTACACCTGGGGCCTGAACAACATTCCAGTTTGTTCCATCATAAACAAAAGTGTATGTCCCATTTAATTGCAGCATTCCAGCAGCAATGGCGGCGCCATTGAAAAAGATAGCCTTTGCGCCAAGCGCATTCAGATTCAGGGTTGCGCTTGCGGCATTCGCCAAATGCATCTTTACAACAACCTTGGTCCCCGCATCCAGATAGGCGGCTGTACTGGTATAATTTGTTGTATCTGTTATTGTATAAGCTGCAGCTGTCCCGGCAGTCGTAATCGCCGCGCCACCATAATTAAGAATCGCAGATTTTAAACCAGAACCACTATATCTATAAAAATTAACAGCATTCCCTTGTCGAATACCATCAGAAGCCCCTTGAATTACTGCGCTCACAATCATCCACTTGCCGCTAGTATTATCATATACAAAGTCCGCTACCATATTGCTATAAAAATAAGCATATGGTATATTTACACCCGTATACAATGTCATATTTTTCGCACCTGTCCCACTTACATTCAATGTCGCAGAAGCACTATTAGTAGTGTGTATTTTTAATCTTACTTTTGCGCCATCTTGCAATACGAACCCCGGAATAGTTGCAGTATAGGCGGTACTTGTTCCAGCTGTCGTTGCGTATCCACCCATTGCAGCGTTTATTGTTTGTGCACTTGCCAATTTGTTTTCTGTGTCGGTACCAGTTAAAATGTCTCTGACACTCATTGCGCCAAGTACACCAGAAATATCCGAGGCAGCCGCACCAACCAGTTTCATTTCGCCGGTCGCACCATCTGCAACATACTTTGCTATCTGACCGGCTGTGGCCATACCCGCGCCTGCAACATTGGTTTTGCGCTCCATATATGTTTTGGTTGTCATGGCCGAATATGCCGGTAACGAAATAAAAATCAGAAACAGAAAACTACAAATAATCATCCGCATACAAAAACCTGCACACACAAAAGTGCCTGCGTTCGTGCATATTTTTGCAACTTTGCGGACTTTGTATCAATCCGTCTCCTTCCTTTTAAAAGGATTCATAGCAAATAATTGCGATTCGGGCAAACAAGAAATTCAATAATTATAAAAAATCAAGTGAAATTAATTTATTGTGTTGAACAATTTGTATTCTAGCTTCGCTCGAACCAACCATCCAACTGGGAAACTGGGATTATTTTATAAACTGGACGACCATGATTGCATTCGCCACCACGCTCGGTTTTTTCAATGTCGCGCAGCAGCGCATCCATGGCCTGGGTCGTTAAACACTGACCTGCCCGAACCGAATGATGACAGGCATAGTTTGCCAGTTTTAAATGCAATTTTTCACTTAACTGGGATGAATGTCCGTTTTCCAAAACCTCCACCGCCACATCGCGTAAAAGCGCTGTCCAATCCAAATCCCAGTCCGCTGGCTTTTCACTTATTGCAACAGAGTTTTCACCGAATTGTACCAGTTGCAGACCACATTCAGCCAGCTCGTCCGCGATTTCTAAAATTGCCCAGACCTCTTCCGGCTTTAATGTTATTACCATTGGAACCAATAACTTTTGCACTTTAATTTCATGTCCTCGCAGACGCTCATAGGTAATTCTTTCATGGGCAGCATGCTGATCAACTATGACCAGACCTTGCTGGCTTTCTGCCAAAATGTATTTATTTCCAATCTGACCAATGACCCGACCCAGCGGAAAAGGTACAGATTGATTTGCAGAATCAGCAAAGTTGTCGGTATTCCTGTTTTGCTGGATAACATTTTTTACCTGCTCGCGCACAAGAAAAAAATCATTACTATTATTAAATATATTCTGTTGATTTAAATTTAGATTTGGTTTTGGTATTTCACCTTTGGAGACAAAGCCGGCCATTGGCTGGGCCAGCGCATTACGAATTGTTTTTATTATAAAGCCACGAATTCGGGCTGGTTCTAAAAAATGCACCTCGGTCTTGGCGGGCGATACATTAACATCAACCTGGTCCGCAGGTAATTCCAAATACAGCGCACAAAGCGGAAATTCGCGCGCATGCATAACATCCATGTATGCCGCGCGCAGTGCGCCGATTAAAACCTTGTCCTTGACCGGACGACCATTAACAAATAAATACTGATCGATAGATGAAGCACGGCGCAAAGTTGGCACAGACACAAAACCAGATAACCGCAATCCGTTATTTTCATTTTCAATTTTAATCATGTGATTTATGCAATCATCGCCCATGACTGCAACAATACGATCAATCAGTGGCTGATTTTTCGGGAACCGCCATTTGTTATTCAGGGTAAATCCAACATCGGATCGTGCCATGACCAGTCTTTTTACAACCTCGACCACGGACATCATTTCCGCGCGATCGCCCCGTAGAAATTTCAGCCGGGCGGGCGTTTTTGCAAATAAATTCTGGGCACGAACACGCGTGCCAGATTCCCATGCAGAAGGCTTTATTTCAAAAGTTGTACAATCCAAATTCAGCCCAACAGAGTCAATTGTCATATCACTGACACTGGCAATAGATGGCAATGCCTCGCCACGAAATCCCATAAAGTTTATATTCAATAAATCATCAGATGGAAGTTTGCTGGTGGCATGTCGCTTTATACTGTTTGCCAAATCTTCCGGGCTCATACCCTTGCCATTATCTATAACAGAAATCAATGTTCGGCCACCATCTATTACGTCTATCACAACCTGATCGGCCCCGGAATCCAAAGAATTTTCGACCAACTCTTTCACCACACTGGCGGGACGTTCAACCACCTCGCCTGCGGCGATTTGGTTTATTAAAAAATCTGGCAATATGCGAACTGGCATAATTATTTGAACTTCACTTCCAAGATTTCATATTCTCGCTCGCCACCTGGTGTGCGAACAATACAAGTATCTCCTGCGCACTTTCCGATAAAAGCACGGCCAACCGGGCTGGTGCATGCGATAACCATTTTCCCGTCTGCTTCTACATCTGATAAAATTCGGCATTTCATTGGGTTGCCATCAGAATCTTCAGCAATAACAAATGCGCCGAATGTTACGCGATTTCCAGACAATGAATCTGTGTCAATCACCATTGCATCCTTGATATAATCTTCCAAAAACCTGATTCTTCCATCAATAATCCGCTGTTTTTCTTTTGCAGCTGAATAGTCGGCATTTTCGGACAAATCGCCCAAACTGCGCGCCCACTGCACAACTTTTATGATTGCTGGTCTTTCAATTTCACGCAGATTTTTCAGTTCTGCATTAAGTGCTTCGAATCCTTGTTTTGATATGGGCTTTTTTTCCATAGATTTTCCCTTTGTTGCGGATTATAATTGAAAAATTATGAGAATAAAGCCAAAAATTTTAAGCATTTTTCTGGCCCGCCGGTTTTTATCCGGAGTGGGGTTGGTGCTTTTGATTATTTCAGGAATAATTTTTGCGATAACCTTTGTTGAAAAGCTGCCTCGTGAAAGCTCTGCCTTGATTGCAGCAAGTGTTTCTTTTAGCAGCCTATTGGAATATATTCCGATTTTTCTGCCACTGGCGGTATTTATGGGAACTTTATTGACAGCTTATAATTTAACCACTTCGTCCGAATCGGTAATTATTTCAGGTGCAGGATTATCCCCATGGCAAAAAATAAAACCTTTTATAATAACGGCATTTTTAATAGGCGTGTTTACAACATGTGTGATCAATCCATATGCTGTCAGTAAAAGCGCTGAAAATATAGACATTGCAAGCTTTGACTTGTCTGATGATGCGATATGGTTGCGTGAAACTAATGAAAATGGATCATTCATAATGCGTGCCGAGGGCGTCAAACAGAAAAAAACTGGTGAACTGGTATTTTCTGATGTATCCGCCTTTGTTCAGGATAGTAATTCTGGTTTCCGGCAAAGAATTGAAACAGATAAACTAACAATGACTAATGGTGAATTATTGGTAAAATCTGCCCGCGCTTATGGTGCAGATGGCACGCCAGTGCAGATTAAAAACTGGTCGCGTAAATCCCAGGCAACACCTGCGAATTTTCTAGAAAAACATCTAAAGCCTGATCAGGTTTCGTTCTGGCACCTGCCCAAAATGATAAAAAATATGCGACAAATGGGATTGCCAGTTCGGGGTCATCTAACGCAGTTCTGGACCCTGCTATTTTTGCCTTTGACATTGATTGCAATGACAACTTTGGGAACAGCTTTCTCACAAACACGCGAACGCAGAAACTTTTCATTCGGCGTAAAATTCGGCACTGGAATTATGGTTTGTTTTGGGTTGTATTTCGTAATGAATGTGTTTGGCGCACTGGGCACCAGCGGCGCACTGCCAACGATTTTGGCAGCTGGTCTGCCCCCACTGATAATCACATCCTTTGCGGCAATGTGGATAGTATCTTTCGAGGCAATTTAATATGAAAAAATATAAAAAAAATAATTTTCTTAAATGGTTGTGGATACTTCTGGCTGTGGCTTTGCTGGCTTTGATGTTGATTTCATTTCCGCATGCTCAGCATATGACGGAAATCGTATTACAATGAATCATATAGAAATTTTTTTGGAAATGCTGGCGGCTGAAAAAGGACGCAGCGTGAAAACCTTAGAGGCCTATGGTCGCGATTTACGCATGGCTGCGGACGTGATTGGAAATCTATCAATCGCAACGTCAACGCAGTTGGAAAAGTATCTGGCCGGACTGCATGAAGCGCCGGCTTCTATTGCCAGAAAGACCAGCGCATTACGTCAATTTTTCAAATTTCTTGCAACAGAAAAAATAATCTCGGAAAATCCAGCAGCTGGATTAGAGCTGCCAAAGAAACAAAAAAAATTACCAAAATTTTTAAGCCCCGAAGAAATAGAACTTTTAATTTCTAACGCGGGCGACACACGGAATGCAACGCGTCTGAGGGCTATGATTGAATTGCTGTATGCGTCAGGATTGCGAGTTTCTGAATTATGCGAATTACCAATGACTGGAATACTTGGCGAAAAATTGTTAATTCATGGCAAAGGCGCAAAAGAACGTATGGTTCCAATGCATACTGGCGCTCAAGAAGCATTGGCAAAATGGTTAGAACTTCGAGGGGGGGATACAAATTCTAAATACGTGTTTCCATCTACCAGTAAAACCGGACATCTGACGCGCGATGGATTTTTCAAGATTATAAAAAAATGCGCGGTTTTGTCTGGAATTTCGCCCGCGCGGGTCAGCCCTCATGTGCTGCGGCATTCGTTCGCGTCACATTTGTTGGCGGGCGGTGCAAACTTGCGAGCAATACAAATGATGCTGGGCCACGAAGACATTGCAACCACACAAATCTATACTCACGTAATGCCGGAAAAATTAAAAGAAGCGGTATTTGAACACCATCCAATGGCGACAAAAAATGATAACAAAATGTGATTTTCCTGGCTGCACAAAAGCAGGTATTTGCCGCGCGCCAAAGTCGCGCGACCTGTCTGAATACCATTGGTTCTGCAAAGAGCATGCTGCTGAATACAATAAAAACTGGAATTATTACGCGGGTATGAGCTCGGAAGAAATTGAACAAGACTGGGAACGTGAAACATTTGGAATTTCTGATAAAGACCGCGCAGCGGCGGACGAGGCTAATGCCGAGTATGTAAATTTCCTGAAAGATTTTATAAACGGGCGCAGCATATTTGATAAAGTCGCGTCCCCTACACGTCCCAGTAGGCCTGCATCAGTTTCATCCGCGCTGAAAGTTTTAGAATTGCCGCCTACTGCCAACTGGCGTGAAATTTCGGCAAAATATAGATTGCTTGCAAAAAAATACCATCCCGACACGGCGAAAAATAAAAAGTCCGCCGCGACAGAATTTACAAATTTGGCCGCAGCATACGGAGAATTAAAAAAGTGGTTTGAAAAATAATCTAATTATAAATTATAACAAATTTATAATAAAAAATCCGCGTCAAAGGCGCGGATTTTTTTACAACTGGTTTCTTATTTTATAACCATATCTGAACCATACGCGGCAACTTTTTTACCGCCGATATAACAATTTATATCTGTCTTAGCGTTAAAATCATCTATGGCTGCCTGACGGGCTTCTGCTAATTTATCCTTTTCATTTTGATCAATCGCATTACCAGCCAAAAGTCCGCCGGTCAAACCTAACAATCCAGCACCAACACTTGCCCCAGTAATTCCGCCAGTGCTGGCAAAGTTCATCAGATTGTTTGTTTGTTTTTTCGCCTTGGCATTCAGCTCGTTCGCCTTTGCTTGGCAAAGATTTTTTGCAACAACATTGCTTTTGCCATCATCGTTGTCACCCATACTGGCAGAACTGCATGCGTTTTTGCTGCTGAATCCAACACCTTGGGATGACAAACAAGAATTGCAATTGTTTAATATAGTCCGTTCAGCCTCGCTGAGATTGTTGCCCGAGCTGGTTATTTTATTCTGTATCGCATTACCAGCCATGACCCCGCCCAAGCCACCAACAACTAGGCCCCCCAAGGTCGCGCCACCTATACTCAGGGTTTTTTGCAATCCTGTCATTCTCTCTACACAGCCATGAGTTGCATTTGTTTCATCAGAACCACAGAACCTTACATCAGATGCAACTGCGCGCTCGACTTTTTCCAGCTCGTCCGCGGTCAAGCCCAGGCAAGGCATAGTTGTGCCTTTTGCATAATACATAGTTTTATTACCACCAAGTGCGCTGACAACTTTGGAATTATTAGAACGAATTGTTACACGAACTGCACAGAATCCATCAAACGGATTACTTGTTTCGCGAACTTCACTGAATCCACTATATTCGTCAGATCCGCCCAACCCGTCAAATGCCGCCCAGATATAATCTTTTGCGGTCGAGCCCTTGACATTGCTGTTTTCACAAGCGTTTTTAATGTCATTTGCTTCGCGTTCTAGAACCGAATTCGCGCGCTTGTTTATATCGCCTAACAATCCATCAAATATACCGCGTTCTTGGGCTGCGCAAACCTTTACCTTGGACGCCAACTTAACCGTTGGGTCAATCGCATTGCCCGAAACATCATATTTATCCAGATAGGTTTCGGTCACTCGGCATACATTGTCTTCTGTCGTGCTGTTCGCAGCGCCCAGCCAAGCATTACGAGCCGTGCTGGATGTGGCCCACGCATCAGCACTTTTGCCACTTGATTGTTTTGCATATTGAACATCAAAATAGTCATTACAATCTGTGACTTGTTTTACTTTCAGTATGCACAGGTCACGAGCCAAGGCTTCATCAAATCCGCCGGCAAACAAACTGCTGGTTACCTTGCCAGATGCAAAAGCAACCTGGCCTGCCTTTTTAGCATCACTGCTGGTTATAAAGCAGCGCGAGAAATCGCTTCCGCATTCGTCCATAACACATTTTTCAGCCTGAGCCTGACAGCTACGGCGCATTTCTGCCACAGCCTCTTCGTTAAACATTTTTTGCAAATCGGAATCCAGACCAACTATGGTCCCCATAACATCATTTGTCCAAACCTGGGTCCAGACATCCCCATCCAAACCATTTTCTTTGTTACGGAAAACATCCTTGCAGTATTGATTGTTTTCTATCAAATTCTTGCATTGGCCTTCGATGTCAGAACCTGCTTTATTCTTTATACTGACCGAATTGCCATCTTTTGCCAATCCATAGCACCGTGCGCGCGATCCTTCACCGCATGCATTAATTGCACAATCGGTCAATGCAGCCTGGCATTGCGCTACAGAATTTTTGGTTGCAGCTGCCGCCCATTCTTTTATCTTGGATTGTGACATTTTCCAACGGGCACCAACACCATTATACATAATGTCTGTGAAAACTTCCTGGATGTTAAAATTATCAACCAGGTCTGCTTCCTTGGCTGGCTTGCCATTTGTCACCATAAAGCACCATTCGTTTGCACCAATAGTTTCACGGCATTGCTCTTTCAGATAATTTTTTACATTGCTGTCATCCCAGCCCATATTGAAAATCCAAGTTTCCAACATTTTTGCATTCAAGCGCAAAGTGGTTTCGCCAGCTGTTGCTATATTAACCATCTCGGCCGTGTCTATATCTGAAAATCCATTCAAAGAAATACATTTCTGTGGAGAACCTTGGCAAGCATTCTGAATACAAACATCAGCAGCTTTGTTACAAGTTTTAACGCTATTTGCAGCAGCCCAGTTTCTACCCTCTTTTATAGCGATGTCTATTCTGCTATCACCGGCGACCGCAATGTCACCAAGTGATGGAGAAAAAGATCTTTTTATCAAAACGGATTCGCCATCACACATCGCCCGGTTCGCCGCGGAAAAATCATCCGATGTTGTAACAGAATTTCCAAAGATGGCTTTGATTGCTTCGGCGGGACATTGTGCCAAATAATCCTGACACATTATGCGGGACTTGTTAAATTGTTTTAAGTTATAGCACAGCTCAAAATGTTCGCCGCAGACATTTTCTTGGCGCAGGCACGAATCGTATCTGTCAATGCATCTGTTAGAGGTCAGCCTTTCCGGTAATGGATTTGCACACGTCGCAGCCAATCCAGCATTAGTCGCAGTAGAATAAGCCGTACTGGCAACTGAACCTGTCAACAATGTCGGCATACGCGCCGTAGTGCTGGGGCGCGCGGTCGGCGTATTCACATAGCTGACAGCACCCGCCGGTATCGCGCAAATTTCAGATACTAAAGGCAGCATCAAACCAACGATTATTGCTTTTTTTATTCTCATATTCCCACCATTTTATGCTTTCATTTTATCATAAAAGAAAAAACATAACAAATAAAAAAGTAGAAAATAGTAGATATAAAGTAGAAAATTAAAAATCCACTTAACGACTAATTTTTCAACCCTTTATTTCCTGATCAGTTCTTGAACTGCGCCAGCAAAGTCGGGGGCAGATGCCAGAAAGCTTCCCGCGACCAACAAATCTGCACCTGCGGCCCAGCATTTTTTTGCTGTCTCAGGATTTATTCCGCCATCAACTGAGATCTTGAAATGCAAACCATGACGACGTCTGGTATTATAAAGCGACGCAATTCTAGAAAGTGAAGATTCAATAAAACATTGTCCTGATGCCCCAGGAACAACAGACATAACCATAACTTCGTCAATTTCGCGTAACACTGGTGCAATTACTTCCAATGGGGTATTTGGATGTAATGCTATTCCTGCACGCCGACCTGAGGTCCGGATTTCACGCAATGCCCGCACCACCCCATTAGTTCCAGATGAAACAATTATTGTATCTGCGCCGGCTTCAATTACTTCCGCGGCCCAACTGACCGGATTTTCAGTCATAAGATGAACATGCAAATGTGATTTTGTGTGTGCACGAATAAATCGAAGCTCGTCAATTCCGCTAGCAATTTTTTCAACATAAAATCCGTCCATTACATCAACGTGAATCATACTAATATTCGCCGATGCAAATTTTGCATAGGTAGTACCATTACGCATATCCCACACAAGAGTGCTGGGCATAATTGGCACCAAGCGCTTGCGCCCAGTTTTTAACCGCCAGCGCAAAGGTGCGAACAAGAATCCGAAAACCTTATCCCATTTTTTTCTGCGCGCCAGATAAACAGAAACGCGCGAAGATTCATTGTTCCAGACAAATTCAGCCAATGCGCTGGCAATTCCAAAGGCGCCCAGGTTTTTTACTGGCATGGAAAATTCTTTTTCCAATACTGTGTCTAGTCCGGAAATTTGTGCGCCGCCGCCGCTGATATAAAGTTTTACCGGATTGTATTTTTGTATTCCCGCGTCCAACACATCATGCACTTGACCCAAGATTTCTGAAAATACCGAACCAGTCACCTCGTTTAATTCAAATCTGGTAATGTCATGCTTTGCATCGCTGGGTGTGAATCTATCCATATCCGTACGCATCAATGTCATACCGGAAATTTTCAGTCGTTCGGCCTCGGCAACTGGCACGCCAAAAGCTTTAGCAATTTCTTTTGTAATACGCGCACCACCCAAAGGCACTTTTGCCATCAGCATTGGTCCGCGGGGCGTCCAAAGTGAAACACTGGTGAACTGGGCACCAAAATCTATAAAAACGGATGATTCAGCAGACTCACGTATACTGGCCGCCAAAATAAATGATGGATCAAAAAATCCATCTGACTCTAAATGAGCGCCATGCAAAGCAGATTTTGCCCGCAGCAATCCTTGATCAGAATAAGAAATTGAATGAAACACAGAAAGCAAGGCACAATCAGTTTGTCCAACCACATTTGCAATGTTGTGAAATCCGATTAGATCATAGCGTAGCGGAATTATATGTAAGATTGAAAATCCATCTTCGGTTGCATCTGACACCTGCTCTAAAACATCTTGCGGGGTAATTTTATGCTCAGACGCCCATGATGTTTTTCGCGAAAAAATTTCTGACTTTATTGCACCAAAATTTCCGGTAACAAATGCAGAGTCAAAGCGCGCGCCAATTTGCTCTTCCAGGCTATCCACCGATGATTTTAATGCCCAAACTGCGTCCTTTGATTCAACAAACGCATTTGCAGATGCTTTGATACGACCAAAACTGACACGTACGGCAACTGCATGAACGCCGGACGATCCAATGTCTAAACATAAAAATGCACCATCTGTCAGATTCATTTTAATTTTACAAGTACGCGCGCTGGATCACGCAAATCCAAAAGTGTTATTTGTCTGTCCAATATCATATTTTGTTTATTCAGCTTTTCTATTTTTTCGGCAGCGCTGGCAAAATTTTCCTCGGGCAGCATAATACGAATTCCATTCAGCAAAAAAATGTCCCAACGCCTGCCTTCTACAAACTCCACTCTGTCTATTCTATAAAACAGCCCTGGTGCCTGCTTTAATGCTGCTATAGCTGATGAAATGTCGCTTGGGACTTGACCAGAAAAAATCAAAGTATTTGCCGGTCTTTCCGGCAATGGCCGATTTATCGGCGCACCCGTATCATCCAAAGGATAATAATGTTCCCCATCTGTCCAACTGGCTATAACAACCCTCATTTTTGCACGAACTTTTATTTCGCCATTAGGCATTCGACGCACCCCGGCACTTGCCACATCTGGATCGGCCGCGATACGCGTCAAAGCCTGATCCAAATCAACATGCCGAACCCCAGGTTCAATACCCAGGCGCGAAATAAGACCGGCAACCTCACCATTACTGGAATGTACAGAAATTTTCTTTACCGATGACAGCGACCCACCCACACCCATCAGAACCATGCTGATGCGCACACCAAGATAAACCGCCAGCAACACCGCTACGGCTAACGACAGCCAAAACAGGAATTTGTTTTTCATCGGTGATGATTATAACACAAAAAACCGGTTAAGTGTATAAGTGGATGAGCATAAAATTATAACACCCTGCTATACTTGCTAATAAGCTCTTAATAAATAACCACGTCTCATCATGCATCTACGATATGACCCGACCGACCGAGCGCTGGTATTTGGCGGCACAGACATCAGCGAGCGCTGGCCCGTATCAGGACTTTCATTTGATTGAAATGTAACCCATAAACCATCCCAATCGGGCATCAATCCGGACTGGTTCGGGCTGATAAGTTTTGCAAGTCTAGAACGTGGCATATGGGCCGGACGCGTCACCCCCAGGCAACTTTTATGATCACGGACAAATTGCTCGGTGGTTACGGCATCATTTTCCCAATTTAAAACCGTCGCATCGTCAATGGAACCACGATTGGCAGACGAGCAACCTGACAATGCATACAGAACAAGGCATAAGGCACATATTTTTTTCACAATCAAATTATAAACTAAAAATACAATTCTTGGCAATCTAAATTTATCTGCGCTTTGTCCATTGCCTTTTATTATCAATCCGTCATCCTTTTGGACTTGCGAAAGCAAATGTTTTAAGTTTATAATGCAGTCCAGGAAGGAGAAGCAGATGACCGCCGAAGAAAGATACATCAGAATAGCAGGTTTTTATGAGGCATTAAAAACTTTGTCGGCGGCTGTTCGCACCCAAAAAGGCGGTATAGCACCCGAGAATTACGTAGGAAGATTTTTTGCAGCAGATATATTGGAAATGCTGAACGCATACGGGGAAAAATTAAATACTGGTGACGCTAAATTAAAAGCTTTGGTAAAAAAATATAACACAGAATTTCAAGGTATGAAAAATTTAACAACCCCCAGTAACAAACCAATCTATGAAATGACTTTGGAAGAATTCGAAAAGGTTATGAACATCTGAAATGCATAATGGCAAAGCATAGAAACAAGGAACCAACAATGAATATAAAATATATAAAAATATTACCTGTGACATGTATTCTGTGCCTTGTACTTGCTGGATGCACACAAATGCGTCAGCAAAATCAGGTCCAATACGATACGATAGAGGTTGTTGAAAACACAATTGTAGATGAATACTCAGTTCCTATATTTCCACGCAAAGCTGGATTGACAACTGATACCGCACGGCGTTTTGCCATAGACCTTCCAAAAAGATGTAAAGTTGATTGGGATAACCAAAATATAATGTCTGTTATCCCGGCACAACCTGTTGAAATCGTGCGATTGAACAAGGGCGATAATCTGCCTGATTTTGACGTCGAAGATTTTGCATTCAAGAAAAAGAATGTCCCAGATGTTTTAGAAAACCTTTTAAAAGGAACCAAGATAAAAGTAGTTGTATCCGACAATATGCCAGATCTGATTAGCGGAGAAATTAAATCCGGAACATTGGAAGACGCTGTAGAGCTTATCTGCAAATTGGGAAAAGTTTATTACTCTTATGATGACGATGCCAAGGAAATTCGGATTTCATCACGCGGAAAATGGCTGATGAAAATGCCAAAAGACCAGCATATGATAATGGCGTTGATCGATGCAATGCGTGGTGCTGAATTGCGAAATCTGCTTACTAACTGGCAGGATAAAACCCTGGTATTCGAGGGAAATTATCAAACCGAACGCGAAGTTCGCGCAATTGTTGCAGATGTCGGCAACAAAAAATTCCTAGTTGCATGGGACATGGATGTATATCGCGTATATCCACGCACTGATAATCCGATAGTATGGATGAATATGTTGCCAGCATTCGGTGATGACAATGTAAAAATGTCGATACCTGGCGTAGTTGGCAGATTACTGGTGGTGTCCCCAGAGATAAACACAAAAACATTACAATCATTCTTATCACAACAAGCTAATGTAGTTTTAATTTCCCAAGGAACATTTGTAATACCAAATGGCTGGCAAAGCAGATTTGACATTGGTCAGTGTTCCCGCGAGGACAGATTGGAAACGGACTTGATTGTTGGCGCGACTGGAAAGTATGGTCAGTATGCAGACATGGTAAAACTTGATGCTAAAATAACACTTCGCACCAGCGATGGGGAATTGGCAAACTTTAATGTTCCATCCAGCCTGGGTGATAACTATGTGATAATTGGAATTCCAACACACAGCTTTGTGACCGAACCCGAAACATTGATAAATCCATTTGCAGAGTTGGTTGTGTTTATGAGCCCACGAGTTGTTTCAATAGTAGAGCCCGGCGAAGCAACAAGAACACCAAAAATTTCTGGTGATAAACTGCGCGAGTATTTAGAGGAATAAAAATGTTTAGTAGTCTTGAAAAGAAAATTGCATTCAGGTATCTACGCGCCCGGGGGCGCGGTTTTGGCAGTGTAGTTTCTTGGGTATCTTTATTGGGAATTGCCCTGGGCGTTGCAACGCTTATTGTTGTTATGTCTGTTATGGGCGGATTTCACGACACTTTACTTTCACGTATCGTTGGTATGAATGGCCATGTTGTTGTTTATCATCAAGACGGCGCAATCAAAGACTTTGATTATCTGATTGAAAAGATGAAAAGTAATAAAGTCGTTGCAGCATCAACGACTGACATTGTTCCTGTTTTGGAAGGCCAAGTAATGGTTTCTGCAAATGGCAATAACTCTGGCGCCATGGTACGCGGAATCAGAATGGGCGATTTAGAGCATAAATTTCAAACTGGCACAAAAATTTACGGCGCACCTATATCCAATGTAAAAGATGGACAACTTGTAATGGGCGCGGCCTTGTCCAGAAATTTAAGATTAACCAGAAATGATCCGGCAACGCTTATCAGCGCGAACGGCGGCACAGCAACTGCATTTGGAACAATACCACGGATTCAGTCTTATCCTGTGGCTACTACTTTTTTTGCTGGAATGTATGAATATGATTCCGGATATATTTTCATGCCGCTTGAAACTGCACAAAAATTTTTGGACTCATCTGATGGAGTTTCGCACATAGATTTATTTTTAACCGACCCAAATAAAACAACTCAGGTACGAGATGCATTGGCCGCAAGTCTTCCTACGGGATTTATTGTACGTGATTGGCGTGATTTAAATCGTGGATTTGTCGGTGCCCTGCAGGTTGAATCAAATGTTATGTTTTTAATTTTGCTTTTAATTGTGATTGTCGCAGCATTTAACATTGTGTCATCTCTTGTAATGCTGGTAAAAGACAAGTCGCGTGACATTGCTGTATTGCGCACATTTGGCGTGTCCCGTCGCAGCATGATGAAAATCTTTATCTTGTGCGGCAGCAGTATCGGAATAATCGGCGCAGCTTTCGGAACAATCCTTGGAGTTCTGGTTGCAAAATATATTGAACCAATCCGGCAGTTTTTCCAATGGGCAACTGGGCGCGATTTATTCCCGGCTGATTTGTATTTTCTGTCCGAGCTGCCATCAAAAATAGAATTCTGGAATGTTGCAGGAATTGCATTTGTTGCGATTGCATTGGCATTTTTGGCAACGCTTTACCCTGCATGGAAGGCAGCAAAAACAGATCCAGTGGAAGTTTTAAGGAACGAATAAAATGGCAGCATCAATACTAAAATCTTTATCATCTGTGAAAAAGCGCGCCTCGGTCTTGTCGGTTGCTGGAATAAGAAAATCTTTTATCGAAGGCGGACAACCTTTGCACATTCTACGTGGCGGCGGATTTGATTTACTGCGTGGCGAGATTATCGCACTGGTTGGCCCATCTGGATGTGGTAAATCAACTTTACTGCAATGCGTTGGATTGCTGGAAAAACCCAGCGGCGGGCAAATTGTAATTGCCGGGATTCCAACAAACAAAATGACCGAAGATCAACGCACAGCAATGCGACGCACAAAACTCGGCTTTGTTTATCAACGACATAATTTGCTGGAAGATTTTACCGCACTTGAAAATGTAATGTTGCCCATGCTGGCAAATGGAATTGATGAGGACCTCGCTTGCGCACGTGCACGAAAGCTGTTAAAGGCTGCAAATGTTTTACATCGCGCTGATCACAGACCAGCCGAAATGTCTGGTGGCGAACAGCAACGTACTGCGGTCGCACGCGCACTGGCAAATGATCCTGAAATCCTGCTAGCGGACGAGCCTACTGGCAGCCTTGATCCCACCCATTCCGCAAATGTTTTTGATTTACTTCTTTCTCTGACCAAGCAGACACATATGTCAATGTTGTTTGTAACTCATGATATGAACCTGGCCAAACGGGCCGATAGGATTATTACTATCAAAGATGGAATTGTCAGCTAGCGCACAAGCTTAATCATTTGCACGCGCAAGGTCGTCATACGCTTTGTATTTTGGATCGCTGGTTTCATAATACTCGTAAGGCTCGGCATCTTTGGAATAACGTCCAAATAATTCGGATACTTTTTGCACAGAAGAATTTATCATGTTTTGCGCTTGGTCGCCAGAATACTCAATCAGCTTTACATTATTGTTTTGCAATTGCAGAAATTGCATAACTTGCGCACCGCGCATAAATGCCTCTAACGGCAGCTGTGGCATATTGCCCTGCTCCAATTGAGACTTATTTGGCGCAGCCCCTGTTTTAATGTCCAGAACCACGCCGTCCCAAACCCGATCAGCAATGGCGCGAACAACACGACCAGCAATTTTGGTTTCTAATTTAATTTCAGATTCTCCGCCAATTGAAGCGCCCAGCATTTGCAAAATTGCAGGCGCAATTTCGACAAAGCGTTTATGCCAGAAATAAAATACTACACTGCCATTTGGTAAAATTTTACGCGCCGCACAATCAAGATTGGCAATGATTTCAGAAATCATTTGCTGATTGTTTTTTTCTGCGCTGATTTTGTAATTTTCAATTACAGAATGAACAAGGGTGCCGAACTCTTTTGGACCTGGACCAACCCACCAATCATCTTGGGGCTTTAATCGCAAAATATGCCGCGCATAAAAAGCATAGGGATTGTGTATCAATAATTCCAATTCCGTTACATAAACCGCTGATCGGTCTGCGGGCGGCATTGGCGCAGATAAATCAAGTGGTATCAGGGATAAATTGTCACGCGCACGAACAGATTGCAAAATTTCTTCGCCATCATTTGATTTTTCAGTTTTTAATTTTTCTAAAACGCTGATTCTGGAAAGAAAGCGCGATTCAGTTGTCTGCGCGCCACCTGCGGTTTTAGAGCGCAACCAATAAACATTTTGCCCACAGGAAAGATTTATAAAATCCAATGCCATCAGCGATACTTTGCGCTGTGGCGGGGGAAGTCCAATTTGTTGAGCAACCGGCCTTGGCAACCATGGATTTTCATAACCCAGCGCTGGAAACATACCCTCGTTCAAACCAGTAAGGATAATAACGTCCGCAGATTGCATCCTGGATTCAATAGTCCCCAGAACGCGCACAGATGCATCCTCGATCATAATTGGGCGAATCTGGACGGATGACAAGGCATCCAAAACAACTGCGCGCGCATCGACAAAATTTGGCGCAATGCCATGACGAACAAAAATGTCAGAAACTTCTTTTAACTTTTCAATTATCGGCAAATCAGATTCAGAAAATTCCAAATTAAAATTATTGATAAACTCAAAAAGGTTTTTGATTTCTCCGCGACGTAAATCAGATGCTTCATCAAACTTATTCAAGATAGTGCGACCCAATAAAGTCATTGAACCGCTTACCCCACCTGAAAAATCCGCGTTCAATCCGCAACGCGCAAATGATTCACGCAGGCGCTGATTTCCAGCCGCATCAGGCGTTATAACCAAAACCGATTTTCCGTCCAATTCTGCGCGCATTGCAATTTCGGCGGCAACTTCAGCCTCTTGGGATTCTCGCGCGCAATCTATACGAACAGCATGATACAAAACTTGAATTTGTTTTTTATTTGTTTCATTGGAAAAAGCAGAATTAAAAAAGTCTATATCTGATTTGCCAACATCAATTTCTGAAACGTCTGATGGTGTCAAACCAATGCTTTGTAAAAACTTATTTTCTGAATAATAAGGATTACAAATACCTATATCACTATCTTCGACTATCTTACCTGGCAGAATAATTATTCCATTTGACATTGACGCAACGCTTGCCATCAAATCTGCCGTTGCAGGAACAGACGCAGTGCTGCCGCAAACAATTACTTTGCCGGTATAATTATGATGAATCCATGCGCGAATGTCAGCATTTCGTTTTTGCGCACTGGTTATTTTTCCTGGAAAAATTGCGGGTAAAACATTATCTGCCAATGAAAGAAATTCTGCCTTTTTCTGAAAATGACTGGCAAACTTTTCATCAACTAATTCGTTCCAATTTATTTTTTCGCTGTTTGTTGTCCGCTCGTTTTCAATATAATCCTGCATTTGGATCAAGTTTTTAGCAACTGGTAAAACCGAGGAAAAACCACGACCTTCGGCAACAGATAATAATTTTGCCAGAACCAAAACTCGTTCTTGATTGGAAATAACATCATCGCCTGAAATTGGGGTATCGTCTTCGTCATCGCTTTGGCCCAGTGCAACCAGCTTTGGCAAAAGAACACCGCCGCCGCAGCGCACGGCTATAAATTTTTCAACAACGCGAATGGCTCGTCTGCTGGGTAAAAAGATTACATCATTAGTAAAATCACGACCAACCAAAAAAGACCACAAGGCTTCACAAAGCTTTGCTGGATTTGATACGCAGAATAAATTTTTATTTAAGACCAATGACTTGCCTGATGTTTTTTATGCCAAAGTTTTTTTCTGCCGAAGTTTCTAAAAACTCTGTGGATGCAGCTGGGCGTGGCTTTGCCAAGATTTCAGATTTAATTTGTGTAATTTTAACTTTGCTGGATTTATCTACTTTGGTTAAAACAATTTGATAGCGAATTGCATTCACGTCGCAAAAATCCAAGATTTCTAAATCAGATTTTTTAACCTCGTGCCGTGCATCTATTAAAACAAACAATAATTTTAACTGACCCCGGGTCAAAAGGTATTCTTCCAATCGCGCCAGCCACATTGCGGCCTGGTCTTTGGATATTTTTGCATATCCGTATCCAGGCAAATCCATAATTGCCAACCTGTCATCAAAATTAAAAAGATTTAATGATTGCGTACGCCCAGGCGTTTTTGATGTACGCGCAATCACACTGCCTGCGACGGAATTTATCAAAGAAGACTTGCCCACATTACTGCGCCCGATAAAGGCATACTCAACAAAATGAGTCCGTGGCAAAGATTTAACTGATTCAAAACTTCCAATAAATTTTATCATTTTTTCATCGCCATTTTATATGCTTCTTTCTTTGACAAACCGGTAAGTGCAGCGATTTGAGCCGCCGCATCCTTGGTCGAATTTGCCGCAACATCACGAACTATTTCTGAAATTTCGTCATCACTCATTTTAACCTCTGGCGATGGTTCAACAACCATTACGATTTCTCCGCGCCAATCGTCGCGCATCACCAAATCAGATGGATAGCCAATAATGGTTTCTTCGTGAATTTTTGTGATTTCGCGCACAACCGCTATGCGCCGCTCGGGCATTACTCGCGCAAAAATTGATAGAGTATCTTGAACTCTGTTCGGGCTTTCGTAATAAATCAAAGTGTGGCGAATTTTATTGTCTTCATGCAGATGTTTTTCATCCTTGAAAAACCCACAGAAAGTAAATCTGTCAGTTGGAAATCCAGAAAGTGCCAGCGCACTGACCGCCGCAACCGGACCCGGGACAACAAACACCGGCAAACCCTGCTCGCGACACAAACGTACCAGGCGAAAACCTGGATCACTGATAGTCGGCATTCCAGCATCCGACACCAATGCGACCGAAGCGCCTGGTATAGTCCCCTCTAAAACTTGCGAGCCATCCGTCGCACGTCGTCCAGCAATAATGTCTGCGATTTTTTCAGCCATTTCGCGCTCGTTATGATCATGAATCGCAATTCGGCGTGTTTTAATATCAAAATGAGATGCTAATTTGCCAAAAACCCTGGTATCTTCTGCGGCAACTAAATCGACGCTTTGTAAAGTCTCGATTGCTCGCGCAGTCATATCACCCAGATTGCCTATGGGGGTTCCGACAATGTAAAGACCTGATTGCATTTCGGCTCCTTTTGTTTTATTATTGCACTAGATTTAGGAATTTTCAATGTTTATCAAAAAAATCATACCTGTTTTTCTTTATCTGCTGCCTGCTGCTTGGCTGGCTGGCTGCGTCAGCACCACCCCTATTGAAGTTGGCGATGCGATAGACCTGGATTCGCCAAGCACTGGCATGAATGGCCCAAAAACAATTGCGGTGCTGCTGCCCGAATCAGAAATGGGAAATTCTGTAAAAACCAGTATACAAATGGCATTATTGCAAAGACGTGCCGATGATATAAATGTACGTTTCATGGATTTATCTGGTTCACGCGAAACCAAAGAAATGCAAATTGATGCAGCATTAAGCTCACGGCCCGATTTAATCATTGGTCCGATTTTTGCCGAAGATGTTGATTTGCTACGCGAATTAAAGCCATCAAATACTGCGGTATTGTCTTTTACTTCTGATGCAAGCGCATTAGGAAACGGAATTATGACTATGTCGCTGATGCCGGCGCAAAGCGTTGAAACAATTGTGCGTCGCATATCTGATGAAGGCAAAAAGGAAATAATGATTCTGGCCCCAGATAATGCGTCAGGTTATATTATGGGCAATGCCGCACTGGATTCTGCACGAGTTTATGGATTACGCGTCTCTGGATTTTATTATTACAAATCTGGCGATATGGAAAGCATGAAGCGTACGGCTGAAAATGCAACAATGTTTAATGCACGTGGCGATGCAAATACACGGGCCAAAGAAATTCTTTCAGACATTCTGTTAAAACAAAATGTTTCTGCAGAAGATAAAGCTATCGTTGCAAATCAGCTGGAAGATCGCAATAAATCAGACACTATTGGCGATGTTCCATTTGACGCAGTGTTATTCCTTGGTAATGCTGCTGACTCCAAGGCACTTGGTTCATTTATGCGTTATTTTGATGCATCCAATAAAAAGGTAAAATTCTTTGGAACTGCAATGTGGGACAACGATGTTATGTTTCGCGATATGACGATGAGTGGCGCCAGCTTTGCAGCCTTGCCAGCGATTTCACCAGAATTTGCAAACGCATACCGATCTGTTTCTGAAAAAGAACCTGAAAGAATCAGTCCAATGGGATATGATGCAGCAATGCTTGCTGTACGGGCATTGCATGCACAGCGCAGTGCATCCGAATTCTTGGTTGATCCGTCAGGATTTCGTGGATTAGATGGTCTGATTCGTCTGCAACCAGATGGAATGTCCCAAAGAGCATTGCAGATTATGACTCTGGATGGCAGTGGTATACCAAAAGTTTCCGAAATGGCCGCAACTAATTTTATAAAACCATTGTATCAAACCAGTGGACAAAACAACGCACGGCGCACAGAAATAAAAATTTCGGCGGGAATAAATCCAATGGATTACTTACGAATTCCTGATAGCTTGCGTGGTCAGTATAAAGCAAAAACTTATCGGCAAAACAAAGAAGAAATAGTACAACCAGAAACACAAAGTGAAGAAATCATTGTTTTACCCGAAGACAGCTCGGCTCCGGTTTTAACTGATCCGGATTTTCAACCAATGGAACTGGATTCGGTCAGCAGAACTTTGGTAAATGAAGTTAAAGTAAGATAATTTAATCAGCTTTCTAAAATGTCTTGTAATTGTTTCATGTCAGTTGGCATCTTTGACTTAAATTTCATTAGACGACCAGTTATTGGATGTTTTAATTCTAAAACCTCAGCATGTAGCATTTGTCCATGGTGAGTTTTCAAGAATTCATACAGTTCTGTTTTTTTTACACTGCCCAGTCGCATCGCACCGCGCCCATAAAGCGGGTCACAAACAACAGGAAAGCCATGTGCTGAAAGATGCACACGAATTTGATGTGTCCGCCCAGTCAGCAAAGTGCAACGTAGTTTAGAAATTCCATCTGCTGACCATGCGTCAATTACTTCGGCCTGGGTTTGCGCGAATTTTCCGCCAATCTTTAACATTGTCATTTTTTGACGATTGCGTGCACTACGCCCTATGTTTCCACTTATGTCGGCCTGGGTCCAATTTGGAACGCCCCAAATAAATGCGATATACTTTCTGGTTAAATCGTGCCAAGCAAATGTCTTTGTTAAAGATTTGTGCGCAGCATCCGATTTAGCAAAAATCACTATCCCACTTGTATCTTTATCTAGACGATGGACAACGCCTGGTCGCATTTCTCCGCCAGACGATGCCAGATTTGTATGCGATAAAACACGCTGCACCAAAGTATCGGTTTCACGTCCAGCACCAGGATACATCGCAACACCGCGTGGCTTATTCACCACAATAACATCGTCGTCTTCAAATAAAACATCTAATATAAATTGGTTTTTTTTATTTATAGTTGGTAATTTATTTTGCTGTTTTTCTGGAATAATTACTTGGATTTTATCACCAAATTTAATTTTATCTGAAAATTTTATCTCGCCAGTATCTGGCAATCTTTTAACAGAAAATTTTTGTATTTCGCTGCGCGAAAATTCTGGCATAAGATATACCAAAAACTTATCCAGACGCAAACTAACATCAGATTCTTTTGCAATAAATGTTCTTATATCACTCATCCCAGTTTTTCCCCTTAACACAATCGTTCAATGTAATAGGAATTAAACGGCCTTGTCCTGTTATATTACAAGTCATAATTCCTGTGGTCCGACTTTGATAATCTTGACGTGCAGCTTCGCGCCATGCAAAACGTAATTCTGTCGGACGCTGCACACAGCTGATATACATTTTTACATATTCATCTGCGCCTGAAATTTTGCTGGGCGAAATCCATGCACGCGCAGTTTGCGCCTGACCTATACACGGAAAACCATCTAGAAAATATAACTCTATCCCATTATTCCCGATTGATTTATCCCTGATAAAAGACAAATCAAATTGGCCGTATCGCAAACCTGTAATGCTTTCCCAATCTGTGCTGGTGGAAAATATACTTGGTCTTTGTAACACAACATTATCAGCATGCGCGGCAAAATTAAAAAGGATAAATGCAACTAAGAATTTGTTGAGTATTTTAATCATTGTTAATTTCCTGTATTATTAAATTTCACCGAAATTTTATCTACCCCTACCGGCACATTTCGAACCTGGACTGAAAAGTCCGCTTCTTCACCTGAATCTAATAATGGTGTAGGTGGCGAGAATTTTTGAGATGAAATTTCCACGCCCCGATTATCTTTCATTGATACAATCAAATCTGGAACGCCATATAATTTTTCCGATTTGTTAGAAACAACGCCTGACACTATCAAAAATTCATCAGCGCGCACGGCCGAATCCATCCGGACTGACAATGCCTCGTTAGTGTGCGGTATCCAAAGCAATAAAGCAACTAAAGAAAAAACTGCTAACAATAAAACAAAACACGACAAAAGAAAAATCCATATTCGCGAATTTTTCTCACGCGATGGTGCACGCCATGTGCAACCACAAACTGCGCATTGAAACAACCGGCAATTTTGATTTCGCACACAATACTCTACTTTACAAAAAGGACAAGCAACTTTCATATATTTTATTTTACACCGGCTTGCTCTAATTTCAAGCGGTTATATTTCATCATAACCTTGCTTTGTATTTCGCCCAATGCACGTGCGTAATCTGAAATGGTCGCATTATTATTTGCGGCAACTTGATTAATTATTGTTTCTGTAGTTGTTTTTGGACTTTTTGATTCGGCGCGAATTGCATTTTTCATCATTTGATTAAGCTGCCCTGCAGAAACATCAAAAAACTTGGCATCCCCAGATTTCAAGTCCCAATAATATGCTTGATTGCCTGAATCTTCTATACGTTCGGTCACTGAAATTTTTGGTGCAACTGAACCGCTATATCCAATAGTTGCCGTACGCGCCGTTATACGGCCGCGAGTAATGTCTATGGTCTGACCAACTTTCAAAATTCCAGGTTTCTCGCTTCCACCAATAGAAAGCCCATTCAGATTCAGATCGCCGACCCAAAGCTCGCCTGTGTCCAGTCTGGATATACGCGCCTGGCCAGTTAAAAAAACTTCCGAGCCTATTGTCGCATTTCTTGAATCAGATGTCATTGCGCCCATTACCAGGGCTTCGCCCGATACAACTAATGCCGATTCAAAATTTGCACGAGGTGTAATCTGAACTTTTCTGGCGGAAATTAAATCCGCATGCAAAATCTCACTAAAATCTGCGCTATACGCATCTATTTGCTTTGCGTCATTTATATTATTACCACCCATAGAAAAATCGCTGGCCATTGATCCGTCTAGTGGCTCATTCGAAGGCAATCTCCAAAGAAAGTCACCACCAGACAAAATTGTGTCTGTGCTTTCTACTACCGAATCCTTGCCAAATTGCGCATCAAAAATACTTGTCTTACTACGCCATGTTCCGAATGCGCTGTATGCTTCGTTTCGTTCTACAAATCCAGCACCCTGTCCACCAAGTTCTGCAATTTCCCGTGTTCGCACTGGTGATATATCCGCAGAGTCAAATATAACCATACCTGATAAAACAGCATGGCCGTTTGCATCCCTGGATTTTATTATACGGGCTTGGAACTTGTCATAATTTTTTGGAATGTTTCCGTATTCAATCAGATCGCGCATTTTAACACGCGTAACGAATGATCCGGTTGGCGCCAATAATTCGCGTTTCCGCGCATCCATATAACGTTCTAAAGCATCACGAGTCATAGCAATGTCGCGCGCTATGCTTACATTTTCAGCGCGGTGCGTACGATTATCTAATTGCCGCAGAACAAAAGGCAATGCGGCCGCAGCAATAGCCAAAGACAAAAGTATTTCCAACATCATCCCGCCACGTGAATGGTGTGTTACATCTGGTGAAATTTTCTCACCAATAATATATTTATTATAAAAATTCCTTAATTTATGATTCACAGATTTTTCCATCCACTTCTCATTATCGACGCAACATCTTTGGTATTTGGAACACCCAATACTTGGCCTAATTCCTTTCCATTGGATTTATACAATGTCAGCGTGGAAAACTTTGGACTGCTTGTTGATGGAAAGCTCCAATTTCCTAATTTTATTGGTACACCAGTAGAAGAATATAACAACTCACTTGAAATTGTTATCCCATAACCACTGGCAAAAAACATCTGATCTGCAAAAATATATGGCGTTGCAACGGAATTTGCACGCACACCGGCGAAACCACTTATACTGCGCGCACTTTCTGCGCGCACCACCATGTCTCGCTGAACATTAACAGGCCCATTTACATTTACTGAATCTACTACAACATCGCCACGTGAAGACCACTGCGAACCAGCAAGTACGGCAGCGCCTTTTAATTTTCCAGCCGTAATTTTTCGCAGTCCATTAACGTCTCCGTTCACATTAACCGAACCAAAGACAGCTTTAGACGCATCAATTGACGATCCTTCGGGAAAATAAATTTCGGACGTCTGAATATGTGGAGTTTCAATAAACCAAAGTTTCGAGTTTGTAGCATTCAATGTTTGCGCTGTTATTTTCCCAATGTCAAAAATGCTATTTTTTGCCATATCCAAATCACGACGCATTGTGTTTAATTCTGGATCGTCCAAATAAGTTCTGTGCAAATACTTGTATGCATCATCATCACCCAAAATGTCAGAAATTCTAAAAATCAAATCACCATCTGTAAATAGCTCGGAATAAATGCTCCATCCAGCAGAGCTGGATGCATTCCCACCATTGCTGGCAACAGCAGCATCAGAACCCAGATTTTTTGCAATGTTTGCAACGCGGATTTCATTTATACCAACTGGGCGAAATGCTAAATATGCATTTATAACCGAACCGCCGGAACCCTGACGCTTTTCAATAAACCCGGCATATGGATACAATAATCTGTTGTCTCCAGTCCCCATAATAACAACTTCCTCTTCGTCAAATTCTATTTGTGCCGTTTGCGGCCAATCTGACTGATTCTTACGAACATATGCCATCACAGGATCATGCCATGCCAGAACCCGATTAGCCTCGGCAGTATCTGCAATACTGTGACTCATATCTATAGCACTGGTATAAGCAAAGGGTAGAACTGCACCAACAACTGCGATTGCCAGCAAAGTTTCTAACAATCCAGCACCCCGCTGACAAGTTAATGAATAATGAATTACATGGGATGAATTTTTTTCACCCATAATATATTTATTATAAAAAAACTTTAATTTATTCATCATCCGCAATTGCTGCCCCCGTCTAGCATACACTGCTTTATGTTTATACGACGCTCAAGACGTTGCCAGAAAACAAATTGGCATACTATGTTTTGCGCAGCGGATTTGGAATTGTATGCAGGTGCCGATGGCAAAGCAGAAATTACATTTCTGCAACCAATTAATGCACCATCATCGGCGGTTGGGTTTTTAAGTATCTCAAATGCGTCGTTATTTATGCTGTCGGATAAAACATCTGTTAAAACAGAAACACCTGCTGGACGAATGTCAAGAATTACAGAGCCATCAGATCCAGAAAGCAATGCGCTGGAAACCTGGTCCCGTAAAGTTATTGATGCGGTAGTAAGTTTTCTTGTCTCGACCCCACTTTTTGTTGAATATGTTAATTCATCTTTATCAATAAATACATCCTGACCACGCGAAGCATTCACAAATCCATTTATTTCAAGATGTTCAGTATCTATAGAAACATTATTTAAAATTACATCGCTGTGAACATCCCAATCATACATTCCTATAAATCCTGATCGACCGACAGCCATTGATAATGAATTGATTGAAGTTGACCCAGCATCAACCGAGCCTGGAATTCCATATCTGAAAAGAGTTTGCGCGGATAATGATTTTGCATTTAAATCACCCCTGGAAATGTTCAAAGCATTTGCACCATCGCGTGTCTGAAATACTGCGCGCGTGGCGGATACTAAATCTATCTTGTTCTTAAACTTTCTCTCGTCGCTGGAACCAGTTATGGATAAAGTTCCAAAGTTTGCGGTGCCCAGTTCTGCATTCCTTGCAGAAAGTGATGTGATGTTTTTTATAGACATACCTGCCATAGAAAGGTCAATATGAAATTTATTTCTTGATAAATCATTAGCATTACGTCTGATCAATTCTGAAAAATCATCATCTGCAGGAACCAGCATATAAACGGCTGATGTATCTGGTTTTATACCAAAATCTTTAAGGGATTTTTCCCATCCCCCAATTCCATGTAACAATCCATCATCATCCGCAATTGCAGCCTCGGGCCCGATTCGAGACATTAATTCATGACGCTTTACATCTGAAATTTTACCACCCTGCAAAACTATCAAGGCAATAACACCAGAATCATTTTTTGATGTCAAAAGCGAAATTTTTTGTTGTGCTGTGGTTAATGGAATAAAACCCAATGGCAGACCAAAAGGTTCTAGCAAATCGGAAAATCCATCACCTGAAATGGTGCGTGGACCATAAACAATGCTTGACTTGTTGGCACGGACAAATTGCCGAGCTGCGCGGGCAGCAGTTTCTGTCTGGCGTGCAATTGCAGCCATGGTGGCATCACTTTTTCGCGCGGCTAATTTTGGCGCCATAAAAGACATAAATGACATCACCAAGGCGATTGCCAGCAAAGCTTGCAGCAAAAAATTTCCGCGCATATTGCTGTGCAAAAAACATCCCTCCTACACGGGGTATAATAATCAGAAAAAAAAATTATTGCAATCGGTTTTCATGCAGTGTAAAATGTCACCAGAGCAAGGCATTTAATAGATTTCTTGCGGTTATTTCCACCTTTATAAAAAGAAACAAAATGCAAAACAATACTAATAAAAAACAAATGTCCGTTGGACTTATGATTCAGCGTTGCCATCGTTGGCGTCAAAGACGCAAACAATACATGGATCAGGCACGTCAAACTCCAGATGCGGTCGAACGCGAGCGTATTCTTCAAATGGCCGAGCATTATGGCCGTATTGTAAATGAAGAACAATGCAAAATAGATACCAGTCGTGATCCTCGAGATAAAAGTGCAATTGCACCAGAAACCGAAGAAAAAATGGATGACGACGATAACGGATTTCCTGATTTCATTTCACAATTATAGGGGGGCTTTATGCTGGACATAAAATTTATTCGCGAAAATCCTGAAAAAGTAAAATGGGCCTGCCGGGTCAAAGGGTTTGAAGATAATACCGATACTATTTTGGAACTGGACACACGTGTTCGTACATTAAAAACCAACACCCAGGCACAAACCGCTGAAAAAAATAAAATCACTGCACAAATTGCAAGTGCCAGTGCTGACACTCGCGGTGACTTGGTTGCCCAGTCAAAGAAAATCAGCGAACAAATTGCAGATGAATTACAAGAATTGGCGACAGCAGAATCCAATCTGAATGAATTACTTTTGTCTGTTCCACAAATTCCCAGCGACAATGTACCACAAGGTATTGACGAAAGCGCCAATACAGAAGTTAAACGCGTTGGTAACGCGCGTGAATTTTCTGGATTTACACCGCGTCCTCAATGGGAATTGTTGGATATAAATGGTTGGTGGATGCCGGAAAAAATTTCTGAAATTTGCGGCACCAGAACTTATGCTTTGATTGGCGAAGCGGCCGAATTGGATTTGGCGATACAAACCTTTGTTATACAAAAACTGATTGCCAAAGGATTCAAATTTATCCATGTTCCAGCAATCGTAAAAACAAAACCAATTTTTGATGCCGGACACTTTATGGGCAGCAATCCATCTGTTATGGAAAATGATGTTTTTGGCCTGGCTGGTTTTGATAGATGCTTGGGTGGAACTGCGGAAATTGTTCTGAATTCATTGCACAGCAATGAAATTTTGGCAGAAAAAGAGTTGCCAATTAAATATGCTGGATTCAGCGAATGCTTTCGCAAAGAAGCTGGCGCGGCCGGTCGTGATACTCGCGGAATTATGCGAATTCATCAATTCCACAAGGTTGAACAATATGTTTATTGTACACCTGAACAATCCGAGGAAATGCATGAACTTTTGTTAAATAACCTGTGCGAAATCATGACTGATTTGGAATTGCCTTATCGCGTTCTGGAATGCTGCACTGGCGACATGGGATTTAACAAGGTTAAAATGAATGATGTCGAGGCATGGGTCCCCAGCGAAGGTCGTTATCGCGAACTTGGCAGCTGCTCGTCCATTGGCGGATTTCAAGCACGCAGAACGAACACCCGCTATCGCGAAAATGGCACAAACGAAGTCAAATTTTGCGCAACCTTGAACAACACAGGTATCGCACTACCCCGTGCAATCGTTCCAGTTATTGAAAACCATCAAAATGCAGACGGCAGTGTAAACATACCACGGGCTTTGCAACCGCTTATGGGTGGACGTAAAAAGATAGGCGGATAAAAGGCGCGAAACAAAAACAAATCCGGCGATGCCGGATTTTTTTGTATATCTGCTTGAAAACTCATATTTTTTGCTGTAACATGCGCGGCGCACAAGAATTTACAACCATAAGAAAGCCAAAATGAAAATCAGAAATATAGCAATTATCGCACACGTTGATCACGGAAAAACCACCCTGGTTGATAATATGCTGAAACAGGCGGGAACCTTCCGCGAGAACGAGCGTGTGGCCGAACGTGTAATGGACAGCGGCGACATAGAGCGCGAACGCGGAATTACTATTTCTGCAAAACCAACCAGTGTTCTGTGGAAAGACTATAAAATCAACATCGTGGACACGCCCGGGCACGCTGACTTTGGCGGCGAAGTTGAACGTATTTTAAGTATGGTTGATGGTGTGGTATTGCTGGTCGATTCATCCGAAGGCCCCCTGCCCCAGACTAAATTTGTTTTGTCCAAGGCATTAAAATTGGGTCTGCGTCCTATTGTTTGCATTAACAAAGTTGATAGACAGGATGCCCGCGCTGATGAAGTTTTAAGCGAAACTTTCGATCTTTTTGATAAACTTGGTGCGACAGATGCACAATTAGATTTTCCATACTTGTATGCTGTGGGACGCGATGGTTGGGCAGTCCGCGAAATGACCGATGAACATAAAGATTTAACACCTTTGTTCCAACTTATTATTGACCATGTGCCTGCGCCTGATTGCGGAACATCTGGCAAGTGCGAAATCAATGCGCCTTTCCGTATGCTGGCAACAACACTGGAAGCTGACCCGTATGTAGGCAGAATTTTGACTGGAAAAATTGAATCCGGCACGGTGCGCGTGGGGCAAGCAGTCAAAGCAATAAATATGAAGGGTGAATTTATTGAAAACGCCAAAATAACAAAAATTATTGAACATCGCGGTATAGAAAAAGTATCACTGGAAACCGCCAGCGCTGGTGACATCGTTGTTATTGCCGGGTTTAGTAAGGCAACCGTTGCTGATACACTTTGCGATCCATCAGTAACTGAGCCTATTGATGCATTACCAATAGATCCACCAACGTTGACCATGACATTCTTTGTGAATACCAGCCCGTTGGCCGGGCGCAGCGGCGGTAAAAAATTGACCAGCCGTATGATTGGCGAAAGATTATTTAAAGAAGCAGAAACAAACATCGCATTGCGCGTTGTGCAAAGCGCAAACAATGAATCTTTCGAAGTATCTGGTCGTGGTGAATTACAATTGGGAATTTTGATTGAAACAATGCGTCGCGAGGGTTTTGAGCTTTCTGTATCCCGCCCCCGTGTTGTATTTCATAAAGATGAAAATGACAATGATCTGGAACCAATCGAGGATGTTGTTATTGATGTTGATGATGAATTTTCCGGCATTGTTATTGAAAAAATGACCAAGCGCAAAGGTATGATTACCGAAATGAAACCATCTGGTGTTGGGAAAACTCGTATCACTTTTTCTGCTCCATCTCGTGGATTGATTGGTTATTTATCCGAGTTCAGAACCGATACTCGTGGAACAGGAATTATGAATCGTATATTTGATAAATATGATTTTTATCGCGGCGATATAGAAGCATATCGGCCAGGGGTCTTGGTTTCTATGGAAAATGGCGCAGCCGCAACCTATGCTTTGTTTAATTTGCAGCCACGTGGAACTTTGTTTATCGAGCCCCAGACCCTGGTCTACAGCGGAATGATTATTGGTGAACACAGCAAAGAAAATGATTTAGAGGTTAATCCAATAAAGGGTAAAGAACTGACAAACATGCGCAGTGTTACTGCTGATGAAAAATTATTCTTGGCCCCACCGCGTCGTATTTCATTGGAAGAAGCCTTGTCTTATATCCAAGACGATGAATTGGTAGAGGTTACGCCTCAAACAATCAGATTGCGCAAGAAAGAGTTAGATTCAACTTTGCGTAAGAAAACAAGAAAGAACTAAAAAGAAAAAATGCCGATAATTTATATCGGCATTTTTTATAACTTTATAAGATTTTCTTTTGCGATTGCATCAAGTTCTTTCCAAACACGCAATTGATTTTCCATATCTGAAAGATTAATCATATTTGGTCCATCACAAGGCGCAATTTCTGGATTATCATGCACTTCGGTAAATACACCCGCAACTCCAATTGCCAATGCTGCGCGTGCAATAACCGGGGCAAGGCGTCTGTCACCACCACTGGTGCATCCACTGGATGCAGGCTGTTGTATTCCGTGCGTTGCATCAATTACGACTGGCGCGTCCAATGCAGACATCCATGGAATGCTGCGCATATCAACAACAAAATTGTTATAGCCAAAACTGGTGCCGCGTTCACACAGCAAAATGTTTTGATTTCCAGAATCATACATTTTGCCCAATGTAGACTTCATGTCGGCTGGCGCAGACCATTGAGGTTTTTTAACATTAACCGGTTTCCCAGTTTTTGCAGCGGCAACCAGCAAATCTGTCTGGCGCGCCAAGAAAGCTGGAATTTGCAACATATCAACGTGCGGTGCAACAATGTCTGCCTGAGCCGGCAAATGAATGTCTGTTATACAAGCACATCCCAGTTTTTCATGAATTTCATCAAATACCGACATAGCATAATCCAATCCTGCGCCACGTCCCGATGATAATGATGTTCTGTTTGCTTTATCAAAACTGGTTTTGAATACAAATGGTATTCCCAATTTATCGGTAATTTTAATCAGGCTTTCTGCCATAAACATTGCATGGTCGCGCGATTCCATTGCACAAGGTCCTGCAATTAAAACAAATGGCAAATCATTTCCAAAAATAATTTTATCTGAAATTTTTACGTGTTTCATTTTATAAACTTCCTTATTTCTTCCAGGTCTTCTGGTGTGTTTACATCTGCTGGTGCGCGCGCATCAATACGAGTATCATCTAAAATTTCGGCAAAAATACTCATTCCGTTTTCCAGGAATCTCAGTTGTTCCAGTTTTTCGGTTTGTTCTAATTCACCAACCGGTAATGAAACAAATTTTCGCAAAGATTTCAGGTTATACGCATACATTCCAATATGCCAAAAAGCTTTGTCGATGCATCCCACCGCGCGATTGAAAGGAATCGGACTGCGTGAAAAATACAAGCAACGTCCAGTTGATTGAACTATCGCGGTCTTTACAACTGATGGATTCATAATCATATTTTCATCCGAAATTGGTTGAACGACGGTTGCTAAATCTGCACCTGTTTTTTCCAAAATTTGCGCTAAATTCTGACTTATCTTTGGATTTACGTTTACGTCATCGCCTTGGAAATTTATAACAAAATCATATTTGTCGCCCAGCGGATCAATCGTATCCAATGCCTGTGCTATGCGGTCTGTGCCAGATGGACAATTTACATCTGTCATAACAGCGTTTGCGCCAAAGCTGCGCGCATGGTCAAAATATTCATCATTATCAACTGCAATAAAAATATCAGTCGGATTAAACTGGGCCGCAACCACCTCATAAACGCGGCGCATCAAAGATTTTCCATTGATGTCGGCCAGGTGTTTTTTTGCCAACCTTTCGGATCCAGCGCGGCATGGAATTATTACGCAAGTTTTCATTCTATAATCTCCAAAATTTCTGATGTTGTTTTTATCTCTGGAATGTTTGCAAATTCGGCCGGAGAATCAGTTGTAAATTCACTGCGCATACGAATCGCATGCATTCCAATGTTTAATGCTGCGGGCAGATTATAAATTCTGTCATCTACCAAGACCGATTCCGATGGATTTAATTTATATTTTTCACAGCAGAATTTTAATAAATCCTCTTTTGCAGTGTCAGACATAAATTTTCCATGCTGCACACATTCTATATCCAAAAAAGGTGCGTCTTGAAACAACTGCTTTAACAATTTTGTTTTTGCAGAAACATCAAAGGTCGCACTGGCTGTAATTTGCCGTATTCCGCGACGATTTAATTCCTGCAAAGTATCAATTACATCTGTGTAAAGGGGTCGGTTATTAAAGAACTGGGAACTATGGCAAAAATCATAATCCATCTGGTTGCCCAGTGTCGGATGAGTCTTTAATTCCATAGCGCCATATTTCGGCAAAACCGGTAAAGCCTTTGGCAAATCCTTGTATTGTAAATCCTTGAAAATTTCCCGATAGTTTGGATGATTTTTCAAGAAATTAAAATACGCAAAGTTCAGATCTGCCAAAACTCCATCTACATCCCAGAATATATTTTTAATTTTCATGACTATTCCGCAATGTCGTCCTCGGGTTCTGGACCGGTTGTCATTTCTTCGGCTATGCCTGCAGACTTTGCCATAATTTTATCCAGCAATTCTTTTTGAACATCCACATTATCTTTTAACCATTGGCGCGCATTAGCCTCGCCCTGACCAATGCGTTCAGAATTATAAGAATAGAAAGAACCAGCTTTTTCAATCAGATTCATCTTTACGCCCATATCCAAGATTTCTGAGACGCGCGAAATTCCTTCGCCATACATAATCTTGAAATCAACCGTGCGGAAAGGTGGCGCAACTTTGTTTTTAACAACCTTGACCCTGGTTTCATTTCCAACTACATCCTCTTTATCCTTAATCGCACCAGTGCGGCGAATGTCCAAGCGGACAGATGCATAGAACTTTAATGCATTACCACCAGATGTAGTTTCAGGATTACCAAACATAACACCAATCTTCATACGAATCTGATTGATAAAAATCATCAATGTATTGCTGCGGGAAACGCTTCCGGATAATTTTTTTAATGATTGCGACATCAAACGCGCAGTTGTTCCAACATAGCTGTCGCCCATATTGCCTTCTAATTCTGCCTTGGTCACCAATGCCGCAACAGAATCGACAACCACAACATCAACCGCCCCAGATTTAATCAAAGTATCGGCAATTTCCAATGCTTGTTCGCCAGAATCTGGTTGGGAAATAATCAGGTTTGCAACATCCACACCTAACTTTCTTGCATAGCTGGGGTCCAGCGCATTTTCAGCATCAATATATGCGCAAGTACCACCTTTCTTTTGCGCCTCGGCAACCGCATGCAATGCCAATGTTGTTTTGCCAGAGCTTTCTGGACCATAAATTTCAACTATACGTCCCTTGGGATAGCCGCCAATACCCAGCGCAATGTCCAACCCCAGACTGCCAGATGAAATAGCTTCTATATTTTGCTGGGAACCATCGCCCATTTTCATAATCGCTTCTTTGCCGAACTGCTTTTGTATCTGGGCCAATGCCGCATCCAGCGCGGGGTTTTTAACGGGTTTTGATACCTCTTTCACGGCTTCCTTTTTTGCCATAAAAATCTCCTTTATTTCATGGCCTCAGGCTAGCAATTTTAACAAATTTTATCAACAGCTATTTTGATATAGAGTTTTTATCACGCTCGTTCGGAGCCATCATTACCAAAGCGGCCAAGATTGCAACACTGGCCGAAACCAACAAAACAAAACTGGTTACCCCAGTCAAGGCAATAACGGCTGCACATATCATTGGGAATATGAATCGGGGAACATTATCGCCAGTATTGAAAATTCCGATAAATCGTGAAGCTTGTGATTTATTTACGGAATCAAAAAATAACAGATCTCGTAATGGCTCTATCATTGCAACTGCAAAATTCCATGCTACAAATATAATCAGCAACGCGTAACCTTTTGCAAAAAAGCCCATTATTGCAAGCGCCGCAAATATGAGAAATCCGGCGGATATACAAATTTTCTTGCCGAATTTTTTCGCAATTATAGGCATTAATGTTGCCATCAGAATATATGGCACCGTGCATGCTGCCAAAACAAATCCTAACGTTTCTTTTGAAAATCCATTTTCTTCAACTATTATGATTGGCATATAAATGTTGGATATGATTGATAAAGCATAGTAACCGCAATTTATCAAATATGCCTTACGCAAACCAGCATTTCTAAAATATATGCGAATGTTATTTAAAATACTGCGCAAAGTTCTGCGTGGTATCAATTTTTTAATAGGCTTGTCTTGTGATACCAACCTGTAACTGCTGAAATATAACAATCCCGCAAACATTACCGCGCTTGCTATAAAATAAGCTGACCTGTTTCCATATCTTTCTGCAACAAACATTGCAATTATTGGGGCAATAGCCGAACCTATGTTCAACCAAGTATAATAACGACTGCTTAGTCTGTCCATACCAGGCCCCTTGGAAAAATCAGATAAAAATAATGGTATAGATGCACCAATAAGTAACCATGGCAGCCAAGAAACTTGGTCCAGAACAATAAAAGTTAATGGTTTGACTGAAAATGCCATCATAAACGAAAATACCCCAGCCACCAACATTGAAGAATAAAAAATTCTTGTTTTTGTAAATCGGCGGAAAAATTCACTGGTTGTAAGTGTCAGCAGCATAACCAGACCATAAGACAAGGATGTATAAACACCAACAATAGAGCTGTTATGGAAAATGTCCATTAAAACCAACGCGTAAACAGCCCCTATAACCGAGTTACCAAACCCATAAAAAAGACCGAGGTTCGCAAACGAAAATCCTGTCAGCGATTCCTTCATGGATATGTATTTTTCCGATGCCATATTTTTCCTATTCCTTTACCTACAATTTTATCATAAAATAATAAAAAATGGGTGACGAAAATGATTCCATACATAAAGATAACCAAGAATGGCCCTTATCTACTTTTTGGAGCAAATAAAATCAGCGAAAAAATCATTCTGACTGATGAAAACGGCATCAGCGTAAAATACGGCAATGGTAAAAGCTTTGAAATAAAAAGTGACCCGGTGGCATTGTGCCGATGCGGAGCCAGTGGTAACAAACCATTTTGCAATGGCGTGCATGCGCGTATTAAATGGAAAGCAAAAAATAAAATATAATACGGGTTTTATTTGCCCAAACACAGACGACCAAACACAGCATCTGAAATTTCAGATGCATTGATTACACCAAGTATTTGACCAATTTCATCTGCGCTGCGGCGAATATGTTCGGCAAATAAATCGATGTTTTCTATTTTTTTTATTGCAATTGCTAATTCTTGCTGGGCTGCGATTAAATGGCCTTTGGCGCGTTCGTTCACAGCGATGTCAGATTCAGCACCATCCAACATTTTATGTATTTTTTCTTTTACTAAATTTAATAAATCATCTATTCCCTGCCCCGTCAAAGCAGAAACATAAACAATTGACTGATGGGGTTTTAAGTTTGAAAGCTGAAGTAAATCCGATTTATTTATAATTATTATTTCGTTATTTTTATCCAGGTTTTGAACTTCGCACTCTGCACTTTGCACTCTTAAAACCAAGTCTGCATTTTGTATTTCATCGTTCGCGCGCGCAATTCCTATTTTCTCAATTGCGTCTTTGGTTTCACGCAAGCCCGCAGTATCTGCAATGCGAACAAAGTATCCGTCTATATCCAGTTCTGCAGAAACAACGTCTCGAGTTGTACCCGGCACATCACTTACAATAGCACGCGATTGACCCAAAATACGATTAAAAAGCGAAGACTTTCCAGCATTCACCGGTCCAACTATCGCAATGTTAAAACCACTGCGCAGCGCGCGAACAGCCGCATTCTTGGATAAAGCGGCAGAGATTTCTTGATGTAATTTAATTGTCTGATTTAATAATTTTTCAGCAATGTTATTGGGTAATTCATCTGCTGGATAATCTAAAATAGCAGCAGCATAGGCAGAAATTTCAACCATCTGGGCACGCCAATTTTCATAAACCGCGCTGTCGCTGCCGGCCATAGATTTTAATGCTGCAATGCGCTGACGATCTGTGCGAGCATCTAAAAGAGAGCACAAACCATCAGCCTCGACCAAATCCATTTTATTATTATCAAAAGCGCGTCTGGAAAATTCACCAGGCTGCGCCATGCGCGCGCCATATTCGGTAAGTGTTGAAAAAAGTTTTTCTATAACCGGCTGCGCGCCATGAACATGAAATTCAACAACATCTTCGCCAGTAAAAGAATTTGGCGCAGAAAAATAAATCGCAATTGCTTTATCTATCAAGTCACCATTTTTATCCACTAAATCTGCCAGATATGCATAACGATTTTTTATTTGATAATCACGATTTCTGATTTTATTAAATAATTCAGATAAATCAGAACCACTGACGCGCACAACAGCAACGCCTGCTTTTCCTTGCCCCGAAGATAATGCAAAAATTGTTTCGGCCATTTATTTTGTAATCTCTTTTAATGCCAATCTGACCAAATCCCCTGTATCACTGCCAGGATTTTCACGGACCAAGCGTTGTGTTAATTCTGCCACATCAACACGCCGATACCCCAAAGATTCCAGCGCAGCCAGCAAATCACCGAGCGTGTTATTTACAGATTGGCCCTGAATGTTAAAGTCAGCACATTTACCTTTTAATTCTAGAATAATCTTTTCAGCAACCTTCTTGCCAACCCCTGGTGCAGCGGTTATTGTTTTCGCATCTCCACATTGAATTGCCGTCATTAATACTTCTGGTCGCAGCACACCAATAATGTTTATTGCAACTTTGGGCCCCACACCACTGACACAAATCAGTTTATTAAATAAATCTTGTTCGGCCAAACTTTGAAAACCAAACAAACGGAAAGAATCTTCACGCACAATAGTTTCAACCCAAAACGTTGCTGGTTGACCAACACAAAGACGTGCTGGGGTAAATACTTTATAACCCAAACCGCCCGTCATGATTATAACGAAGTCATCGCCGATATAATCAACAATCCCTTGCAATTTGCCGATCATTTGTTATCCTTTTTGCGTTATTATAAAACAAATAATCAAAAGGTCAAATATGAGCGGACACAGCAAATGGCATAACATTATGCATAAGAAAGGCGCAGCAGATGCGGCGCGTAGCGGACTTTTTACTAAACTGGCGCGTGAAATTACCATGGCGGCCAAACTTGGCGATCCAAATCCGGATAACAATCCCCGTCTGCGCTTGGCTGTTTTTAATGCACGTAAAAACTCTATGCCGAATGAAAACATTAAACGCGCTATTGAAAAATCCCAAGGCGCGGGCGCTGAAAATTACACTATGGTCCGATACGAAGGTTATGGCCCAGGAAGTGTTCCAGTTATTGTAGAAGCCATGACTGACAATCCGCGCAGAACCGTACCCGAGGTTCGCAGCATCTTTGCCAAGAATGGCGGAAATATGGGCGAAGAAGGATCAGTTGCATTCTTATTCACGCGTGCTGGGGTAATTTATTATCCATTGTCAGCGGCGTCAAACGAAGACGCGATGACCGAAGCAATTATGGAAGCCGGGGCGGACGATTTAGAAACCAGTGAGGAAGGATACATTATCAAAACCAAGCCAGATGATTTTATCCAAGTCCAAAAGGCGCTGAATGACAAATTGGGCGAACCTGAAAAGGCCGAGCTGACTTGGTTGCCAAACACGCCAATGGACTTAGACGATGAATCGTATGCTAAACTTGAAAAACTGGTTGATGCACTGGATGCAAACGACGATGTTCAGAAAGTAATCACCGCAGCGGACTAAAATGTCTAAAATAATTCTGGGGATTGACCCAGGCCTTTTACATACTGGTTGGGCGGTTATTGAATCCGCTGGGCAGGTGCGCAAATATATCGCCAGTGGTGTGATTTTGCCCAAACCCAAAGATGATTTAGCCCTGCGTTTGGCAAAGATTTTTAATGAAGTTCTTAAACTTTGCGAAACTTTTAATCCTGATGAATGCGCAATAGAAATAACCTTTGTAAACAATAATCCAACCAGCACTTTATTACTGGGACATGCGCGCGCCGCGGCCATTGTCGCGGTTGGAACTCGTGAAATTCCTGTATTCGAAATTCAACCAAATGTTATTAAAAAGGCAATTACAGGCTCTGGTCATGCAGACAAAACACAAATTACATCTATGGTGAAAATTTTGCTACCCAATTCAAAACCAAAAACCGCGGATGAAGCCGACGCAATTGCAATTGCGTTGGCACACAGCAATACAAATTATTACAAAACATAATTATGCTTTGACGATGATTTTTCCAACTGCTTCGTATCCAAAATACTTATTTATTTTTTCGCGGAATTCTTCTTTTCTATAAGACAATTCCATTGCCATTGCAGGAACTGGCGCTTTTAATGTTATATTAAATTGCTTGTTTTTAATTGCGCGAATGCCATACAATTTTCCAACGCGAGATAAGTCTGCGCCAATAATTTCATCCCAACGCACCGCTAAATCTGCATCTGATGCTCGCGCCCCAAAAACCCGCATCAGCCCACCAAACGCACCGCCCAGGCTTTGCGGTCTGGATGTTCTGGCTAAAAGATTTGGACCTTTATTCATTATTTCGGCATCAAGATAAACATTTCCCCTTGGGAATGCTGACCATGTGCATATTTGTAAGCCTCGTCCCCGGAACCAAAGAATATATCGCCGCGTATCCATCCCCTTATTGCGCCACCAGTATCCTGTGCGATTAACAGCCTTTGGAATTTGCGTCCGTCCATTGACAAGTTGGTATTTATAAATACTGGTAATCCCAAAGTATAAATTGTGTCATCCATTGCGATGCTGCGGATTTTTGATAAAGGTGTGCCAAGTTTTCCAATTACATCATGAGCGGTTGCGGATTGGAAATACACATACCGCGGATTGTTGTAAATAACCTCACGCGCCAGCGATGGATTTTTTTTCAAATAACTCCAAACAGCATCCGATGAATAGCCGCCATCAGGCCTGATTCCACGTTGTTTTAACTGGTCACCAATAGACTTAAATGGCATATCATTAACGCCGGCAAAATTCAATTTTACCTGAGTTCCGTCTTCCAGTTTCAACATACCGCTGCCTTGAATCTGAATGTTCTGAACATCAACAATGTTTGCCCAATAAAGAACCCGACCGATTTTATTATTAACAATAGTCTTTTTTGCAACCCCCTTGAAATTCTGTCCATTTGTGGGTACACCCATCAAAGGCTCGTTACACTGGGCGGTTTGTGATTTACATGCTGGTATTACTGGCGAATAGTATCCTGTATATGTTCCTGTTGCCTTACCAGATGCATCGTGAACTTTGTATGGTTGAAAGTTGTTTTCGAACCAGGCACGCGCAACCGATTGACTGGCAGATTCTTTTGGCAAAATCTGACATTTTTCTTCCAGCAACTTTCTATCTGGAATTACTTGCCCGTTATATTGAATTTTGGCCCTGCAAGTATTACGGAAAGCCTGCAAAGCATAACGCAGATCATCATTTTCCCATCCAGGGACAGACGAAAAAGAAACCTTTTTCAAGTTAGACGGAATAACTGCATGGTTTGGTCCACTATACGGCTGCCGAGGAGTAGTTAAATCACCACAACCAGCCAACAAACCACAACCAACTGCACATAATAAAAAGTATTTTCTCATAGTTTTTCCTTACCGCTTGAAAAATAAAATTTCAGTGTTATATTATCATAAAACAGCCGCCGAAAAAAGGAGCAATCGAAATGGCAAAATTTCAACTTATATCCCAATTCTTAAAAGACTTTTCTTTCGAGTCTCCGAACGTACCAGAGCTTTTCTTCAAGCAGGAAAACGGCCAGGCAAAAATGGACATTAATCTGGACATCCAAATCAAAGGCACTGAAAATAACATCTATATGGTAGATTTGCTGGTTAAACTGCACAGCAAATTGGAGCAAGGCGATAAATCTATTTTCATGATTGAATCAAATTATTCCGGACTGGTTCAGATTGAAAAATCTGAAAACGAAGATGATTTAAAGAAAACTTTGTTGATAGAGGTCCCAACAATGTTATTCCCCAGCGTTCGGGCAATTATATTGCGCATGACCAGCGAAAGTGGATTTCCAGCATTCGCAATGCAGCCGATAGATTTCCAAAAGCTGTATGAAGAAAAGAATAAGAAATAAAAAATCCGGCGTTTGCCGGATTTTTTTATATTTTTAAGTCTATTTAGATTTTTCGTTTATTTGCTCAATCATTGAGTTCTTTGCCATTTATTCTACCTTTATTTAAAAGCCCTCATCCCACCAAGTTCTGATAAAAGACTACAAGTTTTATTTACCAAATACAGCAAAATTAAATATGAATAAAAACGCCCCCAAAGGGGCGTTTTTTTAATCGCGACTTTGCGGATACTCACCTGCAATCAAATTTTGACGCACTACATGATGCTTTATTTTTTGAGTACTGGTAAGTGGCAAATCTTTGGTAGTCATTGCAAAATGCGTAACCCACTTATAGCTGGCAATCTTTTTATTCGCATTTACAACAGCTTTTTGCAATTTATCAAAGCTTACACCATCTTCAACCTGGAAAACGCCATAGGCAACCGTCTTGTCTTTGACCTTGTGTTCAAAGACCGCAACATTTTTGACGCCCGGAATTTCCATAAACAATGCTTCCAGCTCGGCCGGATAGACATTTTTACCAGAATCCAAAACAATCACTTGTTTTTGACGTCCATGGAAATGCAGTTCTCCGTTTTTATCCATTGAAACCAAATCGCCAGTATTGAAAAAGCCATTTTCATCAAATGCTTCGGCATTTGCCTCTGGATTGTTCAAATAGCCGCTGAAAACTTGATGTCCGCGCACCCACAAGACTCCGATTCCTTCGGCATTTTTGCCACGGATTTCGACCTCATTATTGGTTATCGGTCCACCAAAAGCGAATGGTTCACGATGCTTCACAGGTTTCGAGATACAAACTGGTCCAACCGTTTCTGTCAGCCCATAGCCTTGAATAAAAGTTAATCCCAAACGTTCATAGAAAGTTTCAACTTCTGGCTTTACTGCCGCACCACCCGCAACCAGCAAACGCGCACGTCCGCCGAATACGGCCAACACAGGCTCTTGTATTTTTCGTACCAAAAATCCCAGACCCAACTTTTTAAGCAATGGTCCATATTTCAGAACAAATGATGCCAACCACCAAACTTTCTTTTGTTTCATACCATCTATAATTTTATTACGGAAAACTTCCCATAAACGAGGCACGGCCGGAATAATTTGTGGACGATAAACCCTGAAATCCTCCAATATGTCTTTTGGGTTTATTGTTGATTGCAACAAAACATTGCCACGATAATGGATGGTCGCCAGTATTTCTACTGCAAAACCAAAAACATGATACATTGGTAAAAAGCCATAAAGAGTATCGCCCTTTTTCAACCATGCACCCATATCTTCCAATGATTCTGAACATTCTACCAAATTGTAGTGTGTAAGCGGAACGATTTTTGGCGTACCTGTGGAACCAGATGTAAATGACAAAGTCGCAATGTCTTCGGATTGAACTGGCGCTGGCTTTAAATCTGGATCAATGTTTTTATCTTTTTCTGTAATGTCATAGAACTTGAAGTTCGCGGATTTATAGAAAAAGCTTTTTTCTGCCAATACCAACTTGCAACCTGCAAGCTTTGTCATATTGTCATACTCGAATGGCGTCAAATTGGTGTCCAACATCAAAACTTGCCCACCCAAATACCAAATCGCAAAAAGCGACAATGGAAATTCCGGTATGTTATGGGCCAAAATTCCGACAACATCACCCTTTTTAACGCCCATCCCTGCAAGGGTTGCAGCGCGTTTTTTTACTAAATCACGAAATGCCCCATATGTTACATTTTCGCGTGTAAGGAACAAGTCGTTCGGCACTTCCGATACAACTGTTTCCAGAAACTGATACATGTTCATTTTTGTAAATTCCCTATTGTTTTTACATTGGACGGCAGTTATTATATGAAAGAAAAACACAAATGGCAAGGTTTTTAAGGAAAAAGGTTGCTAAATGAAACTTTTAACTCTGAACATTAATTCTATACGAGCGCACATGGACAGCTTTATGAAAATCGCCCAAAATGGCGATTATGATACTATTTTGGTCCAAGAGTTAAAGGTCGAAGACCAGCTTTTTCCGCATATAGTTTTCGAGCATTTGGGCTATAACATAAAGGTTTTTGGTCAAAAATCTTGGAATGGTGTTGCGGTTTTTTCTAAATACTCTATAGAGGACATCACTCGCGGACTGCCGGGCTATCCAGAGGCCAATGCCAGAATGATAGAATGCGTGATAGACGGGCGAATTCGACTTATCAATGTTTATATGCCAAATGGGGAAAGCGTGGACAGCCCAAAATTCCCATATAAAATTGAATGGATGCATCATTTTACCAGGCACATTGCCACAATGCTGGAAAGCGAAGAGCCTGTTTTAATCGGGGGCGATTTTAATATAGCAATTCAAGATCGCGATGTATGGAATCCAAAACAATACGAAGGTTCCAGTATTTCTGCGCCTGCTGCTCGTGAAATTATGCAAAAATGGCTGGACGCGGGTTGGCAAGATTGTTATCGCCGGTTTAATCCGGATACAGAAAATGCCTGGACTTGGATTGGATACCGCGGCGCAGGATTACAAAAAAATCAAGGTCTGCGTTTAGATTACTGGCTGGCAAACAAAACTGCACAAAAGTTGGTAAAAAATTGCGAGATTGATTTATGCCCACGTATGGATGAAAAACCAACCGACCATTGCGGATTGGCTTTATATCTTTAACTTGCGGCCATTTTCATATTCTTGCAAATAAACGTGAATAGTATTTTTCGGCAGAAAATCTTTCGCTATTTCTGGCCACTCTATCAAAGTAATGTCGTTTTCGATTGCGTGGCGAAGTCCTATTTCTTCCAGTTCTGAAACATCAGAAATTCTGTATAAATCAAAATGAGAAATCCCATCATAATTTTGCACCAGTGTAAATGTTGGACTGGGAACAACCATGTCTGCGCCACGCAAAGTCTGAATAATACTGCGCGCAATTTCAGATTTTCCCATTCCCAAATCGCCATGCAAAGCAACAACGATTGGTGCATGCAAAGTTTGTGCAAACTCCGCCGCCCAATTTTTTGTTTCATCAATGTTTTTCAGAATTACTTCCATTGCCTTACTCCAATAACAATAAATCATCTTCCATTTTGCGTAATACATCACGGATAGCGCCGGCTTCCTCAAATTCCAGGTTTTCAGCATGTTTTATCATTTTTTTGCGCAGCGCGGTTATTTCTTTTTCTAACCCTGCGCGATCTTGAACTCCACCATTTTTGCTGTAAACAAATTGACGCTTTTTATCAGTCTTGTCATCGTGGTCGCCAACTTCGGAAAATACTGATTTTATAATTGTCTGTGGAGTAATTCCATGTTTGGTATTATACGCTATTTGTTTTTCGCGACGACGCGCAGTTTCAGTTATTGCAATGTTCATGCTGTCCGTAATTTTGTCTGCATATAAAATAACACAACCTTCCGCATTACGAGCCGCACGACCAATCGTTTGAATCAAAGAGCGCGCGCTGCGTAAAAATCCCTCTTTATCCGCATCCATAATTGCAACCAATTCGCACTCTGGCACATCCAATCCTTCGCGCAACAAATTGATTCCAACCAAGACATCAAATTTCCCCATACGTAATTCGCGCAACAATTCTATACGCTCTAACGTTTCAATGTCGCTGTGCAGATAGCGCGCGCGGACGCCATGCTCGGTCAAATAGTCTGTTAACTGCTCGGCCATTTTCTTGGTCAAAGTCGTAATTAAAACGCGACCTTTGACTTGCTTCACTTGGTACAGCAAATCGTCAACTTGATTTTTTGTTGGACGAACGTCTATCACTGGATCCAACAAACCTGTTGGGCGAATAACTTGCTCGGCAACTATTCCGCCAACTTGCCTCATTTCCCAATCGGCTGGTGTTGCCGACACAAAAATTGTCTGAGGACGCATAGCATCCCATTCATCGAACTTTAACGGACGATTGTCCGCACACGAAGGCAGACGAAATCCATATTCATACAGACTGCGTTTACGGGCAGCATCGCCCTTGCCCATTGCGCCGATTTGCGGAACGGAAACATGAGATTCATCAACAAATAAAATTGCATCTTTCGGTAAATACTCGAACAAAGTTGGTGGCGGCTCGCCAGGTTTTCGGCCAGACAAATAGCGCGAGTAATTTTCAATACCGCGACAAATACCAGTTGCCTCCATCATTTCTATATCAAAGTTAGTCCGCTCGCGCAGGCGTTGTTCCTCGACATATTTCATATTCTCGTGAAAGTAATTTAATCTGGGCTCTAAATCTTTTTTGATTTCATTTATTGCCTGCAAAATGGTTGGTTGTAGGGTCGCATAGTGAGTATTTGGATATATCGCAATATAATCCAGTTTTCGCAGCTTTTCACCTGTCAGGGTGTCAAATTCCCAAATTTGTTCTATTTCATCGCCAAAGAAAGACAATTTCCACCCACGATCTGTCGAGTGCGATGGAAAAATGTCCAAAGTATCACCTTTGCTGCGAAAATCGCCACGATCAAATGCTATGTCATTTCGTTTGTATTGTATATCAACCAGCGCACGCATAACTTCTTTGCTACTAATTTTATCGCCGCTGCTCAGTGTCAGTTTCATACCTGAATACTGCTCGGGACTGCCCATACCATAAATACTGGATACGGATGACACAACGATAACATCTTTCTCTTCCAGCATAGCGCGTGTGGCCGAGTGCCGCATACGATCCAGCTGGCTGTTGATAGATGCGTCTTTATCTATGTAAGTATCTGTCGTTGGCATATAGGCTTCGGGCTGATAATAATCATAATATGAAACAAAATACTCAACATGATTATTTGGAAAAAAAGATTTCATTTCGGTATAAAGCTGGGCGGCCAAAATCTTATTAGGCGCCATAATCATAGCTGGGCGATTCATTTGGGCAATTATATTTGCCATAGTAAAAGTCTTACCAGTACCGGTTGCACCCAGTAAAACCTGGCTGCGGCGATTTTCACGCAATCCTTGGACCAATTCTACAATAGCCTGGGGCTGGTCGCCCGAAGGTTTATAGTCACTTTGTAAAGAAAAAATTTTCTTATTCACCGCCATAATATAATTCATTATAATGAAAATACAAGGGATAGGACAAGGGAGTAGAATATGAAAGCACGGCATCGTCGCATAGTTTTTTTCAGCATTTTATCCGTGTTTTTGGCACTGATTCTGGCCGCAATTATTATCCCGCCTATGTTTAATCTGAAAAGCATGCGTCCAGGATTTGAAAGCGCATTGCAAACTCAAACTGGAACGACGGCAAAAATCAATGGCAGAATTAACATCAGCCTGTTGGGGCGTGCGCATATTGTGGCGCACGATGTAATTGTGCCAAATGGCAAAATTGATTCGGTAATGTTTACAATTCGGCTTTCCGAAATATTTAATATATCGGACGCAAAACTTTCTGGCACAATCTATGTGGATGGAGCCAGGCTTGACTTACAAAGTTTAGAGGCTCCAAAAATTGCAACAGAAATTCTGCTATCAAATTCTGATGTAAAATTTATGGGCAAAAAATATGACATTGTCCAGGCAACTTTACAAAATGGAAATTTTGATGGTTGGATCAGAACCGAACAACACAAATACTTTATCAAAAGTAATACGGATGAATTTTCTGTAACTAATAAAAGCGAAGGCCTGTCTATTATAGGAAAATGGCAAAATGGCGGTGGTGCAAATGCATCGCTTGCTATAGATACGGACGATATAAATTCTTGGTTTGATTTTTTCGAGCCTGAAATTCAAGACCATGTAAAGCTGACTATGTCTGTTGATTGGGATGGTGGATATGGATTTAAGTTTTTAGAAATTCGCGGAAAAGTCGGTGGAGATGATTTTACAGGTTCTATTGAATTACCTGCAGATAGCAGTATACGAAAAATACAAATAAAATCTGACAAAATTAACTTTGATTTATCATTTTTGCTGACGCAAAAAACATTATTGAAAAATGTAAATTTGGATTTAGATTTACGTGGAAACTTAAAATTTGCAAATACCAGTTATGATATGATTAGACTTAATGCTGTTGCAGAAAATGATAAAATCAAAATAGAAAATTTGGAATTTGCAAACAATAAAATCAATGGATTGATAAACGGAAACATCACAGGAAATGGTGCGCAAAACCTGGTGATAAATCTGACACGCAGCGATGATGAAATTTATTGCTTATTTAATGGAACGCCGGAAAATTGGAGATGTGATGAGTATAAATACACTGGGAAAAATCTGATAGCTAATGGAAAACTTTCGGCTGATAAATTTGGATTTACAGCGTTAATGAATTCTAAACAGCCTATGCCGGAAAATTTTGACTTTGCTGGTGCGCTCGCATTTTTGGGCGATAATGGCAATATAGATTTTCAGTTTATAAATATGGCTGGAAAAATAGATATAAAAAATAAAAAACAGACAATAAATTATAACCTTGTAATCAATAAAAGTCTGAACTGGCTGAATACAAGTGATTTCCAATTTTTACCTGAATCTATGCGTATGCAAACAGGAACAATGCAATGGAAAGATAATGATTTTTCTTTCACACCAGAAAACAAAAAATGGGAATTGACAACCCAAGGAAATTTCTTTTATCTGACTGGAGCCAGTACGGTGGAATTTATAAATGCTCGCTATCCTTCGTTGGACATGCCATTTATCAATGATTTCCCATATGAAGTATCCGCTAATTATTCAGGAAATTATATTACAGATTTAGAACTGCGCATGGCAGATCATATTTTTCACGGAAATGTTAACGGAACAAATATAACATTAAAATGTGATACTTTGGATTTTGATAAGTTTGCAAATAAAAAGTATTTTGACAATTACGAAGAAATGCAATTTTTATCCAGCGCTCCGATTCTTGCTCCGTTTGAGCTCGGTGGTCTTAATTTGTCACTGGCCGCGGATCAACTGATTTGGAATGGTGAAAAATATGATAATTTTGTTTACTCACTGCGAAAAGACACTCAAGACTTTTCAATAACGGACGACGCACGCGGCAGCCTTTTGGTGTCATTAAAGGCGCGCGGCAATAATTACGAAATTCTTATAAAATTAAACAGATTCGCATTTATGGGGAAATTGCTGGATAATGCATCAGTATTGAATATATCAGATTCAGTCGTAACTGGCCAAGCCCATATGTCAACTGGTGGAAAAATAGCCTATGACTTTTGGCGGAAAATGAAGGGTATGTTAGAGCTCAGCTTTGATGGCGGAACACTGCATGGAGTCGGAACTGATGCTTTTTATGCACGCGCGGCAACTATTACTCCACTTACTGCCGAAGACTCAATCGCACATGCAATCAGTGGTGGCGAAACAAAAATTAAAACTTTAAAAATAAAGGGCGAATACGAAAACGGCAAACTCAAAACAACAGCCCCATTGTCGGTTGTAGCCAGACATACCGAAATTACCGGAAACCTTGAATTAGAAGGCAAAAAAATATCAGCAGATCTAAATATTTTGATGCGTGGGGTATCGGTGGAACCAAAACCTATATCATTAAAAATTATGGCAACGGGCGAGCGGAATTATTCGCTATCTGAAATCATGAGAGTAATTGATCCAGCTTATCTTGGTGAATTTGTGCGAACGCACAGCCAGTTCTAGCGATAGCTTCCATCACGACGCATTTTTATTCCACGTTTATTAAAAACCAAAAGTCTATCTGGACCTATTAAATCTGCACGTCGACCAAAAAGTATTTCTTTTATGGCATCTTTGAAACTATGCGAAAATTCAACTTTATATGGCGCATATAAAAAATCGCCATGCTTTACAAGCCGATGTAAATCATATTTATCTATGTTCATTTCCAAAATATATAACTGATATGAAGTAAGATTCATACTGCGTGAAATTTGCTCCAGATGTTCGCGACTTGTCATAAAAAACCTCTGTATAAACCCAGTAAAAGTATAAAGCCCGTGATACATCACAGGCAATAGGGAGCTATTCTTACAACTATATCAGCTCTTTTTTCTGAACTGAATATGAACATCACGAAGTTGCTGTTCTGTTGGCGCACTGGGTGCGCCCATCATCAAATCTTGACCACGTTGATTTGCCGGGAAAGCCGTGATTTCACGCAAGTTTGGTTCGCCCAGCAATAAACATACTATGCGTTCCACGCCCAATGCGCACCCGCCATGCGGCGGCGCACCATATTGAAATGCAGTATGCAATCCACCAAATTTTGCACGAACAACGTCTTCGCCATATCCTACAACATTAAATAATTTAATCATTGTGTCGGGGTTATAGTTGCGAAGCGATCCGCCACCAATTTCCCATCCATTCAAAATTATATCGTATTGCGATGCCTTTAATTTTAATGGATTTGATAAATCTATATTTTCAGAATTTAAAGGGGCACAAAATGGATTGTGTCCAAATGCAATACCTGTTGGTGAATTTTCATCTTCTTCGAACATTGGAAAATCAACAACCCAACACAAACGGAATTCATTTGGATCTATCAGGTTTAAATCTTCGCCCAATTTGGTGCGCAACTTGCCCGCAGCCTTGGCTGCAACATTTTCTTTATCGCAAACAAAGAACAATGTGGCACCATTTCCAGCGATTTTTTTCAATTTTGCAATTCTGTCTGTATCTAATTTTTTAGACACAGGCCCCTTTGGTTCATCCGCAAAAACTATGTAAGCCAATCCGCCAAGGTTTAATTCTTCTTTGGCAAACGCTTCCATTTTATCAAACCAAGAACGTGGTTTATCTGCTGACGCTGGCGCCGGTATTGCGCGAACGACCGAACCATTTTTTACAGCTTCTGCAAAAATGCCAAAATCACTGCCAGCGAAAATTTCTGATACATCAGAAATTTCAATTGGATTTCGTAAATCTGGCCGATCAATTCCATATTTCAACATTGCTGTATCGTATGGAATTTGTGGAATTTCTGGATGTAATTTTCCATTTGGTGCAAATTCTTTGATCAATGGCACAATTATGTTTTCTGCAACTTCTTGAACATGTTCGCGCTCTACAAAAGACATTTCCAAATCAAGCTGATAAAATTCTAACATACGATCACTGCGTAAATCCTCATCACGCATACATGGTGCAATTTGGAAATACCGATCAAATCCAGAAATCTGGGTCAGCTGTTTCCACTGCTGTGGTGATTGAGGCAACGCATAAACCATTCCATGGTTCAATCGTGATGGAACAATAAAATCACGCGCACCTTCGGGACTGGTTGCACCCAGAATTGGTGTTTGAAATTCAGAAAACCCCATATCCCACATTTTATCGCGCATAGATTTTATAACACGATTGCGAAACAAAATTTTGTTGTGCATTTTTTCACGGCGCAAATCCAAATAGCGGTATTTCAAGCGTAAATCTTCCCCAACATCCTCTTCGCCAAAAACTTGGAAGGGCAAAACCTCGGCCGCAGTTAAAACATCATATTTTTCAACTTTGACTTCTATATGTCCTGTTGGGATTTTGTTATTTATTGCATCTTTATCACGCGCAACGACTTTACCCTGAATAGTAATAACAGATTCAGGACGAATGTCTGCGGCATCTTCCATGCTGTCAAACACGCATTGAGTAATTCCATAATTATCACGCAAATCAATAAATAATAACGATCCGTGATCGCGTTTGCGATGAACCCAGCCGGATAAAACAACCGCCTGGCCAACATTTTTATCAGCAAGTTCTGCGCAAGTATGAGTGCGGTATTTTGATTTAAGAGAAAGCATATCTGACACCTTTTTATTCTTGAATCTTCCAATTCGCAGGGGCGCGAGATTTAATGCGCGCGGTGCCACCCTGTTTTGTATCTTATTATATTTTTATTCTTGCTCGCCGGTCGTTAATCGGGTCATCACAACGAACACTTTGATTTTATATTTATTTTAAAACATTTCAAGGATTTTATTTAGATATGATTTTGGTTTTCGATTTACAAATAGCCCAAGCATCATCTTCCAAAGATTTAATTTGTTTTAATAAATCTGCAATGTCATTTAATTTTTGCCCGTATTTAACGCGGCCAAGCGACAAATCTGCAAGACTTTGTTTTTAAACATAATCGGCTAAAAACTTAAAAAATTCTGCGCGCGCCTCATGAGTCATCGCACCAATGTCGCGGGCCAAATCAGACAATGTTCCATTGTAATTTTCGCAATAATTTTTATGAGAATCTTTGTTTGCCATAGCATTTCCTATGATTTTAATGAATTATTTGGCAATGTTATCATGATAGCTTTTAAAGAGCCTATTATTAAATGATCCGATTTTTTCTTTATAAATAATACCGAACCTGGCTCTATATTTAGGATTTTTGGTTGAGAACCTGAAAAAATACTATGTGGCATTAAATCGCATAAAGTGGTGTCCATAAAATAATAAACAACATCATTTTCATTATACGTTTGCAAACAGCCATCTTTTATTTCAACCATTGAAACATTAGTATTTATAACATCGCCTGGGGTTATAAAATCCTTTATTTTATAATCTCCATCTTCCTCGTTGACTTTAACGACGGCGTGAGAATCTTGACAATAAATAATACCCTTGTAATCGATTTGAGATAATATGGTTGAAATATCAGTTTTTTGCTTAGTCATGATTTTTTCCTAAATCTTTTAATGAATATGTAAGTATAAAAAACTGGAACTAGTAAAAAAAATTGCAAAGTGAGTTATTCTGGTGCCCCAAGCAAGAATCGGACTTGCGTCTCGTCCTTACCAAGGACGTGTTCTACCATTATACTATTGGGGCAAAACCCTATACAAAATTTGGTAGCGGGTGAGGGATGTCCTTCCGCCGACCTGTGGTCGTCATGCTGGCACTCGTTGAGTGTGTGCTGCATTACATTTGCACGCACTTACTCGTAAGCGGACCCCTGGTCCTCATGCCAATCTTTCCCGCCAATTAACAAAATAACCCTTTGGGATATTTTATTAATTGGTAGCGGGTGAGGGATTCGGACCCCCGACCAAAGGATTATGATTCCTCTGCTCTACCACTGAGCTAACCCGCCACGAGGCCTGATTATATCAGCCAATTTATGAAAATCAAGCAAAACCAACTACCAATTTATCGGTTTTTTACCCTGCGCTATCAAATACTCATTCGCACGCGAAAAATGATGATTGCCAAAAAATCCACGGTGTGCAGACAATGGTGATGGATGAACGCTTTTTAATACCAGATTTTCTGCCCCGTTTACCAACTCTGCCTTTTTCTGAGCATAACTGCCCCACAGCATATAAACCAGACCACTACGATGCGAAATCGCACGAATAACTGCATCTGTAAAACGCTCCCACCCCTTACCTGCATGCGATGCGGCCAAATGCGCCTGGACCGACAAAGTAGAATTTAACAACAAAACTCCTTGCTGCGCCCAACTGGTTAAATCGCCATGCGTCACGCTGGGTCGCAACAGATCATTTTGTATTTCTTTATAAATGTTTTGTAAAGATGGCGGCAATTGCGTCCCATTCTGAACGGAAAAACATAAACCATGGGCCTGACCTGGCTCGTGATACGGATCTTGTCCGATAATTACCACACTAACCTTGTCAACAGGACACAGATTAAAGGCATTAAAAATGTCTGTTGGAGCCGGATAGATTTTTTTGCCAGACATATATTCTCTGCGCACAAAATCTGTCAGTTTGATAAAATAATCTTTATCAAATTCATCAGCCAATGCAGTCTTCCAAGATTCTTCTATTTTTACATTCATTTTATATTCCATCAATCAAATGATTTTGCGCCGCCTTCCACAACACAACATCAATATAACCACGTTGCAAACCAGTTTCATTTACCAAGTGCGCAAACATATCATCACATGCTTTTTTTATTTCTGGATTTAGCTTCTGGTTATTAATTTTATCTGATAATTGCTCTTTGCTGTTTGCACTTTGCTCTCTGAATCGCACCGCGATCCTTTGGATCCAAATGTCATATTTAACAATGTCTTCGCCCAGATTCCTTGCCAGATGATTTGCTGTGATTTTTCCAATATGTGGCAATGATGATAAATAATCTAATTTGCTGTCCAAAAAATCTAAATCATAGTAAAAATCCCGGTGTTTTTGACGGTTTTCCCATATTTTTATAATTGCATTTATCTTGTTTTTATTATGAAAAATTGCAAATAAATCATCAAATTTTGGACTATTATTTTTAATCAAATAATCCATTATTTGCGCATGTACTTTTTTTGCTGTTTTTTGTGAGAAACCGCCGGACAAAATTACATAAATTGCCTGACGTGCAAAATCATCAGCAGATAAACAAACAGGTTGGGACAATCTTTTCTTCAGCACATCAAAAGTTTCTGAATCAGAATCCAAGCCAGAATTTACCAAGTGCCGTTCTAAATCAAAAAACCAATTCTTTGCGAACATTTTTCATATCATTTTTTTGGCTTTTCACATTCTGCCAATCTTTTAATTTGACGATCAATCTTTTTTTCGATTTGCTTTTTTACTTCATTGTCAGAAATTTCCATAAAAATTTTCAACTCTTCCAAAGTAATATAAACATCGCAAATTTCTTCTATAATTTCATCGCGCCGCGGACGGCCACGATAAAAATGCTTTATCAGTTCCTTGGTAAGTTCGGACATCTCCTCAATTACCAGTGGAACTGTGCAATTATATGCCTTAATAGATTTTGCTATAATTTCTTTTTCACTTTGTTTAATCATTTTTATATGTCTATGTTTGCTGACAAGGCATTATCAAATATAAAATCTCGACGCGGCTCTACAACATCACCCATTAACATACTGATAACTTCATCTGCTTGGGCAGCGTCAGAAACTTTTATTTGGAAAACATTTCTGTTATTTGGATCCATTGTTGTTTCCCACAACTGCTCGGCATTCATTTCGCCCAAACCTTTGTACCGCTGTATTTTCAAGCCCTGTTTTGCATACTCAAATGCAGTTTCCAGCAAATGCAAGGCGCCCCAAATTTTCTGGGATTTAGATTTTACGCGCAATTCAACTGGCACGGAAAATAGTGTAATTAATTCGGCCTGTCCCTGCATGCGCAACCACGCGCGTACTTCCGGAGAATCTAATTTTTCAACTGGCAAAACATAGGTCTCTGTAACACTGCGCAAAGTTCTGGTAATTTCAATCCCACGCGAAGCGACCGAAACCTTCCATCCGCGTTCGAACTCTAATTCCCCAGAATCAAGGAATTTTTCTGTTGCATGCAAGGCAGATTCATCTTGCGATGTTCCCAAAACATTGTTCAATGCCAGCGCTTCAACAAAACGAAGTGGGATGACTGAAGACAATGGCTGCAAAACAGATTTCATATTAGAAATTAAACCCAAAACTCGTTTCAAATCTGCGCCAGCAATTTGTTCACCTGTGTTTGTTTGAATCATTCCATCGGCTGATAATTGCTCGGTCAGATAATCATCCATTTCGCGCTCGTTTTGCAGATAAATTTGCTGACGACCACGGGATACGCCATAAAGCGGCGGCTTTGCAACATATACATATCCGCGATCTATCGCTTGGGGCATATGTCGATAAAAGAACGTCATCAAAAGAGTTTGTATATGTGCACCATCAACGTCAGCGTCGGTCATGATTATGATTTTGTGATAGCGCATTTTTTCAATGTCAAAATCGTCCTTGCCAATTCCTGCGCCCAAAGTTGCGATCAGTTGACCAATAGTATCCGATCCCAGCATTCGGTCAAAACGTACACGCTCTACATTCAGAATTTTTCCACGCAGCGGTAAAATAGCCTGGAACTTTCTATCGCGACCCTGTTTTGCTGTACCACCTGCACTATCGCCTTCGACAATAAATAATTCGCATTTAGCTGGATCTTTTTCAGAACAATGCGCCAATTTTCCGGGCGCAGGTCCAACTTCTGGGCCATTCTTTTTACGTGATAACTCACGCGCCTTTCGCGCAGCTTCGCGAGCTGTTGCAGCCTCGATAATTTTATCAATAATTGCTTTGCCGGCCGCAGGATTTTCATCCAAGTATTCGTAAAGCATTTCATAAACGACATTTTCTACGATGGGGCGAATTTCACTGGATACCAGCTTATCCTTGGTCTGGCTTCCAAATTTCGGATCTGGAATTTTAACACTAACTATATTTGTCAGACCTTCGCGAAAATCTTCACCTGACAAATTAATGTCTTTCTTAGAGTTCTTGTCCGCAATATATTTATTCAAAGCGCGCGTTAACCCTGCCCGAAATCCAGCCAGATGAGTTCCACCATCTTTATTTGGAATATTGTTTGTAAAACAAAGCGATGTTTCGTTATATGCGGTCGTCCATTCTAAAACGACCTCTACATAAGTGTCGCCGGTTTGTTTTATCATTTGTATTGGTTCTTTGGTCAATTTCTCTTTAGAGCGATCTAAATAAATTGCGAAACCCTTTAATCCATCTATTGAGTGAAATTCTTTGACTTTTTTTTCTGGACCACGCAAATCCTCGAAAATAATTTTTACATTTGCATTCAGATAAGATTGTTCACGCAGCCAAATTTCTAGTGTTTCAGAATTAAATTCGGTAAAAGTAAATGTATTTTTTGATGGTAAAAAAGTTACCTCGGTTCCATGACGATCCCCGCCAATTTCTTTGACAGACAAATCCGATGATGGCGCTCCATCAGCAAATGACATTGTTGCTTCTTTGCCATCGCGCCAGACACGAACTTCCAACCAACTGGACAGAGCATTAACAACAGATACACCAACACCATGCAAGCCACCAGAAACCTTGTATGCGCCGCTGGTTTCATTATCAAATTTTCCACCAGCATGTAATTCGCACATAATCAATTCCAATGCGCTGCGACCTTCGGTATGATTTATATCAAATGGCATACCACGCCCATTATCCCGAATTGTAGCACTGCCGTCTGGATTCAATGACACATAAACGCTGTCGGCATATCCGGCCATAGCTTCGTCGATTGAGTTATTTACAACCTCGTAAATCATGTGATGCAAACCGGATCCATCTCCAACATCACCGATGTACATTCCCGGCCGTTTTTTTACAGCCTCTAAGCCCTTTAAAACCTTGATTGAGTCACCTGTATAAGCATTGTTTTGCGCCATAAATTTCATTCCTTTTTTAGCCTGTAAAATATAGCAATTTCTGGTATAATTAGCAAGAGAAAAAGGGGGGTCTCCATCTGTATATTTATGCAAAGAACGATGATATATAAATGAATTATATGCTAGAAAAAACAACGAAGCTGTATAATATACAGCAAGGAGTTTTTTCGCTGCAGATGATTTATTTACATATCACCGCGAAGCGGCGGCATTAAATTAAATAAATAACTTCGTATTCCCGCTTACAAGTATTGAAATACTTGTTGTGCGAAAATACTCGTTCTTTTATTAATTTCCTTGCCGTCGTTCTCGCGCAAATATACAGATGGAGACCAAAATGAAGTTTAAATTATTATATTTCGGAGAGTTGCGAACCAACCCTAAAAAGCGCTCGCAACATGTTGCAAACATACGAATGAAGTTCCACCCCCAGTTGAAAAAACTGGTCGAAAACAGCCCATGGAACAACTTGCAGAAATATATGATGCCATCGCCCACAAAAAATCCGATTTCAACCAGACATGTTGGTGGTATAGATTGGAACCCAATAATCACGCCGAATCTAAAACTGCTGGCGGAATTAGATATATTGCTGCTGCACCCTGAAATAGTTGGTCTGGCACGCACGGACGTTGATAACAGAATGAAAACCCTTTTGGACGCTTTGCGCAGTCCGCAGAATGAGCACGAGATAGGCGAAAACACACCCAGAAACATCGGGCCAATCTACACTCTTTTGGATGACGATCACTTGGTTACTAAAATTTCTGTAAATACCAGCCATTTGCTCAGCCCAGAAATGTGGGGCATGCCTGCACAATCCGAAGACGGGGAAGAAAAAGTGTTTTTAATGATAGATGTCAATGTTCGTGTAGAAGAAGGCAATCTAGAAAATCTGCCCTTTATGGTATAAAAAATAAGTGGATAAAATTTATCCACTTATTTTTTTAAAATCTGGCCATTGCGCCATTTACATGAATTGTTTGGCCGTTGATGTATGATGCCGCATCAGATGCCAAGAACAATGCAACATTCGCAACGTCCGCAGGCTCGCCAAATCTGCCGGCTGGAATCTGCTTTAAATATGCTTCTTTTAATTCTTCTGGCAAAACATCTGTCATGGCTGTCTTTATAAATCCTGGCGCGATACAATTTGCGGTTATATTGCGTGACGCAACCTCGGCTGCTATAGATTTTGTCATTGCGATAATTCCACCCTTGGAGGCTGCATAGTTTGCCTGGCCTGGACCACCAATTGTTCCTATGACTGATGCCATATTGATTATTCGTCCGAATTTGTTTTTCATCATTGGCATAATCGCTGCACGGCACAGCTGAAAACATGCGCGCAAGTTTGTATTTATTACATCATCAAACTGCTCGTCGGTCATGCGCATCAACAAAGTGTCTTTTGTTATGCCAGCATTGTTTACTAAAATGTCGATTTTACCTGCTTTTTCGATTGTTTCTTTGACCAAGCGATCTGCTTCACCAGGCTTTGACACATCGGCAGCAATTGGAATAAATCCATCGCCCAATTCTTTCAATTTGGCTTCATTGCGACCAGTAATAACAACGACTGCGCCCATATCCTTGAAAGTTTTGGCGATTGCCTCGCCTATTCCGCCTGTTGCACCGGTTATAAGTGCAACTTTATCTTTCAATAACAACATATTATTTTCCTTTGGTATCGTAATCACGCGTCAGATCTTTATATCTTCCTGTGCTTCTTCTTTCTTTTTGTCTTTGTAAATGTGAAACTCTTTCATTTCCAAATCTAAAAATCTCTCCTTTAGAATCTTTTAATTTTTCCACATGTTTTGCTTCTAATAAACTTTCGCTTTCCCGGTCTATTTTACATTTTTTAGATTTGCGTTGTTTTCTTATTAGCTTTCCTCTTCTATAATCATCTTCATGCTGATATGCCATGTTATTCACCTAATTTTTTTGCCCCTAACTCAGGAACTATTCTTGGTGTCAGACCGGTCAAGATTGAACCGGGTCCAACCTCTATTGTTTCTGTAACACCCAATGATGGCAATGTCAGAATCGTTTCACGCCAGCGAACACCATGAGTAATTTGATAAACCAGTGCTTCTTTGATTTGGGCCACATCAGTCATCGGTGCAGCAGTCCGGTTAGAAATCAATGGCACAATTGGCTCTTTTATTTCTATCTGCTCTAATGCATTGCGCATTTCTGTCGCAACAGGCTCCATCAAGCGAGAATGCGGCGGAACCGACAATGGAAGAAGCATTGCCCGTTTTGCACCAACTTCTTTTGCCATTTCCATTGCTCGTAAAATCGTTGCCTCGCCACCAGAAATAACTACTTGCCCTGGTGCATTGTCATTCGCAACATCTGCAACATTGAAAAAATCTGGTGGCAAAGATTTTTCAGCATCGCTGCAAATTTGGGTTATCTGTTCTATACTCAAATTACCCATTATTACTGCCATTGCTCCCTTGCCAGCAGGCACTGCACGCTGCATAGCATCGCCACGCAAACGCAAAAGTTTTGCTGTATCAGCAACACCGATAGAATCTGCAGCACAAAGAGCGGTATATTCACCCAAAGAATGACCGGCTACAAAAGCAGCCAATGGTCTTTGTCCCACACTTTCGGCAACGCGCAACATTGCCATAGATACTGCGAAAATGGCGGGCTGGACATTGGCTGTTAATGTTAAATCTTCCATTGGACCATTAAAAATTATGTCCGATAATTTCTGTCCCAGCGCAGAGTCTATTTCATCAAAGACCGCGCGCGCGACTGGATGGTTGTCATACAGGTCTTTCCCCATTCCGACGGACTGGGAACCCTGTCCTGGAAATACTAGTACAGAAGACATGGCAGCTCCTTTTTGAACAATTTTAGAATAAAAATCAGCAATAAGCAAGACCCTAGGACAATGCAGCAGTAATTTGGTCTTGCATTTCGAAAGTCCCGAAAACAACCCAGGCAATTACGGCTGAAACCAATAAAATACCAATTGAGTTCAGAATGTTGGAAATGTTTTCCATCTTTCGCACAGATGAATCCAGATAATCATTGGCTATCTGGGACAAGTTTTGATCAAACTCGTTCATATCTGCATAAATTACCAAATCCCCAATAATCTCTTCGTTTGGAAATCGAGCGCCAGTATTATCCAAGGCGCGCCCCAAATTATTACCATTGGCGATATATTGTAATGTTCTGTCTAATATGTCTTTAAGGTATTTTCCGGAATTATCCGACAGCATTTTTATAGACACGGGTAATGACCCGCCTGCTTGAACCATTGCTGCCAAAGACATCATCCAACCAACCGATATGGAAATTTTATACAAAGACCATGGCGGAATAAAATCAAACCAAATCCGAAGCCGTCCAGACCAATTTACCAAAGACCACCATACTATAACTGCGACACCGGCCAAAGCTAACAAAGCCAAATACCAATAATTTCCAATAAAGCCGGAAGTAGCAACCAAAGATGCGGCTGTCCCACGCCAAAGAACTGCACCACCTGCGGCTTCGGCCAATGGCGGCACTAAATATAATCCAACGGCCATAATTATAAATAAAGTCAAAATAAACAAAACGGCTGGATATAACAACGCATCAGTCATTGCCTTTTTTATCTTGCCCATACCCTCGCCAACACGGACAACATTTTCCAACGCAATAGAAAGCTTTGAAATGTCGCCAACAGCCAACATCAAAGTCTCGAAAGGCGGCGCCCATCCACGTGTTGCATCTGGGAAAGATTTTCCTTGCTCAAGGCTGTCTTGCCAAGCACTGATTACGATTGCAAATGGCTCGTTCGGTTTTGCGCCCGCGCGACTTTCTGTCGCATAAATCCTATCAAGCGCGTCCATCAAAGTAAAATTATTACGCAACATTGATGCCAGTTTGCGATATAAATTCATCCGCTTGTCAGAATCAAAACGGAACATAAATTTTGCATAAAAAACATCTAGTTTTGTTGCCATATTTTAATAAACCCCAGGCTGATCAAGCAATCCGACCCAACGTTCTAACTCTTCGACGCCAATAATTCCTTTCAGCATCAATTCTATCGCTGCTTCTTTTAATGTGCGTCCATCCAGTTCTTCCAGCCAATACTTTACTGCACCAGAAGAATTACCGGAAAGTGCCAGCTCTAAAAACTTATTGTCTGTTATTATAATTTCACCAGCTTTGACACGACCGATTGTGCCCTTGCCAGCGCAGTATTTACAGCCATCACCACGGAAATAAACTTGGCGTAAACCCGTTTGACCAAAAGCCTCCAGCACGCGTTTGTATGCCGGATGATCTGGAAAGTTCGCTAGCAGCTTTCTACATTGCGGGCAAAGTTTGCGAAATAAACGCATAGAAACCAACCCCCGCATCATGGTTTCATCCTTTAATTTAAATCCTTCAACGCCTATATCCAGCAAGCGTGTAAGTGCCGCCATTGCTGAATTTGCATGTAAAGTTGTCCAAACTGCGTGACCAGATAGCGCACCTTTGACCGTTAATTGAGCCGCGCTGAGTGTTCTGATTTCACCAACCATTAAAACATCGGGATCGCTGCGTAATGCTGACTGCAAGGCTTCGGTAAATTTTTCTTCGCGCTGTTCTTCATTATTTGCATTTACAACTGGAATTTGATGACTGCCAAAAATTTTTCGCTCGGCCGGATCTTCAATAGTAATCAGGTTTATTTCATAGTTACGTTCTTTCAACATCATGGACATATTCTGAAACAAAGTTGTTGATTTACCGCTGCTAGTTGGACCCGCAACCACAACAAGGCCCGTCGGAAAAGAACGCATACGCATCAACAGATTTCGTTCATATTCACCAAACTCTTGTTCCGTCTTTATTGTTTCGGTTGGATTATCATAAAGCAATCGCATAACAACATATCGACTTCCGAATGCAATCGGATTAAACTGCATTCTAACACCCATAATCCCAGCAGGCAGGTAAAGATCACGAGTTCCGCGTAAAGGTGTGCGCCCATCTTTTTGTGCGCTTTGATACTCGTTCTGAGCATAGTTAGAACTTGATTGATCTGCAGATGCAAAAGCTGCACGAATAAATGATTCGCCCCATCCAGAATTATATTCCATGACAGACTGCATGCTGCCATCTAGACGGAAATAAATTGTTGTCTGGTCCGCAACTTCTATATGAATGTCAGAAACTTTCATGGATGCAGCACGCGCAATTATATCCACAAAGTCCTTTTGCATCTGATTATCATAATACATCGGTGCACGTGTTGGCGAACCAGCAGTTTTGGTCTCATTAAATCGGTAAATTACAGAAATCAAACCCAGATCGCTATAGAAAGGCTCTTTAACTATGCGCTTCTCTTTTTTCAGCAATTCCAAGAAAGAAATTACCCGGCCATCATATCGATGTGTGCGCGAAATAACAATTTCACCACCTGAAAAATATGCTAAAAGATTTTGGGTATCGCGCGCGGTCTCCAGTGCACCACCGGTTGCTGTCAGCAGAGTATTCCCCTTATAAAAAAGATGTTCTATTATTTCTTTCTGGGTTAATGCCGCGACATCACCCGGAACAGATAATGTAACACTGCTTTCAGATAATTGTTCTTTTTCAAGATTTTTTCGTACAGACATATTTAATTAAACTATTGTTGATCGGCATGAATCCCAAGTGTTGCAATCTGTCCATCTTTTGACATAATAACACCCTCATCTAACGATACAGAATCAATACGATAGCCGTCCAAATCTTTTCCAACAGAAATCTTTTTGCGCTGACCTGTCGCATTGTCCTCGACCGTTGCCAGCAACTGGCGTCCAGCACCAACAATTTCAATCAATCTGTATTTTTCTTGTATAGGCGATTGTTCTTCAACTTCGACCCGATTGGTCGCAGAAGTTCTGGTTGGTGTTACGACTGATTCATCAATACTTTTTCTTTGCGCTTCTAATTTTTGTTTTTCAATTTCTAATCTTTGGCGCTCCAGTTCTAATGCCTCGGCCTGGGTATTGCCTGAACCTTGCATTGCGTCCATTTCGTTTTTCAAGCGCATTTGCTCTGCTGCCATTCTGTCCATATCCAGTTGCAGTTGTGCTTTTTCTTTTTCCAACTGCCAGATGACTTTTTCTTGCTCCAAATCAGTAATCATTTGGAACATTGAACCAGCCGGATCGTATTCTTCAACGTTTACATTTTCGGCACTTCTTGCTAGTGATGGCATGAACGCCAAAGCAATAACAAACATGGCCGCCATGGGGGTTTTATATTTTTTATTTAGCATAGATTTTAACCTCATAGTTCCAAGTGCGCGATCGCGCATCCCATTTGACAGACGATAAATAAAGCGGTGAAATTCCATCAAAAATTTTGATAAATTCATCCGGCTTTAACTTCGATGCGGCACTTACTATAACCACATTTGATGTTACGGCCGCTTCTCCCTCTCCGCTTGTTTCCATACCAGATCGGACATTTGCAGATTCACCAATTGTCTGAAATAAACTGCTTATTGAAAAAACAATGTCCTCGGTCAGATTTTTTGGTGTATTGTTCTCAGCTGGTGGTAAAGGAGCAAAAGGCACACTAATCACAGCATCAGAATCAGTATTTTCAACAATAAACACATCACCCATCAAAGAGTATGCAGATTCATGCAAACCTGCAAGCGTTCCATAAGTGCGAACAAACCTGGCGCTGGCAGTATTATCTATACATTCTGCACTTTGCTGAACCCAACCTGTAATCGGCTGCATAACATAGGCTATGGATCTCCAGCATTTTTCAGCATAAAGTAGCGCATCTGGCAGATTATCATAAGGCATATCAGCGCGTATCGGTTGAATAACGTCTTCTTGTTGGATTTTTTTGATTTCCAATTGCCGTTTGTACTCTTCTATAACCTGGGGATTTATTTGTGCTTGTTGTGCACGAGGGGCAAAAACTTTGATTATTGGGTCTTGGAAAAAATACCAAAAAACAGAAGCAATAGCGGCAAAAACCGCTATTGAAAAAATATTTCCCAATGTGCCGCCTATTGGTGTCAATGCTACTTTAGAATTTCCCGAAATAATGTCGCGCAAAGATTTCTCGACCGATCTTGGAACATTCCAGTTTCCGGGCGCAATAATTATACCCCAGTCTGGCAATGCTGATAAATTTATAAATTCCCGCTTTGCTTCGGCCTCGGCACCAAATAATTGGTCAAAAATTATGATGTTGTTTCTGACTGCTATAATCCAAAAACCCTGCGGGGTAAAAAATTCGGCCAAAAATGAATTATACTCTGCAAAAGCATTTATAATCTCAATAGCGGCGATCTTCATACCTCGGCGATGACCCAGCGCGCGAGTACCAACACCAACCATTGATCTGAACTCGGCATAAAATTTTACACTTCCTGTAATCTGCTTGGAAAGTTGCCTGGCAAAATCACGGGTATTTTGACCAGCGGGCAACGGCTGCCAAAACAGCCCGACCGCATATTTTTTGCGCTCAATAGTTATAACCCCTGCCGACAAAAACTCCCTCCGTTTTTCCAATTATACAAATTATTTGACAGCTGGGCAATCATAAACATTCGCGGTTATAGCATAAGAGTATTCGGGCGCAAACATTTTCCATTCGTTTTGACGCTTTTCTTTTTTTACTATAACAAAAGAATTTCCGCCTTTTTTGGCAATTTGATTTTCAACATATCTTATTGCGTCGGCTTCCGAGTAAAAACTTGCATCTGCATCCATCATATATAAAAACTTGCATTCGACCGAGGCAGACTTTATTTCTATCAAAGCCGCCGCGCCAGATTCTGGCTTAACCGAGTTAGTACAAGCAAACAGCGCCAACGGCATTATCAAAAACAATTTTTTCATATTCTGCCTTCCTTTATTTCGTAATTTGATGGGTCTGCAAACAGCTTTTGCAAAACAAGATTGTTCAAAGCATGACTTCCTTTTACAGACTTTAAATTCCCAACAATCATTCCTCCACTGGTGTAAAAATCACCCAAAGCATCAATCAATTTATGTCTGACAAATTCATCCGGAGAATAAAGTTTGTTTAACACTCCATCACCAGTTTCATTGATTGCAATAACGTTGTTTTCATTTGCTCCCATGCCCATTCCGCGCTTTTTCAGATACTCCCATTCCCAAATTCTGCCAAAAGTACGGGTATGAGAAAAATTTTTGATAAAATCTTTACGTGCAGCAATACTGCCGTCGAAAAGAAACTCTACACTTTGCACGCCAATAATTTTATCAGGATAATCCAAAGTCACATCCATTGAAAATCCTCGCGCATCCGGGGATAATTTAACAAAGCCATCTTCCTTGCGACCAGTTTTCTTGCCATGAATCCATAAAGCCAAACGTTTTAGAATCGGCATTTTTTTAATGACTTCCTGACGAGTTGCCATAACTTCTTTTTTAACAATTATTTTTTTGGGCTTAATTTTATAGTTGGCAATCGGTTGCAAAATTTCAATAAAGCTTTTTGCGCCTCCGTCCATAATTGGAAATTCCGAACCATCAATTTCTACGATTGCAGAATCAATTCCACAAATGAATAAAGCCGCCATAAAATGCTCGATAGTCTGAACTTGATTTGGGGCCGTGCCAATAGAAGTGCTCATCAAACCAGTATTTTGAACATTATCCCAAACCGCAGGAATTGGTTCGGGGGTTGGTAAATCAACCCTGTAAAAGACAATGCCCGGCGTTTTTGATAGGCTTACAACGACATTGGTCATAACGCCCGAGTGAATTCCAACGCCTGAAAATTTAACACTTTTTATCATTTTTTAATTACCATTTGTTTTTCTAACCAAGAATAAAATTCATCAGAAATAGTTGTTTCTAATGCGGCAAATTTAATTTTGCGACGAACAGCGACCGGCAATCGAACCCAGTCTTTTTCAGTGGTCAAAAGGCCGGATTTTTCAGCATCTGCTATGGCTAATAATTTTTTTATATCCGATGCCGTATATTCATAATGATCCGGAAAAGATAAAGTTTTAATTGGCTTTACAGATAACCCATCGAAAAATTTTTCAGGATAACCAATTCCCGCAAAGGCGATAAATTTGCGAATTTTGACTGGTAAAATTGTTTTATTTTCAGCATAAAAAATTGGCACGCCAAATTTTTTTAAATCACGCGCAATCAATTGATTTTTATTGCCTATGATAATAATGGCGTCCGCACGACGAACAGCGCAAAGCGGCTGTCGCAAAGGTCCAGCAGGCAAAATAAAACTATTACCAACACCAATTTTTCCATCAAAAACTAAAATGGAAATGTCTTTTTTTATGCTGGGATTTTGAAAACCATCATCCATGACTATTGATGCAAAGCCGGCCTTTTCAGCACTTTTTATACTTTGTAAGCGATCCGCGCCAACAAAAACAGACAGCCCAGATCCGGATAACATTCGCGCTTCGTCCCCACCTTTATAGCCACGCAAAACGACCGCAGAGCCGGTCTTTTTGGCAATTTCTCGAACTATTGGAGTCTTGCCAACGCCTCCGGCTAATAATCCGCCTATGCAAATTACCGGTGTTTTTGACGATTTTTGCCGAAAAAGCCGGTAAAAATAAACCAGATACGAAGCAATAAAATACACAACAGATACAGGCAACAAAAGCCAAGCAATTAAATTTTTTCTTAAAAACCAAGTTGGTGTTTTCATTTTTTAACAGGACCGGGTTGCATTTTTGGCAAACCGAACTCGGCATCCATATCTTGCAGCTGCTTTATCATCATCTGTTCAAGATTTTCTTTTGCGCCGTCAAAATTGTCTTTGGTGATAAAAATAGGCTGTCCGACACTGCACGCGATTTTAGAAAACGGAGTCGCAATTAAATAACGATCCCAACGCTTTTGAAACCAAGGGCGCGAGCAAGAAAAACACACAGGAATGATGGGCGCGCCAGTCATGCGCGAGTAATACAAAGCGCCGTCATTCAAGCGCATCAACGGCCCTTTTGGTCCGTCGGGGGACAGCGCCAACACATAGCCCTCGTTCAGGCGGCGCACACCCTGACGAAGGGCAGACACAGCGCCATCGCGACCGGTGCTGCCGTAAATAGCTTTTAATCCGAACAAGCGTTGAAGCTTTGCCATCATGCGACCATCTTTATGGCGAGAAGACAGGGCATAACCACGAACTCCACACTTACGAACGATAGGGGACAGCATCATACTGCGCCCATGCCAGAAAACGAAAATGGCAGGCTTGCGGCTATATTCGCGGAACAAGGCCTCGCCACGAATGTCTTTTTTCGAAGTAAAATAAACAAGGTAAATTCCGACAAGCATAAAAATAGCCAAGAGCCATTGGATAGGAGGAGCGCCAAAGAATTTGCGCCAAAATTTTTTCCAAACATCTCTAAATTTTTTCTTCATAGCGGTTAGAAGATAGCACGAAAGAATAAAAAATTCAAGGAATGTGTTGAAAGACTTGACATTGAGGAAAAAGAGGATAGAATGGCGGCATTATCGCGGAGTAGAGCAGCCCGGTAGCTCGTCAGGCTCATAACCTGAAGGTCTGTGGTTCAAATCCACACTCCGCAACCAAATAAAAAGTAAAATCATCCCTTATGGGTGGTTTTTTGTTTTATAAAAAGGAATAAAATCCATTTTATTTTATTAAAATTTGATTGTATTGTTAATGTAATACAACCAAAGAAGGCTATTATGGATAGAGTTAATGTCAAGTCTAGCAATATAAAAAGTGTTGGCTTTGATCAAATTAACTTTATTTTAGAAATCGAATTTCATAGTGGCGGAATATACAGATATTTTCAAGTTCCGACCTCGGAATACCAAGGCTTGATTTTTACATCTTCTGTCGGGACTTATTTTGACCACCATATTAAAGATAAATATCGTTTTGAGAAAATCAGGTAAAAAATCAAAATAACCCGCCAAATGGCGGGTTTGGTTATTTGCCTCTATTGCCCAAACATCCTGCAGCAACAGATTTTGTCTTTGATGAAGTATTAGAACTCCTTAAAAGATCAGATGCTTTGGATGCTGTTTTTGCGGTGGTACGTATACCATTTGCCATTTTAAGCTCCTTTTTAAGAAATGCTGCCAATCGAAAATATGATTGACAAGTGAATCGGAGCAAGATAATCTGTAAGTGTTTGGCTAGTAAGATTATCTTGCTGGTTTCGGGGCTTGATTTCGAAAGGAATTGAGCCCTTTATCCGATTCTTATATTTTTTCCAAAATTAAAGCAAGGTTTTTTTATTCCGCAGAAAACATAGTGTTCTGGGGCATTTTTTTAATACCACGAATCGGAAACAATTGTAAAATCAATCATTTGCATTTTGGGTGGGGTGTGTTATACTTTTCAATGAAACCGAAAGGGATTTTGGGTTCGGGCCGTTAGAAGCTCTTTTACTCCGACGCGCGTGCGTCGTTAAAATCCCCCGACCATGGTCGGGGAGCCGTTAGCTATACCATAGGTCTTGACCAAAAGCGCGGGGTTATGAGTAATGACTTCTAAACTCCCCGACCGCCAATTCTTTGGCGGTTTTTTCAACCATGGAGTTAGTTATGTCCCTTATCAAAGTTTCTGTTATTGTCCCTGTTTTCAATGTCGCGCCTTGGCTGCCGCGCGCTTTGGATTCCTTGTTGAATCAAACCTTGTCCGATATCGAAATTATCTGCGTCGATGATGCTTCAACCGATGACTCTTTATCTGTTTTGCTGGACTATCAAAAAAAGTATCCAGCAAAAATTACTATTATTCAATTGCCTGAAAACGGAGGCGCGGCTGTTGCCCGCAATGCAGGCCTGGGCGCCGCGCGCGGCGAATATGTTGGCTTTGTTGATCCGGACGATTTTGTTGACCTTGATTTCTATGAAAGACTTTACGCTGCCGCAACCGCTGCGGACGCAGACATTGCAAAGGCCGAGCTAAAAACCTTTGAGCCCAATGGTGAAATTAAACTTAGCAATCGACTTGCCAAGATAAAAGAAAACAAGGCCTGGTTCCAAGGCGAATTTACAACCGCCATTTATCGCCGCGATTTTTTAATTCACAATAAAATCACCTTCCCCGTTGGAATTATTGTCGCCCAAGACATTGCTTTTTTGACTCGCGCTGTTTTTACCACCGACCAAATTGCTTTTGCGCCGGGGACTTTTTATAACTATATTCGCCGTCCCGGCAGTTTGGACTCACCACGCTTGTCATACGCAAAGGTCAAATCCTCTATCGCGTCTTTCGACAACATTATTAGTTTTATAAACCAATTGAATTTAGACCGGGTTTCTTATGACATTGCTTGCTCGGGCAGATTAAGTCGAATTTTATCAGATTTGTTTTACAGAAATCTCTCGATGCAAAGTCAATTTTTTGTCGTCAAATCTGCTATCGCTTTATTCAAAAAATGCCGCAGCCCAGAACTATTGACTTCGTTAGATATAGATTTGTGGAACTTTTTAATTTCTGAAAACGAGACTGGATTACTGCTTTATTTATTAAAGCGCAAAAGCAAAGAGACCAAGATTGAGCTTTTCGGTTTCTTTCCATTGCTGACAATCAAAAACAAACCTAGCAAGATAAAGTACAAGTTGTTTGGATTTATCCCTGTGTTCGTATTTTACAAGCAAAGGCGTTTTGATTTGTCTATCCATTGTAAATAATTCTTTTCTCTGCTATAATGTTTTGGCTGAACAAGAGAGAATGTCATGAAAGACGAAAATATAAAAAAGTACTTGCTGCCGGCGGCAGCAGTTTTATCGCTGGGGCTGGTTTTGGGCGGATATTTTGTCGGAAATGGTGTTTATAATGCTGGCAATAAACGTATCGTTTCGGTCAAGGGCTTGGCCGAGCGAGACGCCGTTGCTGATATGGCAGTTTGGAACATCAACATTTCCAAAGTCGGTGGGGACTTGGCTGCTTTACAGACTGCGGTTGATTCAGACATTTTGAAAATTAAAAAATTCTTGATTGATTCGGGCTTTGCTGAATCCGAAATTCAAAACACTCGTGTTCAGGTGCGCGACAACTTTGCGGGCTATGATCCTATTTCTTTGAAAGAAAACATTTCGTCGGATAAAAACCAAGGTCGCTATGTTATTGAAACTGGTGTCATGGTTCGATCAAATAATGTAAATATGGTTGATAATACTTCTAGAAGAATGGGCGATTTGGTTCGCCAAGGAATAACTATTAAAGAAGATTATACTGGACCTGTCTATGTATTTAATGGCTTGAACGACATTAAAATATCGATGATTGAACAGGCTACAAAAAACGCAGGTCAGGCCGCACAGCAATTTGCAAAAGATGCTGGGGCAAAACTGGGTCCTATACAAAATGCGACTCAAGGGGTTTTCAGTATAGAGCCGCGCGACCCTGTTGCTGGATTTAACTATGATGAAAAACAATCGATTTATAAAAAAATTCGTGTCGTGTCGACGATAAGTTTTTACCTTAAATAAAAACTGCCGGTTGCGGCAGTTTTTTTTATTTACACAAATTTATTCGGACTCCGTCGTCGCGCTCGTCCACTTTCTTGTTTAAGATTTCTTGACTGGCGCTCAACTTTTGCTTCATCAAAACTATATCCGGGTGAGATTGTAATTCTTGCTGCATCTTGTCCAGTGCGTCATTGACTCCGTCCAGACTTTTTACAAAAATCGGCATGATGCTATCTGCTGCTGCTTGTGTTGATTTTTTCATGTTTTCAAATTCATTTTTGAACGCTTCTAGGTGAGCATAAATATGCTCTTCTTCATGTTCCAAAGTCATTGTGTATCCACATGAACCTGGCGTATGAGACCGGTCTATATTCACCAAAAAACCCGTATAACCCAGCGTCGCATCTAACTTGTTCAAAATTACACAATAGCCATCTGACACTGGTTGAGCGGCAACTTGCAAATCATACTCTTCATCAAAACTGGCGACAACCGTTCCATGCATCGCGTCCATAGGAACATCTGGTTGTGCGACCTTTTTGCTCCATTCTGGAGTTGTTATTTTTACCGATGGCGAGGCTTTATACTGCAAACAATCCGACGCATAAAGTGAAAAAGTGAAAAAATAAAATATTGAAAGAGTTATTATAATTTTTTTCATAATAATTTTATGCGGTCTTGCGTAAGTATTCTTCAACAAACTGATTCCCGTATTGTTTATACAATTCCTCTGCTAATAATACCGATGAACGACCTGACTCGAATAATCGAAGCAAGCTGCCCAGGCCTCCTAATTCTGTGTTCAAAATTACGGACTCGCCAGTAACAGGACGCGACAACAAAACTGCACGTTTCAGATTAGGATAAGCGCGCCCTTGGATAAATGCCATTTCTAATGGGTTCAGCTTCCAGTGCTCGTAATCCGCCGTGTCAGCACCAGGATTGCGGAAGAACAAGATCGTTTGTGCCTGACCACGGACAACGTCACCGATGCCCAATTTATCCAAAACATTTGCGCGCTGGAATGCCGCCATGTACGCTTGTCTGTTTTTTCTTCCTTCTTGCAAACCAACAACAAAGTTATCGCGGAACATTTTATTTTCCAACATGGGCGCGGTTTCATCAATCATAATTAATGCAGGATTTCCACCAGACACGGTTGCTGTATTTATTCTGTGTAATATATAAGAAATTACCGCTGGCGCCAAAGTTTCATCCGCCAAAACATCAGTAAAATCAAATGTAGTAAGACGTGAGAATAAATCCAATGTATCGGTATTTTCGTTAAAGATACTGCCATATTGCAAATCATCAACCCATTGTTTTAACGCCGGACGCATTTTGCCATCTGATGCAAAATTAGATACCCACAAATTTTTCAACTTTCTTTGACTTTCATCTAAATAATCAAAATTTACCGATACTGCGCGCGCTATTTCATCCAAAGATTGTGGATCGTTTTGCCCAGAGATCATCATCAGCCAACGTCGCAGAAAAGCGCGATTAGCGTCTGTGTCATCCAACTTGAATGGATTTAGTCGGGTCTCGAAACCTGCCGCAACTTTATCTTTAGACTTTGCATTAAAGGTCAGATATTTTCCACCTGTTGCCAATGTAAAGATTTCTGCCCCGCGATTTCTATCAAAAAAGAATGCTTTTAATTTTTGATGTCGCAGTGACATTGAAATCAAGAAAGAAAATAATGTTGTTTTTCCACCACCTGTTGGTCCAATTGTTAATGTATGCGCAACCGCCGCTGCAGATTCAGATACATGAAATTGGAACTGATATGGTGTTCCACTGCTGGTTGGAAATATAACCAGTGGACCTGGGCCCCAATCAGAATTTTCAACCCCAACTGGCGAGCTGGATAATGGAAAACTTGTTGCGGCAGTCATAGAAAGCAACTTGAATGAACGTGGGAAAACATCAAATCCGGGTAACATTGCAAACCAAGAAACTTTTGCAGCAAAACTTTCCACCACAGGTGAAATTCCAAATCCTGCACAAATTTTATTAAACTCGTTTATATGTTCTGACAACTCTTCTTTTGTATCACCAGAAAGAACAAAAAGAGGATAATAATCCATCAGGCTTTGATTTCCTGTTACATTTTCATCCATCGAGTATAATGCTTCACCAATCTGCTGAGTGGCAACATCACCACTTTCGTTTTTATTAGAATCGCTGCTGGCCATTTTTTGACGAATAATTGTTTCTGTTTTTGATGATCCCAAAACGTTAAAAGCACTCATACAAATTAATTCTGTCTGGATTGTTCCAATTGAATCAAAAAATTCTTCATCCATAAAATCTGGTGATGTTTTAAACGACGCCATAGCCATATACTTTTTATCAGACCCATGTGAAGCTGTAATAATTCCGTCAAAACCAAAACTTATCTCATCGGTTGTTATTAAATTTGACATATTAGAATCAGTTCTAAAAACACCAGGTTTTGATAATGGCGATAAAATACGCGCATAAAGAGATGCAAAATTCTTGGTCGAATTATGTTTTAATAAAACCGGTTTGTATGCGGCCATAATTGATTCAAAATAAGTTGAAACTTGCGCCATTTTATCATGTGCACCGCCAGCTATACTGATTACAGCATAATATGAATTTTTGAAAATTTTTAATCCTTGGGCGTTCCAGTTATCGCTAATTTTTTGTAAAATAGGTTGATCAAATTCATAATTAGTGTTTTGCTGGACAGCATCACGAATCATAAAAAATCTAATTGTTATTGTTGGATCTTTAATTTGATTTAATAATTGAGCTCGTAGCTCTAAAAACTTCTTCTTGGTTTCATCATCATGCATAGATGTCTGAATTCCAGCAATTTCATAAGCCCTGACAATAGACCCATCTAACAAACCAATAGTTGTATTATCAGAATAAATTGATGAAAAAGGCAGATAATCAGAGTATTTTCTATATCCAAATTTTGGCAAAATTGTTTTTGATAATACATTTGAATAAAAATACATAATTATTACAAAAAGTATAATAGCACCAAACATCACAAATGTTGTTGGTGATGATATATCTGATACAAAAAAATTAAAAAAATCTTGCACTTTTTTTACACTCTTAGAATTTTTGGAATAAATTTTCCAAACAACCTTAATTTTGCTAAAATAATTTGCATTAATTGCGGTTCTTTTTTTGAATAGAATGCTAGAATAAAATGAACAATTACAACCGATAGTAAAAAATATAATGGATCTATAGGCATTTCATAACTGGGCGAAGTTGTTATTCCAATTATAAAAATAACCATAAAAACAATAAATTGAACTACAAAATTAAGTATTGCAAGGTTATACGGCACATAAAATATGCGCGCCGGATTAGCCAAGGATTTTAAGACTTGCTGTTTCATTCTACTCTCTATCTTGATTTTAACAAAATTTTATACTTTTCAACAAGCATAAAATAATTTATTTATATTTTGTTAAAATTACTTAAAAATACCATATTTTTTATAAGTTTATTATTTTTCTACATTTTCAACAAAATTAAATTTTTACCTTAAAATCTAACATTTTTTTGTTGAAAAACTGTTTATAAATAAACAAAAATTATTTTCAACAATATAAACATGACTAACAAAAGAAATAATAAATATAAATTATATTTTTGTTTGAAATGTAAATGTTAAAAAAAATTCCTGTAAAAACAGGAATTATTAAAATATGAATAAATTATATTTTTATCTTTTAAAGCCTTGTTTAGCTTTAAATTTTGGTTTATCAGGATCAATCAATATAATCTGTTTACCACGGCGAATTTGTTTTATATTGCCGCGTTTTTTCCATCCTTTTAAGGAGCTTAAAAATTTCATTACTATCACCTTTATAGTTTTTTGCTGGCAGATTATAGACTATACAAAACCATTTGTAAAGGCTTCCTCTAAAACTTTTTTAATTTCATCACCAGAAAGACCCGCGGAGCGTAAGTATTGGATTTGTTGATCAGTACCCTTCCAAATAAAAGCAGAGTGGCTGGCGACCTTTGGGGTGATAGTAATACATTGTTCTGGTTTAAATTCTACTTGTGCATCTGAAGCAGCCAAGGCTGCAAAACTCAAATCAGATTTACATAAAGGACTTTCTTTTGAAATTGTGGCTATTCCACAAAGTTTAGTTTTTGTTTTAGGATGGGCAATAATACGATTTTCAAGAAAAATACCTGTGTTTTCTGCGAAATAACCGGCTTTTTCGTTAATTTCCAACTCAGAAAAATTCTGAAATAAAAACTTACCAGTAAAATCAGAATTTTTACCGGTGTTTTTGATAAAAATGTCCAAAAAGGCCGGTTTTTTATTTGTAATTTTAACACTAAGGAAAACCGGTTGATTTTCGGCAGAAATCTCAAAAGTTATATCTTTTTTACCAAAAATATCGCCAATATAAATAATATGAACTGGCAAATCATATTTTTTTTCAATTTTAAGGCTATTTGGCAAAGTTGATAATTCGGGTTGATAAATCCCGTCACGAAAAACAATAGTTTCTGCGGGAAAGGTTTTTATGTTGAATTCTTGCCACAAGTAGTTCATATTATCTGCACTATAAAGGATTTTAAGATGGGATTCAATTGTGGAATTATTGGGCTGCCGAACGTGGGAAAATCCACGCTTTTTAATGCGTTGACTGCGACCCAGGCCGCTGCGGCGCAAAATTACCCTTTTTGCACGATTGAACCTAATACTGGCAAAGTTATTGTGCCAGATGAAATGTTGGAAAAATTGGCAGAATCGGCAAAGTCTCAAAAAATAATACCTACACAACTTGAAGTAGTTGATATAGCTGGACTTGTCAAAGGTGCCAGCAGTGGTGAAGGGCTGGGGAATAAATTTTTGGGACACATTCAGGCGGTTGATGCGATAATCCACGTTGTTCGTTGTTTTGAAAACGATGATATAGTCCATGTGAATGGAAAAATTGACCCATTGGACGACATTGCAACTATTGAAACCGAGCTGATGTTGGCTGATCTGGAAAGTCTGGAAAAGCAAATTGCAAATTTAACAAAGAAAGCCCGCGGTCTGGATAAAGAAGCGATAAAGCAATTAGATGCTGCGGAAAAAATCAAAAAAGATTTAGAGGCTGGAATTCCTGCGCGCCGCAGTGAGTATTGGATTCCAGAATTTCAATTATTGACCGCAAAACCAGTAATTTATGTTTGTAATGTAGACGAAGTGGCCGCTGCAAATGGAAATAAATTTTCAGATTCTGTAAAAAACAAATACAGCAAAGAATCCAAAGTTTTGGTAATTTCATCAAAAATAGAAATGGAAATTGCCCAGATTGCAGACATCACAGAAAGAAAAATGTTTTTGGATGATTTTGGATTAAAAGAATCTGGATTGGATCAAGTTATAAAAACAGGATATGAAACTTTGGGTCTACAAACTTTTTATACGGTTGGACCGAAAGAAGCACATGCTTGGACAATAAATGTTGGTATGACCGCGCCACAGGCAGCAGGTAAAATTCACACGGATTTCGAGAAAGGCTTTATCCGCGCAGAAATAATTGCGCCAGAGGATTGGTTAAAATTTGGCGGTGAAGTTGCGGCAAAAGAGGCTGGAAAAATGAGACTGGTAGGTCGCGACTATGTAATGCAACAGGGCGACATCTGCCACTTTTTGTTTAATAACTAAACCTCGGCGAGTTTGTTTAATTTTTCAGTTACAGATTCAATTTCAGAATTAATTGCCTTGGCACGCGCCATGGATTCTGCGGTCATTTCTTTCATTGCAGCCGCGCGGTCCAATTGTAAGTTATTGATATAATTTTTTAACTTTACAGAAACTATGAATTTTTCCGCATCTTCTTTATTCAATGCACATACAGCGTTTTTAGTATCATCAATTTGCACACCAAGTTTCAATAAAAACTCACAATGTTTTTCAACCAAATCTGGATAAGTCGATGCAATTTCAGATAAAGCCCGTATAACCAAATCATCAACCTTTGGAATTTCTATTTCTGTTTTACTTTTCTTGTTGTCCGATTTCCACTTGTGCCACAAATTAAATTTTCTTTGATCGTATTCTTGACGGAATTCGCTGCGCAACGATAAATCTGTAATTTTTTGTATTTCAGCGGCAAGAAATTTTTCCGCACGAGTCCTACCACCAGGTGTTGAAATCAAAAAGTTTTTATTTGCTGTGTCCCATAAAAAATCAACAAGTGGCAATGAATAATCTATAATCTTTTTCATCTCTATTATACCATCTGATTTTTTAAGGATTTCATCAGGGTCTTTGCCGCCCGAAACAAAGGCAAAACGAACATCAGAATTATCGCGCAAAAATGGCATAATTAAACCAGCCGCGCGCGCTGCAGCCTTTTGTCCTGCATTATCCCCGTCAAAACAAAAAATTATATTTCTGTTTGATTTGCACAAAACCTGTAAATGCTCTTCAGTAAGCGCAGTACCAAGTGGCGCAACCGTTTCAGAAAAGCCATGAGTTTGCATTTGGATTGCATCAATTTGACCCTCGACCACTATACTGCGATTGGCCTTGTAAATTGCGTCACGCGCAAAATTGAGTCCAAAGATAGTTTGTCTTTTATGAAATAATTCTGTATCTGATGTGTTGATATATTTAGGTTCGGACCCATCCATAGAACGACCACTGAACGCAACAACTTGTCCACGAACATTAAAGATAGGAAACATCAACCTGTCGCGGAAAAAATCATATAAACCATAATCTCCACGTCTGACCAATCCTGTGGCAATTAAATTAGATTCTTTTTGATCTGCAAATTTTGCTGACAAAGAATTATTTTTTGGCGCATATCCCAAACGATATTTTTTTATAATTTCATCGGTAAAGCCACGTCCGCGGATATATTCCAGTGCGGCCCGTCCAGATTCGTCATATAATTTTTGTAGATATAACTTTGCTGCATTTTCACAAATGTCAAAATAAGTTTGCTCGTGCGCTTGTTGCTCGGCTGATTTGGGTTTATAGTCCGGCAGCTTTAATCCAGCTTGCTGTGCCAGCTCTTTTATTGCATCAACATATCCCATATTTTGCGATTTCATAGTGAACGAGATTATATCCCCATGTTCACCACAACCAAAGCAATGATAAAAACCTTTCTGCTCATTCACAGAAAATGAAGGAGTTTTTTCATTATGAAATGGGCAACATCCCCAATAATTTTGACCTTTTTTAACCAGCGGAACGCGGCGTCCAATTACATCAACGATTGACAATCGCTGCCGCAGTTCATCGTTAAAATTATTGTTATAGTTGGCCAATTATTTTTTTTTGCCCCATGTTTTTTTTGCACTTGGCTTTTTATTGTTTATTAAATCCGCAGCCGTTTCTAAATCAGGTTCTTCTTTGACACTGACATTTACTTTATTACTTGAAATATATGCCCCATAACGTCCAGTTGCAAAGTATAAAATTGGTTTGCCAGTTTTTGTATTTATACCCAATTCTAAACCTTCGGCCTTTTTACCAGCGCCATCTAATAACTCTTTTGCATTTTCCAAAGTGATCGTGTCCACGCTATATTTTTTAGCAGATGCATTTTTTTTGCCATCCGTTACATAAGGCCCAAAGCGACCAACCTTGAATGTTATTCCATCACCCAGCTCAATTCCTTCCTTGGAAACTGGCGCAGAGACTTTTTCATTATCTGTATTATTATCTGCAGATTCTGTAGTGCTTAAACGTTTTGTGTATTTGCATTCGGGATAGCGCGAGCATCCCAAAAATGCACCATATTTAGATACCTTTAATTCCATATCAGCGCCGCATTCTGGGCATTTTGCTTTGCCATCTGGAAATAAATGAGCATGCATAGATTTTGTCAGTTCGGCCATAATTTCTGGTATAGGAACATCCTTGGCCGCGGTAACAGCCGGCAAAAAATGTTTCCAGAATAATGACAATGCGTTGCTGCGATTGTTTTCACCGCGCGAAACTTCGTCCAAAGTATCTTCGGTTTTTGCAGTGAAATCAACATTGATTACATTTCCAAAATAACGTCCCAAGAACTTTGCAACCAACCAGCCTCCATCAGTTGGGAAAAACCGCTGCTTGTCCAACTTTACATATTCGCGATCAACAATCGTCGACATAATTCCAGCGTAAGTTGATGGACGACCTATTCCCAACTCTTCCAGTTTTTTTACCAAGGTTGCTTCGGTATATCTTGGTGGAGGAGTTGTAAAATGTTGTTCTGGCAGCAACTGGACAATGTTGATTTTATCGCCCAAAGCAAGAGACGGCAATTTTGATTCGTTATCATCGTCATCAGAATCATCTTTGCCTTCGACATAAACTTTCAAAAATCCATCAAAAGTGCGAGTTGTACCGACCGCATGGAAAGTTGCATTTCCAGATTTTGTATTCACATCAACATCAACAACAACAGAATCAAATTCAGCATTTGCCATTTGGCATGAAATTGTGCGCTTCCAAATCAATTCATATAACTTGTCTTCATCACCATGAATGTTGCTGGATGTAAGCGTTGCATCTGTTGGACGAATTGCTTCGTGTGCTTCTTGGGCATTTTTAGATTTAGTAATATAAACATTTGGTTTGCTGGGTAAAAATTCTGAGCCATAAGATTTTTTAATATACTCACGCATAGCATCAACTGCTTCGGCAGACAGATTCGTTGCGTCAGTTCGCATATAAGTAATCAATCCGGCCTCGTAAAGTTTCTGTGCAGCCGCCATTGTGCGTTTTGATGAAAAGCGCAATTTTCTGGACGCTTCCTGTTGTAAAGTGCTGGTTGTAAATGGTGCAGCAGGCTTACGAGATGATTTCTTTTTTTCCAGATTGGAAACTATGCCAGTTCCCGGTACAGAAAATGCTGCAGTTATTTTTTCAATTCTGGCAGAATTTTCGATTGTCATTTTTTCAATTTTATCGCCAGCAAATTCAGTCAAATGAGCAATAAAACTTTTGCTTTTTTCTTTCTCGCATTTTGCGTCCAGCGACCAATACTCAACAGACTTAAACGCTTCTATCTCGGCTTCGCGGTCAATAACCAAAGCAACAGCAACGGATTGCACACGACCAGCAGATTTTCCAATGTTTTTGCGCCACAAAACTGGCGATAACTTGAATCCAATTAAATAATCCAGCGCGCGGCGAACTAAATAAGCATCTACCAAATTTTGGTCAATTTCACGAGGATTTGCGATTGCTTCATTGACTACTTTCTTGGTTATTTCATGAAATACTACACGATAAACAGGCTTTTTCTTCAAAGCTCCACGAGATTTTAAAATGTCCAAAATATGCCAAGCAATAGCTTCGCCTTCGCGATCAGGGTCACTTGCCAGATAGACAGCGTCAGCCTTTTTAACTTGTTCCAAAATCAATTTAATTTGTTTTTCTTTGCCCGGCATAATTTGCCACTTCATCGCAAAATCTTTATCGGTATCAACAGATCCATCTTCGGGAACTAAATCACGAACATGCCCAACCGAGGCAATAACATGCCAAGGCGACCCAAGGTATTTTTCAATAGTTTTTGCTTTTGCCGGAGATTCAACGATTAAAAGATTCATCTAGATTCCTTTTGCAGACAATTGCTGGTCTTTATTTATATGCGCGTTTTGGGCCAATCCAAATCCGAACATCAGCGATAAAAGCGAACTTCCGCCAAAAGACATCAGTGGCAGTGGCACACCAACCGTTGGCATCAATCCTAAAACCATGGCAACATTTATAAAGTAATAAACAAAAAAGTTCAACATAAATCCAAAACACAATAGCTGTCCGAATCTATTTCTGGATGTTTTCGCAAACCAAAACAGAACCCCAATTATCGAAGAATAAATTAAAATAAGCGCAAAACTGCCAATAAATCCAAGCTCTTCCCCAAACATTGCAAATATAAAATCAGTTTGCTTTTCAGGCAAGAAAGAAAGATGTGATTGTGTTCCGGCCAGATAACCCTTGCCAAAAATTCCGCCAGACCCAAATGCAATTTTAGACTGATTAATTTGATAGCCAGCACCACTGGGATCATGATCTGGATTTATAAATGTAATTACGCGCTCGCGCTGGTAATCATGCAGTCCGCCAAACCAAACGACTGGTGCAGCCAGCATTGCCAAAACCCCAGCAATCAAAAACCATTTTTTGTGCGCACCAACAATCCAGAAAAAACCGATAGTAATTAATGCCAAAGAAACAGCTGTGCCCAAATCAGGTTGTACAACTATCAACGCAAAAGGAATAATCAACATTGCGATTGGAATTAAATAATTTCGGAACTTGGAAAGTTCAACAGAATTCTGCCATGCAAAATACCGGGCCAATGCCATAACTAATGCAATCTTGATAAGTTCGGATGGCTGAATATGAAAAAATCCCAAATTCAACCATCTTTGTGCGCCCATTCCTGTGTGTCCTATGAATGTAACCAAAACAACCAATACCAGCGCGACAAAATAAATTAAATAAGAATTTTTAAGCCAAGTTTTTATATTTGCAAAAGCCGCTATAAAAAACAAAACAAACCCTAACACAATTTTCGCCATCTGGGAAAAAGCATAAGGTCGCCATCCACCAAAACCATTACAGGTTGTTGCATCCGTTGCACAAACTGGCCTTCCCGCAGAATAGAGAGAAATCACAGATAAAAGCAGAACAAGACACATCAGTCCAAATAATGGCCAGCTGAATCCACGCAGCTTTTCATTAAAGCTGATGTTTTCTGCCCGTGAAATTCTTGTTTGTCTAACCATTTTTCAGAATTTCTTTCATTGTTTCGGCTGCTGCGCGCGCTGCTGTGCCGCTGCCGCCGCTGTGCTCTGTGATAACAGCAACCGAATACTTTGGTTTATCTATTGGTGCCAAACCAACAAAAAGTCCATGGTTTCTTTGTTCCCATACCAATTGCTCGTTGGTTTTAACACCACTTTGTCGCTCGGCCATGCTGATTCGTCGCACTTGCGATGTTCCAGTTTTACCACCCATGTTTTTGATAATCCATCCTACACCGGCGGCTGTTCCGCCTTCTTGTGTAACCCGTGATAATCCGTTCATAACAATTTTTATATTTTCCGGATTTAATTTCAGATTTCTGAAATCTGAATCATCGCCCTTATTATCTGCAATCAAGCGGGGCATAACTTCGCGATTGGTTGCGGCGCGTGCGCCCATCACAGCCAGCTGCAAACAATTGGTTAAAATATAACCCTGACCAATTCCGGAAATAATGGTATCACCATGCATCCATTTTTGTTTAACATTTGCCTGTTTCCAATCACGATCCGGAATTACCCCAACCATTTCACGTGGCAGCAAATCCAGCAGTTTTTGGCCCAGCCCCAGCCTTTCGGCCATGTATTTAATCGGATTGATTCCAATACGTAAAGCAATTTGATAAAAATAAACGTCGCAAGATTTTGCCAAAGCGGATTCCATATTCATCCAACCATGACCATCTTTTTCCCAGCAGTGATAAAGATGTTTTCCGTATTCCCAACTGCCATCACAATAAATTTTTTCTGTCGGTGTCACCGCACCAGATTCCAATGCAGCCAAGGCAACAACTATCTTGAATGTAGATCCCGGTGGATAAAGCCCTTCGATAGATTTATTCATAAAAGGCTTTAATTTATTTTCGCGCAACTGATCCATGTATTCTGCACCATCAATACTGCGGAACAAATTCGCATCAAATGTTGGCATAGACGCCATCGCAAGGATGTTTCCAGTTGCACATTCCAGTGCAACACCGCATCCCGCGCCATGCGCAGTCAGCGCTTCTTCTAGTTTTTTCTGAACATTTTGGCGCAATGTTATTTGCAAGTTTTGGCCAGGTACCGCCATAATGCGATTTTCATTATCGCCTTCTATGATTCGCCCCAATGCGTCAGTGTGTGTAATAATTTGCCCCGGGGTACCGGATAATTGCTGGTCAAAAACCCGTTCCAGCCCTGCCTGACCCGTCATTAAAAACGGCGATGTTGCGGCCATGCGTGGGTTTGTGCGTGATTCATCCAAAGTTCCAACATAACCAATCGTATGCGCAGCCAGTCCACTGCCCGGGTATTTACGGCTGAATCCGGGCTCTAGATGTAATCCTGGCAAATCCAATGATTTTAATGTTGCCAATTGCGCCCATTTTATATTTTCACGAATGATAGTTGGCTGGAATCTGCGCTGGCGTTCGATTTTTTTCAGAATTTTTTCAATGTCTTTGGCAGTAAGCCCCAGCTCTTTTTGCACAGCCGCCAGAACAATCGGCACATCATTGCACTCGTCCGGAATTATAAATGCGCGATACACGGCCTCGTCCTTGGCCAGTGCGGCACCATCTGCACTTAAAAATTTTCCACGTTCTGGTGGGTCAATAATAATTCGGGCAGAATTATTTAACGACAATCGCTTGTATTTATTATGCTCGAACAGTTGTAATTGCAACATGCGTAAAATTAATACGCTGGTCAAAATTGCGCCACCTGTCAGAAACAGGGCACTGCGTCTGTCAAAAGTTGTGGCTATTTCTTTGTCCAGCATTCTGTCCTCTCAAATAAATAAGTCAAAGGCGCGTAAGCCAGGGCCGATAATACAAAAATCCATATCCCAGTCCAAATTGGAATCAGAGATCCTGTTAAAAAAGCTGACCAAATCCCAAGAATTGCCGCCCCTAAGCCAATAAAAATCATAAATAAATCCAAGCCGCGAAATCGCTGGACGCCAGGGTTTATAATGCTTTGCAGGCCCAAAACGGCATAAAACAAACAAAACAGCGCCGTCCAAAACAACATAGTATCAAAATTTTTATCTATTAAAAAACAACCAATCAAAGCCATTGGTATAAATCCACCACGTTCTTTTACAACTGAATAATAAAAAATTGGAATCATAGCCAGAATTCCGTTCGGATTAAGCACCGAAGAAGACATGCGCCACAAAAACAATGTGGCGAAAAAAGGTAATAAAACTTCAACTACTTTTTTCATTTATAAATTAATACAACTACTTCGGACATTGTTTTTGCACCCGGCGATACCGGGGCGGATTTTCCGTCCCCAACAGATTTTATTTTTCCCACGGGGATTCCATCCGGCAAATTTCCACCAGCAGAAACAGAAAGCAACATAACGCCCGGGGTTGGGATAAACTCTTGATCACTGAAAAGCTCGAACACAGGTTGGGCATTGCCGCGACCGCGTAAAAATCCTAATACATCGCTGCCAGCAACGCGAACAGGAGTATTTGCTCCGGTATCGCGCAGCCCACGAACTTTGGCCGTATCCGTTCCTACATCAGTTATTGTTCCGACAAGAAAACCATCCTTGGAAATTACGGCATTCCCGCTGCGGATTCCGGATTTTTCACCCCTGTCTAATGTAAAAGTACTATTGGAAAAAGAGGCATTTTCATAAATCACACGTGCAAGAACAGCTTTGCTGGGCTGTGATCGAACTATATCCAATGCCTGTTCCAGTCGCTGGTTTTCTGCGCCCAGTGCAATACAACTGGTCTGCTGGATGGTCAATTCATCCAGCTTTTTTCTTAAATTTCGATTTTCTTGTCGAATTCCTTGGCGTACGCGTATATTTTCACTCAATTTATCGGCAAGTCTGACGGGCCATGTTATGCCATCTCCCACTGCGCGCGCCGCTGGAACAATAACGTCCGCCATTGCGTTCATTATTTTATAATCAGGTTTGTCTAATAAAACATATAGAAAAAACACAGGCAAAAGACAGGCCGCAATACCCGCTTGTACCTTTTTCGCTATTTTAGAAGAAGCCGCTTTCATATCCATTCGGCCAAGTTTAGCACCAAGATTTCAATTTTCTACAATTTTCTTGATTTTGTTAAAAAATCTGCCAGAATACCAGTCACCAAAGCGGCAAGGCATTGCCGTCAGGATAAATATGGAGTTAAAAATGCCTAAGATGAAAACAAAGTCTTACCTGAAAAAACGGGCAAGCATGACCGCGACCGGCAAAATCCGGGTTGCCAGAAACAGCCACAAAAAATTGCTGCGAAAAAAATCCGCCCGCGCCAATAACGCTGGATCCAAGGCGCAGTATCTGAACGAAAACATGGTCGGCCAAGCGAAAATTTTGGCGCCGTATGGTTTGAAATAATAAGGGGCTGAAAAAATGGCAAGAGTAAAACGCGGAACAACCGTAAAACAAAAACACAATAAAATTCTGGAACGCGCCAAAGGTTTCTTGGGTCGTCATGGCTCGACTTATCGTGCAGCACGTGAAAAAACCGAAAAGGCAGGACAATATGCCTATCGTGATCGTAAGGTCAAGAAACGCGAATTCCGCTCACTTTGGATTATTCGTATCAATGCGGCTGTTCGGCCACACGGTTTGACATATTCTAGATTTATGAATGGCTTGAAAAAGGCCGGGATAGAGCTGGATAGAAAAGTTTTGGCAGAAATGGCATACACAAAAAGTGCAGGCTTTGACAAACTTGTCCAGGAAGCAAAACGATTTATCGCGCCGACAAATAAATAATCCTTGGCGGCGAGGGTATCATTTGCAATAATAAAGCTGTCCATGGACAGCTTTTTATTTTAGGGAAAAAATAATGAAAGAACAGATAAATCAAATTGAAAATCTTGACCAGTTGCAGGCCTTTTATGCGTCTGTGTTTGGAAAAAATGGGACTATGACTTTCCAATTAAAGCAGATGGCGACATTGGATAATGAAGCGCGCACAAAATTAAATGAGCAGAATGCCCAGCTGCGTGAAGCATTCAAGTTGCGGCAAGAGTTTTTAGAAAATGCTGCCTTGATGCGTGATTTAGAAAAGCAAAAACAAGACCCTTTGGCAAAAATTGATCGCGAGTCTTGTATTTTATCGCCCGGACAAATGCATCCTTTGTCATACACATTGGCGGAAATTTCGGGAATTCTAACTGCTTTGGGATACAATGTTTTACGTGGTCCGGAAATAGAAGATGATTGGCATAATTTTACTGCGTTGAATACTCCAGAATACCATCCCGCCCGCGATATGCAGGATACTTTCTTTCTAGAAAGTGGGAATGTATTGCGCAGTCAAACTTCTGCAATTCAGATCAGGGCTATGGAAGAAAAAGGAGTGCCTATAAAAATGTGCGGCGTTGGTGCAACTTATCGCAAAGACATGGATGCGACTCATACACCTATGTTTCATCAGATAGAAGGACTATACATTGATGAAAACATTACTCTTTCAGATTTAGTTGAAGATTTAAAGAATTTTTTAGAAACATTTTTTGGCCGCGAATTTAATCTGCGAATTCGCCCCAGCTATTTTCCTTTTACTGAACCAAGTATAGAGTTGGACATCGAATGGTCATCTGGTAAATGGTTAGAAGTTGCGGGTGCTGGGATGGTTCACCCAAATGTTCTGAGAAATGTAAATGTTGATCCTTCTAAATACCAAGGTTTTGCATTTGGATTTGGCTTGGACAGATTAACAATGCTGAAATACAACTTGACCGACTTGCGTAAATTTTACGAAGGCGACATTAGATGGTTGCAAAATAGTGGATTCTAGAGGATAGCAAAATGAAATGGACATATGATTGGTTAAAAGATTATTTGGAAACAGATGCGACCCCGTCTGAAATTGCAGACACATTGACAAGGATTGGTCTGGAAGTTGAGGATTTAATAGAAACGCCCGCGCCCATTGTTGCAAAGATTATCGAATGCAATGATATACCGGACACTCATCTGCATTTATTAAAAGTTGATGATGGATCTGGTGCTTTGCGGCAGGTTGTATGTGGGGCTCCGAATGCTCGCGCTGGATTAGTTTCTGCGCTGGCGGTCCCTGGTTGCAAGATTGGAGATATGGAAATAAAAAGTGGAAAAATACGTGGCTTTTTATCAGACGGCATGATGTGCAGTGAAAAAGAATTAGGCATTGGTAATAATCATGACGGAATTATAGAATTGGCGTCCGATTCTAGATTGGGCATTCCTGCAACAAATGCAAAACATATAATTATTTTTGATGCGGGGATTACTCCGAACAGACCTGATTATTTATCGGTACGCGGAATTGCACGGGATTTAGCCGCATCTGGAGCTGGCAATTTCAAGAATAAAAATTGTGATTTTCTTGGCGAAATAAAAGGCGAGCGTAAAGCAAAAATAGAAAACTATACCGCCTGCCCGATTTACCATTTATGTGAAATCAAAAACATTAAAATGTCGCAAAGCAACGATAAAATTGCATCGCGTTTGTCAGCAATTGGGATTAATCCAAAAAATGCACCAATAGATGCAACTAATTATGTTTGTTATGATCTGGGGCAGCCTATGCATTGCTTTGACGCAGATGAAGTTGCAGGAGATATAATTGTTCGCAATGCAAAAGATGGTGAAGAATTTACAGACTTGTTCGGAATCAAACATACTTTGATCAAGACGGATTTGGTTGTCGCTGACAGCAAAGGTGTTTTAGCATTGGCTGGGGTTATCGGTGGCGTACGTGGTATGACAACCGATAAAACAAAAAATGTTATATTAGAAAGTGCTTATTTCGAGCCCGTTGGTATTCGAAAAACATCAAAACGTTTAGGAATTCAATCGGATGCTTCATATCGCTATGAGCGGGGCATTGATCCAACTATTACTTTGGCTGGTATTTCACATGCGGCAAAATTAATTCACGATTCATGTGGAGGGGACGCTTGTGTTCCTTTGCGCGATTGGGATCAACAAAATCCAATTTTGGCGGATTTAGATCCACGTAGGATTTCTTATAATCCCAGTCTTTTTGTTAAAAAAACAGGCTTTGATATGCCTGAAAATCAGCAAAAAGAAATTTTGGAAAATCTTGGATTTATTATTCAAGGCGATAAAGATATGTGGGTTATAATTCCGCCGTCTGCGCGCGTTGATGTTTTAATACCGGAAAACATTATTTCCGAGCTGGTTCGTATTGGTGGCTATGATAAAATCAAAATTAAAAAACATTCACCAGAATACAAGCCAATATACAATCCGATTAAGGTGAACCTTAACAAGTTCGGATATACAGAAAATATCAGCTTTAGTTTTACCGATTCCAAGATAGAAGAAATAATAGGAATCACAAACCATGTAAAAGTTAAAAATCCCATTACAAATGAATTAGATGTAATGCGTAAAAGCTTAATCAGTAATTTGTTGTTGGCAGTAAAAGAAAATGAACGCCGTGGAAGGACTAATTTGCGTATGTTTGAGCAAGGAACGGTTTTTGATGGATATAAACCAGGACAACAACATCAACAGCTGGTGATAATTCGTACCGGTTTAGCAACTGATAAAACATGGGCCAAGCATGGCCGAGAGTGTGATATATATGATATACGTGATGCTTTCTTGCAAGCATTTCCGGATAAAACCCTTAATGTGCCGGAAAAAGTTCCTGCGTGGGCTCATCCATACAGATATGGTTGCCTTGGTGAAAACATTGAATTTGGAGAATTACATCCATCGGTTGCAAAAAAATTAAAAATAAAAACAAAGGTAATAATTGGAATTATCAATATACCGACAGGTAGAAATTTTTCAGAAGAAAAAAGTGAAAAAATTATATCTGATAAAAACGGCAGAAAATTATCAATGTCAGACTTATTACCAATCACTCGTGATTTTGCATTTATAACAGATGCAAATACAGATCCACAAGATTTGTTAGATGCGGCCATTGCGGCAGATGAACAAATCAAAGACACAAACATATTTGATGTGTTTGAAATGTGCGATGGTAATAAATCTGTGGCTTTCGAGATTTTGATAGAGCCGAATAAAAATCTGAATTCGGAAGAATTATTAGAAATTCAGAATGCCGTGATTACAAGTGTTGAAAAAAAATGTGGTGCAAAAATCAGGGATAAATAAAAAACCGGCAAATGCCGGTTTTTTTATATGGTTTTACATGTCGCGTCGCACCACTTGGCAACTGGACAATCACTACATTTTGGACGCAATGCTTTGCAGATATATCGTCCATGCAAAACCATAACGTGATTTGCGATTGGATGATACTTTTTCGGAATAAGCTTCATCAGCTGGGCTTCAACTTTTTCCGGAGTATTTGCATTGTTATTAACCCAGCCATATCTGTGGGCATTACGAAAAACGTGAGTATCAACGCCTATATTTGGTGCACCCCACAGCACATTCATAATAACATTCGCAGTCTTTTGCCCAATACCCGGTAATTTCATCAATGCATCGCGATCGTGCGGCAAATCAGAATCGCCCAGCGCGCGACTGAGTCCCATAATACTTTTTGCTTTATTATTAAAAAATGAAACTACTTTGATATGCTCTTTCAGTCCGTCTTCACCCAGTTTCATCATCTTTCGCGGTGTATCAGCGATGGCAAATAATGTGGGCGTAACCTCGTTAACCTTTTTATCAGTTGCCTGGGCGGATAAAATAACTGCGACCGCAAATGTAAATTCATTAGTGTGATACAACTCGCTCCGAATTTCCATGTTCAGACATGCGGGAACGCGCTCAAAATAAATTTTTGGTGTCAGTTTCATCTTGAATTTTTGGCGCTCCATTCCGATAAAGTCGGCCACAGCAAATCTTTGTCAGATGTAAGTATTTTTTCTTTCGGAATTTTCCAATCAATGTTTAATTTTGCATCATTATAAATAATTCCACTTTCAGAGTTTTTGTTATAAAAATTATCACATTTATATCCAAAGATTGCCGTTTCAGATTGAACTGAAAATCCGTGTCCAAAACCGCGGGGAATAAACAGCATATTATTTTCTTGATCATTTAATAAAACCGAAATATGCTTACCAAAGGTTGGACTGCCCCTACGTAAATCAACAGCGACATCCAGCACCTGACCTTTGATCGCGCGAACAAGTTTTGCCTGGGCAAAATCGCCAATTTGCGCATGTATTCCACGAATAGTTCCATAACTGGAAAAAGATTGATTGTCTTGCACAAATCTGTTTTTTACTCCATTGGCACAAAATTCTTGTTCATTATAAGACTCGAAAAAATACCCACGAGAATCCGGAAAGATTTTTGGCTCTATTATAAAAACACCAGAAAATTCGGTTTTATAAAAATTCATTTTATATTCCTTTGATTACGCCTTTGTTATTTTAATAGATAGTTTATGACCATCTATTTCCGTATCAAATTCTCCACTTCCAGATTTCATATTTGTTATCAGTGCGTCTTTCATGATTGTTTCACGATGAGCCTCCAGCGCGTCTGCCAATTCAATATCAGAATTGTATTCCAAAATTATGCGGTCAGAAACATCCAGGCCGATTGTTTTTCTGGTGTCTTGGATAAAGCGAAGCGCGTCATTTGCCAAACCTTCGGCCAATAATTCTGGTGTCATATTTGTATCCAAAACTACAACCGCAGTGTTATCAGGAAGTGCCGCACCTGTTATACCATCTTTTACATTCAAGCGCATTTCGTATTCGTCGCCTAATAATCCCCATTCAGATGGATTAAATTCAGACTGCTTGCTGGCAGCCATAATTTCTTTTAATTTTCCGCCCAGTCTTGCACCGATTTTGGGGGTAATCAGATACACGAAAGAATCAGCAACTGATGCAACATTGGACGAAAATACAACTGATTTTACATTCAACTCGTCGCGCAAAATGTCTGAAAATTCATTCATATCTGCGCCAGCAATCATTAAAGATTTTAATGGCAAACGATTGCGCAATTTATAATTTTCACGCAGCATTTTTCCAGTTGCCACAATCATCTGAACGCGGCGCATGTCATCCATCAACTGAACATTGTTATTTTTTTCGCATTTTGGAAATGCCTCTAAATGAACAGATTCTTTGCCGGTTAAATTGCGATAGATATAATCGCTGATGAATGGGGCAAGCGGTGCAAGTAATTTGCAAACACTTGTCAAAACAAAATGCAAAGTATCAAAAGCAGTTTGGTCTTCGTCCCAGAATCTTTCCCGACAGCGGCGGATATACCAATTATTCAAGATTTCCAAAAATCTGGTAAATTCACGAACTGCAACGTCAGGTTTGTAATCGTTCAAAGAATTCGAGACTACGCCAATCAGCTCATCCAGTTCTGCTAAAATGTATTTATCCAAAACATTTTCGCTGGTCGATAAATCTTTAGCAGTTACATTTCCAGCATTCGCATAAAGTGTAAAGAAGTGGTACGCATTCCAAAGTGGGGTCAGTATATTTTTGATAGGCTCGTTAAATACTTTACCGGCTTTATCAATAAGTACTGGTTCACCCTTGATAAAATTACTGCCCAGCAAATAAAGTCGAATTGCGTCTGCGCCGTAATCATCAAAGACTTTGCTGGGGTCTTCGAAATTTCCCAAAGATTTCGACATTTTCCGTTTTTGTTCGTCCAACGTCAAACCATTTGCAGAAACGGTTTTGAATGCAGGTTTATCAAACAAAGCCGTTGCCAATACCATCAATGTATAAAACCAACCGCGTGTTTGATCAATGCCTTCGATAATATAATCAGCAGGGAAAGTTTTATCAAACTTGTCTTTATTCTCAAAAGGATAATGCAAAGCGGCAAAAGGCATAGCCCCAGATTCAAACCAGCAATCTAAAACATCAGGAATGCGTTTCCATCCGTCTTTTTCAAGTTTATCCAAAGTTGGACGATGCAAATCATTTATTTTAACGCCGAAAAATTCTTCCAGTTCTGCAATTGAACCAAATACTTTGATTTCGTCGCCACGTTTCCAAATTGGTAATGGAGTTCCCCAAAAACGATTACGAGTAATTGCCCAAGGTCTGGCATTTTCAATCCAAGACCGGAATCTTTCGCCCGCGCTGGTCCAATTTACTTGTTTGTTATTCTCCATCAATCTGTCGCGCACTGCCGGTACATTGATATACCAAGAATTTGTCGCGCGATAAATCAACTTGGTATGAGTGCGATCGTCAAAAGGATAGCTGTGTTTGTATTGCTCTTTTTTAACCAGATGACCATTGCTTTGCAGATGTTGAATGATTTTAGGTGATGCATCAAAAATGTTTTCACCTGCCCAATCTTTGACGTCGCTTGTAAAATTACCATAATCATCGACATTCAAGATAACCGGAAATTCGTTATCAAATTCACGCGCAGCTGCAAAGTCTTCCTGACCATAGGCCGGCGCGATATGAACAATTCCAGTTCCATCAGAATCAGAAACATAATCAGCAGGAATTATTGAATATAATTTTTCATCCGTGTAATAATTAAACAATGGTTTGTACTTTAATCCAACCAAATCAGAACCAAATAATTCGCCAACTTTTTCAGCAGATGCCAGTTGCTTTTCATACGCTTTGAATCTGGATTCGGCAATGATGTATTCGGCGCCATCAGCATCACGCACAACCAAATACTTCATCTTTGGATTCACGGCCAATGCAGAGTTTCCTGGTAAAGTCCAAGGAGTTGTTGTCCATGCCAAAACGCGACGTCCATCAATCAGTTCAAACCAAACGGTTACTGCATCATCAATAACATCAGTATATTCTTTGGCAGCATCAGCGTTTGATACAACCGTACCCAATTTCCAAGAAAAAGGATTTACTTTATAATCTTCATACAGCAAGCCTTTTTCATACAGGCTTTTTAATGCCCACAGAACAGACTCCATATATTTAGTATCCATGGTGATATATTCTTGACCATCACTGCCAAAATCGACCCAACGACCAATTCTGTTGATATATCCACGCCATTCATCGGCATACAACATAAGGCCACTGCGGCACATATCGCAAAAGGCGGCGATTCCATCTTTGGCGACAATGTCGATAGATTTACAGCCGGTTTGTTTTTCAACGGTTACTTCGGCAGGAAGTCCATGAACATCCCAACCGAATTGATGCGTAACATATTGACCACGCATTGTGTGATAGCGAAATACCATATCTTTGACGGCCGATACACCCAAGTGTCCAACATGAGGCTTGCTGCTGGGGGTTGGTGGACCATCATAAAAAGAAAAGTCAACGCGAGGTTTTTTTACTGCGTTAGCGGCAAGAGCCTTGTGGAAAGTGTCATCACCGCGCCAAAAATCCATGATTTGGCGTTCCAGCTGTGGAAAGTTTGCTTTTGGTTCGGTCTTTGGGTATGACATTTACTTTGCTCCTGATAATAATAAAGGGCGCTATGTGCGCCCCAGCAACCGCTAAAGCGCAGTGCCGATTATCTTATAATGATTATGTTCTTTATTTGCATGTGCCTATTTATACAATTGATTTATCTAAAAATCAAGATTTAACTGGCCCCTCACCCGTAGCCGTGTCAAAGGATGGTGCCGGCCACAGGATTCGAACCTGCGACCCCCTCATTACGAATGAGGTGCTCTACCAACTGAGCTAGGCCGGCGCGAATGTCAGTCTAATACAGCGTTTTATGAATTTCCAGTTTTTATTTTCCGCAAAACAACCATAATTCCAGCAGGTGTCATTCCGGGAATTCTTGATAATCCAGCGATGTTTTCAGGTCTTGTCCGCGTCAATTTTTCTATCAACTCGTTGGTCAGTCCCGCCAATGATTTATAGTCAAAATCTTTTGGAATTTTTAAGTTCTCATCGCGTTTGTAATTTTCTATCTCACGCTGATTCCTTGCAATGTATCCCGCGTAAAATTTATCAATTTTTTCAATCTTTTCTGCTTTTGCATTTAATTTTTCTGTGCGCTGGTCTTCTGTAATCAATCCGGCCTTTACCGCGATTTCCCCAAGGCGAACTATCGCATTATCACTGCGCAACGAAAGTCTAAATTCTGCCCGTGATGTGAACATTCGATAAGGCTCGTCAATTCCCAATGTCGTTATGTCGTTTATCAAAACGCCTATCATTGAATTTGTTCTGTCTAAAACTAAGTTTGCCCCCGCAGCATTCGCGCCCGCAACCAATCCTTGGGCGGCAGCTTCCTCGTATCCAGATGTTCCGTTGATTTGACCTGCGAAAAATATACCAGGCAAATCCTTGGATTCCAGGGTTGATTTCAGCATTCTGGCGTCAATCGCATCATATTCTATGGCGTATCCATATCGCGCAACACGCATGTTTTCCAACCCTGGAATGGTGCGCATCCATTGCTCTTGTTCGTCTGCGCCAAAGCTGGTTGAAATTCCATTCGGATAAATTAAATCGCTGTTTAAACCTTCGGGTTCCAAAAAAACATGGTGAGAAGTATGCTGTGGAAAGCGCATAACTTTATCTTCCAAAGATGGACAATAGCGCGGCCCTGTTCCAGTAATGTCGCCATTATACATCGGTGCATTTTTTATATTTTCCCGAATAATTTGGTGAGTGTTTTCAGTCGTGTGAGTTATAAAGCAACTGACGCGAGATTCACATCCATTTTCTCCAGACGAAAACCATTCGTGATTTTCATCACTGGGTTGAGGCTCGCAAACAGAAAAATCAATCGAGTCCTGATAAATTCTGGCAGGGGTTCCGGTTTTTAAGCGAAGCAATGAAAAGCCAGCAGCCTCAAGAGTTTTTGATATATTTTTATCAGGTTCTTGATAAGATCCATCATCTTGCAATCGACCTGATTCAATTTTTTCATTTCCGCGATGAACCAATCCACGCAGAAAAGTGCCGGTCGTTAAAACAATCGCGTTCGCATGGTATTTTTTATTTACGATCTTGTTTTCTAAATCCAGATCTTCCACAGATTCATAAACTATTTCAAGATTAGATTGTCCAAGCAAATTTTTAATTGCATTGTGATAAAGCGTGCGATCAATTTGCGCGCGCAAAGCCCGAGTTGCTGCGCCATGTGTCGCGTTCAGCAATATCCAATGAATGCCAGACGCATCCGCAGCAATTGGCATAATTCCGCCAAAAGCGTCAATTTCTGCAACCAGTTGAGATTTGCCCGGACCACCAATGCTGGGGTTGCAAGACAACGCCCCCAAATCTGATTCAGATTTGGTCAGCAGCAAAGTTTTTGCCCCGCGGCGTGCCGCGGCTGCAGCAGCCTCCACCCCGGCATGTCCTGCGCCTATAACAATAACATCATAATTATTCATAAGATTGAGTTTACAATAAAAAATCTGGAAATCAAGATTGGCGCCGCCGTCTGTAAGCGTCCAGGGAAATTACCCGACCATCATTTTCTTCTGCTGGTGCAACTGTGCCAGGAAGCGGAAGTTCTAAATCATTTCCTGCATCGGGCGCAGCCTTTGGCTGGAATGTCAGTATGAAATCTACACTTGTATCTTTGAACTCCAGCATAGAATCAAAAGGCACGCGGATATAAAAAGGACGCCCATCAAATGTAAGTGTTACACCAAACTCATCGTCCGAGACATTCAGGTTAGAAAATGAATACTGCAAAACAATCGTCATCAATTCAGGATAGCGCATACGCAGAAAATCAGGAATTACGACGCCCGGGTCACGCGTACGAAAAGTAATATAGAAATTTGCATTATCGCCCAATCCGTTGATTTGTGCATGCCGCAGGGCGTCGCGCACAACAATTTTTAATGCCTTTTCTAACAAATGAGGGTAATTTATGCTTTTCATGCCTGCATTTTACAACTTACATCGCCATCTGCGCAAGAAACAAATAAAGAATTTTCCGCATTTGGGAAAACATCAATATAGGCGCCAGTTATCCAAACTTGCGCAGGCGTAGCATCCAATCGCGCCAGTAAATCTGCGGCGCTTTCCGGGTCAAAATGAGATAAAGCCTCGTCCAATAAAATCAAAACAGGCGCAGAAATTTTAGCATGCAAAAGTTTTGCATTTGCAATTATCAATAACATCAATAATTTTTTCTGTTGCCCAGCAGACAGCATGGCAGCATTCATATTAAGATCATTACGAAACATGGAAAAGTCAGATTTGTGTGCACCATCTATAACCATATTTCCAGCTGTCAAAGCACGATTTTCTGATAAATAATTTCGGTATTCTTTTTCTGCGTCCAAACAATTGCAACCAGAGCCAAAACGAGATTCAAACCAACCGCTTAAAATAATTTGCGAATTAGTTTCTGCCTGTAAAAAATGATTTAGTTGTGCCGCATAAGTAACACGCGCCGCAGCAACAGAAGCGGCCACGCCGGCCAGCTGGGATTCAATCGCATCCAGCCATTGTTCACCGCCATTGCTTTTAATTGCGAATGCACGTTCAGATAATAATTTATTCAGTCTGGCAACTCGGCCAGTATGAACAGGGTCAAATCCGGCAACCAAGCGATCCAAAAATGCACGACGATCAGATGCAGATTCTGCAAATAATCTGTCTTCTTTTGGTGTCAACCATATGATACGAATTACGCTGCATGCAGCTGATAGAGGCTTCGGCTCGTTATCAATACGAAGCTTTCGCCCAGTATCGCCAGCAGAAAAAGAAACAGAAATGGTTGTATCGTCAGAAATTTTCGTATGAACTGCAAATCCCCCATAACCATTTATTTTTGCAATTTCGGGCATACTTGCACCGCGTAGGCCGCCATTGCCAGAAAGCATTGATATGGCCTCTAAAATTGCGGTTTTGCCGCTGCCGTTTGGGCCTGTGATCACGATGTTCTTAAAGCCCGCGGAATTTATGCGGGCAGAATCATGATTACGGAAATTTGCAAGGGTCAAAACATTCAGCATTACTGGCAAATCATACAAAAAAGCAGGTTTTTCTTCAATAGAATAAATTTCGGTTGAAAACGGGCAATGTATCCAGTATGATTGCAGCTCAGGCCTGATGGCAGAAGGGTTATGCACCGGACTGCAAATCCGTTTATGCCGGTTCGAGTCCGACTCAGGCCTCCATTTTTTATAAAATTTATCCTGATTTAAAAAGGAAAATAATGAAAACCCGTGTTGTAAAAATAAAATCAGGACTGGGAAATCAAATTTTCCAATATGCTTATGCGCGCGAGCGCGAGTTATTATATGGCGAAAAAGTTTTATATGATTTACATTTTTTTCATTCAGGTCAGCGAAAAAGAAAATTAAAAAAAGTATCGCATTTGCATTTATATCTGGCAGATTTTAATGTTAGGCTGCCATCTATTTCTATTATTGGTGCGCTGTTTTTTAGATTGCTGGGACGTCATTATTCCGGTTATCCACATGGAGATTTTCGCAGAATTCGACCCCAGCTATTAAAAGAACTTTCATTAAAAAAAACACTACCATCAATTGCCAAGCAGATCAGCAAAGAAAAAAACAGCGTAGCAGTTCATATTCGCCGCGGCGATTATGTTGGGCATCCTTATTATGATGTTGTTGGTACAGATTATTTTATCCGTGCCGCCAAGTACATGAAGCAGCGGCTGGGCAATCCTGTGTTTTTTATATTTTCGGATGATTTAGATTGGGTCAAAAAAAATATTAATCTGGAAAAGTTTGGTAGGGTTGTTTTTTTGTATAACCAATCTCCAAATATAGATATGATGACATCTTCTTTGGCCAAGAATCATATAATTACAAACAGCACCTTTACATGGTGGTGTGCATGGCTGAATAAGAATCCAAAAAAAATAGTGGTCGCACCGCGCAGATGGAACAATGCTGAACCCAAAGACATAAAAAGTTCCAGTATTAATATGCCAGAATGGATTGCTATGTAAAAAAATGCGCCATTGGCGCATTTTATAATGTTGCTTTTACGTTTTCTACTTCATAACATTCAACGCGATCGCCCTCTTTCAAATCATTATATTTATCAAAGCTCATACCGAATTCAGTTCCAACACCTACTTCTTTGGCCTCGTTTTTTTCGCGTTTCAGCATTCCGATTTTACCATCATAAATAACTACATTGTCGCGCAGTAATCGAACGAATGCGTCTTTTTTAATAACGCCCTCGGTAACGCGGCATCCGGCGACTTTGGTTCCTTTGCCAACCGTGAACAAAGCAATAACATCTGCGTATCCGATAAATGTTTCGCGACGTTCAGGTGCCAGTTTTCCGGACAAGATTTCTTTCAGTTCATCTGTTATACGATAAACAACCGAGTGATAACGTATATCAACGCCGCCTTGGCGTGCCAGTTCGCGCACCGCAGAATCTGCACGCACATTAAACGCGATTATAACTGCACCACCAGCAATAGCCAGACGTATATCGCCCTCGGTTATTTGTCCGACGCCTGCAGATAATAAATCTATTCCTGCTTTATCCGAACCCACGCCTTTCAACATGTCGCGAATTGCCTCGACACTACCCTGGACGTCCGCACGCAAAATAATCGGAAGCATCAATTTTTTATTATCATCACGTTTCGAAAATAATTCTTCCAAGCTGCTGTGCTTTACAATGCTGGCCTTGTCCTTCTCTTGACGTGCGCGGTATGCGGCTACATCACGTGTTTGTGCCTCGTTTTCCAGAACATTCAATGTATCACCTGCGTTTGGAACTGATTCTAAACCAAGTATAACAACGGGTTGTCCAGGTCCCACAGATTTAACACGCATGCCAACCGAATTTATTAAACCGCGAATGCGCCCGAAAGTTTCCCCAACAACAAATGGGTCGCCAATAGAAAGTGTACCCTGACGGATAAGAGTTGTTGCAACAGCGCCCAATCCTTTTTCCATTTTTGCTTCAACTACAATTCCCACGGCCGGCATATCTGGATCAGCTTGTAAATCCATCATTTCAGCTTGCAACAAAATAGCATCTTCTAATTTATCCAACCCTATGTTTTTAGTGGCGGAAATTTCAACAGCTTGAACTTCACCACCCATTTCTTCGACTTGGACTTCTTGTTGTAACAGATCAGTTTTAACCTTTGTCGGATTAGCGTCAGGCAAATCAATTTTATTTATTGCAACAATAAATGGAACCCGTGCTGCGCGGATATGATTTATAGCCTCGATAGTCTGGGGCATAATTGAATCATTCGCTGCGACAACCAAGACGACTATATCGGCCATGTTCGCGCCGCGCGCGCGCATAGCAGTAAATGTTTCGTGTCCCGGGGTGTCCAAGAAAGTAATCATCTTTCCGGATTTTGATTTTACTTCATACGCAGATACATGTTGGGTAATTCCACCTGCCTCACCAGCAACCACATTGGCATTACGGAATGCATCTAATAAAGAGGTTTTTCCATGATCAACGTGACCAACAACCGTTACAACAGGCGCGCGTGGCTTCATGTGCGCTGGGCCAGGTTGACGATTTAATAATTCTTCGTGTGGCAATGATGATACGCGTTTAACAGATGCACCAAATTCTTGGGCAATCAGTTCTGCTGTGTCCGCATCAATGGATTGATTTAATGATACAATCATTCCCATTTCCATCAATTTTTTAACAACATTTCCGACTTTTTCAGCCAATGCACCGGCCAGGTCTTTAACAACAATTGAATCGCCCAAAACTACTTCACGAGCAATTTTTTGTGGTGCCGCAAACATAGACCGCGCTTTATCGCGGAAACGTTTAAGGGAAGCCTCGGACCGGCGGCGATTTGATCCGCGGATTTCAATTTCACCTTCATCACCGCCACCGATAACAATGTCGTGAATAGAAATTTTACCCTTAGAAAAATCTTTTTTCTTTTCTTTGCGAACATTTCCCGGACGACGCACATCATCATCAGTTTCGCGCGCGCTGATGCGCGGGGCAATTGTACCGCTGCGTGGTCCATTTTGTGCCGGAGTTTCTTCTTCTTTGGCTAATTCCTTGGCCGAGAGCTTTTCTTTGACAGCTTCGTATTCTTCGGATTCACGAACTATTTCAGCATCACGTGCGGCGCGTGCAGCAGATTCTTCGGCTTCACGTTTGCGTCGCTCTTCATCGCGTGCTTTAGCCGCCTCTAACACCGCGCGCAATTTTTCGTCCGCGGCGTTACGCGCAGAGCTGGGGGTTTTTGGTTCTTCCCGCAGTTCATGACTGCCAGGCGCTATGACGCGTCGACGGCGCTCTACAAAAACGGCATCGCCTTTTTTGCTTGCTACCTGATCAGTCGTTACAGACTTGCCTAGTGTAAGTGTGGCCATACTAATTTACTCCATTGATGCAGACTTTACTGCACCTTATTCCTCGTCCATCGTTATGCCGAATGCGACTTCACGTGCTTTCATTACGATACGCTCGGCCAGTCGCGGCGACATATTATCTTCGCCCAGAATCTCAATCAGCTCGTCAGATGCAAGATCCGCCAAGTCTTCCAAACTGCGAATTCCAGCTGCACCCAGCTTCATTATAATCGGACGCTTTACAAAGTCAAAGTGTAACAAATCATCCTTCATACCTAATCTGCGGCCTTCATCAATATAATCTTGTTCCAGCTTTTCCAGATAAGTCTTGGCGCGATTTTGCAATTCGGATGCCAGTTCAGCGTTAAAGCCTTCGATAGTTTCTAATTCATTCAAATCTACAAACGCTATTTCTTCAATAGTCCGGAAGCCTTCGGTTATCAGCAGATGTGCAATCATTTCATCAACGTCCAGACCACGGATAAATAATTCAGTTTTTTCTTTAAATTCTTTTGCGCGGCGTTCTTGCTCTTGGGCTTCGTTCATAACATCAATGTTCCAACCGGTCAGTTGTGATGCCAGGCGGACATTTTGTCCGCGACGTCCAATAGCCAGACTTTGTTGGTCTTCGTTTACAACAACGACAGCAGTGTGAGTGTCTTCATCAACGATGATTTTTGCAACTTTTGCAGGCTGCATTGCATTAACAATAAATACGGCTGGATCTTCGCTGTAAAGAATAACATCAATCTTTTCGCCATGGCATTCATTGATAACTGGTTGGATGCGTGTCCCCTTCATTCCAACAGTCATACCAACCGCGTCAATTGATGGCTCTTCGGTCTGAACCGCAATTTTGGCATGACTGCCGGGTGCGCGTGCAACAGACTTGATTTTAATAACACCTTCGTAAATTTCAGGAACTTCTTGAACAAACAATTTTTCCATAAACATAGGATGTGTGCGAGTCAAGAAAATCTGTGGGCCTGAATTGCTGCGAACGACGTCCATAACCAGTGCGCGTAAACGATCGCCGACATTCAGACGTTCACCAGGAATCAATTCTGTTCCTTTGATATATCCTTCGGCTTTGCCATTTATATCAACAAACACATTTCCAAATTCTATACGTTTTACCGTGCCGCTGATAATGTCGCCGATGTTATCCTTGAATTCTTCGAATTGGCGACCCTTTTCTGCATCACGAACGCGAGAAGTCATAATTTGACGTGCAGTCTGAAATGCCATACGGCCAAATTCGGGTTCGGGTAATTGATCTTCAACAACATCACCAACTTTTGGGTCGGATGAATATTTTTTTGCCTGGGCAATGGTCAGCATAGTATCTGGGTTGTAAATAGATTCGCCCAGCTCATCATTTCCAACTTTTTCGGGTGAATCTATAACATCAAACAGGCGGCGTACACGTATGGCGCCATTTTTACGATCTATGGTGGCGGTTATGTTAAATTCCTCGCCGTATTTCTGCTTTGCGATTTTTGCAACAGCAGCTTCCAGTGATTCAAATACAATTTCGCGATCAATTTGCTTTTCTTGGGCCAGACTTTCAATGGCTAACAGCAAATCTTGGCGCGGCATTGGCACAAACGACATTTCTTACTCCCTTGTTAAAAGAGCGGGGCTTTTCAAGACCCCGCTCCTAAAAATTTATTTAAGAACAAGTTAACTTTATACACCGAATCGTGTAATTGCAAGAAAATTATGATATAATTTGTCTTATGAAAAGAATGATTTTACCAATAACCAGTCTGTTTTTTCTGACCTGTTCGGCACAGGCGGCGGATGAAAACTGCGCTTCGCGCAGTTCGGTCCCAGATAAAACTTTAACTTTGCAGCAAGTCGTAGAGTTGGGTTTGTGTCGAAATCCGCAGACCGCAGCCGCGTATTTATCTGCTGAATCTGCGCGTTTTGGAAAAAATGCGGGGTATGCGCCATATTTGCCATCCATAGATGCGGGTTTTTCCGGATCAAAATCATACAGGAACAAGGAATGGGGAGACATACAATCGGGCGCATCTTTATCGGCCAGTTGGCTGATTTTTGACTTTGGTAAGCGACTTTCTGATTTAAATCAACTTGCAGCAGTATGGCGTGCAACTGGCTTTGATTACAGCACTGCAGTCCAGAACTATGTTTATGATGTTGTTGCAGCTTACTATGGAATGCTAAGCGCGGACGCGGGCGTCGTTGCGGCAGAAGATTTAGTCAAGGTTGCAAAGGGCGCCAAAGATACGGCGGACAAGAAATTCAAGGCTGGTGCCGTGGCCAAGGCAGATGTTTTAAAGGCCGAAACAAGTCTGGCCGCGCGAGAGCTGGAATTAAAACGCGCCCAGGGCAATCGTGAAATTACCAAGGGTAAAATTTTATACTTGTTATCTTTTCCACAAAACCAAAATCTGAAAATTACTGATATGCCATCAAATTTCGGCAGTACCGCAGAATCTGAAACTATTACCCAGCTGATAGAGAAAGCCAAAAAGCAACGTCCCGATTTGCTTTCCGCGGGAGAATCTACCAACGCAGCATGGTATCGACGCAATTCAGAATTTTTGAAAAATTTACCATCAATTTCTGCAACCGGTCAGATGTCATATAATTTTCAGAACACCTATGATTCGGTTAGCGGAAATCCAAATGACAAGGTTGGTGGCAGCATAGGTATTCGTGCTTCAATGCCGATTTTCGCAGGCTTTGCAAATGTTTATAATTTGCGGGCCAGCCAGGCAAATTACGAGCGCGCCAAAGAACAACAACGTGCCAAAGAAGATCTGGTCGCCCAAGACATTTGGACTGCATATCAAAATTATAAAACAGCTATAAAGGTTTTGGAACAGACAGATTCTTTGCTGAAATCTGCAACAGAAAGTGAACGCGTAACGGCCGGGATGTATAAAGTTGGTCGCGCCACAATGCTGGATTGGCAAACACAACAAGCAGAGTTGGCTAGCGCAAAGATGCAAAACATTTCTGCCAGATATGACCTTTATGTCCAGCGGGCTGCACTGGCGCTGGCGTCCGGGGAGTTAAAAGAAAATTTGGATGATGATACCGCGTCCGCGCCAAACCCCGAAAATATGTATGGAGAAATTAAATGAATATGGCACAGAACATGGATGAAATAGCATCAACCAGTCGTTGGAAAAGGATTTTTAATTATATGGTAAAGCACAAATGGTGGATAGTAAGCGCTTTGTGTGTGGTAATAATTTTACCATTGATTTTTGGTGAAACTAAATCGACTGAAAGCCAGTTTGCCACTATTGAAATTACACGTGGAAACTTGAAGCAGGTCGTTACCGCAACCGGTGAAATAAAACCAGTAAATACAATTAAAGTTGGCAGTCAGGTCAGTGGAAACATTGAAAACATTATGGTTGACTATAATGACAAGGTTAAAAAAGGTGATGTTTTATTAACAATAGATCCCAGCGTTTTACAGGCAACGGCCGATGAATCCAAGGCTGCTCTTGATTCGGCCCAGGCCCAACTGAAATTTGATAATTCAGAATACGAAAGAAATAAATCCCTTTTTGCCGAAGGGTATATTGCGCGTGCAGAACTAGAGCAAGCCGAAACAAAATATAAAACATCCCAGCAATCCGTTTTACGTGCAAAATCTCAATATGAAAGAGCAAAAACAAATCTGGGATATACCAAGATTGTATCACCAGTTGATGGAACAATAATTTCGCGCAAAGTCGATAAAGGCCAAACAATAGCCGCATCTTTCCAAGCCCCAGATTTATTCGAAATCGCTGAGGACTTGTCCAAGATGCAGATTGAAACCAGCGTGTCCGAGGCTGACATTGGCGTGATAAAGGAAAAACAAAAAGTTACCTTTACCGTTGATGCATATCCAACCCAGACCTTTGACGGCGCGGTGCGTCAAATAAGATTATCCCCAACGACGACAAGCAATGTTGTGGTTTACACCGTTGTTATTGATGTTGATAATTCTGATTTGCGTCTTATGCCTGGGATGACGGCATTTGTAACTATCATGGTAGATGAAAGAAAAGATGTATGGAAAGTGCCTAATGCGGCATTTGTATTGCGCAATTTTGATGGAATAGTGGAATCTGCTGCAGATAAAAAGCCAACCCAGTATCTGGCGATTATTCGTGAAAAGACAAAGAAACCACAAATTATAGAGTATAAGAAGGGTTTGGTAACTGCGACCGAGACAGAAATTATTTCTGATGAAATCGTCAAAGGAGATAAAATTATAACTGGAAAGCTGGGACAAAAATCTACTGCGACAGGCGGTATGATGGGCGGCAATAATCACGGCAGTCGTGGTGGCCCTGGCGGTCCAGGAATGTAAGGCATAAATAATGACTAAAGAGCCACTAGTAATTTCGCTGGAGAAAATAAACAAGACATTCAGTTTGGAAGGTGGCGGCTCTCAACAGGTTTTATTTAACATTAGTTTTGATGTGCGCGCGGGCGAGTTGGTATCAATCATGGGACCATCTGGCAGTGGCAAATCTACTTGTATGAATATAATTGGTGCGCTGGATACACCAACAAGTGGAATATATAAACTTTATGGCAATGATGTAACGCACATGACCGCGGACGAGTTAGCCATAGCGCGTAACGAGTATATTGGTTTTGTATTTCAGAACTTTAATCTTCTGGCTAAACGCAGTGTTTTGGATAATGTTATAATGCCGCTTATGTATCGCGGTATATCTCCGGATGATCGTGTGGTAATGGCACGAAAAATGCTGAAATCGGTTGGTTTGGAAAAGTTCGAAAATTATCTTCCCCCACAGCTTTCTGGTGGTATGCGTCAGCGAGTTGCGATAGCGCGCGCACTTGTCGGACAACCAAAGTTGATACTGGCGGATGAACCAACTGGAAACTTGGACAGCAAAATGGGATTTGAAATTTTGGAAATGTTCAAGAAATTGAATAAAGAATTGGGTATAACTATCGTGATGATTACTCACGAATTTGATATAGCATGTCATACAAACAGATTGATACATATTCGTGATGGCAAAATTACTCATGACGGCCCAGTCCCAAAAAGCGAAAGGAATTTGTAATGAAAATCAATTCGTTGCAGCAATTATTAAAAATATTTTATGAATCTATGGGGCTGTCATCTTTTTGGTCGTCGTCGGCGTTAGATCTAGATAATGCATTGGTTGCGGCTGGATATAAGGTTCCAAAGTTTTTTCATAATTATAAATTACCCATTGCAAAAGAAGCGTTAGAGCAAGAATCTAATAAAATGTTAATGTTTTCCTATCCAGATTATTGTATTTCAAAAATGGAAAAAATTTCTGGTGAAAAAATTGAAATTACCGAGCCTTTGGGTCATGAGCTGGAACAGATAAAAAAAGATATGATTGAAACAATCAATAATCTAACCGAACAAATCAAAAATCAAAATCCAGACCTTAAATATATAAAGACCCCGAGATTAGTTGATAAAGTTCATTTTATTCGCGGGGCGATTTATGGCTATCCGCCAGAAAATATAAAATTTTGGATAGAAAATTACCCGAACGATAATGTGTTTAATGAATCGTTTGAGCCTAGAAGAGAGTTAAAAGAAAAATTTAGAATAAACGTTGGTTTGATGAGGCTGACAAAAAAACAAGCCCAAGATTTATTGGCAGAAGTTGAACAACAATTAAAGACAAAAAACAAATTTTATAAATCACGATCTATAATACAGGAAAAATCTTACATGCTGGATGATTTTGGCAGAGAGGATACAACTGGTTTTTTAAGATTTATGCAAGAGAGAGAAGATGACATTTAATGACATTCTTAAAGAAAGCTGGTTGAGTATTGTCGGAAATAAAATCCGCAGCTTTTTGACTATTCTGGGCATAATTATTGGTGTTATGGCCGTGGTTATTATGATGTCAGTTGGTGATGCTGTGCAAAATCAAATTACTGGTCAATTTGCATCACTTGGAACCAATACAATTATGATTCGTGCGGGGGCTTCTCAATCCGGTGGTGTTCGTACGGCATCAGGGTCGAATACTTTAACTATTTCTGATACCGAGGCATTGGCACAATTGCCAGATGTAGAATATACGACCCCCACCAGAATGTCTGGTGGAACAATTGTTTTTGGAAATAAAAATTGGAATACCAGTGCGATTGGGGCATATCCAACTTATCAAAACATTCAGAATATAGAAATGGATCAAGGGGTATTTTTTGATTGGTCCGCTGTTCGTAATGCCAGTACTTATGTTGTGGTTGGACCAACCGTTGCCAAAGAGTTAGATTTGGGGCCAGATCCCGTGGGACAGGTGATTCGCATGAATGGCGTGCCTTTGATAGTAATTGGTGTTACCAAGGAAAAAGGTGGTGCGGGCATAACTAACAGCGACGATATGATTTTTATGCCAATAACTACATTGCAGAAAAGAGTTATAGGCTCTAAATTTCCAGATTCTGTTCCGCAAGTAGTTGTTAAACTGAATGCATCTGCAGATAATGCAATTGCGGTCGAACAAATTACGCAATTGCTGCGCGAAAGGCACAAATTAAAAGATGCCAATAGCGATGATTTCCAGATTACGGATATGAAGCAAATTATGGAGACTATGAACACTGTTACAGGGTTTCTTAAAATGCTGTTAATGTCGATAGCCAGCGTATCATTGTTGGTTGGATCTATTGGTATTATGAATATGATGTTGGTCAGCGTGGCGGAACGGACTCGGGAGATTGGAATTCGCAAAGCAATTGGCGCACGCGAAAGCCATATTACGATTCAGTTCTTGTCCGAAGCGATAGTAATTTCCTTTATGGGCAGTATGATAGGATTTTTTCTGGGTGTGATTTTATCCCAGACATTACTGCCAGGCATTATGAATATGCCAGTTCCGCTTAGCATTGCGTCAGTATTTCTTTCCATCGGGGTGGCGGTCGTGGTTGGTATAGCGTCTGGAGTTATGCCTGCACGTAAAGCAGCAAAGCTGAATCCAATCGATGCATTGCGTTATGAATAAATTACATTTCGATGGGAGCTTTTAACCCCATCAAATCAATCGCTGTGGATAGTGTATGATAAGCCTTGGCGGCGATTTGTAATCTATGGTCGCGCAATTCTGGACTCACGTCTTCACGTAAAATCGGGCAGTTGTGATAGAAAGTATTCGTCAGCTGGCAAAGGTCATAGGTATAATTAGCGATTATATCCGTCGCCCTTTTATCAAAAGCTACCTGGACAGACCGACTGAAATCCAAAATTCCCAGCAACAAATTACGCTCGGATTCATCAAGATTACAGATTTTGGTTTTGTTATTTATTATTTGCTCTTTGCCCTTTTGCAATATGCTGTTCAATCTGACCGCAGTATAAAGAATGTATGGTCCTGTGCGACCCTCGAATTGGACAACCCCATCTGCATCAAAAACATAATCTGATTTAACATCGTGCATTAAATCATTGAATTTCAATGCGGCCATTGCAATCATTTCAATAGTTTCTTTTGGTAAATCTTTGCCGGACGCTTTCACGCGCTCGCGCGCGGCGTCATTTACAATTTCTATAATGTCCAACAGACCTGCGGCGTTTCCATCACGGGTTTTTAATGGTCCATTTTTACCATTTATTGTTCCGAAATACTGATGTTCCAGCTGTTCCGGTTTAAAAAGACCAATTTTTGATGCTACGCGGAAAACCTGCTTGAAATGCAAGGCTTGGCGAACATCTGTCAGATAAATAATCCGATCTGGATTATCTGTAATTTTTCTATAATACAACGCAGCCAAATCTGTTGCGTCATAAGTGTCCGCCCCACGAGAGTTGTAAAACATAAATGGAGGCATCGGTGCATTATCAGAATCTTCACGAACGACAACTATTTGTGCGCCATCAGATTCTTGTAACAAATTTTTGCTCTGCAGCAATTTTTCAACCGGTTCCAAGTATTTTGATGCGTTCGCCTCGCCCAAAGTATTATCAAATGGCAGCATTCCCAAACGATTTATAATTTCATTCATTGCATTCAGTGAAATAGGCATAAATTTTTTATAAAGCGCGGTCCATTTTGGGTCGCCATCTTGAAATTCGGCAGTGATTATTCGTGCGCGTTCTAAAAATTCGGGATTATTTTTGGCATAATCCGCAGCAAGCGGATAAAAATTATCCAGTTCTTTGGCAGTTATTTCTGTTATAGAGTTTTTCTCAATCCACGCCAAAACCAAACCCATTGGCCTGCCCCAATCACCGATATGATTATAGGATATGGTTTTGTGTCCCAAAAATCTGGCAATACGATTTAATGTGTCACCAACAATTGAAGTGCGCAAATGACCAATATGCAAAGATTTTGCAACATTATACGCACCATAGTCCATATCTATAGTTTCAGGATTTGTGGTTTTTATGTCGGACTTTTGATTTATCGCATTAAAAATAAATTCATCTTTTAATCTGATGTTTATAAACCCTGGACCAGCGATAGAAGCGTCCGATACAAAATCCAAATTTTTAAGGTATTGCAAAATTATCTCTGCAATTTGGCGCGGAGCTTTGCCCATTTGCTTTGTCAGAACCATTGCAGCATTAGTAGAAAAATCGCCAAAAGTTCTATCTTTTGGAGTTTCTATACTGATTGCAGACAAATCTGCGCCCTTTAATTCAGAAATTTCTGCAAGGCTGGATTTAACAGATTCAGAAACAAATTTATAAAGATTCATTATCTATGCCTTATGAACTTGTGCCTTGTATTCTAAAAAACGCGCCATCGGCGCGTTTTTTAGGATGGCATTTTGGTTTCAGTGAATACGACATGCTTGCGCACCTTTGGGTCGTATTTACGCATTTTCATTTTGCCCTGAGTGTTTTCAGATTTTGTATTTTTAGTTTTCGTGTAAAAGAAGCCTGTTTCCGGATTATTCATCTTCACGACAATCTTTGACGCTTTTTTCTTGTTAGCCATTTTATTAACCTTTGGTATTAGCGCGGTTATTCTAGGGGACGATTCGTCAAAAATCAACCAAAATTATTAAATTATAGCGTTAATGGTCATTTTACAAATAATGATTTAATTAGGTTGTTTTTCCTTTCCCCCAAGGCTACACTGCTTTGTCGATCTTAAAAGGAGTACAATAGTGTTTAGAAACATTTATGAAATGTTGCATCAGGTATGTACGGAAAATAGCGCACGCACATTTTTTGTTCGTCAGGGTGAAACTTATGGGGATTTATTAAGCGGTGTTAAAAAGCGCGCAGTTTTGTTGGCGCAAAAGTTCAACATTAAAAAAGGCGATGTAGTTGCAATTTTGTCTGGAAACACTCCGGAATTTATAAAATCTTATTTTGCTATTACTTCCCAAGGTGCCCAAGTTTTAATGCTGGATACTGGCTTGTCAAAAGCCGAGCACTTAAATATGATGAATCACACAAATTGCAAGTTGGCATTAGCTCAGAAATCATATTTTATTGAAGATGGCCCACAAATGTTTGACATTGAAACATTGGATTCAACCGATGAAAAAGACTTTATTGCGGCAGATGTGAATTTGGATGATTTAGCAATGCTTTCATTTACTAGTGGTTCAACCGGCAATCCAAAAATCGTAGGTTTGACGCACAACAACATTGTTTCATTGGGCGAAGGCGCCATGTTTTACAAGCCTGTTATCAAAGATGGGTATATGTTTTATGGATTTTTGCCGCTATATCATATTTATGGGGTGGTTATAAACATTATCGCGCCAATTACATTGCGATGCTCACTACTTCTTCAGCCGGTTCTGAATCCAAAGGAATTTTTGAAAGATTTTCAAAAATACCATCCAGAGGTTATTCCCGCCGTCCCACGTGTATGGGAAGGGTTCTATAAAAAAATCATAGATAGCTTGAAAGAAAAACGTGTCTATTGGTTAGTGCGGACTATTGTCGGTATGCGTGGATTTTTGACATTTATTGGTTTGGGTGGATTGGTTAAAAAAGTAACCAAACCGATACACGACATTTTTGGTGGCAGGGTCAAGGTTTTGATTTCCGCAGGCGCAACATTAAAACCAAGGGTTCGCAGATTTTTTGAGAAATTGGGTTTTGTAGTTGGTGATTGCTATGGACTGACGGAAACGACCGGCCCTGCGAATTTTAATTTCCAATTCAAACTGGATAATGGAAAAACTTACTATGCTGGACCACTGCCAGGCAACGAGATAAAAATAAACAATCCAAACAAAGAAGGCGTTGGTGAAGTTTGGGTTCGTGGCAGTCTGGTTATGCCATGCTATATCGGAAATGATGAAGCAA